>JBJEHD010000045.1:0-14061 GCA_051875715.1 Bacteroidaceae bacterium
TTTGCAATGTGTTTTTCATAGTATTAGATTTAAGGTTAACAAAGGTTGGAGTACAGCGGTACTCCTTTTTTTTGCTCATATCCCGGCACCTCCTCCTTGAAAAAGAATCGTAAGTTTGCACGTCTTGCCGGAATGGCTTAATTTTGCCACATCCAAACTGACACATACGATATGGAACTGAAAATATCCCCCTCTTTGCTTTCGGCCGATTTTTCCAATCTGGCGGCTGACATCGACATGCTCAACCGCAGCGAGTCCGACTGGTTGCACATCGACATCATGGACGGCGTGTTCGTGCCCAACATCTCCTTTGGCTTCCCGGTGCTGAAATACGTGGCGAAACTGACCCGCAAACCGCTGGATGTGCACCTGATGATTGTACAGCCGGAGAAGTTTATCCCCGAGGTCAAGGCGCTGGGCACCATGATGATGAACGTTCACTACGAAGCCTGCGTGCACCTGCACCGGGTGGTTCAGCAAATCAAGGAGGCCGGCATGCAGGCCGGTGTGACGCTGAATCCGTCGACACCCGTCTCGCTGCTGAAGGACATCGTGCGCGATGTAGACATGGTGTTGCTCATGAGCGTCAATCCGGGCTTTGGCGGACAAAAATTCATCGCCCACAGTGTGGAGAAGGTGCGCGAGGCCCGCGAACTGATTGACCGCACCGGATCGAAGGCCCTGCTCGAAGTGGACGGCGGGGTGAACCTGGCCACCGGGGCCGAACTGGTCCGGGCGGGCGCAGACGTGTTGGTGTCCGGCAACACCATCTTTGCCGCCCCCGATCCGATGGACATGATTCACCAGTTGAAGGCATTGCGGTAGGGGAGTGTATCCCGTCAAAAATCTGAACCTGTATCCGTTTGTGCGCCTGCTGCTGCCTTTCGCAGGGGGCATCGGTGCACACGGATGGCTCGCCTCTGAGGCGGGACGGGACGTTGTGCCCTTTGTGGGTTCGGTCCTGCTGGTTTGTGTTTGCTGGACGGCCTTGCGGGCAAAGCCGTTGTCGTTCGGTCGGCGATGGACGGCCGGCGTGATTTTCTTCGTATTTTGGGCAGGGGCCGGATGGTGGGCGGCCGATGAGGCCTGTCGCCGGACGGAGTGGGCGGATGCACCTGTCCCGTCGGTCTATCGGGGCCGTTTGTTGGCCTCTCCTCAGCAGAAAGAACATCGGGTGCTGCTTCCGTTGCAGTTGGTGGAGCGGCGCGACAGCCTCGGGCGCAGTTGGCCGATGGACCGATGCGTGTGGTTGTATGTCCCGTCGGACACGGTGGCCCGTTCGGTCGGCTTGTCGGACGAGGTGTGGTTTCGTGCCATGGTGCGCCGGCCCGTTTCGGACGGGAATCCAAATGCGTTCGACTATGCCGCCTATCTGCAAAGCCGGGGCGTGTCCGGCGTGGCTTATGCCGACTCCGGGTGCTGGCGTCGCAGCGTGGGACGTGCCCCCTTCAGCGTGCGGCGGTGGGCACTCCGTATGCGCGATGCCGCTTTGCACCGCTATCGGACGTGCGGATTCGAGGGCGAGGTGTATGCCGTGCTGGCCGCCTTGACGACGGGACACCGCACGGAGTTGGCCGACGACATCCGCCAGGCCTATGCTTCTGCCGGCATCAGCCATGTGCTGGCATTGTCCGGCCTGCATCTGGGTGTCGTTTGTGCGTTGTTGGGCTTTCTGCTCCGCCTGTTGCCGAGGCGGTATTTCCCTGTCTGGCTGCAGCAGTCGGTGCTGCTGGCCGCCACGTGGTTGTTTGCCTTGTTCACGGGGCTGTCGGCTTCGGTGGTGCGTGCGGCTGTGATGCTGTCGTTCTTCATCGTGGCCCGAATGTGGGGACGCGACTATGTGAGCCTGAACGTGTGGGCGATGGCCGCTTTCTATATGTTGTGTTGCAATCCGCTGTGGCTTCGCGATGTGGGCTTCCAGTTGTCGTTTGCAGCGGTGGCCGGCATTCTGGTGCTGTATCCGTGGCTGCGCGACCGCTTTCGTGTGCAGAACCGCTGGGTGTCGTGGGCCTGGCAACTGACGTTGGTGTCGGTGTCGGCGCAGGCCGGCTGCTTCCCCTTGTTGATGCATCATTTCGGCCGGTTCCCGGTCTTCGGCTTGTTGGTCAATGTGCCGGCGGTGTGGCTGGTGACGGTGCTTCTGTGGGGTGTGGCAGCCTGGTGGGCCTTGTGCTGGCTGCCGCCGGTGCAGGCCTGGCTGACTCCTGTGCTGGATGGTGCGGTGAGGCTGCAAAACGGGATGGCGCGTGCGGTGGAGCAGTTCTCACAAGGATTGGAGTCGGTGTATGTGTTCGATTGGACGGCCGTAGGGGTGTGTTATGCCGCGGGGTGCTTGTTGCTGCTCCACGTGCTGGGTTGGTGTCGTGTCCGCTGGTGGGGATGGGTGCTTGCGGTCGGTGGGCTGACGGGCTTTTTCCATGCCTCGTGGCAGGCCATGCGCATCACTGAGCCGACGGTGGTGGTCTACAACAGTTCGCGGTTGCTGGTCCAATATGTGGCAGAAGACGGACGGGCCTACGTACAGGCCGACAGCCTTTGCGACGAGCGCGAGTATCGTTGGGTGGCGTCCGGTTTCGAACGGGCGCATCGGCTGGAGCGGCCGTGCCGGCTTCCGGTCGTATATGCCGACGGAGTGTTGCAAAAGCAGGGCGGCATCGTCCGCTTCCGGGGACTGACGCTTTGTGCGGTCGACGATGACCGGTGGCGAGGTTTGCAGGCCGGCAGTCCGCTACGGGTGGACTGGCTGGTGCTGGCCGGCGGCTTCCGGGGCAGGGTGGCGGACCTGCGCTCGGTGTTTGCGGTAGGCCGGGTGGTGCTGCACCGTTCGCTCGGGACGCGGCGCCAACAGCGTCTGATGGAGGAATGTCGGACGTTGGGGCTGGAGTGCACGCCCCTGTCCGAGCACGGCGCCTTGCTGATTCGTCCGGGCGAAACGCCGCCATGAGTTTGTCTGCACGGCAGGACTGAATCGGAATCGTACGGCGTGACGAAAAAGCGAAGATTGGAAGTGGAGGTAGAAACGGTTTTTCGGGAATAGGCGGCCGAAACATTGGGAGGCTATCGGATTATTTCTTATTTTTGCCCTTTCAAAAACAGAATACGCGTTATGTTGACGAAAATAATAGAACAAAGCTGCATCGACCATTTTTCCAAATGGTTCGACCGGGCGGACCGGATAGTCATTGTGTCGCATGTGTCGCCGGATGGCGATGCCATCGGTTCGTCGCTGGGTTTGTGGCATTTCTTCGAGTCGCAGGGGAAGACGGCCCACGTAGTCGTGCCGAACCAGTTCCCCGACTTCCTGAAATGGATGCCGGGTGCCAAGGAGATCGTGCTGTACGACCGATATAAGGATTTTGCCGACCGGCTGATAGCCCGGGCCGACGTAATTTGCTGCCTCGACTTCAATCAGTTGAACCGCATCGACCGCATGGCGGATGCGGTGGCGGCAGCCAAAGGACGAAAAATCCTGATTGACCACCATCTGCATCCTGACGATTTCTGCCGGATTGTCATCTCGCATCCGGAGATTTCGTCCACCTCCGAACTGGTGTTCCGCCTCATTTGCCGCATGGGTTATTTCGAGGACATTACGAAGGAAGGAGCCGAATGCATCTATACCGGCATGATGACGGACACGGGCGGCTTCACCTACAACTCCAACCAGCGCGAAATCTATTTCATCATCAGCGAACTGCTGTCGAAGGGCATTGATAAGGATGAAATCTACCGCCGGGTGTTCAACACCTATTCGGAAGATCGTCTGCGCTTGATGGGTTTCGTGTTGTACGAGAAGATGAAGGTCTACAAGGACCACCATGCAGCCATGATTTCGCTGAGCAAGGCCGAACAGTCGCGCTTTACCTATCTGAAGGGCGATACGGAAGGCTTCGTCAACATCCCCCTGAGCGTCAAGGACGTGTGCTTCTCCTGCTTCCTGCGCGAGGATACCGAACGGAAGATGATCAAGGTGTCGCTCCGTTCGGTAGGCGATTTCCCGTGCAACAAGGTGGCGGCCGAGTTCTTCGGCGGAGGCGGACACCTCAATGCATCGGGAGGCGAATTCTACGGCACGATGGACGAAGCCATCGCCCGTTTCGAAGAGGCGTTGGATGCCTACAAACCCTTGCTGGAAACGGCCAAGAAGATTTGAACCGGACAATCCCGGCCTCGCATTCCTAAAAATCGTTATTAAAAGAAAGCCGTAGGCCGGTCGTTTGTGTCAATTGAGTATATTTGTTGAAAAAATAACAGAAAAATGATAAAGAAAATAGGAACAGGACTCCTTGCCCTGCTGTTGGCGGTAGGGATGCAGAGTTGCAAGGATACGAAAACGTATGCCGAGCAACTGAAGGAGGAACGCGAAATCATCAAGCAGTTCATCCGCGAGCAGAACATCGAAGTGATTTCGATGGAGCAGTTTCAGGCGCAAGATTCTACCACGACCGAGAACCAGTACGTGGAATTCTCGGGCGAGGGCGTCTACATGAACGTGTTGCACCAAGCAGAGGGGGAGGGTGCCCGTCTGGCTAAGTCGAACGACTTGGTGTTGGTGCGCTTCACGGAGGTGAAATTGTCCACTTGTGATACCATCTCCGCCTTTGGCAGCACGGGCTTTCCGCCCGACGAGTTTCGCTATACCCGCGGCACCTCGACCGTGCTGGGGCAGTTCGTCGGCGACGGAATGATGCAGTATGTCTATGGACAGTCGGTCCCGGCGGGATGGCTAATGCCGTTGACCTATCTGAGACTGGCGAACACCAGCGGTACGGACCGGACGCACATCCGCCTCATCGTGTCGGCCAAGAACGGCCAGTCCGATGCCATTCAGAACGTCTATCCCTGTTTCTACGAGCTGAAGATGCAATTCCCCCAGTAAGGGAAACATGCAACAGAAATCTGTCTAACAATATAAATACTTAAGAAAAATGACACTGATTAAATCTATTTCCGGTATTCGCGGAACGATTGGAGGACACGCCGGCGAGGGATTGAACCCGCTGGACATTGTGAAATTTACGTCGGCGTATGCAACGCTGATTCGGAAGACAACTACAGTGAAGAGCAACAAAATTGTGGTGGGACGCGACGCACGCATCTCCGGCGAGATGGTGAAAAACGTGGTATGCGGAACCCTGATGGGCATGGGCTTCGACGTGGTAAACATCGGTCTGGCCTCGACACCGACAACGGAACTGGCCGTGACAATGGAGGGCGCTTGCGGCGGTATCATCCTGACGGCAAGCCATAATCCCCGCCAGTGGAACGCCTTGAAACTGCTGAACGAGCATGGCGAGTTCTTGAACGCCGCTGAAGGCAACGAGGTATTGCGCATCGCGGCCGCCGAGGAATTTGAGTTCGCCGATGTGGATCATCTGGGGCACTACCGTGAAGACAATTCATACAACCAACGCCACATCGACAGCGTGCTGGCACTCGACCTGGTCGACGTGGAAGCCATCCGCAAGGCTGATTTCCGCGTAGCTATCGACTGCGTCAATTCGGTAGGCGGCATCGTACTGCCTGCGTTGCTCGAGCAACTTGGCGTGAAGCACGTGGAAAAACTCTATTGCGACCCGACGGGCGATTTCCAGCACAATCCCGAACCGCTGGAGAAGAACTTGGGCGACATCATGGAACTGATGAAGGGTGGCAAGGCTGACGTGGCTTTCGTGGTTGACCCGGACGTAGACCGTCTGGCCATGATTTGCGAAGACGGCAAGATGTACGGCGAGGAATATACGCTGGTTACGGTGGCCGACTACGTGCTGAAGCATACGCCGGGCAACACGGTGAGCAACCTCAGTTCCACTCGCGCTCTGCGCGACGTGACGCGTAAATACGGACAGGAATACAACGCCTCGGCTGTGGGCGAGGTGAACGTGGTGGCCAAGATGAAGGCTACGAACGCAGTCATCGGCGGCGAAGGCAACGGTGGCGTCATCTATCCGGCCAGCCATTATGGTCGCGATGCTTTGGTGGGTATTGCTTTGTTCCTGAGCCATCTGGCCCACGAAGGCAAGAAGGTGAGCGAACTGCGTGCCACCTATCCGAACTACTGCATCGCGAAGAACCGCATCGACCTCACCCCGGAGACCGACGTGGATGCCATCCTGGCCAAGGTGAAGGAAATCTACAAGGAAGAAGAAATCAACGACATTGACGGTGTGAAAATCGATTTCCCCGACAAGTGGGTGCATCTGCGCAAGAGCAACACCGAACCTATCATCCGTGTTTATTCCGAGGCTGCCACGATGGAGGCTGCCGACGAAATAGGCAAGCAGGTGATGGATATCGTCTATAGTCTGGCCAAGTAAGTCGGACGCGTCGTTTTTCCGCCTCTCCTTATTATATAGTGGCAAGTCTGGTAGTGTGCGAACCATGCAGCGTACGGACGATGTCCCTTTAACCTCGTAAGGAGAAAGCCATCCCGATTCCGCAAATGTGTATATGGGTTTTGCCTGCACGTTTGCGGAATCGTTGTGTTTGGAGCAGAATAATGCTGCACAACATTGTTTAGTAACACGGAGCGTAGTTTGCCTTTTTCAAAAATAATGTCTACTTTGCGCATCGCAAACGTATGAGAAACGGCCCAATGCACAGCATGGGGCCGATAACCCATTAAATCAGAGATATTATGAAAGTATATCAGACAAACGAAATCAAGAACATTGCCTTATTGGGTAGTGCCGGCTCTGGGAAAACCACTCTCGCAGAAGCCATGCTTTTCGAGAGTGGAGTCATCAAAAGACGCGGTTCTGTCGCCGCCAAAAATACGGTCAGTGATTACTTCCCGGTGGAACAGGAATATGGTTATTCCGTGTTTTCCACCGTTTTCCATGTAGAGTGGAACGGAAAGAAACTGAACATCATCGACTGCCCGGGATCGGACGATTTCGTGGGTGGCGCCGTGACGGCTATGAACGTTACCGATACGGCTATCATCCTGCTCAATGGACAATATGGAGTGGAAGTGGGCACGCAAAATAATTTCCGCTATACAGACAAACTGGGCAAACCGGTCATTTTCCTGGTCAACCAGTTGGACAACGACAAGTGCGACTATGACAACATCTTGGAACAACTGCGCGAGGCTTACGGATCGAAAGTCGTTCCCATCCAATACCCGATCGCCACAGGACCGAACTTCAACGCACTGATCGATGTGCTGCTGATGAAGAAATATTCGTGGAAGCCTGAAGGCGGTGCCCCCATCATTGAGGACATTCCTGCCGAAGAGATGGACAAAGCCATGGAAATGCACAAAGCGTTGGTAGAGGCTGCTGCTGAGAACGACGAGACATTGATGGAAAAATTCTTCGAGCAAGATTCGCTGACCGAAGACGAAATGCGCGAAGGTATTCGAAAGGGACTGGCAGCCCGCGGCATGTATCCGGTGTTCTGCGTGTGCGCCGGCAAAGACATGGGCGTACGCCGCTTGATGGAATTTCTGGGCAACGTGGTTCCGTTCGTATCGGAGATGCCAAAGGTGCACAACACGCGCGGCGAAGTAATCGTTCCGGATTCGGATGGACCAACGTCGTTGTACTTCTTTAAGACGGCGGTGGAACCGCACATCGGCGAGGTGCAGTACTTCAAGGTGATGAGCGGCAAGGTGCACGAAAGCGATGATTTGGCCAACGCCGACCGGGGCTCGAAGGAACGCATGGCGCAGCTTTACGTTTGTGCAGGAGCCAACCGCATCAAGGTGGAAGAATTGCGGGCCGGTGACATCGGTTGTACTGTGAAATTGAAGGACGTGAAGACGGGCAACACCCTCAACGGCAAGGGGGCGGAAAACCGTTTCAATTTCATCAAATATCCCAATTCGAAGTATTCGCGTGCTATCAAACCGGTGAATGAGGCTGAAACGGAAAAGATGATGGCCATCTTGAATCGGATGCGCGAAGAAGACCCGACGTGGGTGGTAGAACAGTCGAAAGAACTGAAACAGACCATCGTTCACGGGCAGGGTGAGTTCCACCTGCGCACATTGAAGTGGCGTTTGGAAAATAATGAAAAAATTCAGGTTCGCTACGAAGAGCCGAAAATCCCTTATCGCGAAACTATCACGAAGGCGGCCCGTGCGGACTACCGGCACAAGAAACAGTCGGGTGGTGCAGGCCAGTTTGGTGAGGTGCACTTGATTGTCGAACCATATTACGAAGGCATGCCGGCTCCGGATACGTACCGCTTCGGAGGTCAGGAGTTCAAAATCAACGTAAAGGGTACGGAAGAAGTGCCGTTGGAATGGGGCGGAAAACTTGTGTTCGTCAACAGCGTCGTGGGAGGTGCCATCGATGCACGCTTCATGCCGGCCATCCTGAAAGGTATTATGAGCCGCATGGAACAAGGCCCGCTGACGGGATCGTATGCCCGTGACGTGCGCGTCATCGTCTATGACGGTAAGATGCACCCGGTTGATTCGAACGAAATCTCCTTCATGCTGGCCGGACGAAACGCGTTCAGCGAAGCCTTCAAGAATGCCGGACCGAAGATTCTGGAACCTATCTACGATGTTGAGGTATTCGTTCCGAGCGACAAGATGGGCGATGTGATGGGCGACTTGCAGGGACGGCGTGCCATGATTATGGGCATGAGCAGCGAAAGCGGATACGAGAAACTGGTGGCCAAGGTGCCTTTGAAGGAAATGGCTACTTATTCCACCTCCTTGAGTTCGCTTACCGGTGGACGTGCCTCCTTTATCATGAAGTTTGCCAGCTACGAACTTGTGCCGTCCGATGTACAGGATAAGTTGATTAAGGAATTTGAAGCAAAAGAAGTAAAAGACGAGTAGTTTGTTGAATACGTTCTGATCGACGGGCCTGCCCGGGTTAACATTCGGAAACGAATGACGCCTGGGAGGCCCGTTCGTCATATCCGGATGCTTGATATACTATTAACGCTCCTTAATTTTTACGCCCCATCAGGTGTTTGTTGCTTAAATTTATATTATTTTTGCAAACAAGAAGGGTGCCTTCGGTGTTAACATCTATAAAAAGCAGGTTCGCTGCCCAAAAAGGTTAATATAGTAGAATGCCTGATTAAAACTTGCTAACAAGGTGGTTTGTCTCGTTTTAACTATGTTAATTTGTTGGTATGAAGAAGTCGACAATTTGGATATTAGGAATCATCATGGGGCTTTCGTTCCTCAGTTTGCTCTATTTGCAGGTGCACTATATCGAGGAAATGGCCAAAATGCGCAAAGAGCAGTTCGACGAATCGGTCAAACGTAGTCTGTTCCAGGCGGCAAAAAATCTGGAGTATGACGAAACGCTTCGTTACCTGGAAAAAGACGTGGCGGCCACCGAACGGGCGGCCCAGGCTTACGGCGCGATGGAGGACACCCTCGTTGGTGACGGGCGACAGACCATTCGACGTGAGCGGCGCTATACGGCGACCTCCGGACGCGATGGCTCGGTCTATTCATCGTTTGAACTGCGGACTATCACAACCAGTCCTTCGGTGACCCCGAAAGCCATGATTTCGCGCAACCATGGGAAGAACACCATTCCTCAGACCTCCCGTTCGCTGCAGGAGATCATCAAGAACCGCTACCTCTATCAGCGGGCCCTGTTGGACGAGGTGGTATACAACATCCTCTACACAGCCAGCGACAAACCGTTGGACCAACGCATCAATTTCAAGAATCTCGACCAATACTTGAAGACGGCTTTGTTCAACAATGGCATCGATTTGGCTTATCACTTTGTCGTGACGGACAAGGACGGCCGTGAGGTGTATCGTTGCACGGACTACGAGGACGAGGGCGACGAAGTGACCTACAGCCGAATTCTGTTTCAGAACGACCCTCCGGCCAAGATGGGTATTGTGCGCATCCATTTCCCGACGCTGGGCAGCTACATCTTCAGTTCGGTGCGTTTTATGATTCCTTCGCTCATCTTCACGGTGGTGTTGTTGCTAACATTCATCTTTACCATCTACAGCATCTTCCGCCAAAAGAAACTGTCGGAGATAAAGAACGATTTCATCAACAATATGACACACGAGTTCAAAACACCGATATCGACCATCTCTCTGGCGGCTCAGATGCTGCAAGATCCGTCCGTGTCGAAGTCGCCCCAGATGTTTAAACACATCTCTGGGGTCATCAACGATGAGACCAAACGCCTGCGTTTTCAGGTGGAGAAGGTACTGCAAATGTCGATGTTTGAGCGGCAGAAGGCTACACTGAAGATGAAGGAAGTGAACGCCAACGCCCTTATCGACGGGGTGGTCAACACCTTTGCTCTGAAGGTGGAGAGTAGCCATGGTGCTTTGGTGGCCCATCTTGATGCGGAAGATTCGGAGGTGATTGTCGACGAGATGCACTTTACCAACGTCATCTTCAACTTGATGGACAATGCTGTGAAATACAAGAAGAACGATGTTGACCTGCTGCTCACCGTACGGACGTGGAACGAGAATGGGCGTTTGATGATTTCCATTCAGGACAATGGCATCGGCATCAAGAAGGAAGATTTGAAAAAGATATTCGATAAGTTCTATCGCGTTCATACCGGAAACCTGCACGATGTGAAGGGCTTCGGACTGGGACTGGCCTATGTGAAAAAAATCATTCAGGACCACAAGGGCTCCATCCGCGCAGAGAGCGAACTGAACGTAGGAACGAAATTTATCATTGCATTACCACTTATAAATAATTGACGATATGGAGGAGAAATTGCGAATTTTATTATGCGAAGATGATGAGAATCTTGGCATGCTTCTGAGAGAGTATCTGCAGGCGAAAGGCTATGCAGCAGAACTGTATCCCGATGGCGAGGCCGGTTACAAGGCCTTCCTGAAAGGGAAATATGATTTTTGCGTGCTTGACGTGATGATGCCTAAGAAGGACGGATTCACGCTGGCGCAGGAAATTCGTGCCGCCAATGCGGATGTGCCCATCATTTTCCTGACGGCTAAGACGTTGAAGGAAGACATCCTCGAAGGCTTCAAACTGGGGGCTGACGACTACATCACCAAGCCTTTCAGCATGGAAGAACTGACGTTGCGCATCGAGGCCGTACTGCGCCGGGTGCGTGGAAAGAAAAACAAGGAGAGCAACATGTACAAGATAGGCCGCTTCACGTTTGATACACAGAAGCAGTTGCTTTCCATCGACGGCAAGCAGACGAAGTTGACCACGAAGGAGTCGGAATTGCTGGGCCTGTTGTGCTCGCACGCCAATGAGATTCTTCAGCGCGATTTTGCTCTGAAGACCATTTGGATTGACGACAACTATTTCAACGCTCGAAGCATGGACGTGTATATTACCAAGTTGCGCAAGCACCTGAAGGCAGATGACTCAATTGAGATTATCAACATCCACGGAAAGGGTTACAAGCTCATTACGCCCGAGGAAGATTGATTCCTTTGCCGGATGAAATACGGAGAGGGAGGCTGTGCTGGAAGTGAAGGCTCAGCCTCCCTCGATTTGTTCTTGTAGGGTTGTATGAAAGGATTGATGGGGATTGGTGTAAGGGCTTATGCTTCTGCATTTCCAGCCCTCTTCTCTCGAAAGAGATGGGGAGGGGCATCCCTGTATCCGCCAACGGGCCGTTTGGGACGAGGCGAGTGGATATAAAAAAAGGTTGTGCCAAAATGTGTGTATTTTGGCACAACCTCTAAGGTGCTTCAGAATGGTCAATATGCAAGGCGTTGAAGTTGAGGGTGTATGAATACCAATAGTAACGCCGCAGAAAGACCGTTATGACACACCGCCCGAATATGGGAAACCTTGGTTTAGTCGGTGATTCGTTTGTTGATAGCGATATAGCTAATCAAGCCTGCAATCATGATGACGAGCGATACCCCCAGGATGGTGTTGTTGTTCACGTTGCCCGTAGCAAAGCAACCAACGAGGATGACAGCTCCGATTATGATCAGAATCAATCCGAGGTTCTTCAGTAAGTTTTTCATTTGGTGTGTATTTTATAGTTATTATTTTCCTGCCACAAAATAAGGAATAATTCTTCTATCAGCGAAATATTTTCAAGAAAAAATGGCTTGGTGTCCGAATTTTGACTGGCTTTCGGCAAGCCCGGCCGTCTTAGTTCCGTTCCGTCTCAGCCTTGTGCGTTTTGGAAAATTTGTCGCATGACCTCCTGTGCGGCGGCCAGCCGTTCGGGTTCGATGCCAGCGAGGGCCTCGCGCAACGTGGCCGTGACGATGGGCCAGGTCTGCGCTTCCCGCTCTTTCCCGGTGCGGGTGAGGTAGATCAGGTTGGTGCGTCGGTCGTGCTTGTCGGAGATGCGTACTACCAGGTGCTGCCGTTCCATGGCGTTGATGAGACGTGTCATGCTTGGTTTGTCTTTGAAGGTGGCGTTGCACAACTCTTGCTGGCTGACGCCGTCTTGCCTCCACAAATGCAGTAAGACGGTCCATTGGTCTGGCGTGACGTCCAGTCCATTTAACTGGAAATTGCGTGCCAGCATCTGGTTGATAGCCAGCGACACCTTGCCGTTGAGGATGGCAAAGATGAGTGGTAGGTCGAAATTGAAGTTCTCCAGCATGTCTTGTACGATTTTGCGTGCAAAGATAGTGCAAGCCGGGCGAAAAGCCATCAAGCCCTGGCTTGAAATTGCATTTCCGAGGTGTTGCCTGCCTTTTGAAGAGCCAGGATGATGTTTCTCAATCATCTATACTGACTGTTTTACAAGAAAATTGGTTCGGGATGTTTGCGCAATCAAAGAAAAGTGCTACCTTTGCACCCGCATTTAAAACCAAATTTATTCATTAATCAACGTTAAGTATGAATCAATACGAAACCGTTTTCATTTTAACTCCCGTTTTGTCTGATGTTCAGATGAAGGAAACGGTAGAGAAGTTCAAAGGTATTCTCACAGCCGAAGGCGCTGAGATTATCAATGAAGAGAACTGGGGCTTGAAGAAGTTGGCTTACCCCATTCAGAAGAAATCCACTGGTTTCTACCAGTTGATTGAGTTCAACGCCAATCCGGAAGCAATCAAGAAATTGGAAGTAAATTTCCGTCGCGACGAGCGTGTCATCCGTTTCTTGACGTTCCGTTTAGACAAGTTTGCTGCTGAGTATGCAGCCAAGAGAAGAAGTGTGAAATCAACTAAAATGGAGGAAAAGTAATCATGGCACAGCAGAATCAATCCGAAATCAGATATTTAACTCCGCCTTCCGTAGACGTTAAGAAGAAAAAATACTGCCGTTTCAAAAAGAGTGGTATTAAGTACATCGACTACAAAGATCCTGAATTCTTGAAGAAATTCTTGAACGAGCAGGGTAAGATTTTGCCCCGCCGCATCACGGGTACTTCTTTGAAATACCAGCGTCGAGTTGCACAGGCTGTGAAAAGAGCACGTCACTTGGCTTTGCTCCCGTATGTAACTGATATGATGAAATAATAAGGAGGAGGAATTTGTATGGAAATTATTTTGAAAGAAGACGTTCAGAACTTGGGTTATAAGAACGATATCGTAACCGTAAAGTCCGGATATGGTCGTAACTATCTGATTCCTACCGGAAAGGCTGTCATCGCTTCTCCTTCGGCCAAGAAAATGTTGGCAGAAGACTTGAAGCAGCGCGCTCACAAGTTGGCCAAGATTAAGCAGGATGCTGAAGAACTGGCTGCTAAGTTGGGTGAAGTGAAGTTGACCATCGCTACGAAGGTCAGCTCTACGGGTACTATCTTCGGTTCGGTGGGTAACATCCAGATTGCCGAAGAACTCGAAAAGTTGGGCTACAAGGTGGACCGCAAGATTATCGTGGTAAAAGACGCTGTCAAGGAAGTAGGCAACTACAAGGCAGTTGTGAAACTCCACAAGGAAGTTTCGGTTGAAATTCCGTTCGAGGTAATTGCTGAAGCCGAATAAGCAGTCGTTTCTCTAAAACGAAATAAATAGAAGAGGGGTGTGTCAAGTAGATTGGCGCACCCCTCTTTGCGTTTGGCAAGGAATGTCGGACATGCGGATGGCCGTTTTGGGGACAGTCAGCCGCCTCACACAGCAATGGGCGACAAACTTTGCATTATTCTGTATTATTGCTGTCCGGTAAAACTTTTGGAGACGATAGAAATTAGGGCTGAGTAC
>JBJEHD010000046.1:0-13855 GCA_051875715.1 Bacteroidaceae bacterium
ATTACTACACTATTTAATTGTTAATTACGTGTGAAGTAAATCTGTATCATGTCACCCCGCGACGGGCAGGGAGGCTCACTCCACCGTCATGCCTTCCTCCGCCTTGAAACCGCGCAGGAAATCGGCCACGGCCATCCGTTTCTTGCCGGCCAGTTGCAGCGAGGTGAGGTAGACGTAACCGTCGGCGACCGCCACGCGCAAGTAGGTCTTCCCGTCGGTCTGCACCGTCCCCACCGGGCAGGTGTGCGAAACCTCCTCGCGCCGCGTCTGGTAGACCTTGACCACGGACGTGGCGCCGGACTGGTGCAGTTCGGTCCAGGCGGCGGGATAGGGCGAAAGGCCGCGTACGAAGTCGTACACCCGTTTGGCGGACTGATGCCAATTAATGCGGCACGTGTCCTTGAATATTTTCGGAGCGGGACGCAATTCGGCCGGCTGAGCCATCTGTTCTTGCGGAACGGGGCGTACCGTACCGGCCAGGATGGCATCGACCGTATCGGTCACCAGACGGCCTCCCAACAACATCAGGCGGTCGTGGACGGCCTCGACGTCGTCGGTTTCGGCGATGGGGACGCGCACCTGCTGGATGACCTCGCCGGTATCGATTTCATGTTTCAGGAAGAAGGTGGTGATGCCCGTCTCGGTGTCGCCGTTGATGACCGCCCAGTTGATGGGGGCCGCCCCGCGGTACTGGGGCAACAGGGAGGCGTGCAGGTTGAAGGTGCCCAGACGGGGCATGGACCACACCACCTCGGGCAGCATGCGGAAGGCGACCACGATTTGGAGGTCGGCCTGCAAGGCACGCAACTGGTCGAGGAAGGCCTCATCCTTCAGCCGCTCGGGTTGGAGCACAGGCAACCCGTGTTCGACGGCATAGGTCTTCACCGGACTGGGTTGCAACACGCTTCGGTGCCGCCCCATAGGCTTGTCGGGCATGGTGACCACCGCCACCACATTGTATCCGCCTTCGACCAGGCACTTCAGGCTCTCTACGGCAAAATCGGGCGTACCCATATAGACGATGCGCAAGTCTTCTTTCTTCATCATACGGTTCTTTCGGTTTAGGGGTTGTTACTCTTCGGAGAAGTGCACCAGCACCTCCCGGTAGGAATTGAATATCTTCGATTTGGAGACGAACCCGAGGTACTTCCCGTTTTCGTCCACCACGGGAAGGTTCCACGCCTCGGTGTCGTCGAACTTCTTCATGACCACCTCCATCGGGTCGCCGGCCATCAGACGGGCGGGAGGCGAGGTCATGAGTTTGTCCACCGTGAAGCGGTGGTAGAGTTCCTGCCGGAACATGATGTTTCGGATGTCGTCGAGCAGCACCACGCCCACCATCGCCCCGCTGGCATCCACCACCGGGAAGAGGTTTCGCTTGGCCTTGGCGATGACCCGCACCAGTTCGCCCAAGTCCATGTCCGGACGGACGGTCTCGAAATCGGTTTCTATCACGTTCTCCACCTTCATCAGCGTCAGCACGGCCTTGTCCTTGTGGTGGGTGAGCAACTGGCCCTTCTTGGCCAGACGCATGGAGTAGATGCTGTGTGGTTCGAAGGCGATGATGGTGAGGTAGGAACTAACGGAGACAATCATCAGCGGCAGGAAAAGGTCGTAGCCGCCGGTCAGTTCGGCTATCAGGAAGATGCCGGTCAGGGGCGCGTGCATCACGCCCGACATCAGTCCGGCCATGCCCATGAGGGCGAAATTCTTCTCGGGCAGGTCGGGGGCGAAGCCAAGCCCATTGGTGAAATGCGAAAAGATGAAGCCGGCGATGCAGCCCAGGAAGAGGCTCGGTGCGAAGATACCGCCACAGCCTCCACCACCATTGGTGGCGCTGGAGGCGAATACCTTGAAGAGGATGATGAGGCCCAGGTAGACCAGCAAGAGGCTACCGTGTCCGTAGAAGAAAGAGTTGTTGAGCACCGTGTCCCAGTCGGCCGATCCCGATCCGTTGAGCAGCAGTTCGATGGTGTCGTAGCCTTCACCATAGAGCGGAGGGAACAGGAAAATCAGGATGCTCAGCATCACGCCTCCGATGGCCAGCTTGACGTAGGGGTTTTCGTACTTGCGAAACACGTTCTCGACCGCGTTCATGGCCCGGGTGAAGTAGAGCGACACCAACCCGCAGAAGATACCGAGCAGGATGACGTAGGGGATGCGCTCCATCACGAAGGCCTGGTCCTGGTGGAAGCGGAACATGGCCTCGGTGCCGGTGAAGATGTAGGACATGGTGGCGGCCGTAACACTGCTGATCAGCAACGGAAGCAGCGAGGCCATGGTCAGGTCGAGCATCAGCACCTCGAGCGTGAACACCAGTCCGGCTATCGGGGCCTTGAAAATGCCGGCCACCGCGCCTGCCGCACCACAACCCACCAGCAGCATCAGCGTGCGGTGCTCCATCTTGAACATCGAGCCCAGGTTCGACCCGATGGCCGAACCGGTCAGCACAATCGGGGCCTCGGCTCCGACCGATCCACCAAAGCCGATGGTGATGCCCGAGGCGATGACCGACGACCAGGTGTTATGCCGCTTGATGCGCCCTTGCCGGCGTGAGATGGCGTAGAGAATCTTCGTGACCCCATGGCCGATGTCGTCCTTCACCACGTTGCGGATGAACAGCCCCGTCAGGAAGATACCGATGACAGGATAGACCAGGTAGAGGTAGTTGGCCCCGGTGGTATCGAAATTGTTGGTCAGGAAGTCCTGGATGAGGTGGATGAGGAACTTCAGAATCATGGCGGCCAGCGCCGTGAAAATGCCCACGAAGAAACTCAGCACCAGGATGAAATGTTTCTCGCTGATGTTTTTTTCGCGCCATAAGACGAGGCGCTGCATCGGAGTGAGTGGTTTGTTTGACTGAATGGTTTCCATAAGGTTCGTTTCGTATTTGTAAAGGTATCCGGCCCTACATGCCTTCGCCCGTGACGACGGTCTTGAGCGTGTAGAACAGAATCTTCAGGTCGGTCGCTATCGAGCGGCTCTCCAGGTAGACAATATCGTATTTCAGCCGATCGAGCATCTTCTCCAGGGTGTTGGCGTAGCCGTTTCGCACCGTGGCCCACGAGGTCAGACCGGGTTTCACGTTGTATATCAAGCAATAGTAGGGAGCACGTTTGATGATTTGGTCCACGTAGAACCGACGTTCGGGACGAGGCCCCACCCACGACATCTCGCCCCGCAGGATGTTGACGAACTGGGGCAGTTCGTCGAGGCGGTATTTGCGCATGACGCGTCCGAAGGCCGTGATGCGGCTGTCGTTCTCCGACGAGAGCAGGGGTTTGCCGTCGGCCTCGGCATCGAGACGCATGGTGCGGAACTTCAGGATGTAGAACGGACGGCCCCGATAGCCGATGCGCTCCTGACGGTAGAACACCGGTCCGGGCGAGTCGCGCCGGATGCGCCAGGCCAGGTAGGCGAACAAGGGAGCGAGCAACACCAACGCCATGAACGAGGCCACGTAGTCGAGCGTCTGCTTCACGTTCTTCTGTCCCTCGCTCATGTTGTCGCGCGTGATTTCCAGCATGGGCGACGTATAGACCGAAGTCATCTTCACCGCACGGCTCAGCACGCTGTATTTTCCGGCCATGACCTTGATGGGGATGTTGTACTGATACAGGCCCTCAAGCTGACGGAACAACTGCTTTTCCTCGTGCGAGTCGGGGGCGACCACCAGTTCGCGTATCTTTTGGCTGCGGATGATGTCGGGCAGTTCGTCGAGCGTGCCCAGCACCTGATTGTCGGGCACGACACGCGGTTCGCAGCCCGTATCGACAAAGCCCACCACCCGGTTTCCGATGCCCACGGGCAACGAATCCAGTTCGTGGGCAAAATCGGCCGCCCGGCGGCCGGCCCCCACCACCAGCGTGTCCCAGCCAAAGCGACGGCTATGAATCAGATTCATCAAGCGCTGTGTGCGGGCGAACCGGAACAGATAAGTGAGCGAGAACTGCAGGGCAAACGAGAGCAGCAGCAGGCGGTAGAAGGTCTGGTAGTGGATGGTCTCGTCGTTGAGGATGGCCAGAAAGAACACGAACAACGTACCGACCACCGACGAAACAAGCGTCTGGGTGAACTCCTCCAGGCGGTCGCGGCGCAACGGGCGGTTGTAGTAGCCCGAATAGTAGTAGACGGCCATCCAGAACAAAGGGATGACCACCTGCAACTGCAGTTCCCAGCCCGAGCCCAAGAACTGCCACATGGTGCGCGGATAGGCCAACGACAACTTCGTATAGCGGTAGGCATTGAGCAGGAACCAGGCCAGATTGCCCATCACAAAGTCGCCGGCCACGTACTGCCACCTCAATGTTCGTTCGCTGATACGCATCGTTTTCTTCCTTTCTTTTTTCTGATGGTCAGGGACGTATCACCTTCACCAGGCCGCCCCGTCCCAATTTGATGATGCTCGACGGCTTGGGCCGTTCGGTCTCGTCCCGGCGGAAGTCGACCACATAGTCCACGCCCGCCTTGATTTCGTCGCTTATCTCGCTGAAGACGGCCGGTGCAGGCTGTCCGCTGATGTTGGCCGACGTGGACACGATGGCCTTGCGGAAGCGGAAGCACAACTGCTGCGAGAAGCGTTCGTGCGTGATGCGGATGCCCACGCTTCCATCCTCGGCCAGCAGGTTCGGCGCCAGGTTTCGTGCGCCGTCGAAGATGACGGTCAAGGGTTTGTCGGCCGCATCGAGGAGGTCCCATGCCACAGAAGGCACGTCGGTGACATAGAAATCCACCTTGGCCTGCGAGTCGACCAACACCAGCATGGCCTTGCTGTCGGCCCGCCGCTTCAGTTCGTACACACGCCGTACGGCCTCTTCGTTGGTGGCGTCGCACCCGATGCCCCACACGGTGTCGGTGGGATAGAGGATGATGCCCCCCTCGCCCATCACCTGACAGGCGCGACGGATTTCGTCGTTCATCGTCGGGCGTGCCCCTTTCGGTTCCTTGGATGCCGGTGTATTCATAAATGCCTCCCGCTTAAAATTCGCTGGTAAAGTGGAACTTGATGTGCTTGAAGTCTGCCTGCGCCATCTGCAGCACGTAGCCCGAGTCGGCCAGGAAGACATCGCGTCCCTCGCGGTCCTTGGCCATGAACTGGTATTTCCGTTTCTTGAACTGCTCCAACTCGTCGGCATCGTCGCTCTCTATCCAGCAGGCCTTATAGAGGTGGATGGGCTCCCAGCGGCACTGGGCATTGTACTCGTTGAGCAGACGGTACTGGATGACCTCGAACTGCAACTGCCCCACGGTGCCGATGATTTTCCGCCCGTTGAACTGGCTGACGAACAACTGGGCCACACCCTCGTCCATCAACTGGTCGATGCCTTTGTTCAGTTGCTTGGTCTTCATCGGGTCGGCGTTTTCGATGTACTTGAACATCTCGGGCGAGAAACTGGGCAATCCCTTGAAGTGCAGTTCTTCACCCTCGGTCAGCGTGTCGCCAATCTTGAAGTTGCCTGTGTCCGGCAGTCCGATGATGTCGCCCGGATAAGCCTCGTCGATGGTGCTTTTCTTCTGCGCCATGAACTGCGTGGGCGACGAGAACCGCATCACCTTGCCGTGACGCACGTGCTTGTAGGGAGCGTTGCGCACGAACTTGCCCGAGCAGACCTTGCAAAAGGCCACACACGAGCGGTGGTTGGGGTCGATGTTGGCTGTTATTTTGAAAATGAATCCGGTGAATTTCTCCTCCTCGGGACGCACCAGTCGCTCTTCCGCCTGTACAGGACGCGGACTGGGAGCTATCTTGACGAAGCAGTTGAGCAGTTCCTGCACGCCGAAGTTGTTCAGGGCCGAGCCGAAGAACACGGGTGCCAGGTCGCCGGCCAGATACTGGTCGACGGCAAAAGCCGGATAGACGCCGTCCACCAGTTCGAGGTCGGTGCGCAGCTTGTCTGCCTCGGCCGCCCCGATGCGTTCGTCCAGTTCGGCGGCGTGGATGTCCACCTCCACCTTCTCCGTCACCACCTGCTTGCTGGGGGTGTAGAGGTCGAGTTTCTGTTCGTAGATGTTGTATACACCCTTGAAGCGCGCCCCCTGCCCTATCGGCCAGCTGAGCGGACGCACGGCTATCTGCAATTCGGCCTCCAGTTCGTCCAGCAGGTCGAAGGCGTCGCGTCCCTCGCGGTCCATCTTGTTGACGAAGATGATGACAGGCGTTTTGCGCATACGGCACACCTCCATCAGGCGGCGCGTCTGCGTCTCCACACCCTTGGCACTGTCCACCACGATGATGACACTGTCCACGGCCGTCAGCGTGCGGAAGGTGTCTTCGGCAAAGTCCTGGTGGCCGGGCGTGTCGAGGATGTTCACCTTGTAGCCCTCGTAGTCGAACTCCATGACCGAGGTGGTCACCGAGATACCACGCTGCTTCTCAATCTCCATCCAGTCCGAGGTGGCCGTTTTCTTTATCTTGTTCGATTTGACCGCACCCGCCACTTGTATCTGTCCGCCAAACAACAGCAGTTTCTCAGTCAGAGTAGTCTTTCCCGCATCGGGGTGCGAAATGATTGCAAATGTTCTTCTTCTTTCTATTTCGTTATTCATCGGTGTAAAGGTTTCGGTTCAACGGGTTTCCTGCCCCTCTTCGGCAGCCAGCAGCCGGATGCATTCGGCCAGACTTTCCTCCCAATGGGGGATGGTCAACCCATAAGTTTGTTTGATTTTGGTCTTGTCCAGCACGGAATAGGCCGGACGGGGGGCCTTGGCCGGATATTCGTGCGTGTGAAGCGGACTGACGCGGCACGTGCTGATGCCCGCCATCCGATGGGCGGCTACGGCAAAATCGTACCACGAGCAGACGCCTTCGTTGCTAAAGTGGTACACCCCGGGCACAACGCCCTGCTCGATGGCGGCCAGGATGGCACGTGCCAGGTCGCGTGCATAGGTGGGCGTCCCAATCTGGTCGAACACCACGCCCAGCGACGTACGTTCGCCCCCCAGACGCAACATGGTCTTCACGAAATTGCCGCCGAAGGTGGAGTAGAGCCACGCCGTGCGGACAATCATCGTACGGGGACAAGTTTCCAACGCTGCCCGTTCGCCCGCCAGCTTGGTGCGTCCGTACACCGAGTTAGGGCAAGGTTCGTCCGTCTCGACGTAGGGCACATGGGCCGTGCCGTCGAACACATAGTCAGTTGACACCTGAATCAGTTCCGCCCCGCAGGCATTGGCGGCTTCGGCCAGGTAGCCCGGCGCCAGATGGTTGATGAGGTCGGCCCGCTGGGCATCATCCTCGGCCTTGTCAACGGCCGTATAGGCCGCACAGTTCACAATGGTGTCCACCTTCCGTCCACAGACGTAGGCCATCACGGCCTCCCTGTCGCAGATGTCCAGGTCACACACATCGGTAAAGGTCCACACGTATGAAGGATAATCCTCGGCCAGACGGCGCATCTCGTTGCCCAACTGGCCATTTGCGCCCGTCACAAGGATGTGCTTTGTCTCGTTCATTCGTCCCATTTCAGTTCGTTATTCTTATCTTTTTCGTAATAATTGGCCAGCATCGACACAAACGCACTGATTTCCTTCGCCGCCTTCTGCGTGTCCTCGCTGACAGGTTTCTGCTGCAAGCGCAGCAACAACAAGCCGTAGAGTGCCTCCAGACAGGTTTCCACCTCGGGAATGTCCTTCTTGGGCGAGCGATGGCGCAAGTCCACGATATAGGGCAACGCCCGGTAGTAGGCCGCATGGTAGAAGGGATAGTCCGTACGGGCCAGCAGCCGGTTGTGCAGGTCGGTCAGGGTGATGATTACGTTACGGTTGATCTGCAGATGTCCGCTCTCGGTCACACCTTCGTCGCGCATCATGCCGATGAGGTCGGCATACCACTGCACGAGGGTCTTTCGTTTGACTTCGTCCAAGCCGTCGTAGCGGGCCACCACCTGTGCTTCGATGCGTTCAAGGTCGCACCCGTTGGCACGGATGAGGTCTTCCACCTGCCACATATATATAAGGTATTCTGCAATGTTGGTTTGCCGGAGTTGTTGTGCGATAAACATAGTGCGTCAGTAGATTGAGTTCCCTGTCAGTGTCAGCACGAGGCCGGCCACCGATATTACCATCACCACCACCCCAATGATTCGGTTGATGACCCAGATGCCACGCACGTTGAAACGGCCGCGCACCTTGTTGACGGCATACGTGATGCCAAACCACCAGGCGAAGGCGCCCAGGGCAATGGCCATGTAGCCCACGGCCTGCTCGTAGAACGGAATCTCGGGCAACACAAAGGCAAAGCGGGCAAAGAGGCCGATGAACAGGAATATGATAAGGGGGTTGGACAGGGTCACGAAAAAGGCTGTGATGAAGTTATGCAGGTAGGTGCCTTTGTTCTGCGAAACGGGGCGGAGCGACTGCACGGGGTTGCTGCGAAACGTGTATACGCCGAACCCCATCAGCACGATGCTGCCCACCAATTGCAGGAAATGCTGGTTGGCAGAGAGGAAGTCGAAGATGAAACTCATGCCGTAGCCCGTCAGCAGAGCATAGGCAATGTCGCTCACCGAAGCACCCATCCCCGTGACGAAACCGTACCAGCGGCCTTTGTTCAGCGTGCGCTGGATGCACAACACCCCAACAGGCCCCAACGGCGCAGAAACAACCACCCCGATGATGAAGCCTTTGACCAACAAATCCAGTATCGTCACTTCTTCAATGATGTTCATACTGCAAAGATGACATTTTTTTATGAATCGAGCACAAAGGTACGTCTTTTTTTTGGATATAACGCTCTTCGGCATCATCTGCCACGCAGACGCACCGCTGCATCATTGGGTCACGCCCCCTTGACGCGCAGCGTTCCCCAACCGATGAGGCTGTACGAACGAGGTACTTAGGGGCAGTAGTAAAAACCCTGTGTTTGAATTAAACGGCAAACAAGCTGAAGCCTCTGAAATTGTTAGTATCTTTACACCCGTAAACAAGTACCGCCATGAACGTGAATCCTTCCATGAAGTTGGTAAAGTTTATTCTTCCCAATGAAATGACAGATAGGAGTTGCGTGATAAGGGCATAAATGACCTTGCCATACTCTGGAGAGATACACAGGTTGCTCCATTGACGGCAAGCAGTTTGACAGCAACCATGGAGGCCCCCGTTTGCCCCCCTATGTGGTCACATAGAGAGTTCGATCACTCAAAATGAAATGTTATGATACTAAACATCGACAATTTTAAATGGACGCGACAGCCTGAGATGTTTGCCATCAAAAGCAACGCCATAGAGGTAATCACAAAACCAGGCACCGATCTTTGGCAACGCACCTATTATCATTTCCGAAACGACAACGCCCCGGTATTCCAGATGGAGACAGAGGAGAAGTATTTCAGTTTTATCGTAAAAACGGACTTCACCGAAAGTCACCATCGGTTTGACCAATGTGGTGTCGTACTCTACCTCGACAGCGACAACTGGCTGAAAGGCAGCGTAGAGTATGAAAACAACGAGTTCCAGCATCTGGGAAGCGTAGTGACCAATAATGGCTATTCTGATTGGGCAACAACGGCTATTCCTGCCCATATCAAAACGATGTGGTATAGACTATCTCGCAGAGAGGACGACTATTGCATCGAGTGTTCTCAGGACGGAGTACACTTCACACAAATGAGGGTATGCCACATGCATCAGGGTGGAGGCAGGATACAATTCGGCATATATGCCTGCTCTCCGGAACAATCTTCTTTCAAGGCGGTCTTCACAGACATGAAACTGACAGGATGCGCATGGAAAGCCCACGACGGTCAACAACCAGACTGACAAAGACAACTAAAACTTACCAATACCCAAATATGACAACAAGTATGCATCAATGCTCTCTCTATTATCTGCTTGCCGTCAATGTCCTGACGTTCTTGCTTTACGGCGTAGACAAATACAAAGCCAAGAAGAACAAATGGCGCATATCGGAAGCCACCCTCCTCGCCCTGGCCGCCATCGGTGGCAGCATAGGGGCCTGGACCGGCATGAGACTGTGGCATCACAAGACGATGCACAAGAAGTTCAAGTATGGCATCCCTACAATAATCGTCCTGCAGATTGCGTTAGTGGTATATCTACATACAATCCTATAGAATATGAACATGAATAAAAGAGAATATGCGCAGGTCAACAAAGAATGGTTGGCAGCAAAGGCACAGGAAGAGGGCGTGAAACCGCTCCCCAAAGGAATCTATTATAAAGTATTGGCAGAGGGTAAAGCCGACGGAAAGCATCCCACGCCCCGAAGCATCGTCACGGCCCATTACACGGGTCGCACCATCGACGGCAAACCATTTGACAGCAGCCGTGGAGGTGCTCCGCTTGCTATCCGTCTCTGCGACCTCATCGAGGGTTGGATTATCGCCATGCAACAGATGTGCGTGAACGACAAATGGGAGGTCTATATCCCCGCCGATATGGGCTATGGCAAGTTTTCGCAACCAGGCATCCCCGGCGGTTCCACGCTCATCTTCGAGATAGAACTGCTCGGTATCGCATAATTTCACACGCCATCACTATCATATGAGAAAGAAAAGTAGAGAGATGGATGCCGCCTGGGCACTTGAAGTCATGGACAAAGCACCCTATATGACGGTCAGCATGGCCGATGCCAATGGAATGCCTTATTCCGTTCCGCTTTCTTTGGCCCGCACCAACGAACATACGTTTTATTTTCACTGTGCTACCGAGGGGAAGAAACTGGACATCATACAAAGGAATCATCACGTATGCCTGACCGCCGTAAGCAAATGCAGGCCGACAATAGGCCCCAAGGATGGCAGTTTTACCTTGGAATTCAAATCTGCCATCGCATTTGGCAAGGCTGATATTGTCACCGACGACGCTGAAAAGCGGGAGGCTCTCCGGGTTATTTGCCAACGCTTCTTGCCCAAGCATATGGATGCATTCGAGGCTGCGGTCGAGCGGAGCATGTCGCGCACGGCCGTGGTACGCATCACGCTCACGGAGCCTCCTGTGGGCAAACGCAAGCAATATGACGCCAATGGGGACGAACTTAAATTCGGACGAATGGAGAACGAAGAGATGCCGTCAGATGGACTTAGGCGGCCATAGCACAATAGATTATTTACGGAGGTTCTTTCTTTTCAGACTCACAAAACTATACGCTTAAGCCCCAGGTTTGTCGGGTCAGTAGAAATTTAGTGGGGATAGGCATATAATTTTGAAATACGGAAGAGGAAGAATTTCTTGTCAGCAACCCCTCTAAGGTTGGTACGGAAGAGTTTGATTTTGGCATTGAAAGATTCTGCAAGCGCATTGGAAGAACGGTTATTGTAGAATCCACAGACAGGAAGGCAACAGAGAGAAAGCTTCACGAAACCCAAGTGGAAAAACTATGATGTTACTATGTTTTGTCCCGTATTGCTACCTCTCGATTCATAGCAGTTAATTGATATCTGAGAGTATATTGCCATGTCTATCGTCGGATTCTCTTGTTTATTTTTGCAACACTAAGACAAGTGAGTTCTTCGATATGACAAAATCCTGGGCGTTCGGCTCTGCCGCTTGCCAAAATAATTTTTTTTGTTGCTCAGCTACTTAAAAGGTTTAATTTACAATAGTGTTGCGGATTTAAAAGAGACAAGAAATGTAAGCAACAAGAAATATAATTGTACTCTTTTGGGTGCAATATAAGATATTTTTATTATATTCGCAGACTATAATAATCAATAACTGATGTGTAACCAACATGAGGATTATGAATGTTAAACAATTATTCCTGTTGTCAACTTTATGCTTGACAATGGGTACCACACAGGCTCCTGCGCAAGGATTTCTGAATAAGTTGAAGAATAAAGGCGAAAAACTTGTAAAACAGGCTATGCCAGACGCAGTGAAAGACGTAGTAAACACGGTGGAGAAAACTGAAGGTGAAGCTTCGAGAAACAAAAACCGTGTGGAAAGCAAGGTGCACAACAGAACAAGAATGCAAGGCAACAGCACGATGGCTGGCGGCGGCGTGACGCTGAGTCCTAAAAAGAAGGAAATAACCATAAAACTCTGCCGTGGTCTTGGCCCATCGACATGGTACGGACGCAACAACGCGCGTTCGCCACTGCCTCCTGCCTGCTCCAAGCAAGACAGCTGGTACAGCTCGCTCCCCTTCATCCACGACATGGACAATGCTAGCCTCGTGGCTGAATCACAAATGTTGGAAAAATGGATAATAAGTCATGAGTTAGAAGTTTGCTCACCCGTTGTTGTACGCGTCGGGGAAGACAGAGGAGAGCTGCCCGGCCGCATAAGTGCGCTTGACAACGCCGTGAGATACCTCAACGGCAGCACGGACGAGATGCCCGAAGTGTTTGAGAGCGGGGCGTTCAAACGTGCCATGCAGTCAGACTATTCGCCCCTTTACCCCTTTCTGGAACCCGAGACGGTGAAATATCTCAAAAGCATCAACCGCACCACAAAAGAGGTAACGGTGACTGTGTATGAAGGCAATTCGGCTTACGACAACAGGATGAACATCGACGAGATGTGGTTTGAAGTGAACCCCAGCGAAAGGACCGCCAAGCTGCTGGAGATGGACAACGACGAGTCGACAGGCAAAGACTACACGGTGCCCTCATCCATACGCTTTGCCGGCCACATGTTCAGGGTGACCGAGATCGGAGGAGCAGCCTTCTTCGAGAAGAAGGTGAAGAGCGTGACGCTGCCGATGGGCTTGAAATCGATCGGTGTCAATGCCTTTATGGGTTCCACCATTTCAGAGATGAATATTCCTGCTACGGTGACGAATATTGGCAAGAGAGCCTTCAGCGGCATTCCTGCACTCAAAACCATCAGCGTGCCCAACAGTGTGAAGACCATCGGACACAGCTGCTTTGTCGCGTGTACAGGGCTGACAGAAGTCAAGTTGCCTGCACGTCTTGAGAAGCTGGAGAACAGCATGTTCCGGGGCTGCCGGTCGCTGACAAAGGTTACGCTGCCACAAAACATCGACAAGATAGATACCGGAACCTTTGAAGACTGCAAGGCGCTTGCACACATCGACCTCCCGCAGTCGGTAACGACTATCGGGCAGAACGCCTTCAAGAACACGGCCCTGACAGAGGTGCCTGTGACGACGAACCTGAAACTTATCGACTCTAACGCATTCGAGGGTTGCAACGGCCTCACATCGGTCTCGTTGCCGGCAAGCGTGCAGGTAGAGGAAGAAGCTTTCAAAAACTGCAAGAACCTGAGAAAGGCAACCATCAGTGCTGAGCATAGAGGCATACCCGACGACATCTACATGATCTTCATGGGTTGCCCGTTTGCCCAAAAACCATTGACATCGGTGCCTTCTTGTGTAACGTTTAGTGAATAAAAAATAATGGCTCATGTCGAGCCTATCAAAACAAACGGCCGAGCTTACAATGTAAGCCCAGCCGTTTTCTTTGCTATGCCTGGTTTCCGACAGATGCATATTACATTTACTCTCCAAACAATATGGATGGCCAAATGCAGAATTTTTTTTGTCCAGTATTACTACCTCCCGATCCATAGCAGTTAAGTGATATCTGAGAGTATATTGACTGCTTTCTCTTAGCATCGTCGATTCTTTTTCATGTCACCGTCGATTCTTTTGCTTAGAATCGACGACTCTTTTGGAAAGCACCGACGAATACTTGGGCCAGTCAATCAACTTCATTGCCCAAAGGAGTCTTTTCCTTATTTCAACGGACTCTTTTTCTCTTCATCCACTACAAATAGTAGATAGCTATAAGAAGCCAAACAGGAGACAAACCTTTGAGAAAAAGGATTGTCTCCTGTTATAATTGGCAGTTTTTCTATTTGTCTTGTCCCGCCTTTCTTGGGTCAGCGGATTTTCCCGGTTGGCGGGGAAGATGTCAAGAGTATAGTGTTGCCA
>JBJEHD010000047.1:0-13834 GCA_051875715.1 Bacteroidaceae bacterium
AGGCTGCTGAATATCTGAAAACAACCGACCTGCTGGCTGTTGAACCGGGAACAAAAGTCGAATTGAAGGGTAAGGATTTGCGCGTGAATTTTGCTCAGACGAAACCGAAGACGAAGGAACAAGCCCGGTTGGAGACGCATCGCGACTTTATTGATATCCAAATCCCCTTGTCGGACACAGAAGTGATGGGATATACCCCTGCTGCAGATTTGCCTGCGGCTGAGTATAATGCCGAAAAAGATGTGACCTTCTTCGAAGGATTGGCCGAAAGTTATATTGACGTAAAACCGGGCATGTTTGCCATCTTCTTCCCGGAGGACGGACACGCACCAGGTGTCACTGAAACGGGCTTACGTAAAGTTATTGTGAAAGTGTTGGCATAATTCCCTTAAACTACCCTACAATGGAAAAAACTTT
Source organism: Bacteroidaceae bacterium (assembly GCA_051875715.1). Classification (GTDB taxonomy): domain Bacteria; phylum Bacteroidota; class Bacteroidia; order Bacteroidales; family Bacteroidaceae; genus DYCT01. The sequence continues at coordinate 418 of JBJEHD010000047.1, forward strand.
GACTATCATCAAAAACGATCCTTGGCTGGAGCCTTACAAAGAGGCGATAGAAGGACGCCATCAGCAAGCTATCAATAAGGAAGCAGAACTGACCAATCATGGGAAAATAACATTGGCCGATTTTGCATCGGGGTATCTGTACTTTGGATTGCATCGTACGGAAAAAGGATGGGTGTTCCGCGAATGGGCTCCCAATGCGACGCATATTTATATGGTGGGCGATTTCAATAACTGGGAAGAGAATGAGAAATATGCTCTCAAACGTCTGAAAAATGGCAATTGGGAATTGAAACTCAAAGAGGACGCTCTCCATCACGGTGACTTGTATAAACTGCATATCTATTGGGAAGGCGGACAAGGCGAACGCATTCCTGCCTGGGCTACGCGGGTCGTGCAAGATGACCAAACCAAAATCTTCAGTGCGCAAGTCTGGAATCCGGAAAAACCGTATAAGTTCCGCAAACGTGTGTTCAAACCGAACACCAGCCCGTTGCTCATCTATGAATGCCACATTGGTATGGCACAAGACGCAGAAAAGGTAGGAACGTACAATGAATTCCGCGAAAAAATCCTCCCGCGCATTGCCAAGGAAGGATATAACTGCATACAGATTATGGCTATTCAGGAACATCCTTATTATGGAAGTTTCGGCTACCATGTGTCTAGTTTCTTTGCTGCATCTTCTCGCTTTGGTACACCCGAAGAATTGAAACAACTCATTGATGAGGCTCATCAGTTGGGTTTGGCCGTTATCATGGATATTGTCCATTCGCACGCAGTGAAGAACGAGATGGAAGGCTTGGGTAATCTGGCGGGCGATCCGAACCAATATTTCTATTCCGGCGGCAGACGCGAGCATCCGGCATGGGACTCACTTTGTTTTGATTATGGAAAGAACGAAGTGCTCCATTTCTTGCTTTCCAACTGTAAGTTCTGGATGGAAGAATATAAATTCGACGGATTCCGTTTCGATGGCGTTACTTCGATGCTTTATTATAGCCACGGACTTGGTGAAGCTTTCTGCAACTATGGCGACTATTTCAACGGACACGAGGATGACAATGCCATATGCTATCTCACGTTGGCCAATCGGGTGATCCATCAGGTGAACCCCAAGGCCATCACCATTGCCGAAGAAGTTTCGGGTATGCCGGGGTTGGCTGCGAAGTTCGAGGATGGCGGTTATGGATTCGACTACCGAATGGCCATGAATATTCCCGACTACTGGATTAAGACCATCAAAGAGAAGATAGATGAGGACTGGAAACCGTCCAGCATCTTCTGGGAAGTGACGAACAGACGCAAGGACGAAAAAACCATATCGTATGCCGAGAGTCACGACCAGGCCTTGGTGGGCGACAAGACTATTGTGTTCCGTTTGATCGATGCCGATATGTATTGGCATATGCAGAAGGGAGACGAAAATTATACGGTGCATCGCGGAATGGCGTTGCACAAGATGATTCGTCTTGTGACGGCTTCAACCATCAATGGTGGATACCTCAACTTTATGGGCAACGAATTCGGACATCCCGAATGGATTGACTTCCCGCGTGAAGGCAATGGATGGTCGCACAAATATGCCCGCCGGCAGTGGAATTTGGTCGACAACCAGAATCTGGCCTACCATTATCTGGGCGACTTTGATGAGGCCATGATTCATCTTATCAAGGGCGTGAAGGGCTTTGAAAGTTCGGATGTGGTGGAAATCTGGCACAACGATGGCGATCAGGTATTGGCTTACAAACGAAAAGATTTGGTGTTCGTGTTCAATTTCAACCCGGTTCGTTCGTTTGCGGATTATGGTTTCCTGGTGAAACCGGGTGCGTACGAGGTTGTGCTCAATACCGATGCGACTTGCTTCGGTGGAAATGGACTCTCCGACGATACGGTGACACATTTCACGTTGCCCGACCCGCTCTATAAGAAGGAAAAGAAGGAATGGCTGAAACTGTATATCCCCGCACGTTCGGCCGTCGTGCTCCGAAGAAAGAAGTAATCCGTTGTTTCCTTGCGTAAAGGGGAGTCTGCCGAGGCGGACAAGTGTAGAAGAGGTTGTGTCAAGATTCAATATTCTGGCACAACCTCTTCGTCGTTTCTCGGGATGGCCAGGATGTGGGGCGCTGAGGTGTCCGATGCGGGTGTCTCGGATGGGTTGTTATGGCACATCGTCCTCTTTTTTTGTCAGGAAGGTTCCGATGCGGGATAGCGAATCCTCTGCCGTTGTGAGTGCTGTGCGGATGGGGCTCAGCACAGGCGGGCGCGTACTCGGCTCAATGTTTCGGGGGCCATTTGCAGAAACGAGGCGATGTATTGCAGCGGAGCGCGTTTGGCCACTTCGGGGAAAGCCTTCCGGAATCGTTCGTAGCGGTCGTATGCTGTTTCGAAGCGGAACATGTCGGCTTTGATTTGTGATTCGATGAGCGAATATTCCAGTATTCGCAGGTAGAGTCGGCTGATTTCCGGCTGGCTTTGTACCAGTTGGTAGAAGGGGTCGTGCGGGATGGCCCACACCACCGATGGGGTCAGTGCTTCGGCCATGAACCGGCTGGGCTCTTGTTTCATGAAACTTTCGATGCAGATGAACAGGCGGTCTTCCGTTGAGATGTGTTCGGTCAGGTCTTTCCCGTTTTTGTAGTAGAACTGGCGTACCACTCCTTTTTCCACGTATCCGATGTGTTTGCACACGACGCCTTCGTTCACGAATCGTTCGCCTCTTGCCAACTCCTTGGGGTAGATGATGGCGGCCAGTGCCGCAGCGGCCTCGTTGCTTAGGTCGAGGGCGTAGGCATGGGCGATTCGTTGCGCCATGGACAGATTGGTTTCTCCAGTTTTCATAGGCTTGCCTCCTATAGCAAAATAAGGAACTGTACTCCATTCGTGCAGTTCCTTATTGTGAAAGTAGTGGATACGAGAATCGAACTCGTATTTCATGCGTGAGAGGCATGCGTCCTAACCGTTAGACGAATCCACCGATTTGTTCTGTCTTGCTCCGTCCTTTATGAGGCAGATGCCTTGAAGGACGCGGAAGCTGGGGGATTCGAACCCCCGGTACAGTAATCCCGTACGGCAGTTTAGCAAACTGCTGGTTTCAGCCACTCACCCAAACTTCCTTTACCGCGTTTTCTCTCAAACGCGGTGCAAATGTAGGCGGATAATTTCAGTTTTGCAAGTTTTTGGGACAATATTTTTGTCATAAATTGCAAGGCTTTTCTTAACCGCTTTGATACCAGAGCCTTATCCTTTGGCCTCCTGATAGAGGAAGCGCTTGATGCTCTTCTTAGGCGTTTTCTCGAATTCCTCCGGATAGATTTTCATCTTCGACAATTGCGAGTAGGCCGGCAGTTCGCTGTTGAGGGCCACGCGGTTTTCTTCCATCACCCGCTCGATGTCTTCGTTCTTCAGGCCATGAGCGAAGGCGTCGTCGAAGTCCGGATAAACCAGTCCCACCAGTTTGTCGTTCTGTTGCACTACGATGCTTTCGGCCACGTAGGGCATGTTGTTGAGTTTATCTTCGATTTCCTCGGGATAGATGTTCTGCCCCGATGCACCCAGCAGCATGTTCTTGCTGCGTCCCTTGATGAAGATATTTCCATCGGTGTCCATGATGCCCAGGTCTCCCGTGTGCAGCCATCCGTCGGCATCGAGCACCTCTTGGGTTGCCTCTTCGTTTTTGTAGTAGCCCAACATCACGTTTGGTCCTTTGCAGACGATTTCTCCTACGATGTGTTGCGGGTCGGGCGAGAGGATTTTCACCTCCATGCGGGGGGCCGCCTTTCCGCACGAGCCGGGAGCGAAACGCCGCCAGTCTTCGTAGGCGATGATGGGGCCGCATTCCGTCATGCCGTACCCCACGGTGTAGGGGAAATCGATCATCTTAAGGAAATTCTCCACTTCCTGGTTGAAGGCGGCTCCTCCGATGATGACTTCCTGAAAATTGCCGCCGAAGGCGCTCACGATTTGTTCGCGGATGGTGGTTTTTATCTTGTCGTTCAGGATGGGCACCTTCAACAGAATTTTCATCGTCGGGGTCTCCAGCTTGGGCAGGACGTTCTTCTTGATGATTTTCTCGATAATGAGCGGTACGGAGACAATCAGGTTGGGTTTGACTTCGGCAAAGGCCTGGAAAATGATTTTCGGGCTCGGCATGCGGGTGAGGAAATAGATATGGCAGCCGACGGTGAACTCGTAGATGAATTCAAATGCCAGGCCGTACATGTGCGCCATCGGCAGCATCGACACCAGTTTGTCGCCTGGGTTCATTTGCAGCACTTGATAGGCGAACTTGGTGTTCGACCAGAGTGTCCGGTAGGGCAGCATGACGCCCTTGCTGTAACTAGTCGTTCCCGAGGTGTAGTTGATGACGGCCAGTTCTTCGGGCTGGTCTTGATGGTAGTGGATGTGTTCGGTGCGGAAATTTTTCGGATATTTCTGCCCGAACATTTCGTTGAGGTGCTCGCGTGCATAGGTCAGTTTTTCCGATCGCGACACCAGCAGCGAGAAGTCGTTCATTAAGATGATGCCTTCCAGTTCGGGCATGGCACTTTCGTTGAGGTTCTCCCACACCATGTCTCCCACGAAGAGGAGTTTGGCTTCCGAGTGATTTACGATGTTGTGGACGTTGTCGGCTTTGAATTCGTGCAGGATGGGCACGACGACGGCTCCGTAGGTCAGCGTGGCCAGGAAGGTCACGCCCCAATGCGAACTGTTTCGTCCGCAAACGGCTATTTTGTCGCCTTTCTTGATGCCGCTTTCTTCGAATATGATGTGGATTTTTTCTATTTTCCGGGCTACGTCTTTATACTGGAGCGTGGCCCCTTTGTAGTCTGTCAGGGCGTCCAGGTCCCAGTTCTTCTTGATGCTCGATTCAATGTAAGCAATGAAACTTTCTTCCATGATTATATGCACATTTGATTATGGTTTGTGCAAATATATACGTTTGGTGTATAATTCCATCTAAGAAAGGCGAAAAAAGTAACGAATTCGATACTTTTTTCGCCTTTCTTGCTTTCCGACTGTTCTGTATGGCTTATTCGGCCACGACAACCTTCGTCGTCTGTCCGCCGGTCCGGACTATGTAGATGCCTTTCTGGCAGGGGATGCGGTTGATGCCGGGGGCAAGGCTGATGCGTTGTCTCAGCAGGCCGTCGGCACTGTAGAGGCAGGCTTCGGATGCCTCGTCGGCCGCGATGGCAATGCCGCCTTCCATCGGGTAGATGGCGTTGCGGGCGTTCGTCTGCACTGTGGTCAGCTGGGTGGCGGTCAGGTCGGCCGTAGCGTATGCCGAGTAGCGCGAAGTGTTGTTGCCCAGGTGCGTCTTGACGGCATAGATGTAGAGGTTGTCCTTCTCCAGGTCGGTCACGGCATACGAGCCTACGTTTCCTTCCACGCGGACGGTGCGTACCACGACGGTGTCGCGTTCGCCTTCAGCCGAGGTTGCATTGCTGATTTTTTTCACGAGCAAGGTGTATGCATCGGCCTCCTTGGCTTTTTCCCAGTTGGCCGTGAATCCGGTGGTGGTGATTTGGGTGGCCGGGCTGGTATAGGGAGTGGTCAGCACGCCTCCCATGAACTGGAAGTTGATGACTGTGTCCGTTTCGGCGATGCTGGTTACAGAAGTCTTGAGGGCGCTTCCCGTGTTCACTCTAAACGAGTTGATGGCAGCGTTCTTTGTGATGCCGGGGTAGGGGTCTCCTGCCAGCGAGAGGGTATCGGGCAGGTCGGTGGGAGAGTCCAGGAAGTAGCCGTCTGCAGGCACCAGTGTCATGCGTTGTAAGGGGTAGTTGTTCACGATGTTGCGGTTCCAGGCGTCTTCGTCGTAGGTCACGTGGAACACCAGCATGCCGTGTCCGCACAGGGCGCTGTCCCAGCCCGTTTGCTGGCGGTTCTCCAAAATGAAGTATTCGTTGGGGTCGCTCGGGTTGGTGATGCGGTAGGCCGCAGCCTTGTTCGAGTTGAGCGGGTTCAGTTCGATGGTGGCTGCTTCGCTCAGTTCCTCGATGTCCATCCACCCCATGAAGTTCCGTTCGTAGGCGCTGTATCCGGCGGGGATGTGTCCGTCGCCGTTGTAGCCGCCCATGTCCAGCAGGTCCCACACGAACATACCCGTGTATCGGTAGTTGGTGTCGTAGAAGTCGGGCAGGCCGAGGCAATGGCTGAACTCGTGGCAGAAGGTGCCGATTCCGTCAATTTCCCGTCCGTAGAGTTCGTTGTTGCAGGCGTATTTGTTCAGCGTCACGCCGTCGTAAGTGGGGCATCCGCCCGGTGCATATTTCAGCCAGTATTGGTGGGGCCAGACCGATTCGGCTACGTCGCTCGACGCTTCGCCCACACCGGCATAGATGGTGTAGATGACGTCCACCTCACCGTCCTTGTCGTTGTCGTACACCGAATAGTCCGGCACCAAGCCTTGTGTCTTGGCCAGTTGGCAAGCTTCGCTCACCATGCCTTCGGCGTTCTTGTCGCCGCCGCTGTTATTGTTGCCGCCGTAGTAGGCACGTTTTTGCGAGAGGGTCACCGGCCCGATGATGTCGAACTGCGGGTCGAACTTGCCGAACGATTGGCTGTAGAAATAGTCGATGATGCTGCCGTATATTTTGCCTTCGCTGTACCCCTTGGTGGCGATACGTTTGGTGTATCCTTCGTGTGCCTTGTCGCCTTCGCTGAACTTCACGTCGGCATATTCAATCAGGATGATGGGGATGCGCGGCCGTCCGGTCTGCGGCACCTCGCTCGTAGCCGTGAGTACGGCTGCGTTGTAGAGGCTTTTGGCACGATTGGCCGCCTGGTTCAGTCGGCTGGTCTGGATGTCGCGCACCCTGACGAATCCCGCGTCGGCTGCGGTTCTGAAGGCCTCGTCGTGCGCCAGGATGTTGGTAGCGCTGATTTGTCCGTTTTCGTCCACCTGGGCATAGTAGTAGTGCCCTTCGGTGTCGCGGCTCAGTGCGATGCCGTCGGTGGTGGTGTAGAAGTGAAAGTGTTCGTCGCCCTGTTTGACGACGGATACGGTGGTTCCGTCCGGTTGCGTCACGGTTCGTACGACCCGTCGGGCCGGTGCGGCGCATACGCAGGTGGCCAGGCAAAGCAGCCAGCCGGTCAATGCTGATTTCTTCATAATTTCCGTTTATCTAATCGTTTATAAGATGTGCAAATAAAGCATTTTTGCGCCACAAAGCCAACGCTGAAATGCAAAAAAAAGAAAAGAGGTTGTGCCAAAACTCCGTGTTTTGGCACAACCTCAAAGGTGCGTCAGAATGGTCGAGATGCAAGGCGCTGAGGCTGAGGGCGAAGGGAGTGTACTGGCGTACACGACCAAGGCCGAATGCCGATAGCAACGCCGCAGATTGGCCATTATGACACACCGCCCTAAGGTGCGTCTGTGGATGGCCGACAGCCATACTGCCGATTGGCCGTCATGCCGCGCCGTCCTTTTGGGGCGGGGCGGTTGGCCTTTATTCCTTTGTGCCGAAGTAGCGCAGGAACTGCGTACGTTCAAACATGTTGATGCCTTCCACCTGGCTGGCGTTCATCTTGCCTTTGAACTGGCCGATGCCTGTGTATCCTTTCTTGTCCATCCAGGCGGCCACGGCTTCGTTCATGGCACCGATGACGGCGTCGCCTTGCTGGAAGATGGCGCTGCATACTTCCACGGCCGATGCGCCGGCCAGAAGGGCTTTCACCACGGCCTTGCCGTCATGCACGCCGCCGGAGATGGCATAGTCCAGTTTCGACACCTTTGCCGATGCGATGCCCGTCCAGCGGAGGGAGGTGGCCAGGTCGGCCGGATGGCTGAACACTTCGCCGGCGGTGTATTCCATCTTGTCGATGTCGATGTCGGGTTGGTAGAAGCGGTTGAACAAGACCACGGCGGCAGCTCCGTTGGCATAGAGTTGCTGCACGAGGGCGACGGGGTTGGTCAGGTTGCTGCCCAGTTTCAGGATGACGGGGATGTTCACCTGCTTCTTCACGTTCTTCAGAATTTCGATGTGCTGGCGTTCAAATTCGCCGTAGGCGGCATCGGCTTCCGTCTGTACGGCCAGGATGTTGATTTCCAGCGCGTCGGCTCCGGCTGCTTCCACTTTGCGGGCAAAGTCGGTCCATTCGTCGTTGTTGTAGCAGTTGATGCTGGCGATGACGGGGATGGTGCACACCTTCTTCGTCTCCTGAATCAGGTTGATGTATTCCGTCAGTTGATGCGAGCGCACATACTGGTTCAGGTAGTCCATGCTTTCGGGCGACTGCATCGATGCGTTGTCCAGTTGTTTGGCCTGCAGCATGATTTGTTCTTCGAAGAGCGATTTCAGTACGACGGCACCTGCGCCTGCTTCTTCCAATTTTTTGTTCTTGGCGGCGCTGTTTGTCAGGTTCGAACTGCTGACGATGACCGGACTCTTCAGGTTCAGTCCGGCGAATGTGGTTTTCAGTTGGTTCATGATAGTGAGTATTATTTTTTTAATAGTTTCTTTCTCCGAATATTTTGGTTCCGATGCGCACCAGGGTGCTGCCGTGTTCGATGGCCAGGTGGTAGTCGTGGGTCATGCCCATCGACAGTTCCTTGAAGGCCTCGTCGGTGGCGAAACAGGTTTGCTTCAGTTCGTCGAACAACCGCTTGAGCCCGGCAAATTCCCGCCCGATTTCAGCCTCGTCGTCGGTGTTCGTGGCCATGCCCATCAGTCCGCACAGGCGTACGTGCTTCAGTTCGCGCCATCGTCCTTCGGCCAGCATGGCCCGGCACTCGTCGGGGCTGAAACCGAATTTTGTCTCTTCGTGGGCGATGTGTATTTGCAGCAGGCAGTCGATGGTCCGTCCGGCTTTGGCCGCCTGTCTGTCCACCTCCTCCAGCAGCCGGAGACTGTCGATGCCGTGTATCATGGCCACGTAGGGGGCCATGTATTTCACCTTGTTGGTCTGCAGGTGTCCGATGAAGTGCCACTCGATGTCCTTCGGCAGCGCCTCGTGTTTGGCCGTCATTTCCTGCACCTTGCTTTCGCCGAAGATGCGTTGTCCGGCCTCGTAGGCCTCTGTCAGGTCTTCGTTCGGGTGGAATTTCGACACGGCCACCAGCCGTACGCCTTGCGGCAGTTCGGCGCAGATGCTGCGTATGTTGTCTCCAATCATGGCTTTCTCCGATGGTTAAAGGGGGTTCGTGGAGGGCTTATCGTTGTCCGGCGTCCGGGAATTCCGGTTTCACATCCGGCTCGGCGCTGTAGGGATATACGTCCATGATGGCCGTTTCTGCCATCGAGGCGATGACGTAGTCCGCCATGGTGCCCTTCATGCCCTCGTCCAGTTTCTTCACGGCGTCGCGCAGGTCGGCCGCCTGCACCAGCACGTTCGTGGCCGTCTTCTTCTCCGCTCCGCTTTTCTCGTCCAGGGTGATGAAGTACAGTTTGCATTTGAACCATCGGTCGGCCGCTTCCTCTTCGCTGCTGAAGAGTTCGCTGTAGTTGGCCCGTTTGATGTCCGACACCGTAAATTCGCCTGAGATGAAGGGGCTGATTTCCTCGATGATTCGTGCCTCTGCCTCCGTGAAACTCAGTGCGTCCACCAGGTAGGGCTCGGTCACCTTCTTGTTCATGCCGTTCTCCATCACCTTTTCATATCTGATTTTGCATTCAAACCAAGTATGCATTGCCATATTTTTCTACTCCTTTTATTATATATATACGGCAGAATCTCTGCCTAAACAATTGCAAATATACCCAAAGGAAATGAGAAGCGGACATTTTTCTGCCATTTTTTTTCGGGGAGTCCGTGCGGCGGTTTCTATCTGGCAAGCAGCCACTCCGTGGCGGGGACGATGTGGATGGTGCATCCGTCTTCTTCGATTGTTTCGTGCTCTTCGAAGGTGACGAGCGTCAGCCGGTTGCAGTTGAGCTTCTTGGCCGCGTTCTTCAGTCCTCTTATTTCTCTGTTTCGTGTCTTCTCGGCCGAGATGTCGTAGGACACCTGTATTCCTATTTCCATATCAGGGCTGTTTTTCTCGTTTTTTATTTCCATAACAGAGCGTTTTTCTCCATTTCTATTTCCATATCAGAGCCGTTTTGCCTGTTTCTATTTCCATAACGCAAAAGAGGCTGTGCCAAAAAGTGGGATTTTGACACAGCCTCTGAGGTGCGTCCGAATGGTTGTTGCGGCACACCGTCTCTTCGTTTTCGTCAGGCGTTGAAGTAGTAGAGGAACACGGCGATGCCCTCCAGCGCCTTCTTTTTCTCGCCTTCAATCTCGATGGCGAATTTGATTTCCGCCTTGGCCACTCCGCGCAGGTTGCTGAGCGAATGCAGGTCGGCCGTCAGCCGGATTTTCTGTCCCGAGAGGACGGCTTGTCCGAACTTCATTTTTTCGATGCCGTAGTTGATCATCATTTTCAGGTTGTGCACCTCGATGATTTGTTCCCACAGGTAGGGCAGGATGGAGAGCGTGAGGTAGCCGTGCGCGATGGTGCTTTTGAACGGACTTTCCGCCTTGGCGCGTTCCGTGTCCACGTGTATCCATTGGTGGTCCAGCGTGGCGTCGGCAAACAGGTTGATGCGTTCCTGGGTCAGCGGGAGGTAGTCCGACACGCCGATGCGTTTGCCCACCAGTGCTTCAAATTCTTCGTACGAGTTGATGATTACTTTTTCCATGTTTTTCTCTGTTGAATCGTGGTATGATGATACATTTTTTTAATTTCTGTGCAAAAATAAAGGCATGCGCCGGAATACACAAGTCGGTATTTCCCGAATTATGTTCTTTTTCGGAAAACAGTCGTCGCCGTATGTGGCGGTTTTCGTTCGAAGGATGTCACGGGCACCCGATTTTTGGGCTTACCTTCGCCCGGACATCCAAACCTTATTATTCACTTCAAGCGGCACCCCCTCTGTGGTGTCCGTTGTAATCGTAAAAACACTATGTCAAGGATTCGTATTCCCGTGTCGTCTTTGTGCACATCCGGCCGCAAAGACGCGGTACTCAGTTACATGCAGCAACAGATTGATTGGCTGGTCCGGATGAAGCGTGAAGGCACGGCCAAGACCTATCGCAGCACGATGGGCAGCCTCCGTCGGTTCCTCCAAGGCAAGGACGTGCCTTTCGAGTCCCTCACGCCGGCGCTGCTGGAGCGGTATGAGGCCCATCTGCTGGATGCCGGCCTGTGCCGCAACACCGTTGCGTTCTACCTGCGCACCCTCCGTACGGTCTACAACCGGGCTTTGGCCGAAGGCATTTCCGCCCCGGCTAAGGCGTTTTCCCGCGTCCATACCTCCTACGGCCGGACCTCCCACCGTGCCATCTCACCCGAGCAGGTGCGGGCCCTCCGCCGCCTGGAGTTGCCGCCCGGTTCGTCGCAGGCCCGTTCGCGCGACCTGTTCCTGTTCAGCCTCTACACCCGCGGCATGTCGTTTGTCGACATGGCCTACCTGCGCAAGTCCGACTTGCGCGGCGGCATGCTGGTCTACGTCCGTCGGAAGACCCACCAGCGCATCTGCATCGAGTGGACCGCCCAGATGCAGGCCTTGGTCGACCGCTATGCGGCCTCCTGTGCCGGCAGTCCTTACCTGCTGCCCATCATCCTCCGGCCGACCGAAGGCACCGAGCGCCGCCAGTTCGAGCAGGCCCAGCAGTGCGTCAACCGCAACCTGAAGAAGTTGGGCCGGCTGATAGGCCTTCCCATGCCACTCACCACCTATGTGGCCCGCCACACGTGGGCCACCACCGCCCGTGCCCTGAACGTCCCTCTGCCCATCATCAGCGAAGGCCTTGGCCACGACAACGACCAGACCACACTCGTCTACCTGGCCTCGCTGGACCGTTCGCTCGTCCATCAGACCAACCAGGCCCTCATCGATTTCTTCGAGGAAGAGTAGGGTAGGTCGTCGGGGAGCATACCCTCGGGCCGCCTCGTGCATACTCGCACCAGCTTGCGCGAGTATGCACGAGGGCGCTTGTGAGTACTCGCGATGAAAGGGCATAGCAAGGTCAAAAAGAAAGAGTCGTGTGCTGGTAAATGCAAAATAGCACGTCTTCGTGTTGCCTAATCGCAAAATTGTCGTACCTTTGCCTCGCGAACACCCGTCCGAAAGGGCGGAAATTCGGGGCGAGGCACGTTGCCTTACCTGTTGAAACAACAAAGTGATGAGAACTATTTTACACGTCTGTGCCGGGTCGTTCTCGACGAGGATGGCCGACAAAGACATAAAATAGACGGAGGGATGACGGAACTGGATAGTTTAAACCCTCTTTCTATCGCCGACGGACATAAAAACATCCTAAAGGGCATCCACGTTACCGAGCCGGTCTCACCCACCGGTTCCGAGGTAGGGCTATGTGCCGATGCCGTCCTCCCGTTCCCATCCGATTCGCTCCCCTGGAGTTATCTTTTCATCCATCATAGCAAAGTCAAATCCTTTGAAGCCGTGCTGCAGCGCGACGGCCTGGAACACTACATCCACCGCTCCGTCCGCTATCAGCGCAAGAAGCATGGAGTGAAAGGCGTTGAGACGCCCACCGTCAGCGGACTGGTGTTCGTCCGCGGCACGGCCCGCCAGCTTCAGCAGTACCTCGACCTCCGTTTCGACGGCCTCCACCTGGTCAACGACTGCAGCACCGGTCGTCCGGCCGTCATCCCCCACGCCCGCATGGAAATCTTCATGCGCGTCATGGCCCACGACCCGGCCCGCGTCCGCCTCTTGCTCCATCCCCTGCAGCGCTATGCCGACGGCAACACCCGCCTTCGCATCGTCTCCGGCTTCCTGGCCGGCCTCGAAGGCTACATTGTCCGCATCAACCGCGACCGTTGCCTCGTTCTCGCCATCGGCAACATGACCGTAGCCATCGGCGGCATCCACCTGGAGCAGTTCGAACTAGTGCGCGAGGAGTGAGACAGTGTATATTTCTTCTTCTCCGGCGAGGGTGGACATCTTGGCAAAAGGTGCTTCCTCGGGGAGATAGAGGAACTTTAGCAACAACCGCTTGCACAATCCAACAAGTTTACCTACATTTGCTTGATAAAGCATCGTAGCAACATTGAACGAAAGGAGAAGTCAGATGGAAGGAATCAGAAGAGTGCCCTACGGGGTATCGGATTTTATGTCGGTGAGGAGGCGTAACCTGTACTATGTGGACAAGACGATGTACCTGCCCCAACTGGAGGAGCAGTCGGACACGCTGTTTTTCATCCGTCCGCGCCGTTTCGGCAAGAGCCTTTTCCTGAACATGATGCGTGCCTACTACGACAAGTCCATGGCCGGCGAGTTCGATGAATTGTTTGGTGACCTGTGGGTGGGCCAACATCCCACGCCGCTGCGGAATCACTATCAGGTGCTCTACCTGGATTTCTCTCGGGTGGGCGGCAATCTCGATACGCTGGAGAGCGAGTTCAGCCAATACGTCTGCAACCGGCTGAACGACTTCATGGATTTGTATCGGGACGACTATCCGG
>JBJEHD010000048.1:0-2550 GCA_051875715.1 Bacteroidaceae bacterium
ATCTGCTCAAAAATAGAAGTTGTTATCATCATAACGCTAATGACCGATTTGGGCTAAATTGAAATCGGAGGGGGCCGACCGATTGGGGTGAACAGGATTTTTCGTACTTTTGCCGCGCAACAACCAACAAAAGATTTACTTCATTATGTCAAAAATGCGTTTTTTTGCCCTGCAAGAACTCGCCAACCGTCGACCGGTTGACGTGACCATCCCCTCCAACAAACTGTCCGACTACTACGGCATTCACGTGTTCGACCGGAAGAAAATGCAAGAATATCTGCCGCGCGAGGCCTTTCAGGCCGTGACAGACGCCATCGAAAAAGGAACACCCATCAGCCGGAGCATGGCCGACCTCATCGCAGGCGGCATGAAAAGCTGGGCCAAGACGTTCAACGTAACCCACTACACCCACTGGTTTCAACCGCTCACCGACGGGACGGCCGAGAAGCACGACGGCTTCATCGAACTCACCGACGGGGGTGACGTCATCGAACGTTTCTCGGGCAAACTGCTCATCCAGCAAGAGCCGGACGCCTCGTCGTTCCCCAACGGAGGCATCCGAAACACCTTCGAGGCACGCGGCTACACGGCATGGGACGTGTCGTCGCCCGCCTTCGTGGTCGACACCACCCTCTGCATCCCCACCATCTTCATCTCGTACACGGGCGAAGCACTCGACTACAAGACTCCGCTCCTGAAGGCCCTCGCCGCCGTCGACAAAGCCGCCACCGAGGTGTGCCGCCTGTTCGACAAGAACGTGACACGCGTCTTCGCCAACCTGGGCTGGGAGCAGGAATACTTTCTGGTAGACAGCGCGCTGTTCAACGCACGGCCCGACCTGTGCCTGACCGGACGGACGCTCATGGGTCACTCGTCGGCCAAGGACCAGCAACTGGACGACCACTATTTCGGCTCCATCCCGCCCCGCGTGACGGCCTTCATGAAGGAAGTGGACCTCGAATGCCACAAACTGGGCATCCCCGTGAAGACCCGACACAACGAGGTGGCCCCGAACCAGTTCGAACTGGCCCCCATCTTCGAGGACGTGAACCTGGCCAACGACCACAACCAACTCATGATGGACCTGATGAAGCGCATCGCCCAGAAGCACCACTTCCACGTATTGCTGCACGAGAAGCCCTTCAAGGGAGTGAACGGATCGGGCAAGCACAACAACTGGTCGCTCTGCACCGACACGGGCGTCAACCTGTTTGCCCCGGCCAAGACACCGAAGGGCAACCTGCTGTTCCTCACCTTCATCGTCAACGTGCTGATGATGGTGTACAAAAACCAGGACCTCCTGCGCGCCTCCATCGTGAGCGCCGGCAACAGCCACCGGCTGGGAGCCAACGAAGCCCCTCCCGCCATCCTGTCCATCTTCCTGGGACGGCACCTCGCCCACATGCTGGACGTGGTCGGGTCGGAAGACCTCACCGCCGAAGAAAAGAAAGGACTGAAACTGGGCATCGGCCGCATCCCCGAAATCCTGCTGGACAACACCGACCGAAACCGCACAAGCCCCTTCGCCTTCACCGGCAACCGGTTTGAGTTCCGGGCCGCAGGCTCGTCGGCCAACTGCGCCGCCGCCATGATTGCCATCAACGCCGCCATGGCCCACCAACTGAACCAGTTCAAGGCGCAGGTGGACCGCCTCGTGGAGGAAGGCATGCACACCGACGAGGCCCTGTTCCGCGTGCTGAAGGAGACCATCAACGCCTCGAAGGACATCCGCTTCGAAGGCGACGGATACTCCGACGAATGGAAGCAGGAGGCCGCCCGACGCGGACTGACCAACATCAACCACGTCACGGAAGCCCTAATGAAATACAACGACCCGCAGGCACGCGAAGTGCTGCTCGGCGAAGGCATCTTCAACGAAAACGAACTGGCCAGCCGCATCGAGGTGGAACTAGAGAAATACACCAAAAAGGTGCAAATCGAAAGCCGCGTGCTGGGCGACCTCGCCCTCAACCACATCGTGCCCACGGCCGTGGCCTACCAGAACCGCCTGCTCGAAAACCTGCGCGGACTGAAGGAACTGTTCGACGCCGACGAATACGCCACCCTCAGCCACGACCGCAAGGAACTGGTGCGCGAGATTTCGCACCGCGTGACGGACATCAAGATGCTGGTGCGCGAGATGACCGAGGCCCGCAAGGTGGCCAACCACCTGGACGGACAGGAAGCCAAGGCCTTCGCCTACGAAGAGAAGGTCAGCCCTTATCTGGAGCGCATCCGCGAACACATCGACCACCTGGAGATGGAGGTGGACGATGAGATATGGCCGCTGCCCAAGTATCGCGAGCTCCTCTTTGCCAAGTAGCCCCACCTTCGTATATCCCATCATAGAAACCGCCTCAAGTAGTTATTTGAGGCGGTTTTATCATTTTGTAGACCGCTTTGTAGACTGCCCTTTCTTGCCCGTATCGGGCGGTCTTGTTACCTTTGCACCGCCATTCCGAGGGAGCATCCTCTTTTGGATGGCCGATTTATTAATATTGCTGTCCGGTAAAACTTTTGGAGACGATAGAAATTAGGGCTGAGTACCTC
>JBJEHD010000049.1:0-55220 GCA_051875715.1 Bacteroidaceae bacterium
TCATCAAAGGACCGGCCGAAGACCTCCTGAACCATCCGGACCTGCCTCCACAGTTCGCATACCCGGTCGGCCAGATATGCAAGAACGCCAACCGGTTGCTCTTGCTCGTCAACCAGCTGATGGATGTTCGGAAACTGGAGCACGGGGCCATGCGACTCAACTTGTCTGCCCTCAACGCCGCCTCCTTCATGACCGAGTGCATCGACAGTTTTACGGAACTGGCCAACAAACGAAACATCACCATCCGCTACACCAACGACTACTACGGCAACGACTGGTGGGCCGATGCTGACCTGATGGAGAAGGTCGTGCTCAACCTCCTGTCGAACGCACTGAAACATTCCGCCGACGGCAGCACCATCCAGGTGGCGTCGCTTGCCCGGGGGGGGGGTAAACTCCGACTCACCGTGCGCGACTACGGTGAGGGTATCGCCCCCGAATACATCGACAAGATTTTCGACCCTTTCTTTCAGGTTCGACAGGGAAATGTGGGCCGACTGTTCGGCAGCGGCATCGGACTGAGCCTGGCCAAATACGTTGTCGGGCTGCACCATGGGCGCATTTGGGCCGAAAGCAAGCCCGGAGAGGGGGCCACCTTCTTTGTGGAACTGACACTCGGACGCGAGGCCTACGCGGCCGACCAGGTAACCTTTGCCGAAGAGGGCGTGGACCCCGCCACCCTACAACTGGAGAAAGGAAGCGTCAGGCCGCTGGATACGGTCTCGAGCAACCATCCGGCCGACGTACCAGAAAGCGATCCGGGAGAAGACCTCGAAGGCATAGTGGTCCTCGTCACCGAAGACGATGAAGACCTGCGTCATTACCTCGTAGGCCAACTTGAAAACTCCTACCACGTACTGACGGCATCCGACGGGCAAAGCGGGCTGGAACTGGCCACGGAGAAGCTGCCGGACCTCATCCTCAGCGATGTCATGATGCCCCGCATGGACGGACTGGAGTTTTGCGCACACATCAAGCACAATCCGCAAACGGCCCACATCCCCTTCCTGATGCTGACGGCCAAGGCCATGGACGAACACATCCGGGCGGGTTACGCCGTCTTAGCCGACGACTACATCCTAAAGCCGTTCAACCCCTCGGTCCTCAAAGCCAAAATACAGAGCATGCTTCAAAACCGCATCCGCCTGCGCCGGCTCTTCGAGCAGAAAATGAAGGCGATGGATGTCGGCGTCCCGGAGATAGCCTCGACCGACCCGTTCATGGACAAACTGATTGACCTCATCCGCGAACGTGCCGCCGACACCGACCTACAGGTAAGCGACCTCTACGAGGCCATGGGTTACGGAAGGATGCAGTTCTTCCGAAAGATAAAAGCCGTGTCGGGCTTGTCGCCCAACAAACTGATTGTACACATCCGCATGAAGATGGCGGCCGACCTGCTGCGCGACTCCCAGTACACCATTGCTGAGGTAGCCTACCAAACGGGATTCTCCGACCCGTCTTACTTCTCGCGGGTCTTCAAGCAGGTGTTCCAGATAACCCCTACGGAGTTTCAGCGCAAGCAGGCCGACGGACACGAGGACTGACAGTCCAACCCGGACTTTTGTATCCAACCGGCCGCACAAATATACCGACAACGCCCCCTTATGCCCTTTTGTTACAATTTTCACAGAGAAACGGACGATTGTCCTACCCCTATTGCGCAAGCCGACCTACTTTTGCCTCATCCGCTTCCGGCGGACGAAACTTTTAAGTAACCTAAAAAAAAGTCTATGAAAGCACAGCTTTTCCACCGAATGCTCAAAGCCATGGGGACAACGTTACTTTGGTTCTGTTGCCACCTCGCTTGGGCGCAAAACACCCTCACCGGCCTCGTCGTCGACACCAATGGAGAACCCATCATCGGTGCCAATATCGTAGTGAAAGGGACGCAGACGGGCACCATTACCGATGTCGACGGACGGTTCTCCCTCCAAGCGCCCGCGCGCTCCACGTTGGTCGTTTCGTACATCGGGTTCCTGTCGCGCACCGTTTCAGCGACCGGGAAACCCCTGAAAATCGTCCTCTCCGAGGACAGCAAAGCCCTCGACGAAGTCGTCGTCATCGGCTATGGCAGTGTGAAGAAACAGAACCTGATTTCGTCCGTTTCACGCATGACAGACGAAGCCGTGCAAGAACGGCCCATCGCCACACTGGGTGAAGCACTGGCCGGAAACCTGGCTGGCGTACGCGCCCAGAGCACCAGCGGAATACCGGGCGAGGAACTGCAAATCCGGATTCGAGGCATCAACACCATCAACGGTAGCAGTGACCCCTTGTACGTTATTGATGGAGTGCCCTACGATAACATGAGCGGACTGAACCCTGCAGATGTGGCCTCCATCCAAGTACTGAAAGATGCTTCCGCCACCTCTATCTACGGTGCACGCGGAGCAAACGGCGTAATCCTCATCGAAACCAAACAAGGAGAAGGTACGCCCACCGTCACGCTGGATGCCTTCTATGGGTTGCAAGATCCTGAGAAATTCGTCAGCATGATGGATGCCAAAGAATGGCTCGCATTCAACATCTGGAAGCGCAACAATGATCACCTGCGCAGCGGAGGATCGATGGACGATCCCATGAGCGCACGTGCCGACGCTAATAAGATACCCGACGAATGGCTCGACCCCGATTTGACCACAACAGACTGGCAAAAGGCCATCACACGTACCGCACCCGTCCAAAGTTACCAAGCATCGGCCTCGGGGCAAAACAAATTGGGAAGCATCTATTTCTCCGGAGGATACTATGATCAAAAAGGTGTCATCAAGGAGACCTATTATAATCGTATCAATTTCCGCCTGAACGGAACGCTCAACATCTCCAAATACATCAAGGTGGGCTTGAGCATCGCACCCTCGCGAAGCAAGCAGGACAACAAAGAAGCACAGGGCAAGGAAACCATCATCCAACACGCGCTGATGCAAGCACCCATCGTCAAGTTGGACGAAGCGACCCGCGACTGGGGCTTCCCTAATCTGGGTATCACGGTCTACCCCAATCCTGTCGAAAGGCTGAAGGAAACCATCGACAAAACCACGCAGACCAAATTGCAAACATCTGCTTGGCTGGAACTCAACCTCTGCAAAGGGCTCGTCTTCAAGTCGCAGTACAGTTACAACTACGATGGCAAAGTATACGAATACTTCATCCCTGGCAATGTAACCTATAACAACAACAACGTCACCGTAGGAAAAAGTTATGCCTACAGCAACGATGGATGGTCCATTCAAAACACCTTGACCTACGATGCCACCTTCGGACGAATCCACGAATTGAACGTCTTGGTGGGACAAAGCGCCGATGCTGCCGACAAATACCGTATTGATGCGGAGGCCACAGGATGGCCCCTCGAAACTATCTCGACACTCAACGTGGCCTCCCTGGCTAAAAAAGCCTCCACGGAAAAATACCAGATACGTACGGCTTCCTTCTTCGGACGAATCAACTACAACCTGAAAGACCGCTACCTGTTCCACGCCTCCCTGCGCGGCGACGGATCGTCGCGTTTCGGCAACAACAACCGCTGGGGCGTGTTCCCAGCCTTCTCCGCCGGATGGAAAATCAACGAAGAATCGTTCCTCCGTTCGGCCGACTGGCTTTCACTGCTGAAGTTGAGAGTGTCCTGGGGAAAATCCGGAAACGACCGAATCGGCTATTACGACTACCTGTCCGTGCTGACCAAGGACAATGCCGCCTTCGGGAACGTGCTTCAAGCCGGCATGGCACCTAAAAACATCGGGAACAAAGACCTCAAGTGGGAAAGCACCGCCAGCCTGGACTTCGGCTTTGACTTCTCGGCCTTTCGCAACCGACTGCAACTCAACTTCGATTACTACATCAACAAGACGGAGAACCTCTTGTTCAACCTGCCTACGCTGCTGACCAGCGGATACGAAAACATCCGCACCAACCTCGGTTCCATCCAGAACAAGGGATGGGAACTCGACATCACCACGCACAACCTGACGGGCGACTTCAAATGGTCCACGACGCTGAACCTGTCCGGCAACAAGAACAAGGTGCTCGACATGGGCGGCATCGAAAGTTTCACCGACGCCATGTGGGACGGCAAATTCATCACCCGCGTAGGCGGCCCGGTGTCGCAATTCTACTGCTACCGCACCAACGGAGTCCTGACGGCCGACGACTTTGAAAAGAAAGAAGACGGCACACCCGATGAAAACAAACCGCTCGTCGCCGTCTATCCGGGGCAACGCATGGGCAACGTGAAGATGGTAGACCAGCCCACCAAACTGGTAGACGGACAATGGGTGGGCGATGGTGTCATCAACGAAGACGACCTCGTGCCCTACGGCAACAACATCCCGGATGTTATCTACGGCATGACAAACCGCTTCTCCTACAAAGGGTTCGAACTCAGCGTCCTGCTGCAAGGACAAATCGGAGGCGACGTCATGTTCCTCGGACAGCGCTCGCTCGACTATGGTAAGCCCGGAGACAACCAGTTCTCGCACTGGGTGCGTTGCTGGAAACCAGATTATGCCACCATCTATGGCGACAGGGGAGACCCCACTCCCTACTTCCTGGGCGTGGATATGTCGTGGGACGGAAAGACCCCCAACATCTACAACCGGAATTCCACCTACGAAAACAACTCCGACCTGCGAATCTACGACACGTCCTATCTACGAATCAAAAACATCACCCTCAGCTACACCCTGCCGGGATCGCTACTGCAAAAGACCTTCCTGAAACGGGCCAAGGTGTATGTCTCGCTCGACAACGTGGCTACTTTCGACAACTATCCCGGCGTATCGCCCGAAACCAACAGCTACGGCAACACCACCACCCGGGCAGGTGTCGACTACAGCACCTATCCGATGAGCCGGAAATACACGTTAGGCGTTAATCTCGTATTCTAAACTCAACATATTTCAACCATGAAAGCAATCAAACAATTCACCTATGCAGCCGTCTTGTCTGCCTTGTACGCCCTGACGGGATGCAATGGTTTCCTCGACATCACGCCCTTGTCCGACTATACAGTAGAAGAAGGATACCAGAACGAAGCCGATTTCCAGCAAGCTATCACGGCCGTCTATGGGAAACAGCAACTGCTGTACAACACCAATTCCTGCTGGTTCATGTACATCAACCACCGAAGCGATGACTCCCGCAATGCCAACAACGTAGGCCGTTTTGTGGATTCGTCGAACGAATCGGTATGGACAAACGCCTGGAAAATCTATTGGTCCATGATTGACCGATGCAACCTGATTCTCGACAAAATAGACCAGGCACAGTTCTCCGACGAAGCCGCCCGCAACTACATCAAGGGCGAAGCGTACATCATGCGTGCCTATGCCTATTGGAGCCTCGGCTGGCAATGGGGAGGAATGCCCATCGTAACGCACAATATGACCATAGACGAGTTGCACAAAATACCACGCTCGACTCAGGAAGCCACATTCGAACAAGCCATCGATGACTATAAGCAAGCCATCGAACTGCTGCCCGAATCGTGGGACGCCAAGAATGTCGGACGTGCCACACGCTATGCCGCAGCCGGCATGTTGGGACGCCTTTATATGTTTCAACGCCGGTTCGATGAAGCCAAGAAATACCTCGGCATGGTCATCGAACAAGAACCGCGCCTTTATCAGATGGAAACCAATTACGAGGATTGCTTTGTCGACTCGAAGGACAACGGGAAAGAACGCGTATGGGAAGTGCAATTCATCGGTGGACAGATAGGCGAAGGTAGTTCGTTCATTACCGGATTCATCCCCGAGAAAATCACCTTGCCCAACACCGCCTATCCTGCTCCTTTCGGAGGATATAGCGGAAATATGCGGGCATCCGAAAACCTATGGGATGCCTACGAAACCGATCCGAAAGTAGACAAGCGGAAGGCTCTGTCCGTAGTAACCTTCGTCAAGGTGAACGGTACGTACGACACCAAATCCAAACTCATCCTGAAATACTGCAAGTGGGACACTTACACTCCGAAGGAGAAGAACGACTGGGCCAACAACCTCCCCATCCTGCGATATACAGACGTCAAACTGATGTATGCCGAAGCACTGAACGAACTGCAATATGAAGGAGACGCTTCCGGCGCCGCCTTCAGCATCCTGAACGCCGTACGAAACCGGGCCGGACTCGACGCGCTGACCCCGGCTGACCTGCCCGACCAGGAATCGTTCCGCCAAGCCATCCGGCAAGAACGCCGGGTAGAGTTCGCTTTCGAAGGACTGCGCTGGTGCGATCTCATTCGTTGGGGCATTGCCGTCGAAACCATGAACGCCCACTTCATGCATTCGGACGAGGGGTCCGGGCGCTACAACGTACGCGAACACCAATTGCTGCTCCCCATCCCATTTGCCGAGATAAGCGCCTACAATGACAAGAACGTCATGTGGCAAAACGAAGGATATTAACACAAATTATTCATCTATAAACCTATTACATCATGAAAAAGAGTTTACTTATTTCGCTGGCATTTGCCTCGACCTGCATGTGTCAACTCGAAGCGAAAAATCTGTATGTCCGTTTGGATGGAGACACCGAGGCATGGTCTCACATCGCAGCCGACGAGAACAATGAAGTACTGACCATCACCGACGGAAAATTCAATGGTATCTTGGGTAACATCCTGGCCGGCGACGTGGTATGGGTGGCCAAAGGCGTGTACGCCCTTACCGGTTCGGTCAACGTAAACGATACGCGGGCTGGTGCAAAAATCTACGGCGGTTTCTACGGAACAGAAACGTCCTTGGAGCAACGTACGCTGAAAGACTGCGACGGCAACGGCATCGTTGAGCCGTGGGAATTCGAACACGAGACACGTTTCGTAGGAAACACCGACGAAGACCCCAGCTTCCGCATGTTTACAATCAATGAAGCTGGCGACGTGCTTGATGGTGTCACCATCTGCGACAACACGAACGTCAACGACCACGGGGCGGGAGCCTATCTCAAAAACGGGGCCATCCTGAGCCGTTGCATCATCCGAAACATCAAGTCGGCCGCCAACAAAAACTCGGCAGTCAACGGCACGGGAGTATTTGTCGACGGAAACGGCATCATCGATGCCTGCCTGATTGAAAACTGCGAAAACGCGAACGCCGACTCAGCAGGCGGCTCCACCTACGGAGGCGGTGTCAACATCAGCGGCGAAAACAGTGTCATCCGTAACAGCGTCATCCGCAACAACCATGTCGTCTACTGCAAGAACGCCCTGGGGGGCGGTGTCTTCCTCAACAACAAAGCTACGATGGAGAACTGCATCGTCTACAACAATACGTCTGAGTACCGTGGAGGTGGTGTCTACATCCACAGTGGAGGCGGCAAGATTTACAATGCAACCATTGTTAAGAACATGGCTTCGAAAGACGGAGGCGGCATCTTCGCCAATGGCACGTCGACCATCTACAACACCGTATTCTGGGCCAACGTCAACGAACAAGGCAATGCCAACAACATCAACCTGAATCAGGCCGGATCGCTGGAATCGTCGGCCTACTGCGGCGAACAAGGGGCAGGAATCTGGGTTGAAGGCAAGAACTTGATTGAAAATCCCACACTGTATGCCTTTATCGAAAAGAACGACTATACCGACGAAGTGACCGAGGGTCTCGCCCCGCGCTTCATCGCACCGACCGAAGAAGCCGGCATCGGTTATGAGTTCCTCGAAGGCACGCTGGAAGCCATCAAAACAGCCAACTGGGGACTTCAATCCACATCCGACCTCATCGACAAAGGGATGAACACAGTGCCCGACTACACCCTCGCCTCGACCGACATCCGAGGAAACGCACGTCCGGAAGGCCTTTCATACGACCTCGGAGCCTGCGAATACAGCAACAGCTCGACCAACTTGCAGGTTCAGCCGGAATCGGCTTCGTCCTACGTCATCCGCACATACAACAACGGTGTACGCATCGATGGCATCCAAACAAAGGCCAAAGTGAACCTGTACAACCTCCAAGGCGCTTTGCTCAAGACGCTTTGGCTCCAAAATGGCGAAACAATCGCCATGTACGACAACGGAACCTACCTGCTTTCCATCGAGGAAGAAGGCAAGACCCGCTCTGTAAAAATCGCATTTTAACTACTTTTGCTGATAATCATCAAAAGCACCCATGATGAAAAAGCACTCGCTACAATTGTTTGTGGTCGCCCTCCTGATGGCTTTCGAGATACAGGCCCAGTCCATGATCTCGGGAGCCACCTACGAGGAGAGGTGCAATGCCATGATTCAGTACATGGCAAAAGCCACCTCTCCCGTAGGGGGCGACCCCAAATACACCGGACATTACTATTTCGCCCGCCTGTATTTGAACCACGATGTCAACCGCGCACTGACCAATCTGGAGGCCATGTACGACAAGTACATTGAAGACCCTAACTTGTACTACAATTCTTCCGGATCGGGAGTCGAGTTTTACGCCCATGCCACCCTGCATGGTTACCTGCTCACCAAAGAGCGTATGTCTGAATCACTGAAAGCGAAAATCAAGACATTCCTGCAACTGGGTGATTATAATTCGAAAGGCATCACTCTCAACTTAGACATGATGCGCTACACGGTAGGCTTCCTGGCCACGGAACAATGGGATGACTTCACCGACCGCAATGGGCGATCGACCCAGCAAATCCGCGACTACAACCGGCCGCGTCTGCTCAACTGGTTAGACAAGTTCTTCCACAACAACTGTAGCGAGGCAGATGCCTTCATTTACTTCTCCACCAACCTGATGTACGTCAGGATGCTGGCCGAGTTTGCGCAAGATGAGGAAGTGAACCGCAAAGCCAATGCAGTCTATCAGCAGATGATAGCCAGTCTGCTCTCTGCCTGGAACCAGGGACTCTACGTGGCCAACCCACCCCGAAGCAAAGGATGGAACCAACTATACACCGGGCCACGAGCCAGCAATTCGAACATTACAGCCCTCGCATGGCTCTACTTTGGCAATCGCGAAAACAAATACCTTTTCATCCCAAGCATGACGGTGACCAACAACACGGCCAGCGCCAATTTCTGGCTGGCATACCAACGCAACGTCAAACCCAATCCGGCCTTGCTACAAGTATATGCGTCCAAGACATATCCATACGTCTACACCAGTTACATCAACGATATCAACGTCAATGGCAGCAACAAGGACGTAAAGAACTGGAAGCGATTCAAGTATACCTACCAGAGCGAGAACTACGGGTTGGCCACACAAACCGAAATCCCATACGACTTGTCGAAGGCCACCTCCTGTTACGCATACAAAGAGACCAAGCGTACCTATCTGGCCTGGCAGAGCGATGTGGCCGAAAACGTGTTTTCTGTCTGCCAAGACAACCCCGAACGTCCCACAGACAATACCAATGCCAATGCGGTGGGCTACGGAGAAAACCCGTTCCACCGGGTGATGCAACACCGCAAAACAGCCATCGGTGTATACAACGTCCCTCAAAGCTACATCAAGGGCAAACGCTATCGGATATACGTCCCCTTTAGCAAAAAAGGCATCAAAAACCGCATCGAGGCGGACGGCTGGGTATTCTGCCACACAGGGAGCATGTTGTTTGCCTTCAAAACCTTGGAGGCCTACACATGGGACAATAACGATTTCGTTGTCGACGGACACGACGTGCTTACATTGCAAGATACGTCCTGCCGCAAAGGGGCATGGTTGCTTGAAACCAGCGAAGTAAGTCCCGACTACGAAGGAGGAAGCCGGTTGGAGGAATTGGAACGCTTCAAGGAAGCCGTCCTGACGCGGACTCACGTGGAGCAAATTGACTACGACACCGACAAGCCAACCGTGCGATACACTTCGCTGGACGGGAACGTCCTCCAACTGCAATTCTTTCCGCCCACCGAGGCTTATCAAGACAACTACATGGTGGACGGTGTGGCGCTCACACTTTCTGACGAATACCTCTTCAACAGCCCGTATGTACAGCAGAAAAGCCTGGCAGACGAATTATACCTCTACGACGGCGAAGGGCAGCATGTGGAGACCATCGTCTGGGACGAGAATGGCACTAACCAACTGAGCTATCCTTCCCGCGACGAAGAGAATACGTTTCGCGTCGAGTACGACCGGCAGATGTTGACACTCTACCTCCCATCAGCGGAAGAGCCGACACGCATCAGCATCATTGACCTCGACGGCAGCATTTGCAAACAATGGCCCACATCCCACCCGTGCGGCGGTTCTGTTGCACTGCCCATCGGTGACCTCCACACAGGGATGTACCTGCTTTCTGTTGAACGAAAGAACAAACCCACATGGGTATGGAAGTTTACAATTATCTGACGAACATGAAAAAGAATCTCATCTATAGCCTGCTCGCCCTCCTGGCCGTCTCGTGTACGCCAAAGAGCGACAACCATTTCAGCAACCTGCCCCCAAAGGCAGACCCGGCCCTCATCGGTCGGAAAATTGCCAACCGTTTCCTCTCGCAAGGGCATTCGCAATATGGCAGTCCGCTGCGGGTGAACGAACCACGCACACAAATCACCTATCCCGATGTCTGCACCTGGCTCGGAGCCCTCTGGTTTGCCAAAGAGACCGGCGACTCCGAACTGACACGCCGCCTGACCGACCGGTTCGAACCGCTCTTCGGCCCGGAGTCGCACCTCCTGCCCAAGCCCAACCACGTGGACAACAATGTGTTCGGAGCCTTGCCTTTGGAGTTGTACCTGCAAACGGGCGAAGAACGCTATAAAGACTTAGGGCTGGCCTATGCCGACTCGCAATGGGAACTGCCCGAAGGATGGACCCTGCAGGAGCAAAAGGCCTGCAAGAGTACGATGTATGGCGATTTCGTCGATGCAGATATCTTTCAAGCACCCCAAAAGGAATGGGCCGACAAAGGTTATTCGTGGCAAACGCGCTTTTGGCTGGACGACATGTTCATGATCACCACCATACAGGCGCAAGCATACCGAGTCACGCACGACCGGAAATACATCGACCGTGCCGCCCGGGAAATGGTGCTCTACCTCGACTCCATCCAGCAACCATCCGGCCTGTTCTTCCACGCCCCCACGGCACCATTCTGCTGGGGACGAGGCAACGGATGGATGGCCGTCGGCATGGCCGAACTGCTACGTGTGCTCCCCGACGACAATCCGGACAGAGATGCCATCATGCAGGGATATCTCAAAATGATGAGACGACTGAAAGAGATGCAGGACAGCGAAGGCATGTGGAAACAACTGGTGGACGACCCTACCATGTGGGACGAAACCTCCGGCACAGCCATGTTCACCTACGCCATGATTCTCGGTGTGAAACACAAATGGCTGAAGGCTGACGAATATGGTCCGGCCGCCCGCAAAGCATGGATTGCCCTGGCCGCCCGTGTCAACGAACAGGGCGACGTAGAAGACGTATGCGAAGGCACCATGTTGGGTAGCGACAGCGAACACTACCGAAACCGGAAAGCACTTGTAGGTGACCTGCACGGACAAGCCCCCGTCCTTTGGTGCGCCTATGCCTTGATCGCCAAATAATATTCACCAACACCATTCCCCCCCCCGTTCAACGATGAGACGTCTTCTTTCCTGTCTGTTTCTTGCACTGTGCGTCCTACCGGGATACACCCGGCCCGACCGGCTCACAACAGCCCATCCGGAAGTTGTATTTCAGTATACGAACCCGTTCGACTTGCCTTTGTACGAATGGCCCCGTACATTGATTGACTACCCTGTCTGCTTCGACAAGGACATCGATGCCGAGCACCGGTTGGAGTTGACCGACCGGGAAACAGGAAAACCGATCCCTTTCCAACTGGCAGACAAACGGTATGAAGACGGCCGCCTCGTAGCCGCACGCATCTATTTCTTCGCCTCCCTGCCACGGGGCGGAAGTTACAACTATGTCCTGCATCTAGGCGAACGTACAGCCCCCTTGGCCGAGCAGCCCGTCCGCATTGAGCGCCAGGAAACAAAATGGACGGTCGGGACTGATGCATTTGCCGTCACACTGCCCTCTGGCCTCGAGGCCGAAGGACATCAAGCACCCGCCCCCGTCTGTTCCGTCCGCAAAGGCAATCGGACCATCGGCACGGGGCGGCTATACTCGCCACACCACCGGATTGTCCGGATGGAGACATCGGTGGAGGAAAGCGGTGACTTGTTTGCCTTGTGCAAGGTATGCTACCTGCTGGAGAACGGGGCCACTTACCGCGCCCGCATCCAGGTAGTACAAGGCTACCCGTTCGTCGTCCTCGACGAGGAGATAGAAGGCCTGACGCAAGCCGACAGCGTGTATCTCGAGATGGAGTGGAACGGCTTTCACCCCACACGTAAATACGTCAACTGGGACCGCCAAAAGGAAATGGCCATAGGCGACGGCATCCCCATCGAACAGCCCACCTACACCAACTACAGCCAGGAAGACCCATTCTGGACCGGCAGCGGATGGGTGGAGGAGGTGGACAAGCAAATGATCTACCGCCTGCTGCCCTTCGGCGGAAACTCCACTCGTGAGCAGGTGCCTGCCATGACGTTTTGGGAGACCGGACGGGGAGCCGCCGAACTGGGCTTCTTCGTCTACGACCACCTTCGCTGGAACGACCGCCAATACGGCATCTGGCAACCCACTTCAGACCTCTCGGTTTATTTCCGTTATACCCACCAAACACTCTATTGCCGCTACCCCATCCTGGCCGGCACACGATCCACAGCCATCGCCCTGACCAGCGTGGAAGCAGAACAACCGAAGGTCGACCAGTTCAACCACGACATCGACCAAGTGGCAGACAAAGGGGGCAAAGACCGCTCAACAGAGATGGGATTCCGCTATTCTATGATGTTGCACCGCCAATATGCCTTGCTCTCCTTGAACCGCGTCAAGAACTGGGTGCTGACCTACCCCGCACATGGACGCAGGCCGCAAAACCCGTTTGACAAGCGACCGATGCGGAAAACGGCAGACCAATTCTACCGGCAAATAATCGTCTCGCCCATGGCCTACTACATGACCGGCCAGAACGGTTTTCCAGGCATCCACTCCATCGCCCATCGGCCCATCTACTCCCAATGGACACAAGACTACTTGGAGCACTACCCTGCGCTTTCGCCCGAACAACGCACCACGGTAGAGGGGTTGTTCCTGCTGGCGGGCTACGTCAACATGCTCGAATCCATGAACGCCGTCCGCTTCTCGCTGGCCGGTGCGGCCAACATGGCTGCCGACGGATGGGCCGTGACAGGCCAGACCGCCTTCCTGTTCCCTGAACATCCCATGGCCAAGGAATGGGCCGACTATTATCAGAAGATGATTGAAATCAACGGGAAGTTCTACACCCGCCCCGCAGTCGGGTGCTACCAGTCATCGGGCGGACGATGGGTGGAAAGCCTCGGAATCTACAACTGGGCCTACCTGCGCCCTACCGCCCACTCCAACATTGCCCTTGAATGCTACGACGGGAAGAACCGTATGGCGGACTCCTGCATGGCCGAACGGGGCAAGTGGATGGTGGACATGACAACCGCCGCACGAACCTATGCACCACACGGCGCACACGGAGGCGGACGAGAGGTGCCACGCTTCGCACCCGTCTACGAGCTGGGCAATTGGCTGCAACACTTCGACCCATTGACGGCCGAACACCTGCGTTGGTTGGGCCCGATGGGCAAAGACGTGGAAGAACGGCCGAACGACACCCCATGGGCCAAAGTACACCAACGTCAACACGACACGTCCGACCAAGGGACCAATCCGCACCTCCGCAGCTGCAAATATACCGGACACGGCATCGTTCTCCGGGCCGGAGTCGACACGGATGAGGAGATTTCCATCCACCTGGACCAAATAGACAAAGGACCCAACTACCGATGGGGATACCAAGGGCAAGGACACACGGGCGGACTCTACTTCTACACGAAAGACAAAGTCTATAGCGGACATGAGAACGAGGCCGCCGGCGACCATGCACAAAACAATACCGACGGGGTCACAAACTTCGGCGTCATGAAAGACGGCACCTTCTGCACCATCGGCATGAACGAACTCGTCGCTCCGCTCTATGATCTGGGCGAGGTGCAAATGGCCGAACTGCGTTCTGACAGCGGACCGGCCTCGACCTCCTGGCCGGAATACCTCTCGCGAAGCATCCTGTTGGTCGGGACCGACTACTTCATCCTCTACGACCAGACCGGCACCAACTGGAGAGCCTTCCATCGCTTCTCCTGGTTTGTACAGAAAGAAGACGAGTTTCCCGACATCATCTTCGTAGGCAAATCGCGTCCAGACCATTGGTACAAGGCCGAAACCCGGCAAGCCAAGGGATTCTACCGCGACGGGGCCGGCTCACTGCTCACGCTGGTCACCCATAAGAAATCGGCCATTCGATTGATGGACGGAAAGACCACAACTCCACCATTGTTCCCCTCCGAAGGGATACAAGAGTTCATGCCGCAAAACAAAGACTATCCGGAAGGCGTCCTGCGGATTTCCGCTCCGCAAAGCACCGACTGGGTGTTCCGCAAGGGGACTGGCATCCGATTCATCACCGACTCAATCCGCTTCGAGGGCGAAGCCGGCGTTGCCCGTCAAAAATCGGACGGCCGGTGGACGTTGGCCTTGCTAAAAGGGAAAGAAATAGCAGCCGGAGGTTTCGGGCTGACTCTGCAGGACACGGAAGAGACGGCCGTCTCCCTTACTTGCACATCCCCTTCCTCGTGCATCGGCCGGTTTCAGTCCGACGGCAAGGGCACACTCCTCCTGCGAGGACTTACAGGAGGACGCCTTTTCGTGGACGGCATAGCCTACGAGAGCAAAGAACTTGTCGTCCGCTTGCCACAAGGAAGCCACACGATTGAATATACCACTCGCGATGCCATGCCTCTGCCTTCGACCATCGACCACACGGTCCGAACTGCCGACGGAGCCGACATCTTCGTCCAAATGCCCACGGGCGTAAAGGAGGTACGACTTGAACTGTCGGCCGACGGCGGAAAGTCCTGGCGCACATTGGCAACGACCCGCCGCCTACCATACCGGCTGAAAGGACTGCCGCTGGGCAAATACCACGTCCGGGCCATATCGCTCAACGGGAAGCGGGAGGCCGACCAAGCCGACGAGTATCCCATCTATCTGACTGAAGGCCCCAACGCCACACCCGAAGGACTGAAACTCCGGCTTGGACACGGAACAGTCGAAGCATCGTGGGGGCAGGTGCTTGGAGCAAAAACTTACCGACTCTACCGCCGGAAGCAAGGAGAACAACCGTTCCATCTCGTCTACGAAGGCCAAATGCCTCGGTTTACCGATACACAGGCCGAGGGCGTCGTCCCCTGTGCCGCGTGTCCGGGAAGCCAAGACAATCCCTCGCCGCTTCCTGCCGATGTCGTGGTATATGAATACACGGTCACCGTGGTCGATGGCCTTGGAGAGAGTGCACAAGCCCCCGTGGTCGATACACATCCCTATAGTTGGAGCAATTGGTATCCAGCCACTCCGTGGCGGTTCAAACGTCGTTCGGCCTTTTGGGCCGAGCCCTACGTCACACCCGAACAGATGCCTCCTCTCTACTATCCCGACAACAAGTAGGGTGCACGTGCAACCCTTATACCGAACCATGCGACTTAAACCCAAATCGGTCATTAGCATTATGATGATAACAACTTCTATTTTTTGAACAGATGTGTTCTCGTTTTGAGGGCGCAATGGGGCTCCATTGTAACCGAGAAACGGGAAGACAGATGCCAAAAAGAAAGTTCGTTTGCGCATAAAGGACTAATGACCGTTTTGGGTTAAAGAGCCATCAAACGCATCTGTGACAGATTATTGACAAAAAAAGTGGTTTTGAGATTATTTTGCTATATTTGTGAGCATATTATTACCAACGATTAAACCACAGAAGTCATGAAAAAACTACAGTGCATCCTCTTTGTCTCCATGATAACAATGGCCGCAATATGGCCCACCTGCGGCTACTCGCAAGCGGCGGGCCGCGTATATCTCGACGCATGTACGCCCGTAAACAAACACGGCTACAAGGTGGCGAAGGATTTTCTTTTCGATGTCATCAAGATGGGCGGCGTGAGCTATTCGCACGGCTTCGGACTCTTCACCACCTATGGCCCGACGAAGCCTGGATATGTGGAATACAGCCTGAAGGGAAACTATAAGACACTGACCTTTGTCCTGGGATGCTACACCAACGACGACCAGAACTATTCGAAAGCCATCTTCCACATCACCGGCAACGGCAATCGCCTGTTCGAACGCCTGGTGGCTGGATACGACGTGCCGGAGCAGGTGACGCTCGACGTGACCGGCATCGACATACTGCGTTTCGAAATCGTGCAAAACGACGTGAACATAGGCATAGCCGACCCGGTGCTCTGGACAGCTTCCCAAAAGCCTGCCGACAAGGCCAAGACCGATGTGGCGACGGGCAAACCGATGATGCTGGTGCGCGACCTGCGCCCCTACAAGCAAAGCAACTTCCACAAATGCATCTCGCAGGACCCGAAAGCCAACGACCTCCGCGAGGTGAAAATCAACGGCAAGACCTACACTTCGGGCGTGGAATTTGATGCCAACATGCAACTCATTGGACAAGACGAGCGCCACACGTTCTTCAACCTTGGCGGGAAATATGCCACCCTGAACTTCACGGCCGGCCCTAAAGATTCAGACAGCGGCACGCTGGGCGTAGCATGGATCGTCGTGAAAGGCGACGACAAGATACTCCTTGAGGAGGAGGTGGGCGAAGGAAACCTTGCCAAAACATTCACCGTGGACGTCAGCGGCTGCAAATGGATCAGCCTTACCAGCCAGCAGTCGAAGGGCTCGAGCCGCATGGCCGTAGTCGACGCCATGGTATACCCCGAAGGGTATGCCGTCCCCAACGAGAACACGAGCGGCGAAACGCTTGCGACATCGGCCGAGGCGAAGAAACTGCCCGACGTATGCAAACTTATCTCCAACATCGAGCCCTATGCGGTGGGTGGCGGCATCAGCCGCGAAAACATGGTGTACAACGGCAAATCGGACTATATCACCTTCTCGATGGGAGGCATACAATACAGCGAAGGGCTCATACTCCAATCGAGCACCAACGTCCTGCAAGACAACACCCGCTCGCATGCCATCTTCAACCTGGAAGGCGAATTCGACCACATCAGCTTCACGACGGGCTGGATAAGCAAGTGCGGCGTGCTCAAAAATGACACATTGCGCATTTATGCCGACGACCAAGTGGTGTTCAACGAGCCGCTCATTGCCACTTCGGAGAACAAGCAGTACACGGTGCCCATCCGGAAATGCCGAAAACTGATGTTCGAGAAGCGCGGCATGACGAGCCTCAACCACCCGGCGTTCGGCGTCGCCGACATTGTGCTCTATCGCGGCCAGCCGGTGGACAACGACCTGTTCGTCCATCCCAAACCCAACTGCCCCGACCAGATCGACCTCATCGACCTCTCGAAGCCTTATATCCACTACGTCAGCTCGCTCAAGGACCATCAGAGCGAACTGCTGAAGGACGGAACATCGAAACGCAACTTCTTCACCATGCCTAACGGCGAACGCATCTACAAATGCTTCCTGCTCAAGACCTCGGTGCATTTCGACGTCGAGATGGGCCCCACCGGCGAACCCTCGGCAGGCGTCATGGCAGGCATGCTTGGCTCGGCCATCATGGTGGGCACAGTGGGCAACCTCGCCATATCGGCCGTCAACCCCTTCGGCGCACTTATCGCCCTTGCAGCGGGCGGCACGGCCCACGAATCGTCATGCGCGGCCTTCAACACATGGGGCGAATACGACTACATCACCTTCACCGTGGCTTGCCACAAGCCCGAGAACGGGGCAAACGATCCCATTTCCTTAAAAACCGACCCTGTGGACAAACTCCTTATTGGAGCCGACGGCAAAACGGTGGCCACCATCGACGTATGTGACGACATGAAGCCCACGACCTATACTGTTCCCATTGCCAAAGCCCGACAACTCATGTTCTGGCTGCAGTGTGGCAACTGGAACTCGGGGCAGTTCATCTTCTACGACTTGAAACTCAGCCGCGGCAACACGGCGCCTGCAGCAGTTCAGCCTTAGGAGGAACGGCTGAACTCTCTTTTGCGGTCGGATTCGCTATGTTTTATATCGAAATCTCGACCTTAAACCCAAATCGGTCATTAGGCCTTTATGCGCAAACGAACTCTCTTTTTGGCATCTGTCTTCCCGTTTCTCGGTTACAATGGAGTCCCATTGCGCCCTCAAAACGAGAAGTTATTACGCAAATGACCGATTCGAGTTAGAAAGGCAAATCCAGTTCATAACACATACAAGGTTCTTCTATAACATCCAATTGAGGTTCTTCAAACATAGGTGATTGGATTTGTAGTTTCTTCAAATACAATGTACGTTTAGACGCATTGCTAATCTCCTCACGACGAGCCCTGCTCAATTCTAAGAATTTCTCGTCTTGGTCTATGCCAAGGAAACGGCGTCCAAGAAGAGTGGCTGCAATTCCTGTTGTACTGCTACCTGTAAATGGGTCCAAAATCCATGCACCAGGAAGAGTCGATGCCTGAATGATACGAGAAAGAACACACAATGGTTTTTGTGTGGGATGCTTCCCACACGACTTCTCCCATGGTGCGATTGCCGGCAGCCGCCACACATCACGCATTTGAGTGCCTCCATTCATTTGTTTCATTAGTTCATAGTTGAAATAATGAGGTACTTTGGGTTCTTTACGAGCCCAAAGTATGTATTCCGCTGAATAGGTAAAATATCTGCAGGACAGATTGGGTGGCGGATTTGTTTTCTCCCAAGTGATACAGTTTAATATTTTGAAACCTAACTCCGTAAGACAGCGGGCAACTGAAAAGATATTATGGTAAGTGCCACTTATCCAAATTGTGCCATTGCTTTTTAATTTATCCCGACAGGCCATAATCCAGGATTTATCAAACTGATAATCCTCTTCATAGCCTTTGGATTTGTCCCAATCACCTTTATTGACAGAAACCATTTTACCACTCTGAACGCTTATGCCTCCATTTGAAAGATGATATGGAGGATCTGCGAAGATCATATCAAACTTGAATTTAAACGAACTCAGCAAGTTAATACAATCCCCCTTCAAAAGGGTAAAATCTCTACTCTCTGACTTATAATAAGCTACAGGCATTCAAACAAGTACTTTTGAAATAATATCATTTTCAAGATCTACAATATTATACAAGTGCTCCAATACATCAAAGGTTTCTTTCAGATTGTTCTTTGCACTATGCCAACCATAACCATCGGTGAACCATACAAATTTGAAATACTCCAAATCCTTGGTTTCCATAGTGATGGTTTTGTAACTACGTGCCGTTTCATTTAATTTGGATCCACTGCTGGTATAAAAGTTGGCTTCTATTCCGTAAATTGTGTCCTGCCCCTTTACAACAAAATCAAATCTTTTCTCTGCGCCACCATTATTGGAAATTGAGGACAGATCGACTCCCCATTTGGCCTCTATTTCGTGGATATACATTTCTTTGAAATAATCAGTGCCTTTCACCAGTCCAGCTTTAAGAAGAAAACTCTCTACAAGATTCTCCATAAGATGCCCACCACGATTCTTGCGTCCGTTAGAATCAAGTCCGGTTTCTATACCAGTCACATAATCCACCAAATTGTTGACAAGATGATTCTCCATCAAATCAAAAAGGCCTGTCTTTCTCATGAATTTGACATAATCTTCATTTGCGCAGTTTGGCCTATCAAAATGAAAATCAACCTGTCCCTCTTCATCCACTGCCATAATATCAAGTTCACGCTTAGCCAAGAGAATGGGAATGCATCGCAGGGTTTCCGGATATTGATCCAAAATATTTCTGAATTCAGCCTCTATATTCTTGGATCCAATAAGTGAGTTCAAAATGTTGAGCGGAATTTTCATAGCCTCTACATTATTGAAGACCTTCTCGAAATCAACGTAATATTTATAATCGGCAATAGAAGGCCTGAAACCAGCCAACCAAATATCAAAGTTTCTCATATCAGTAAGCATTGGCAACATTCGAAATCATTATTTCAGAAATAGATCCACGCCCATTCCCTTTTGAACTTATCATCCTCACAGCGGAAACGCGCTTAATAGAAAATTTCCTATAAAGATTATCAAAGAAATGATCTTCCACATCTACATTTTGCGGATCTGAATTGCTTGCGACAAACACGGATTTACGTTTTGATATCTGTTCACAGAAATCACGCAGACGCATCTGTTCCGCATCACCAAAACCGTCTTTTGCGTAAGAAGTAAACGCTGAGGTCTCTGTTAGAGGCCTATATGGTGGATCAAAATAATACAAAACATTCTCGTCGGCATATTTACCTGTTTGGGCAAAATCACCACAAAGAATTTCAACCCGCTGCAGAACAGCAGAATCCGCCCTTAAAACGTCCTCGTCACAAATTTTAGGATTCGCATATCTCCCATGCGGGACATTAAACTTTCCTTTGGAATTGACACGATACAGCCCATTAAAGCACGTTCGATTTAGGAAAATAAATAGCGCGGCTGTTTCAACGTCTGAGTTATTGTTTTCATTATAACGCTCACGTTGAGATAAAAAATAATCTTTCCTTGCCATGTCATCCAACGCAAGATACTCCGTCTGAATGCGTGTCAGTTCAAGAATCAATTTTTCTACATCTGATTTTATGGCACGATATGTGCAAATCAATTCTTCGTTTATGTCATTGATTATAGCTCTGGTTATATTCGGATACTCTTGTAGAATCCAAAACAAAACAGCCCCTCCACCAACAAAAGGCTCAACATAAGTCACATCATTTATCCGTGATAAATCATGTGGAAGAGTCTTCTTTATGGCATCCAGAAGTTGTGTTTTACCGCCAGCCCACTTGACAAACGGCTTTGCCGGGTATGTATATAATCTTTTCATCTGCTGTATGAGTTCGGGACAAGAAACATATTATTAAAGTAGGTAATCCTGCAACTATTCTTCGACTGCATGGTTATCAACCAATAAGTTAATATAGACAAGCGATGATTCCCGAAAACAAAACTACAAAAAAGCACGCTGTTCTAGATGAGTTCAACCAGAATTTTGCATCCGAATGTGTGAAAAACCTCCTACCGGAGGGAAAAGGCATCATCGCTGCAACTGCAAAAGACGATTGCGTCTTGGCGGGCTCATGACCATTCTTGTCTCTGCCATTTCGACTCATTCGCCAATTTCAAGCACAGTCGACTCACGCAATCTACTGCAACTTGCGGATTTTGCCTCTGCCTCACGGGGATAATCATCCACCTCCTCGACCGGAAGCATCAAAAGGAAAAGGAGACCCTCGTCGCACAAGCCCTGGAGAGGCGGCAGCAACTGAAGCAGGAAGCCGATAAAAATGCATCCTCGGTCGCTGATTATAGCCAACAGACTCTTGACAAAGAGCCGATGTTATTGTATCCTCGTAAGCATTACAACATGACTGAACCCTCCAAAAGGTGTTGTTGAGTAAATGCTTACATTGAGTTATATCCTGCATTTTGATTAATGAATGTGGAAAGTAATAATATCTGATACATATTTGCATATTTCCGGCTTATGGGTAATGATTATGATTGTTTTATTCTTTGATTTTTTTACCAATCGTTCAATAAATAACCGTTCCGTTGCTGAATCGAGTGCAGAGGTCGGTTCATCTAAAAGCAGCAAACCTCCACTTCTCAAGAGTCCACGTGCAATAGCTATCCTCTGTGCCTGTCCTTCACTGATACCTAAACCTCTTTCTCCTATTATGGTGTCCAAGCCGTCTGGTAGATCATTAAAAACAAATTCAGCAGAGGCCAAATAAAGGGCTTCCTTCATTTGAGCTTCCGTGGCATTCATATTTCCTAAAAACAAGTTATATTTTATCGTTCCACTTATTGTGCTGTTACCTTGAGGTACATATACACAATTGCAACGAGTACGGGCACATGCTTTAATGGATTCTTCTCGTATTTCGTTGCTATAGATATCCACTTCACCTTTCTGGGGAGAAAGAATTGCAAGAATCATTTTTATCAGAGTGCTTTTGCCCACACCCGTTTCCCCTAAAATTACAGTGATGCTTCCCGGTTTGAAGTCATAATTAAAATTCTCAAAAATCCATTTCTTGTCTTCTGAATATCGAAACGATACATTAGAAAAGCGAACACCGGGAATACCTTTCAACAACCATTTATCGTCATATTCCTCTTCTTTGGGAAGCGACGTTATTTCCATTAGGCGCTCAACAGAGGCAAACGATGTAATCCAAGAAGGATATTGATCTTTAAAAAGGAATATAGGGCGCTGTAGTTGTCCTACAAGCTGAATGAAAACCAAGAACTCACCATAGGATATTGTATTGTTGTTTATTCCATAAATCCCCCAAACAAACACAGCCAAATAACTTGAAGCAAACCCAACTTCGGTAAGAGAATCTGCACCTATCGTAAAACGTATTTGAGATTTTAATGCTCCTAAAAAAGAGTTTTGAAGGCCTTCTACTTGCGTTTGAACATATTTATTTTGCCCCATCATGGAGATAAGTTCATGATGTTGCAGGTGCTCTTGAATATATTCATTGACCTTGCTGCCTTCCTTCCGTACCTTTCGCGAAATCGGAACAAGAAGACGGGTATAATGATACCCAATAAATACGATAATCGGGGCAATAAGACCGATAGCCACAGTAAAAAGAGGTTGCATGGTCATCAAATATCCCCAAGTAGCAATCAATTGCACAACGGAATATACTAATATGGGGAGCGTGAACGCCGTGCTCTCTGCCACCACCCCAACATCACTGGAAAGCCGATATACTTCATCACCGGAATGGAATCTTTGTATGGCTTGTATTTTGCTGTCACTTAAAGCACAAAACATTCTTAATTCCAAAGTGTTTTCTAATTCTACCCTTGTTAGGGTGCGAAGATAGATTTCTCCTTGTTCACATACCAATTGTATAATCTTCAATCCTATTAAGAAGGCTATCATTTTGACAATAAGGTTTTTCCCTTCAACCGCATCGTTAACGAAAATCTTCGTGGATTCCACGAATACGAGCGAAGCACACACGCCGCCAATACTAAGCATGATAATAAAAAGCAGCCTGAGTCTGAAACCAATAGAATGCGCCCAAATCCATTTTATAATAGAAGAAACCATATATCAATTATTGACGATAATAGAAGCAAGCCCCAACTTTACAGCTTGATCGGCTTTCAATATACAGCCTTTTGACATCAGGTTTTTCCAATAGCGCTTACTTTTTTTTGTACGCTGTTCAAGTAAAGTTGTTACAATATCTGTATTTGCGCTGATTTCTTGAATCTCTCTCAAAAGGCTTTGGAGATCATAAATACCTTTGAGCCGTTTGGAAATGGAATGAATATAAAAAGTCGATCCTGAATGACAGATTCTTACGTCACCAGCCAAATATATAAGGATAGCTGCAGAATTTACATAGGACGTGTTCACGGTTTGAATTGCACAATCTAAATTACGTAGAAAATGGAACAATTCAATTGCTATATCGACATCTCCTCCCGGAGAAGAAATATTAATAACTAAAGTCCTGGCTTCCGGATGTTGGATACACAAATCTTCAATAGCATGAATGAAACTCTTGATTGACGATGAATTGATTGAATCAGAAAAATTTAACCTAGGAAATCCATTCTCCATTCTTATATATTTTTAAATAATCTATAGCCTTTCTGACAGCATTAACTTTTTCACTCGCAGAGAAATCAATTCGATTCTTTATTGCAATTGAGATCAGAAGTGAAGCGGACCAATACGCAGTTATTTTATGTGCCAAACACGCATATTGTTTATTAATATTTATACCAAAATCTCCAAAATACTGATAATTCATTGCCATACAATTGGTGCAACTCCACCGAATTGGGCATTCCCGACATGTGCTATCGATTTTTTCTTCTTTCAGATTGGTTGCTTCTTTCAAGATCGATCTCCTTTTCTCTTTCCCTTGCACTATAGTAGAGAACATATGACACGGCAGCATTTCTGTTTCGCAGTCGTAAGTATGGACTACCTGTCTTTCCCAACATGGTTTTTCAGAAGATTGCCCAAAAGCCGCCATCTCGAAAGCATGTTCAAATCCTAAAGAGAAAAGAGGCTCTATTGGTGAAATTTGTGGATTAGATAGGTAATAATCTACCAACTTTTCCATTTGCTGATCCAATATCAAACATGATTCATTATCCCATTCTACACCTTGTGCAAGTCCACCGGTTACGTTAAAACCTTTCCTATAAAGGTAAACTAAAGAATCGAACAAGGAATCTACACTTTGAGGGAATACAGTCATTTTCACAGGGACATCTTGCCAATATTGGTAGAAAAAATCAAGGTCTACTTCTTTTACACCACGATTGAAATAATTCGTTTCGGGAGTGCCGTCAATACTTAATCCGAGGCCTAATAGTTTGTTATGACTTGAAAGCCAGTCCTTCATTTCTTTTGATAAAAGAGTTCCGTTGGTACGTATAAATATTTGCATTTGGGGATTACGTTCCCATATCCATTTGCAAATATGGGGTATAATCGAATAATTGGAAAGTGGCTCACCTCCCAATAAATCAACATTTGTTATTCCTTCGGCATCCTCGGAAAACTCTCTTTCAAGAATTTCAACAGCCCTATCAAGAGTCATTTTCCTAGGATCCTTGAATCTTTCATAACAATATTTGCAGGTAAGATTACAACTATGACTAATTAAAAGAAGTATAGACCGTTTCATTTTATCTTACTGTATTTTACAGACGTTCACATAATTAAATCAAACCGACCAGTAATAGTCACAAAAACTATCTTGTCGGTATTGTATTTCTATCTTTATATAAATTCTCAATATGAATTATTGATATAACTTCCCCTTGTAAAAGGACATTGCCACTCTTACGCGCGGATAGTCACGATATAGTACAAAAAATTTTATGTACATCATGCCCAAATCCAATCGGAAGATATACCATCCATTATTTACTTCTACTTGATTAAAGGGCATTGCACTACATGCAGACGGCCACATGCCGACCATGCGGGCTCTACTCAAAACAGGAATCGTTGCAAACAAACATGAAAACCACCGTCACCATAACTTTTTTGAGGATGAGCACCATCATCTTTCGCTTCATTTCCATTCACATCATATGCACACGCAATATACCCCCACGCCACCAATCAATTTGAATACGAACTCATACATACATATGAAAACTAATAATATAATTATCCTAAACATAGTCATTCCCATCATAAGAGTTTTATGTCATAACCTCCAATCTGAGGTGTTACCATCAGTATTTGGATGCAGTCGTGTACGTCATAAACCATCTTTGCCTTCGGTCTCAGCGCCTTGCGTCTTGACCATTCTGAAACACCTTAAAGGCTGTGTCAAATACAAGATTTTGACACAGCCTCCCTTAAAATAGTGGCCTACTATTTGGATTAACGGCCATTGCAAGAACCTCCACAAGTACCACGGCAGGTGCCCTTGCAACCACCGCCCCCAGTCTGATAACAATCAGTACAAGTGTTTGAGTTCTGAGCCATGTGCTCAGCAATCGGGCCATTTACCTTGCTATATTCAGCAAGTTTCTGCTCCAAAGCATTAAGT
This sequence comes from Bacteroidaceae bacterium, assembly GCA_051875715.1. Taxonomy (GTDB): domain Bacteria; phylum Bacteroidota; class Bacteroidia; order Bacteroidales; family Bacteroidaceae; genus DYCT01. The sequence continues at coordinate 25,629 of JBJEHD010000049.1, forward strand.
GCTTCAAGATTCATTTTCATAATGAAATCCTCCTAATTTAAATTTGTTAATAATTGATTGAATGGGGCTATAAGCCTTTTATCTTACTTCTCCGATAAGTTTATTCAACGATTTTTACCTACGCTATTCTGTACGGACTAGCGCTATTTTCCAAATCAAGATGTTTAAGCACATCATATGCTTTAATTGCGGTTTGTGCATGTTCTGCATCTTCTGCAGACAAATTATCCATCATAGCGATTCTTTCTATTTGAAACTCACAAGCAGTCATTGCTTCTGCCAGAACTAAAGGGCACCAGCGTTTATCTCGGGAAGCAAAGTGCCCACGATATTTATAATTGAAACCGGGACAAGTAGGACAAAACCTTCTAAGAACACACGTTTCACAATATGGGTCTGCCATTAAATCAGACTTTTCCCATTCAACGGAATCGACACCAATAGCCTTATCCGTACCCAATACTATAGGGGTAAACATATGGCACCCAAATTTCTTTCCATCAATGTCATAAGTTACCATGTTTAATCCACTTCCACATCCATGAATTTGCCTACGTTCTGTAGGAGCAAGGTTGAATACGTCCACATATCTAGCAAGACGGTTAAGGGGCTTTAATTGCAAGTCTTTCAAATATGCCTCCTTTAACAAACACAACTGCTTCCGGTATAGTATAGCATCTTCTATTGACCAATCGACACCTTGAGCTAACGCTGCATTAATTTCATACCCTTTCTGTTGCACAGATAGAACACCTTCTGCGAGAAATGGTAGTGTTTCTTTAGAGATGGTCATTTGAAAAGTTTGAGCTGGCCATAATTCATGAAAAAAATCTAAATCTATCTCATAATGGTCAGTTCCTCTATTTTTAGATTGCATCTTACTTGTACCATCATAACTTGCTCCAAGTACCATATATTGTTTGTGTTGTTTTAACCACTCTTTCATCTCATGGTCTATTAAAGTGCCGTTTGTCGAAGCAAAGCACACCCATGGAACATCTATTCCACCTTTCTCAAGCCATTCAACTATCGCCTTTATCAAAGTAAAATTCATGAGTGGTTCACCACCCATAAAATCAATCTGTATTTCATCAAACTTATTACTTTCTTTAATAAATAAAGCCTCTTTTAAAATAATCTCTTTAGCCAATTCAACTGTCATATAAGCATTTTGTTTGTGAGATTCATAACAATAACTACAACTAAGATTACAGGCATGAGTTATCATTAACATACAAACTCTTCTCCTTCCAGAATGCTCTTCCTCCCAGATCGAATGATTATTTGCTATTTTATCCATATAAATGACATTTGGTTTTGGATTCTCCATTTTTTCATAATCATAAATTGACTTTAAGACATAAAAAAAGCGTGGAAACGTCTGTTGTCCGTTCCACGTACCAAGGCTCTTGCATTGCCCAATCCAAATGAACAGACAACGTCAGAGCCCACGCCGATATGAATAACCGCTCTACCACAAGAGACCTTTATAAACAAAAAAATTCGTCCCCGAAAGGATACAATTCGTGCTTACAAGGTCTCCGCAGGAGTGATGGAATCACACCCGGGACATCTACCGTTGCTACGTTCAAGACTGGATTTTTGAATTTGCAAGATTCGGTACGTCTCAAACACAGCGTATAGTAAACGCCTTCAATATGTCTGGACTATGTTTCCCACCCAATACCCGCTTTGTACTGCTTTGTCAATTTGTGACTCCGCCATACTCAACACGGCGTGGGCTGCCTTGCCCAATGTCGTGGAAGAACACGTCTAACCGTGACAGATAGGACAAATGGCTAATAGTCCGAGCGCAAAGATTCAGATATTTTTTGAATTATATGATAATATTTGAAGAGAAATTTGTGTTTGCGTATTAGAAATTAACAACAATTAACCATAAGAATAACAAAAGGGATACTGCTACGCGCTACAATCTTGCTGTTTGGTAAAGGGACTGCCATTCATCTGATTAGTTCGGCAGTGGCTACTCTCACCTGGGTACTGATTGATAACCATGACGAGAAGATTGACCACGAACATTTTCATACATCATTTATCCTGATAGCAAATGAAGCGTTGTCAAAGATTCACAACCCGAACTTGCATATCTTGCCTGGTTAAAGCCCAATAGCAAATGCCAAATTAGCGAAAGTGTGCAACCTCGCTTTGGGGGCGTCGAAAGTCGGTTTCTCGCTCAGTCTTCTATTGATTTCCTACTGAATCGCCTTGATTCCCTTGTCTGCGACCTGGTCGAGATTGCGCCCATACGCACGCCGGGTTTTGCCGGAGAAAGCCGAGAAACACTTGACAAGGGGCCGACGTTTTTGTATATTTGCATATCCGGATTTTATATTCCAAGCCTTGGAACGTACGTTTCACGACTTGAAACCTATATTTCACGACTTGAAATGTACGTTTCACGGCTTGAAATATAGATTTCGCACCCTTGCGACGGCAAACGGAAGCGCACGCGCAAGACATCGGGAACAAACATACGAACGAAACCAAACCATAAGAACCATGCCAAAGTATATTTTGCAAGAGATGCCGGACCTGAACCGGCAAGACGAACAACGGGTGGTGCCGAGACTGGTCGGCACACAACTGCTCTCCGGCGACGAGCTGGTGGAGAAGGTGATATCGTACAACCGTGGCTTCAGCCGCTCGGTGGTGGACGGCGTGCTGACGGCGCTGGTGGACACCGTGCGCCTGGTGCTGGCCGATGGGAATACGGTGAAAATTGACGGGATAGGCACCCTGTCGGTGTCGCTGGCGTTCGACGACGACAAGCCAACCTGCCTCGACGGTGAGGACGACCGCATGGCCTATCGCAAGGTGCGGGTGAAAAGCCTCAACTTCCGCACCGATGCGGAGACGACGGAGTGGGTGGCGCAGCACATCGACCTGGAACGCGCCATGGGAGGGGTGAAACGGATAAAGGCGGACCGCTACACGCTGCAAGAGCGGCAGCAACGCGCCCTGGCCTATATCGACGAGCACGGAAGCATCGGATTGGGGCAGTATGCCGAACTGAACAGTGTAAGCCGCCCGACGGCCTCGAGAGAACTGAACCGATGGTCGGCCGGGAACGATGCACCGCTTCGGGCCGAAGGAAAAGCGCCCCACCGCGTATGGGTGAGGCGCAATGCATCAGATGAAACGGAGTCTTAGCGAAGGGTGACTTCAAGCGGGTTGCGCACGCACTGAGCCGTCGCGTCGAGGTAGTTGGTCCACGCGTCCATGCTCTCTACGCCGCCTTTGCTCCAGCCCGAGCCCCAATAGTAGACAAACTCCGAGGCGGGTTCGTAGGTGCTGACAGCCAGCAAATGGCCGTAGCCGCCCATGCGGTTGGTGTTGTCGGCCGGGAACATCTCCACCTTGGTTTCTCCGACTGCGGCGGGGAATACGGCGCCCACGTAGATGGTGCCATGGCCGGCCGTCGGGTTGTTGGTCGGGTCGGCATAGCCGATGTAGCCCTTCTCGGCATTCTCGACATGCAGGCCACCGTCGGCATCATGCAGCACACAGCCAGCCACCACGGGATAGGCGGCCGTCGTGTTCGAGTAGGTCACCACCGTCTTGTTGAGGTGCGAACCCTGGTCGAGCGTGATGACGCGCGTCTCCACCACGTCGGCATCCTCTCCCACGGCAAGCGGGGTGAAGGTCAGGCGAGCCGTAAAGCGAAGCGGACCATTGTCCAGGATTTCCTGTTCGGCATAACAATACGGGTAGACGATTTCGCCGTTCACGTAGAGGGCGTTCGTTCCGCCGCCCAGTGTCGGGCCGACGTTGTACACGTCCATGCCATTTCCGTGGTCCACGTGGTAGGAAATCGCCTTCTGCAGTTCGCCGGCCTCTTCGGGTTTCCCGGCCTTGCGGAGCGAGTCAATCTGCGCCCGCACCACGGGGTCGAGTTCCATGCGGTAGCGTTCCTCTACCACCGGTTCGGACACCGACTTCGTAAACACGTCATAGCCGAAGGCCCGTTCGCCCTTGGCCTGCAAAGCCGGACCGTAGGCGCGATAGGCCGCCTTGTCGTTCTCCCATGCCAGGTCGTCCATGCGTTCCGGGTAGACACGGCCGCAGGCACAGGCCTCGAACACGTCGGGTTCGCCCACCTGGACGGTGTACGTCTGCTTGCCCGACGGATCTACGCTGACGGGGAACACCAGCTTGCCGTCGTACGTAATCTGGTACGGCACCTGTTCGTTCTTCTCGTTCATCACCACCAGCGTTTCCGTATCGGCCAGGCGGAGACGTTCGGCCACTTCTTCCATCGACACCTCCACCATCTCGCTGCTGCGTGCCAAGGCGATGGGGTTGCTTATTTCCACGTTCACCACTCTCTCCTGCGAGCAGGCTGCGAAGGCCATGGCCGCCAGGAACAGATAGTATGATTTCTGTCTATTCATAAGTCTGGATATAAAAAGAAAGGCGCCTCCTTCCCTCCGATGCCGAAGGAAAGGTCAGGCACCTTTCGAGTTAGGTCAATTCACGTTTATTTCGGTTGTTTGCCGATGTATGCCAAGATACCACCGTCTACGTAGAGCACGTGGCCGTTGACAGCGTTCGAAGCCTCCGAAGCCAAGAACACAGCCGGACCCGTCAGTTCTTCGGGTTGCAACCAGCGGCCTGCCGGAGTCTTTGCGCAGATGAACGAGTCGAACGGATGGCGGCTGCCATCGGGTTGTTTTTCACGCAAGGGAGCAGTCTGAGGCGTAGCGATGTAGCCCGGGCCGATGCCGTTGCACTGGATGTTGTATTCGCCGTATTCGGAGCAGATGTTGCGTGTGAGCATCTTCAGACCACCCTTGGCAGCAGCGTAAGCCGATACCGTTTCGCGGCCGAGTTCGGACATCATCGAGCAGATGTTGATGATCTTACCGTGACGCTTTTCCATCATGGCGGGCAACACAGCCTTCGACACGATGAACGGAGCGTTCAGGTCGATATCGATGACGCGACGGAAGTCAGCGGCTTCCATTTCGTGCATCGGCACGCGGCGGATGATACCGGCGTTGTTCACCAGGATGTCAACCGTACCCACTTCCTGGGCAATCTGAGCCACCATAGCCTGAACGGCGGGTTCGTTCGTCACGTCGCAAACGTAGCCGTGAGCCTCGATGCCTTTGGCAGCGTAAGCAGCCAGACCTTTGTCCACCAATTCCTGGTTGATATCGTTGAAGCAAATCTTTGCGCCCTGTTCTGCGAAAGCAGATGCGATGGCGAAACCGATACCGTAAGAAGCACCTGTTACGAGAGCTACCTTACCTTCGAGGGAGAAATTTAAATACTGATTCATGATGTTTGTTGTTTATAAATAGGTTAATAATAACGTTGTCTACCGCAAGTCGGTGATGGCCGAGAAGTCCTGGTCAGAATAGTCCTGGTTCTCGCCTCCCATGCCCCAGATGAAAGTATAGTGATGCGTGGCCGCCGCGCTGTGGATGGACCACTCGGGCGAAAGCACGGCCTGTTCGTTCCGCATCCAAAGATGGCGCGTCTCGTCCACCTCGCCCATGAAGTGGCAGACGGCATGCTCGTCGGGCAGTTCGAAATAGAAGTAAGCCTCCATACGGCGTGCGTGCACGTGGGCCGGCATGGTGTTCCATACGCTGCCCGGCAGCAGTTCGGTCATGCCCATCTGCAACTGGCACGTGGGCAGCACCTGGCTGACCAACATTTTATGGATGTTACGGTGATTGGAGCCTTCAAGCGAACCCATCTCGGCCACGATGGCGTCGGCGCGCGTCACTTTGCGGTCGGGATAGGAGCAATGAGCCGTGGTGGAGTTGAAATAGAATTTGGCCGGACATTCGGCATCGAGGCTGCGGAACTCGACCGAGCGGTCGCCCGCACCCAAATAGAGTGCCTCCTTGTACGCCAGTTCATACGTATGGCCGTCTACGACGACCTCGCCCGGTCCGCCCACGTTGAAGATACCGATTTCGCGGCGAGTCAGGAAATACGGAGCCTTCAGCGGATCGATGGCCTCCAGCGGCAGCACCTCATGCACCGGCATCACCCCACCGACCACCACGCGGTCGTAGAGCGAATACACCATGTTCACTTCGTCGGGAGAGAAAATCGTTTCGATGAGGAAATCTCGCCGGATGCGCTGTGTGTCGTAGGCCTTGGCATCGTCCGGATGAGCGGCATATCTGATTTCGTAGTTGGTTTTCATAGGTATTACACTGTTCATTTACGTACGCATTGCAAATGTAACAAATAAAACCATACCTCATTCTAAAAACGTATTAAATAACCACCAATTTTGTCCAATTCGAGACTAGCGGCACAGGGCTTCGCACACTTTGTTCTGGAAATCCTTGGCCGCAGAGGCGTTCAGGATGTTCTGGTTGATGATGACGAAAGCCAGCAGGTGGCCGTCGGAGGCATGGGCATAGCCGGCCAACGAACTGACCCCGGTGAGCGACCCCGTCTTGGCCCGTACACGACGGAAGGCCTTGCCCTGCTTCATCCGGTTGCGCAGCGATCCGTCGACACCGGCCTGGGGCAACGCCTCGTAGAGTTCGGCAAACAGGGCGGGATGGCGATAGGCATACTGCAGGCAGGCCAGCAGCAGGCGGGGCGATACATAATTATATAAGGAGACACCGCAACCGTCGGCCAGGCGGTAGTCCTTCGGCGTGAAGCCCAGCCGCGCCAGCAGCGAGTCGAGTTCGCAGAGGCCGTCGGCCGCACCGACATGGCGCCGGCCTCCCCGGGCCGCCAACTGATAGAACAGGGCTTCGGCCGACAGGTTGTCGCTCCGCTTGAGGGCAGGCACCAGGGCGTCGCGCAAGGTATGGGCATACGTGCCCAGCAGGAAGGCGCTGTCTGCCGGACAGGGCCGCACAGCATAGGGGCCCACGGTAATGCCGGCATCGGCCAACCGCTCGCGCAGCACGTGCAGGAAGAAATGCGAGGAGGGGAACATGCTGACCCGGTCGGTGCGACGGCCGCACACGCCGCCACGCGCCACAATCTCGTTGCCCCCTTCGAGCCAGTTGCGCACCGCCTCGAACGGGCCGGACTCGGGCCGACGGCTCCGGGTGCAATTGCGCAGCGTATAGAACGTCGAGGCCGGACGGCATACCAGCCGGGCGGCCGAGTCGGCCTCCACCGGCGTGGCCTCCACCTCCACATAGCCTTTATGGTACATCAGCGGCGACAAGCAGGGCTGGAAGTAATACGACGCATCGTCCCACGCCCAGCCGGCCTCCCAATAGAGCGAATCCTTCATCGACACGTCGCCGTAGAGCCGGCCGGTCACCTGCCGGATGCCGGCCCGGCGGACACAGTCGACCAAGGCCTCCATGCCCTCGTCGGAAAACTCCGAGTCGAAACCGCCCACCACATACAGGTCGCCTTCCAGCACCCCATCCGTCACACGACCGCCGGCATAGAGCGAGGTGGACAGAGGATGGTCGGGACCGAGGCGGTCCAGCGCCGCCACCGCCGTGACCAGTTTCAGCACCGAAGCCGGCCGATAGAGTTTCCGGTCCTGATAGGCGAAGACCATGCGGTCCGCCGTAAGGTCGTACACCGCCAGCCCCACCTCGGAAGTCTGCAGGGCCGACGACTGCAACAACGCCTCCAGCCGTGCCCGGCAGTCGGCCTGCGCCGACAGCCGGACCGGGAGCATCCACAGCCACACCAGCAACCAGACAAGGCGGTTCATGCCGATGCGCTTACAGGGCTTCACGGAAGATTTCCCCCACCGTCGGGTGTGGGAACACCATGCGTTTCCATTCGTCGGCCGTCCAACGTTTCTCGATGGCCATGCCGGCCAGCGGAATGATTTCGGAGGCCGGGTTGCCCAACACGTGCGCACCCAGCACCGTGCCGTCTTCGGCCAGCAACACCTTGCACAGACCGTTGACACCCTCGTTCTCGGCCACGAAACGGCCGGAATAGGCCATTGGCAGTTTCTCTACCCGATAGGGCACACCGGCCTGCTGCAGCGATTCCTCAGTGGCACCCACACCGGCCACTTCGGGATTGGTGTAGACCACGCCGGGGATGGCGCGGTAACTCATCGCATCGGTGCGGCCCAAGATGTGCGCCACAGCCACCTCAGCCTCACGCACCGCCGTGTGGGCCAACAGCGACACTCCGTTGAGGTCGCCGCACACGTACACGCCTTCGACCGACGACTGCAGGTGTTCGTCCACCCGAATGCACCGACGCTCAGTTCGTTCGAGCGACAGGTTCTCCAGTCCGAACCCGTTCGTCACCGGCCGACGGCCCACGCTCATCAGCAGCCGCTCGGACGTGACTTCGCCGGCCCCCTGTTCGTTCTCATAAGTCACGGTGATGCCCTCGGCGGTCTGCGACACGGCCGTCACCTTCGTCTGCAGCAAGAAGCGCACGCCCCGCTTGACATAGGCGTCCTGCAGCATGGCGGAAATCTCGCCGTCCATCGGTCCCAGAATCTTCGACAGCATCTCCACCACCGTCACCTGCACACCCAGGCTGGAGAAGAATGAAGCAAACTCCATGCCGATGACACCTCCGCCCACGATGGTCAGCGATGCCGGCAGCACCTTGCAGTCGAGTGCCTCGCGGTGGGTCCAATAGTCCACACCGTCCAGTCCGGCAATGGGAGGGATGAACGTCTCCGAACCGGTGCAGAGCAGCAATTTCTCGCACTCGTACACTTCGTCGCCGCAGCGCACATGGTTCTTGTCTTCGATGTAGGCTTCGCCCGTGACGACGGTCACCCCGGCAGACGTCAGTTTGGCCTTGATGCCCAGCACCAGTTTGCGCACCACCTTGGCCTTGCGGGCGATGACCTTGGGCAGGTCGACCGACGCATCGGACACCTGGACGGCATATTTGGACGCATGGCGTGCATAGTCGTACACCTTGGCCGAGTAGAGCAGCGTCTTGGTCGGGATGCAACCCTCGTTCAGGCACACACCGCCCAGACTCCTTTTTTCGAAAAGCACCACACTCAGGCCGGCTTTGCCCGCCATCTCTGCGGCAGTGTAGCCCGCCGGACCACCGCCGATAATTGCAACTTGATAGTTCATCATGTTATGTAAAGGTTAAAAAAGTATCAGACCGACAACACCCCGTCCACCACGATGTCCGGGTTGTGGCGCAACAGGGCGGCCACGAAGCCCACCTCGTCCTTTGGCGACACGCACACCGTCTCCTTCCGGAGCGGGCCGCGGCACACCAGGCGGAGATGCCGGTGCGACAAGGCGGCCGAGGTCTGCCACGAATGCGAGCGCGACACCGACTCGACATCGGCTACCGCGAGGGTACGGACCGGGAAGAAACGGCCCGCCTCCAGCAGCAACTGCCCGTCGGACGTGACCGTGTATCGCGTGTGAAGCATCATTTCGATGAGGTACAGTTCGAACATCGTCAACAAAACGGCCACCAGCACCTCCTTCGTCCAAAAGAAGTAGACCAGCTGTGCGCCCAACACAATGATTAAAAAATAGAGTGCCCACCCCACTTTGGGTGGAAATATCCGATTCATAAGCCTGCTTTTTGCGCGAAAGATAAGCATTTTATCAATTATTCCCCCCAAAAAGGAGATGGAAAAGCATATTTTCGTAGTTTTGCACCTGTCTAAGATACAATCACTATGGTTAGAAAGTTCGACTTTTTAGTTATCGGTTCCGGCATCGCCGGAATGAGCTTCGCCCTGAAAGTGGCCCGTCAAGGCAAAACGGTCGCTTTGATCTGCAAAGCAGGCCTGCAAGAGGCCAACACTTACTTCGCCCAAGGAGGCATCGCCTCGGTCACCAACCTGAAGGTGGACAATTTCGAGAAACACATTGAAGACACCATGATTGCCGGCGACTGGATCAGCGACCGGGCAGCCGTGGAAAAGGTCGTACGCGAAGCGCCGGCACAAATCGACGAACTCATCCGCTGGGGTGTGAACTTCGACAAGAACGAGAAAGGAGACTTCGACCTGCACAAGGAAGGCGGCCACTCGGAGTTCCGCATCCTTCACCACAAAGACAACACCGGAGCCGAGATACAAGACAGCCTCATCGAAGCCGTGAAGCACGACCCGAACATCACGGTCTTCACCAACTTCTTCGCCGTGGAAATCATCACGCAGCACCACCTGGGCATCATCGTCACCCGCTATACACCGGGCATCAAATGCTACGGAGCCTACGTGCTCAACGAAGAGACGGGCGAGGTGGACACCTTCCTGTCGCGCGTGACCGTCATGGCCACCGGCGGATGCGAAGCCGTATACCGCAACACCACCAACCCCCTGGTGGCCACCGGCGACGGCATCGCCATGGTCTACCGCGCCAAGGGAGCCGTAAAGGACATGGAGTTCATCCAGTTCCATCCCACGGCCCTGTACCACCCGGGCGACCGTCCGTGCTACCTCATCACCGAAGCCATGCGGGGATACGGCGCCGTGCTCCGCACGATGGACGGCAAAGAATTCATGCAGAAATACGACCCGCGCCTCTCGCTGGCCCCGCGCGACATCGTGGCCCGCGCCATCGACAACGAGATGAAACTGCGCGGCGAAGAGCACGTCTACCTGGACGTGACCCACAAAGACCCGGAGGAAACGAAAAAGCACTTCCCGAACATCTACAAGAAATGCCTCAGCATCGGCATCGACATCACCAAGGACTACATCCCCGTGGCACCGGCCGCCCACTACCTCTGCGGCGGCATCAAGGTGGACCTGGACGGACAGTCGAGCATCAAACGCCTGTATGCCATCGGCGAATGTTCGTGCACCGGCCTGCACGGCGGCAACCGCCTGGCCTCCAACTCGCTCATCGAAGCCGTGGTCTATGCCGACGCAGCCGCCAAGCATGCCCTCAGCGTACTCGACCGCTACGACTTCAACGAGGACATACCCGAATGGAACGACGAGGGAACCATCTCGAACGAGGAGCGCGTGCTGATTACGCAAAGCATGAAGGAAGTCAACCAAATCATGGAATGCTACGTGGGCATCGTACGCAGCAACACCCGCCTCACACGCGCCTGGAACCGCCTGGACATCCTCTATGAAGAGACGGAGAAACTCTTCAAGAGCAGCAAGGCCACCCGCGAACTGTGCGAACTGCGCAACATGATAAACGTGGGCTACCTCATCACACGCCAAGCCATGGAACGCAAGGAAAGCCGCGGACTGCACTTCACCATCGACTATCCGCGCAAGCAGGAATAAGCGCAGCATACACCCTTCATCCTCAACTTCTGCGCCTTGCAGTTCGACCACTCTGAAACATCTTGGAGGCTGTGCCAAAATCTCGTATTTTTTTGACACAGCCTCTAAAGCATTCTGACAGACAAACTCAGACAATGAGAACCGTAACTTTGCAAACGAATTAAAGGAAAAATATGGCAAAGAACGCCCACACACCAGTGACTAATCATTTGGCCGACAACTTTCATGGATATGCGACACTGCTTCGAAAAATCAGGCAAAGAGTTCAGGTAGCCCAGCAACGGGCGATATATGCCGCCAATGAAGAGATGCTTCGGATGTATTGGGACATTGGCGAAATGCTACAGCAAAGCCAAGATGCAGACGGCTGGGGCAAGAGAACCCTACAACGATTGTCGATGGATCTGAAGAACGATTATTCTGAGATAAAGGGCTTTTCCGTGCGCAATATGCAGTGCATGATACAATTCTTCAACGAATACAACCAGGAACTTACAATGGTGAAAGGAGTCGTTTCTCCAATTGCGCAATCAGTGATTGCGCAATTAGGCGAATATAACTTCACCCTTCCCATCAAGCATCTGGGCTGGACGCACAACCTTATACTTTTACAACAGGTCAAGGACATTCGTGCACGATATTGGTACATGGTGCAAAGCATTACATCGCATTGGAATACACGTTATCTACAAGAAGCCATCAAACTGGATGACTATGGTAAACATGGTGCGTTGGCAAACAATTTCACGGAAACACTGCCCATACCGGAAGCAAACGATGTAAAATCCATACTCAAAGATCCGTATATCTTTGACATGCTTACCTTCACCGAACAATACAATGAACGTGACGTGGAAATCGGCTTGGTGAAGCATGTAGAAAGGTTCCTCGTGGAAATGGGAGCCGGATTCGCTTTCATGGGCAGGCAGTATCACATCGAAGTGTCGGGCGATGATTATTACATCGACATCCTAATGTACAACGCCTTTCTGCACCGCTATCTGGTGATCGAATTGAAAGATACGGAGTTCATGCCGGAATATATCGGCAAACTGAACTTCTACTGTTCTGCGGTAGATGACATTCTGTGCCGTGAGGGAGATAACCGCACCATCGGATTGTTGCTCTGTAAGAACAAAGACCGCATCAAAGCCGAATATGCCTTGCGTGACATTCAGAAGCCAATCGGTATTTCTGATTACGAACTGGGGCAAGCATTGCCGAAAGACTTCCGCAACAGCCTACCTACAATTGAAGAAATTGAAAAGGAACTGGAATCTACTAATCAGTGAACCATTTAACCCAAAACGGTCATTAGGCCGCCCCTGCGCAAACGAACTTTCTTTTTGGCATCTGTGTTCCCGTTTCTCAAAAATAGAAGTTGTTATCATCATAACGCTAATGACCGATTTGGGTTTGAAATCCCCAATCAACAGTTGTCCGCTAAAACGCTTGCTGGATGGATAAAATTAGGGGTTGCGCCAGAATCTTGTATTGTGACACAACCCCTAAAGTATCAGTTTCCTTTTAGTGTTTGGCAAACTTGGCCGTATGCACACGGCCGCCTTCACGTACCTTTATTATATATAAGCCACGGCCGAGGCCCGACACGTCGATGCGACAACTGTCGCCCGCACCGACGGTCCGGGCAGGCAACGAAGCCACCATGCGCCCATCGGCAGCATAGACGGCCATGCTCGCACGGCAAGCCGAAGCGAAAGAAACCTCCAATTCGTCGCCCCAATGACGGATGCCGGCGCAAGCCCCGGCCTGCACTGCCTGCACTCCGTTCGATGCCTTGGCCACACACTGCTGCAGTCCGGCAAACGCATCCACCTTGCCATAGCCCCAATCGTTGCTTCCCGTGGCGGCAATGTCGCCCGTAAAGGCATCGGTACGTGCCGACGACGTGGCTATCTCGTGCAGTTCCTCGGGACTCAGCTGCGGATAAGCCTGCAACCACGATGCCACGATGCCCGCCACCAGAGGCGACGACATCGAAGTACCCTGCATGTAACCGTAGGTGTACGTGCGGCTTTCGTCAGTATACATCGTGGCCACCAATTGCGTACCCGAAACGTCGTTGGCCGACAAGGCCGAGATAATCATGCAGCCCGGAGCACTCACGTCGGGCTTGATGCGTCCGTCGGCCGTGGGACCCGCGCTTGAGAAGGAACTGATGGTTCCGATGGTCTCGTCGAGTTTGCCCGAACCCGTGGTAGTGGTGTAATTGTCGCGAGTGGTATAGGCCCCGACGGTGAGTATCCGCTTGCCGGTACCGCCGATTTCGGCAATCGTCGAGCCGTTGGCATCGCTAAAGCCCTCGATGCTGCGCGACTCAAGCCCTACGTAGGCATTGTCGGCCCAGACATCAATCGTACCCGCCCCCTTGGGAGTGACGGTGATGGCAATGGCATGATTGCTGCGGATGCCTGTCAGGTTCGACGTCAGCATCATGTGCTTTTTGCCGTTGAGCGGATTGATCTCGGTCGAAACAGCATACGTGCCGGTGGCATAACTGCCGAACGAGACCTCTTCGGTGCCGGCATCCGGCCAAATGACAGTGCTCACCACGTCCTTGCGGTTGAACAGGCTATAGGCCGAAACAGAAACTTCGAACTCGGCCAAAGCATCGGCCCATAGTTCGATGTCGCCGCCCTTGTTGCTGTTCGACAACGTATTCTTGTAGGCCACAAAGGTGCGCAGCGGCGCATCGTCGGCCGAAGCGAACGTGTGGTTGACGTGGAATCGATCGGCACGATGGTTGCCGGCCGCCCCAACAATGAGCCGACCGGGCCCCTGCAGTTGGTCGGCCACCACATCGAACGACGAACTGCCATCGTGCGGTCCGGCATGGTTACCCAGACTCAAGTTGACCACACAGGGTTTGCCCACGGCGGTGGCATAGTCGTAGATGTAGGCCACGGCATTGCTGATATCGGCCGGCTGGCAGTTCTCCAGGTCGACGGCCACCAACACAATGTCAGCATCGGGTGCCGTGCCGCGATAGGCTCCTTGATTGTATGAATCGGAACCGGCGGCAATGGCCGCCACGTGCGTGCCGTGGGAGTTGACCGAATTGTCGCCTGCAGCCTTTGCAATCAGTTCGGGAGTGGTCAGCTCGATGCCATAGCCGAATTTCTCCGGCGCCGTGCATCCCTCGAAATCAGAACTACGCTGTTCCCACACACGCCGGATACGCAGTTCTCCGGTATCGGGGTATCGGAATGCCGCATGGGTATAGTCGAAACCGGCATCAACCACACCGACCACTACCCCACGGCCAGTATATCCCTGGTAGACATCGGTGCCTGCGTGCATCGCATCGGCTCCCACCTCCGGCCGGGCCACGTCGAGCATCTGTCGGGCCGGTGCCGACATTTCCACATACTTCACCCCCTGGGCCGAAGCAAGCGCTTCGAGGCGTTCGCGCGAGATGCGTCCGGTGGCCGTTTCGTCCAACTCAATGGCCGTACGCAGGCCATACTGGCTGGCCAGCGTGTCCCAACTGGTGATGGTTGGATCGATGGTCACATACACGGTGACTACATCCCCGGCCGACCGGCTGCTTTGCTTCATCGCCGCCTTTGCTTTGGGCGACAACACGGGATGCGATGGTTCGGTGGCACCGAGCGCCATCGACATCGCACACACTATCGTTAAAATCGTTCTTCTCATCATCGGTAATTACGTTTAAGGAGGTTATTTGACCACGACTTTCCGCACCAACACCCGGCCGTCGACCATCAGACGGACGACATAGATGCCAGCCGGCAATTGGGCTTCGGCGTCCAGAAGTTGACCGTCGGTGCCATAGACGCAAACCGACGAAGCCTCGTCGCACCGGATGCGGCGGTTCTCCACCCGCACATCCACCATGCGGCCGGCATCGGTCCGGACGTTGTCAATTCCCGAGATGGACTCGTCGAAAGCCGCCTGGGTGTAGGTCTCGCCCAGCTTCGTGGCGATGCAGTTGTGCACCTGGTTTCGCTTGTTGTCCTCGGCATTGTATGCGGCCACGTATGCCACGACCCGCATATCTTCGGGGACGGCACGCCAGGTGACATCTTCTTCGGTATAGCCCTTTTGCGGCATGAGTTCTTCGGTCCAGTATGAAGAGCGGATGGATTCGGGCAGGGTGAACGTCTTGCTCCACACCACCTCGCGTCCGGGAGTGAAATCGGCCAACATACCCCAGGCATTTTCGGTCAAGGATCCCCGGAACACGTTGACGTGGTTGTACATGCTGCCTCCGTTGCTTTGGTAGCCTTGCATATTGTCCTGCACCAGCAACACATTCACCACGCTCTGTGCCGTAGGCATCGTCGTGTGAGGCTGGACGCGAAGGGTCACGGTCGCCTCCCGCGTATCAGGATTGAAAGAGCTCTGCAGCTGCATCGACGCATAAGGCTTGGATTCGAGCGCATAGTTCAACTGTTCGGTGAATATGGCTTTCGACACCGTATTGACCGGAGCGGAATATCCCGACGGGGCCGAACGATTGACCATGACGGCCGGTGCGAACGTGCTTCCGCCGGCATAGAAGAAGGTGTACTCCATGTCCTCGGCCATGGTGAACGCATCCGGGTAATAGCCGGCATGATGGCTCACCTCGACATACGGGAAATCGGCGGTGGCAAGCACGTTGTGCAACGTGGTATGTCCCGCCGGGCAGTTCGAGCAGTCCTGACCGGTAAAGTTCTCCACCAGCAGCGATCGCTCCATGTTGGCCGGATAGAAGAACACCTGTTCGTTTTGGGCATTGTCCGATGTGTCGTCGTCAGCAGCGCCATTGATGTTTTTCACCGCGATGCTGAGTTTCACGTCGCCGGTGCTCGTAGCGGTGTATTCGGGCAACGTAAAGTCGAAGGCGGCATTCGGAGCCAGATTGGCATCGGGGAAAGAAAGAATCTGCGGTGCACCGTCGCCGATGGAGAGTTCCACGTCGAAACTGCCAATCGTGGTCGTACCAAAGTTGAACAACTGGTTGGAGAACTCGTATTTCGCACCGCTCTTGTAGTAGCCGTCGTATTTCGCCCGTTTCATGCACAAATCGGTGAAGCGAACATCGCCCACCACGACACGCACATTGGCCGCACCAAATCCCATTCCGCTCATGTCGGACCAACTCAGTCCGTCGTACACGTAGGTGCAACCTTCGAGCAGGTCGGCCTGGCGGTCGGACGTAAGCACCTTGTAAGAGCCGACCACGAGCGATGCCGTGAAGCCGACATAGAGTTCCGGTTCGTCGCCGGTAATGACATACGGTGTTTCGAGTTCGTAGGTCAGCCATGCGTTTGCCTTGCTGATGGTCACTTCCTGCGAAACGGCAGGGGCGCCGTCGAGGCTTTCACCGATGAACAGCGTCGCTTTGTTGTCGACCGTGTTTCGGGAACCAAACGCCACGTTGATGGCACTGATGGTCTGCCCTTTCAGCAACTGCAACTTCTCATGGCTGAGCCGGATGGCCTGGCCCTGTTCCTTGGTGTTGTTGGCCGAGAATACAGTGTTGCGGTCGCACACACCTGTGGTGAAACCGATTTCTTCAGCCATGACGCCGAGCACGGCCAGCACGACAGCCCCGATTGTAAGAAACATTCTCTTTTTCATATCTACACTTTAGTTATGGTTTATTGTTTTTATGGACGCAAATTTAAAAATAAATAGGTTTCCTTACAATTTCTGCATAAAACAATGAACATTCAATTCGATTATTTACAAATTGTTTATACATTTGCGTTCGAACTATGTCAAGAACTATATCTTAACATCCGATCGATGAACAGCCTTGGTTATGTCAAAGCACCGGCAGCACCATTCGTCCGTTTAGACCATTTGAAACGAATACATTTTATACCTATCATTAACTATTAAAAAAGGAACAAATGAGAAGACTATTGCAATCATCGGTGGTTGCCTGCCTCCTATCTTTGCTAGGGGTGTCGGCGACAATGGCCCAAGACTACTCGGGTGCTGCAGGTCGCAAAGTAGTATGTGACTACACCATCGGAACAGCCACGAGCGAAGCCGGCGGTGTTACGAAGCAAGAGCACTATTTCTACGGACAGGACAACCGACCCGTACGCGGCGCACAAATGGCGAAAGGCACAGGCTCGGATTTCACGTTGTCCTATTACTACGCCTACGCCTCGACCGAGGAGGCCGGACAGACCACCACCTCCCGCACCGGCAAACAATGGGGACTCTACAACGCCGGCGACTACGGTTTCAAAGATGTGAGCAGCGTAAACGAGTCGAAGACATACAACTATCAAGGCCAACTCGTCAAATACGTGACCACGTCCTACACCTATCTGTATAGTTACGATTTGAGCGGATACCTGACGAAAGAAACCTGGACATACACCTCCAACGGTAGCATCTCGAAGTACATTTCGTACACCAACGACGGAGACGGACGACCGGTGGAAAGCCTGGAAACCGACAAGAATTCGTCCTTCAAGCAAAGAATGACGTTCGAATACAACGCCGACGGCACGTTGGCCCAGCGCAACACCTACAAGCGCACCACCGCCACCAACGCATCGACGGAATACCTCTATATCGAAGAAATCTACACCTACACCGACGGCATGCTCACTGAAATCCTGAAACGGCAAGGAAGTGCCACCGCGGCACCTGTCGACAAAGGAAAAACGGTATATGCCATCTACGAAAACAACCCGAACAAAATCAAGGTCGACACGTACAACTGGTCGACATCGTCGGAGAAATGGGCCCGCGGGGGTGTAGGCCACGTGTATGAATATGCCGACTTTACCGAAACCTCGGGTGCAGCGTATGCGGTGAACGACGTAGCAGCCGTACAGACAAGTACGGGCACTAACGTGAACGTGACATTCACCCCGATAGCCAACGACAACCTTTCGTACGCCATCTACCGCAGCGGACACCTGATTGCCACAGTTTCGAAGGCTACGGCATACGACACCGAAACAGGCAAATGCAAGTTGCGCACGCGAAGGCTGATGCGTGTACACGTGAAGGCCGATGCGTGTACACGTGAAGGCCGATACGTGTACACGCGCAGGCCGATGTGTGTACACGCGCAAACGAAGGCCGATTAAGTTTCCCGGACAGCAACCATTTGAAATAAAGAAGGCCGTGCCAAGCGGCACGGCCTCCCTATTTCCATAAGCCTCTCAAAAGAGGATTACATGTTCGTCTTCTTCACTTCGAAATAAGCCTGCGGGTGCAAGCAAGCCGGACACAATTCAGGAGCTTCCTTGCCTTCGAAGATGAAGCCGCAGTTGCGGCACTGCCATACCACCACTTCGTCCTTGGCAAACACCTTGCCGTTTTCGATGTTGTTCAGCAGAGCCTGATAGCGCTCTTCGTGACCCTTTTCGGCCACACTGATGTTACGATACATCTCGGCAATGGCGGGGAAGCCTTCCTCGTCGGCCACATCGGCGAAACGCGGATAGTCCAGCGACCATTCCTCGTGCTCGCCGGCAGCAGCAGCTTTCAGGTTGTCCACCGTCGTTCCGATTTTACCGGCCGGATAGGAAGCCGTGATTTCCACCATGCCGCCTTCCAACTGCTTGAACATGCGCTTGGCGTGTTCCTTTTCCTGGTCGGCCGTTTCCATGAAGATGGCCGAAACTTGTTCGTAACCTTCCTTCTTGGCTACACTGGCAAAATAGGTATAACGCATGCGGGCTTGCGATTCGCCGGCAAACGAAGTAAGCAGATTCTTTTCGGTCTGCGTTCCTTTCAAACTCTTGGTCATAATTTTCCTTTTTTCTATTCAGGTTTATACTCGTCATACGGACAGGAATCCTCGTCAGGCACGGCAAAGTGCCTTCCACACCTATCCGAGGCAAAGGTAGGAAAAGAAATGAAAGAACAAAAATATATGTTAACTTACTTTTATTTTCTACCTTTGCACCCACAAATCAATAGGTATTTATTCATCATGAAAGTTTTCGATTTAAAGCCGAAACTCTACACAGCGCTGAAGAGTTATTCGAAGGCTACCTTTATGTCCGATTTGATGGCAGGCGTCATCGTGGGCATCGTGGCCTTACCATTGGCCATCGCCTTTGGTATTGCATCCGGAGTGGCTCCGGAAAAGGGAATCATCACCGCCATCGTGGCCGGTTTTCTCATTTCATTGCTGGGCGGCAGCAAAGTCCAGATTGGCGGCCCGACGGGTGCGTTCATCGTCATCATCTACGGCATTATCCAGCAATATGGCGAGAGTGGTCTGATAGTGGCCACCCTGATGGCCGGCGTCATCCTCGTCCTGCTTGGCGTATTCAAACTGGGAGCGGTCATCAAGTTCATCCCCTACCCCATCATCGTCGGTTTCACCAGCGGTATCGCCGTGACCATCTTCACCACCCAGATAGCCGACGTGTTCGGCCTGGACTTCGGCGGTGAGAAGGTGCCGGGCGACTTCATCGGCAAGTGGATGGTCTATTTCCGCCATTTTGATACGGTCAACTGGTGGAACACGGCCGTCAGCATCCTGAGCGTGCTGCTGATTGCACTGACACCGAAGTTTTCGAAGAAGATACCCGGCTCGCTGGTCGCCATCGTGGTGCTGACCGTCGGGGTGTATCTGTTGAAGACCTACGGAGGCATCAACTGCATCGACACCATCGGCGACCGTTTCAGCATCCGGGCCGAACTGCCCGACGCCGTGGTGCCTGAACTGAACTGGGAAGCCGTGAAGAACCTGTTCCCCGTGGCGGTGACAATCGCCGTACTGGGTGCTATCGAGTCGTTGCTTTCGGCCGCCGTAGCCGATGGTGTGATTGGCGACCGGCATGACTCTAACATGGAACTCATTGCCCAGGGTGCCGCCAACCTGGTGACCCCGCTCTTCGGCGGCATTCCGGCTACAGGTGCCATCGCCCGTACCATGACCAACATCAACAACGGAGGCAAGACTCCGGTGGCCGGCATCATCCACGCTGTGGTGTTGCTGCTCATCCTGCTCTTCCTGATGCCGCTGGCCCAATACATCCCGATGGCCTGCCTGGCCGGCGTGTTGGTGGTGGTATCGTACAACATGAGCGGATGGCGTACGTTCAAGGCCCTGCTCCGCAGCCCGAAATCGGACGTGACCGTACTGCTCATCACCTTCTTCCTGACCGTCATCTTCGACCTGACCGTGGCCATCGAGATCGGTCTGGTCATTGCCTGTGTGCTGTTCATGCGTCGTGTCATGGAGACCACAGAGATTTCCGTCATCAAGGACGAGATAGACCCCAACCTGGAATCGGACGCCACGACCCACGAAGAACACCTGATCATCCCCGATGGTGTGGAGGTGTACGAAATCAATGGCCCGTATTTCTTCGGCATCGCCACGAAGTTTGAAGAGACCATGGCACAGATTGGCGACCGTCCGCGTGTACGCATCATCCGAATGAGAAAAGTTCCGTTCATCGACTCGACCGGCATCCACAACCTGGAGAACCTCTGCCTGATGTCGCAGAAGGAAAAAATCACCGTGGTACTTTCCGGCGTCAACGAGAAGGTACACAAGGTGCTGGAAAAGGCCCATTTTTACGACCTGCTCGGCCAAGAAAACATCTGCAGCAACATCAACGAGGCCATCGCCCGTGCTCAGATGTTGGTCGACAAGGCGCAGTAGGCAGCCACGCCCAGTTCGCATACAGAAATTGAAAAAGGAGGCAACTGCTCAATTCGAGCCAGTTGCCTCCTTTTTACGGTGATGTCATGAGACACGTTTAATCCGAATCGTATTTCCGCTTCGGATTCTTGGGGAACCACCCTTTCTTCACCCGTTTTTCTTGGTCGAAGACTTCCTTGATGGTCCAGAATGAGGAAAAAGCGAATACGCCCAACAACGAAGACAGCAGGATGTTCTCCACAAGCAGGGACCCAATCGTCCCCGCCACGCCCAGCACCAGGAAGACCCACCAGCAACGGGTGCCCCAATAGTACTCAGCCTTTATCACTACCGGATGAAACAAGCCGATAATGAGAAACGTGCTGATGCCAACGAGAAGTCCGGAATAAAACATAGCCGATGCGGTCGCAATGAACGAACGTTATTCCTCCTCTGCCTCGCGGATGGGGATTTCTTTCTTAATGCTCTGCTCCAAGGAGATGAGCGTCTCGGTAGCCACCACGCCCGGAATCTCCTGCATCTGCGAGTTGAGCAAATCCATCAGGTGTTCGTTGTCGCGAGCGTACAACTTGGTCAGCATGGTGTACGGGCCGGTCGTAAAATGGCATTCCACAATCTCGGGTATCTTTTGCAATTGAGCCACGACATTCTTATACATGGAACCTTTCTCCAGTTTGATGCCGACATACGTGCACGTTCTGTATCCCAAGCTTTTGGGGTTTACATGATAACCCGAACCGATGATGACGCCCAGGTCGATGAGCCGCTGTACGCGCTGATGGATGGCTGCCCGCGAAACGCCACATTCGGCTGCTACGTCCTTGAACGGAATACGGGCATTCTGCGAAATGATTTCAAGAATGCGTTTGTCTAATGTGTCAATCTTTTCCATATCTATGTGTATTAGTTTTCTTTGTTGTCATTATGTAAGCAAATATAGATACTTTTTTTAATTATTCTATAGAATGAGAAGAAAAAAACACCATAAAGACGATTTTCATACCAAATTGTTGGTGGGCGAGGGTTTTTATCATGCAACGGGGGCGCATCTGAATGATTCGATGCGCCCCCGTTTAATCTGATTGCTATGGCTGCTTATTTTTTTGCAGGCTTCACGATGTCAACCAATTCTACTTCGAACACCAACGTAGAGAAGGGTTTGATGTTCCCCATGTTGCGTTCGCCGTAGGCCAGTTCCTGCGGGATGTAGAGTTCCCACTTCGAGCCGACAGGCATCAGCGTGAGGGCTTCCGTCCATCCCTTGATGACCTGGTTGGCATAGAACTCCGACGGCTTGTCGCCGTGCTTGCTGCTGCTGTCGAACTCCGTACCGTCGATGAGCGTGCCTTTGTAGTTCACCTTCACCTTGTCGGTAGCAGCCGGGACGGCACCCTTGCCTGCCACCAGCACCTTGTACTGCAAACCGCTCTCGGTTACGACAACGCCTTCCTTGGTCTTGTTTTCAGCCAAGAACTTCTCGCCGGCTTCTTTGTTTTCGCCATAGGTCTTCAACAGGCTTTTGCGGCGCATGGCTTCCATGCCCTGACGCATATAGGCGTTGGCGGCCTGTACGGTCATGATGGTCGTGTCGTTGCCTTCAGCACCGGCTACGAAACCGGCCAGGAAGTTGTCCAGGTCGATGGTCTGCGTCGAGTCCTCGCCAAAGAGGTCGCGGTTGATACCTTTCATCATCCGGTTGCTGATCTGACGGCCAATCTGCAGACCGACCATATAGGCCTGCTGCTTTGCGCTTGTCTCGTGGCTTGCGTCCATCACGCCTTTGTAGAATTCATCCATGTAGGCGGCATCGATGCCTTCGCCACGTTCCAGATAATCCTTCAATCCTTCCGTCTGCGCCATACCGATGGCGTACGAGAGGGTGTCGATGTCCGACTTCAAGTTTGCTTTCGGCGTCTGCGAGCACGAAGCCATGCTGGCGAGTACTGCCACACCAGCCATCCAATAATTCATTTTCTTCATCTTTCTTTCTATTTATATTAAATTATACTACTTCTATCAGTTCTACCTCGAAAATCAGGGTGCTGTGCGGCGGAATCATTTCGCCGGCACCTTGTGCTCCATAGGCCAGTTCGGAGGGGATGAACAGGCGCCACTTGCTGCCTTCGCTCATCAGTTGGAGTGCTTCCACCCATCCGCGAATCACCTGGTTCACACCGAACACGGCCGGTTGACCGCGCTTGATGGAGCTGTCGAACAAAGTTCCGTCGATGAGCGTGCCTTCGTAGTGGCACTTCACCTGGTCGGTGGCCTTCGGCTTCCGGCCGTTGCCTTCTTTCAACACTTCGTATTGCAAACCGCTAGCCAGTACGTGGATGTTCGGGTTCTTCTTGTTCTCTTCCAAGAATTGCTTGCCCTTCTCCTGGTTCTCCGCACTGACTTTTGCTTCTAATTCCTCGAAATACTTGTTGACGATTTCCCGTGCTTCCGCATGGCTGATGGCTGTTTTGTTTCCTTCCAGTACGTCTGTGATAGCTTGCGCAAAATCGGCTACCTGGATGCCTCTTGCACCCATGCTCGCCAGGTTCTGTCCAATGCCAAGACCAATGGCGTAACTAAATTTATCCATTTTTATCGTTTAAATTGGTTTAAATAACTCTTTGTTTTTCTGAATGATACAACGTGGTTTTGTAAGAGCGCACAAAATTACGTCTTTTATTTAGAATAAAGAGGCTTTGCGGATTTAAAATTTATTTATTTTTGCTGGCAGGAAAGCCGATACAGACGGCTGTAAAAAGCCCCATCGTATGAAAAAGAAACTGGTTATCTTATCTGGAGCAGGGATGAGCGCCGAAAGCGGCATCAGCACATTCCGGGACGCCGGAGGCCTGTGGGACAAATATCCGGTAGAACAAGTGGCCACCCCCGAGGGATACGCCCGCGACCCGGAACTGGTCATCCGCTTCTACAACGAACGACGCAAGCAACTGCTCGACGTACGTCCGAACCGAGGCCATGAAATCGTGGCCGAACTGGAACGGCACATGGACGTGACGGTTGTGACACAAAACGTGGACAACCTGCACGAACGGGCCGGAAGCACGCGGGTGATTCACCTGCATGGCGAACTCACCAAGGTCTGCTCCAGCCGCGACCCCAACAATCCCCATTACATCAAAGAACTGAAGCCGGAGGAGTACGAGGTCAAGATGGGTGACCGCGCCGGCGACGGCTCGCAGTTACGCCCTTTCATCGTGTGGTTCGGCGAATCTGTTCCCATGATAGAGCCAGCCATCGCCGAGGTGGAGCAGGCTGACGTGTTTGTGGTCATCGGCACATCGCTCAACGTCTATCCTGCCGCCGGGCTGCTCCACTATGTCCCCCGGCAGACACCTGTCTACCTCATCGACCCCAACGAGGTGCGCGTGCCGGAGGGATGCCATGTGCAGGTCATCCAGCAAGGGGCCTCTGCCGGCATGGAACAGTTGAAACGTATCTTGCTGGCCGGATTGCCGGAAACAAGGGAATGAACAAATCGCCATCAAACGGCGTTCTATTTTTAATCATATATAATATAAGGAGGAAACCATTATGAAAAAGTACATTTGCGAAGTATGCGACTACGTGTATGACCCCGCCAAAGGCGATCCCGATGCAGGCATCGCTCCGGGCACTGCATTCGAAGACCTGCCCGAAGACTGGGTATGCCCACTTTGCGGCGTAGGGAAAGAGGACTTCAAGGAAGTAGAGGAATAATCGTCTCGACGATACCTTTTTTGAGCAGAATCAAGCGAACGGCCTTCGTGCCACGCTTGATTCTGCTTTTTTACGACCAGTCCGGCATCCCGTCCGCCCGCACGGAAAAAGAACAAGTGTTATCGTAGGAGAATCTTCGGAGATTCGCTACTTTTGCGCCCATTCCCTGATTGTCTTATCCTGCCCGACCGCTGTCGGGCCAAATTGTTTGATACGCATGAATCAGAAACGAAGAATCACCTTTTTGCTTGGAGTCGGCCTGCTCAACCTCTTTCTCCTTGCCCCGCTCCCTGCCCAGAACGTCCCCGCCACCCATCTGGACGAGAGCCGACGTCTGTTTGTCCGTCACGACTATGCCGCCAGCCGACTGCTTCTGCAGCAGTTTCTGGCCGGGAATCCTTCCGCCGCCGACAGGCAAGAAGCCGAATACATGCTGGCCTGCACGGCATACGCATTGCAGGAAGCGGACGGCACGAAGCAGCTGCAAGCCTACCTGGAACGCTATCCCGACACGCCATATGCCAACCGAATCCAGGCGCTCGTAGCCTCGGAGCAGGCCCGCGCCGGCCGTTGGGAGGAGGCGCTTGCCTTGTTCCGCCAATGCGACCTTTCGCTGCTGCCCACGGCGGAACGTGACTTGTGCACCTACCGCCTGGCCATGGCCAACCTCAAGACCGGACGCATCCACGAGGCCACCGTATGGTTTGGCGCACTCGACAGTTATCCGAACCCCTACCAGCAGGAGGCCCGCTACCAACTGGCCTACATCGACTATACGCAGGGGAGGTACGACCGGGCGCTGCCCGTCATGCAATCGCTGCAGGACGATGCCGACTATCGTCCCCTTGTGTCGTACTACATCGGCGAGATGCAGCTGCAGCAAAAACAATACGCCGCCGCCGAAGCCACGGCACGCCGATTCCTGTCGGACTTTCCGGAACATGAGAACCGGGCCGAGATGAACCGCATCCTCGGACAGGCATGCTATCACCAGCAGAACTACCAGGAAGCCTCCCAGGCCTTGCAACGCTATGCGCAGGTCACCGACAAGCCAAAGCGGGAGGCGGGCTACCTGCTGGCTATGGCCTACTACCACACGGCCGTCTATTCGCGGGCGGCAGAAGCATTCGGCAGGCTGACGGATCCACGCGATGCCCTGGCGCAGAACGCCTATCTGCATGCCGGACTGGCTTACCTGCAACTGCAGGACAAAAACAAGGCCAGGACGGCTTTCGAACAGGCTTCGCTGCTGCACTTCGACCCCCAAGTCGAGGAGGAGGCGTTGTACAACTACGCCTTGTGCGTCCACGAGACGGCCTACTCGCCCTTCGCCGAGTCGGTCACCGTGTTCGAGCGTTTTCTGAACCGCTTCCCTTCGTCGGCACATGCGTCGCAGGTGAGCGACTATCTGGTGGAGGTGTACATGAACACGCGCAGTTACGAGGCCGCCCTGCGGTCCATCGCCCAGATAGCCAAACCGGACGCACGCATCCTGGGGGCCAAGCAGAAGATTCTGTTCCAACTGGGTACGCAGTCGTTTGCCAACGCCCGCTTTGCAGAGGCCATCGGCTACTTCGACCGCTCGTTGCAACTGGCCCGCTACGACCTGCAGACCCGTGCGGACGCCCTCTACTGGCGCGGCGAGTCCTACTACCGGCTGAATCGGCTGGATGAAGCCAAGCGCGACTTCCGGGCTTATCTGGAATACACCTTGGTCAAATACAACGACATGTACGCCCTGGCCCACTACAACCTGGGCTACATCCATTTCCGCCAAAAGGACTATCCGTCGGCCTCCCGGTGGTTCGGCCAGTATGCCGAGTTGCGTCGCGACAAGGAGAACAACGTGCTGGCGGACGCCTACAACCGGCTGGGCGACTGCCACTTCCACAACCGTCAGTTTGCCGATGCGCAGCAATGCTACGCGCAGGCCGTCCGCATCGACGCCTCGCTGGGCGACTATTCGCTCTACCAAGAGGCTTTCGTGCTCGGCCTGCAAAAGGACTATCTGGGCAAAATCCACCTGCTTGGCAAACTCATCAGCGAATATCCTGCGTCGCCGTACCTGGACGAGGCGTACTACGAACGCGGACGAGCCTACGTGATGATGGAGGACAACGGCCGCGCCATCGAGTCGTTCCGCCAACTACTGGCACGCTTCCCCGAAGCCGCCATCGCCCGGAAGGGGGCGAGCGAAATCGGCCTGCTCTACTATCAGGACGACCGCTACCAAGAGGCCATTCAGGCCTATAAATACGTCATCAATACCTACCCCGGCAGTGAGGAGGCCCGGCTGGCGCAGCGCGACTTGAAGTCGATCTACGTCGACCTCGACCAGGTGGACGCTTATGCCGAGTTTGCCGCGTCCATCCCCGGAGGGACGAACTTCGACAGCAACGAGCGCGATTCGCTCACCTACGCGGCGGCCGAGAAGGTGTACATGAAAGGCCATACCGAACAGGCCAAACAGAGCCTGACCAACTACCTGCAACAATTCCCGTCCGGCGCCTTCAGCCTCAACGCGCACTACTACCTCGGCCTCATCGGCTACAACCAAAAGGACTATGCCGAGGCACTTCCGCATCTGGAGCAGGTGGTGGCCTTCCCCGACAACAAATTCTCGGAAGAGGCCATGCTGCTGGCGGCCGAGATACGGTTCAACCAGCAGGACTATGCCGGAGCGGGCGCACTCTACAAGCAGTTGAAGGAGAAGGCCTCCACGGCCGAACGCCGACGGACGGCCCAGACGGGCATCCTGCGCACGGCCTATCTGGCATCCGATACGGAAGGAACCATCCTGGCGGCTTCCGACCTCCTGGCCGACAGCAAGCTGACGCCGGAACTGGCTACCGAGGCCCGCTATTTCCGCGCCAAGGCGTACCTGGCCCGGCAGGACGTACGGCAGGCGCAGACCGACCTGGCCGACCTGGCTTCCGACACGCGCCACGCCTACGGGGCCGAGGCCAAATACCTGCTGGCCCAGTCCTACTACGACGAGGGACGGACGGAGAAGGCCGAGCAGGAGGTGCTGGACTACATCGAGCGCAGCACTCCGCACACGTATTGGCTGGCACGCAGCTTCATCCTGCTGTCCGACGTCTACTACCGCATGGGGCGGACGCTCGATGCCAAACAGTACCTGCTCTCGCTGCAGCAGAACTACCAGGGCGACGACGACATTGCCGCCCGGATAGAGGAGCGGCTCGACCGCTGACCCGCCTTGCAGAGAAGGAACGAAGAAAGACAACCCCTCACCTACTTTTTTAAACCATTTGCCATTATGCACATACGCCTCATTTCTTTCGTATTGCCTTGCGCCGGCCTCCTGCTTTCGGTCGACGCCCAAGCCCAAACGGCCGCCAAGGACACGCTGCTCGACCGGACGGTCGTGGTGGAACAGGAATACGCGCCCGAACTGCTCGACGCCACCAAAATCAACGTCCTGCCCGAGGTGGAAGCACCCACGGCACCCAAAACGAACATCCAGTACCTCACCACGCCGCAACCGGCCTCCGCGTTCGGCGACTACCAGGCGCTGCCTCCCTACAGCCTGGCGGAAAAGCCCGTCCGCGTCGACCGCGGATACGTACGGGCCGGATACGGCAGCCGGGGAAACCTCGACGCACGGCTGGGCTACCTGTTCCGGCTGGGCGAGAAAGACCGGCTGGGCCTCTGGGCCGCCATCGACGGCATGAACGGCAAACTCCGTTTCCCGGACGCGGGCAAGCAAACCCAACACGCCTACCACACCACCGCCACGCTGGACTACCGCCATCGGTTCCATGCGTGCGAGATGGACCTGGCCGGCCAATGGGGCCTGGACAACTTCAGCCAGCATCCAGACTACGCCCTGACCCACCAACGCTTCGCCAGCGGCGGCGTACACGCAGGGGTGAAGTCGACCCGGACGGAGGAGGCGCCGCTCCACTACGAGGCCGAGACGAACTGGAGCGTCTTCTCGCGCCGGCATGAATGGACGGGACGGGGGAACGACGAGGTCGCCACCACCGAGCATCACGTCCGCACGGAGGCCACCCTGTCGAGCCACATCGACAAACGTCAGCAGGTGGGCCTGAAACTGGCCATGCACAACCTGCTCTACAGCCGTCACGGCAGCACCGACCATACCACCTGGCAGTTGAACCCCTTCTACGAATGGGACACGGAGCGCTGGCGGCTGCACGCCGGTGTCAGCCTCGACGGTTCCATCGGCTGGGGCAAGGCCCTGCAGGCCGCCCCTGACGTGAGCCTGCACTACACGCCCACCAAGGGCTACACCCTCTTCGTGGAGGCACAGGGCGGACGACTGACCAACGACTACCGCCGCCTGGCCGCCTGCAGCCCCTACGCCCGCCTGATGCCGGGCACCCGGCCGGCCGACACCTACGAACAACTGCGGATAGAGGGCGGACTCGGTGCCTCGCCCTATCCCGGCCTGCACCTCCGCCTGTACGGAGGCTACCGCAACCTGAAGAACGAGGTGTTCGTGACGCGCACCCTGACCTTCGGCCAAGAGGACGGCGATGAAGCCTACGCCGGTCTGTCGGCCGAGTTCGACTACAAAGACGTCCTGCTGCTGTCCGTGAAAAGCATCTACCACCACTGGAACCTCTGCGACGAGGCCCTGGCCTTCCGTCCCGATGCCGAGGTGGAAGCCAGCCTGCGCCTACAGCCCATCCAGGCCCTGTCCGTCCGGATTGGCTACCGCTACGCCCATCCGCAGCGAGCCGAAGGCGAGGCCCTCGCACACGACCTTTCGGCCGAAGCCTCCTACCGCATCTACCGGCAACTGGCGGTCTTCGTCAACCTGGGCAACCTGCTCAACCGCTCGTATTGCCTCACATGGCAGCGCCCGGTGCAAGGATTCCACCTGCTGGCCGGACTTTCGTATCGGTTCTGATCCCTGAAAAAACGCGTATACACGCGAAGCCCAATGCGTGTACACGCGAAGCCCGATACGTGTACACGCGAAGGCCGATGCCTGTACACGCGTTTTAAGCACCTTTCAAACAGCTGACTATGACTGATTTTACTTCACAGATTATTTGTTTATTTACGAGTTTACTTC
>JBJEHD010000050.1:0-13188 GCA_051875715.1 Bacteroidaceae bacterium
TTCATGGCATCGTACACTCCCCTGTCCTTTTCTGACACGTACAGGAATCTTGTCTCCGGGAAATTCATCTCCCGCACAATTCGTTTCACAACTGAAACCGTTCCATCCGTAGAACCTCCATCCACCAATACGAACTCAAACGTTTCGTCGGTTTGCATGCACACGGATCGGACTGTCCGTTCGATGCAACCGACCGCGTTGAAACACACCGTAACTACACTAATCATCGTATGTTTCCGATTATAGCGTTATGGACACGCCAGGCAGAATTCTCCGCATTACAAGGCTCCTCCAGGCTCACGGATGCCTCTCCCATCGCCTTCAAATCCACGCGGTGGAACTTGCTTAGCACCTCGACAATCGTCTCATGACGGAATGTGTCGAAGACAAACCCATTCACCCCTTCCTGCACCAATTCCGGATAGCATCCATTGTAAATACTTGTGGCCACGGGCAAACCGCAGGCCATGGCTTCCGGGACGACCAGACTCCAATTATCTTCAATCGTGGGCAGGACATACACATCTGCCATCGCATAATATCGAGGCATCTCATCGTATGGCACCCGGCCCACGAACCGGACTGTCGGCATCTCCTCACAGAGTGACTTGCACATAGCCAACTGATTCCCATCGCCTACAATCAGCAACCTGTCATCGGGATAATCCTTCACGTGAGTGCGCCACGCTTCCAGCAAATGCGTCACGCCCTTTCTTTCCGACACAACCCCGGAAAACAGGAATGTCAGGTTGGGACACCGCCCCGACCCATCCGAAGGCGATTCCGTCTTTCTCAACCGTTCCACCTGTTCCTTCAGATATGCGGAATCGGCACTCATACCGCCCACAAATATTTTATGTGCAGGCACACCAATACCCATCAGGTACTTTCGGGTCTCACTTCCATTCACCAAGAAACCAGCAAACCCTCGGTTGAACAACTTCCGCTGCCACGTCTTCAGCCTGCCCGCATTCCGTTCAGTCCAGCATGTACGCTCGTATCCCATATACACGGGAACACGATGAAGGATGCCATACAACAGGACCAACGGTGTCCACTGAAAATATCCTTCCGTTATCAGCACGTCGGGCCTCACCTTCGCAATGGCCCGCATCAGTCCCCGGGTAAAAGGGATGCGCTTGCCCTTCTCAATGTCCGGCATCACGTCCCACTTCATCGAGTTTGTATCAAACAGATGGTCCGTCTTCACTGGTATCGCGTTTTTACCCAACACCTCTTGCACTCGGGCACAAAACTCTTCCTTCCGGCACATTTTGTAACGTACGGGAGAATACATGACGTAAAACTCGCCATCAAACAGCCTTACCAACTCCTTATAAAAAGGAAGCCGATATTCAAAGAATACCGGGTTGCAATAGAGAACTCTCATGATTTTGTTGCGTTTTTATCCCTATAAGTTTATCCTCTCCCTCCCGTCACCCATGCGAACGTGCGGGGGGAATAGCGTTTCCACAATCGACCCACAAGAAGCGCGATGCCGACCGAAAATAGTGGAAGAAGGAAATAGGCAGCCATCGCCACACCGCCACTCCCTGGGAAATGCCGGGCCAAACCAATCTTCATTCCTTTGAGGAGATAGAGGTGCGTGACATAGATGAAAAAGGAATAAGACGACACGCGCAACAGACCGGCCGACGGGACGTAATCCAGCGCTTGCCAGAACACGTACAGGCCCAGCAGGTGGTTATACCGATGGACGGCATAACAATGCGGGAAGACGAAACACGACACCATCCACACCGCCAGCAGCAACGCGGCCAGCCATGCCGGGCAGCGGAATCGGAGCATCGGGTTCCAACGGCTCAACACACCGCCAAGGAAGAAAAACAACACACCTTCGGACGAAAGCCAGCTGCAATCCACCGGCAACCAATGCCGGAACAACACCAGTCCGACCAGCACGTAAAACCATTTCCGGTTCCAAGCAAACACCCAGCCGTACAGCGGGACCAGCAACATATAGGTCATCAGGTCGCGCACGTACCACAACGCCCCGTTCCAGTCGCTTCGCAAACAATCGCGCACGTATAGCCATGCACCGCATTCATACTGAAACTGTCCAGCCAACATCAAAGGCAACACCCCGACGACGTTCCAAAACAGGAAAGGCACGAACAGCGTGCGACTCTTCTTCCGCAACATCGCCCCGTAATCAGACACGTCTGCATACGAATGGCGCAAGAAGAAAAATCCCGACACCAGAAAGAAGTAAGGAACCGCCATCTCCGTCAGTTTGGACACGCCGGTCTCTACGAACAGACAATACGCGTCGGGGGCTTCGCTCCCAAAGAAGGCCCGCAGGTTCAACGAATGGCGAAACACCACCATCACCGTGCAAATCAGGCTCCCCACCTTCAGTTTGTCACTCAGCGCTTTCGTCATGGCGAATACGTTCTACTTTGCGATAATAAAGCGCCAGCACAAGCAAGGAGACATAGATGACCGTGATGCTGCACGCCTTGCCGGACAGATAGCCATAGCTGTATCCGTTGAGTGTCACACAACACAGAGCCGAGAATAGGCCCAAATAGCCTTTCTTCAGCCTACGGAGGAAGGTGGTCCACAACGTCACGACCTGATGAATCAGCAGCACCACCACGCCTGTCAGGCCCAAACCTCCATACATGCCCACATAGTTGTTGTGCGCATCGCTCAACGTCCAGTTCAGGTGAAGGCTGGCCGCACGCTCGCCGCAGGCAAAACCCCATCCGTGCCACATCCGTTGTGCCGTCACGGCAAAGATGCCCTTCCATATCGTGTCGCGACCATTGCCGCTCTCCAGCACCTCCTTGGTCTTCCCCGGCATGATCAGGAGCAACAGGTCGTCAATCTTGTCTTGATTGAAAAACACGAACAAGGCCAGCACCACCAGCGGAAACGCATAATATATCTTCCCGGAGAGGAACAAGGCCACCCCTATCCCGCACACGGCAGAAGCATTGGCGCCGCTGCTGGTGCTTGTAATCAAGACGAGCAACGACAGCATCAGCGTCTGCCTTAGCAGTCGCTTCCGCCCCCTGCTCTTCCGGTGATTGCCCGACAGCAATTCGCCGGCACAATAAGAAATCAGAATAGCGGCCGAAGAACCGCCTGCCAAATGATGGATAAACAAGCCGCCTCCATGCAGGCGTTCAAACACCACCTCGAACAAACTCACCGAGACGGCAAACATCAGGAAGAGCCGTTCCATATCCTCAAATGTCCGCGCCATCGAAAACAGCCATAGCAGCAAAAATACCAGTACGATGTTTTGGAAAGAAAGGAAAAAAGCAAAGGTCGGCCAAAAAGCCCACGCCGTGCTGCAGATGCCAAACATATACAGCCAAAGGAACGACTTGATGGAAACATTGCTACGCCCGAACGCCTGTCCTATCACCCTTGGCCGATAAATCAGCGTCAGCCCCAGCATCCCGAAGATGGTCACCACCTGCAGCGCCTTGGCCATTCCGCCTTCATCGGCCACGATAAAGTCCACGCGATACAGCCACAGTGCGAACAAAATGACCATCCAGCCATATTTGCCGGTCAACGCCCTCCATACGGAGCCACATAAAAAGCCTAAGTATCTCAACATACTATCCTTATTTTAATACACGTCGGATATGTCCCTTCAAGCGGACATACCTGAACAGCAAGCCATATAGTCTTGTATACAGATAGAACAACCAGGGTCGTTGGATAAACCGCAAGAACTTCGGATCAATCCAGCCCTTCATCTTCACCCTGTTTTCCTTGCGCTGGAAAAACGACCGCAAGACGTGATAATGTTTCCAAGCAAAAGGCAGTTCCGGAAAGAAGAAACAACGATTCAACTCTTTCATGCGGTCACATACCAACAAATATTTTATTTCCTCGTCGGCATGGACAGCCACCTTTTGCAACTCCTCTCCTATACGAACCACATAGGAATAGTCCGTCACACACGTCTGCATAATGGAGGCTTCATTGATAACATAGGCTTGAACCACTTCGTCCACATAACAAACCCTCCGTACACGAAGCCCGATTGACAACTGAGTAACCCAATCTTCCTGCCGAGAGACGAACAAAAAGCGTTCGAAGATTTCAGGCGCAAACAATGATTTCCGATAAATGCCACCCCACAAATAAGGAGCCACCTTCCCTTGAATGTATGCTCGAAGATAGGCATCACGTTCCAAGACACCTTGATAGAAGGCCGTTTCCTCCATTCCGTATACCTGTCCTGAAGGCGACACACGCAGGTTTCGCCCCTTCACGATGTCGAATCCCTCCTGGATTTTTCGGTACAACACGCCCACGGCCGACGGCATCAGCCAATCGTCCGAATCCACGAACATCAGGTATTCGGCCCGGGCTTCTCGGAAACCGGCCAGCCGGGCCGACACGAGTCCTCCGTTCTCTTTATGCACCACACGGATGCGGGCGTCACGTGCGGCATACTCGTCGCATATCTGCGGACAACGGTCGGGACTGCCGTCGTCTACGAGCACCATCTCCCAGTCCGCAAAGTCCTGCGCCAGGACGGAGTCTAGACAACGCGCCAAATATTTCTCCACCCTGTACACCGGTACAAGGATGGAAACAGCGGGGTTATTCATCTGTAAAATGGATTATATCGGCTCACATACAAACGTGTCCCATTTTTGGGCCACTAAAAAGCCCGACATGGCGAAGAACAACGGCACCGCCATCGTCTGCAACAGAAATACCGCTCTGTGTAAAACGGGGGGGGTAATTTCTGCCAACACGCCACAATGGATGGATATCACCACATAGGACAATACCCATTTCGCCACATCAAAATAGGGATAGACTCGCACGGACATCCGGAAATTCTCGATAAGTTATAATCCAATATAGGCTTACTCCTTTCCCAAATACTTCCAAAAGAAAGTTTCGGAATAGTCGTGAGCGAAGAACTGACATTCGCCCAAATGAATCACGTCCTCCAGGTCCGTATGACTATACGACTCGTCTTCCCAGAACGTCACCGGGGTTCCGGTCTTGAGCATGACTTTCAACGAGCTAAGCGTCCATTGCACGGCAGAAAGCGAAGTGACCACCATCACCATACAAACAAGGAGTTTCCGTCGTTTCCACTGCGCCAGGCACCATCTCATCCAATAGATATTGATTATGAATAGTGCCGGCAACGAAGCCCGCATCAGGTCGCTGCAGATAGTCATCTTATAAAAAGGAATCAGCAACAGGACTAAAAATGAGGCTTGCAGCATCACATTGCCACGTATCTCCTTCCGAAGGAAATAACCATACACTCCTATCTCCACCATAATAAACAGCACATACTTCACCACAAACTCCATCGGAGATGACAAGAAGTCCCACATCCATCCTTTGCCATCCAACGGACGATGGTTCGACATGTAAAATGTGCCAACAAGCAACAACATCATCAGGGGAAACAACACATTCTCCATCGATAGCAAGCGTCTCCAGGCTTGTTTGTCCTTAAACAACTCACGTACGGCCACGTATGCCAACAAAGCAACCAGTCCGATGACCGCCCACGGAGAATAAAGCAACGACAACGAACCGATGAAGGCCATCGTACGTAAATCGAAGCGTAGGACCAGCACCGAAGCAATCAGCCAAACAGGGATACATTGATTGAAGCACCAATACAACGACGACCAATTGGATGCATACCAAAAATAAGGCCTGCCCCACACGTCTATGCACCAACGAAAGGCCAAAGGCCCATCGCCCTGTATCCACTGAATACCCAAACGGACAAGATGACCCACAATATCGCATCCGCCAAAAGCCACAAAAACACATACAGACAGCCATACAGCCTGACGCGTCATGTACTTCGACGGAATCAATCGTAATAACACATTGAGCAGCAAGTACAGACCCAACGCCGTCCACACCAGCAAGGCCGCCCGTGCCACGGAAATGCCGCACAGTTTGCCTACACACGCAGCCGGCAGATAATAAAAGAAATAATACACCAATGCCACATCCTCCGTGCCGGCAATGGCCTGCAACGGTTCCGCCCACGTTCCGGGGTGCAGCACGACAGGCCATGCGGACTCTACCAGCTCGTTCAGAATCGGATTTTTAGCAATCCAGTCCGACGATTGGGGCCAATAGCCACCTACACCTTGCAAGAAACTAACGAGAATCGCAATGAGCAACAAGCCCGCCTGCACCCTCCGTCTATTTTCCAACAAGGAACTCTCCCCGGACACGGAAGCGGCTATCCGATGATACACCCGCGAAGCGGCATACAGCATATACGCCACGCAAAGAACGGCTACATACCAGCGCAGATATCCTACGCTGAAAATCAACAATGGGAGCATCAGATAAGCCCCAATCCACGCGTACAAATGCTTCTCTTTCATCTATTCTTTGATTGTGTTTTCATTGTCTTCCGTCTCCCCGACCAAGTAGACCGGGCGACGTTTGGATTCGTTGAAGATGCGGCCGATGTATTCGCCCAGAATGCCGATACACAGCAACTGGATGCCACCCAGAAACAGAATCACCACTATCAGCGTGGTGAAGCCTTGCACCGGGTCGCCAAACAGCAACGTCTTGGACAGGTAGTAGACCAAGAAGCAGAACGCCACGAAGGCCATCAGGAAGCCCAGCACGCTGGCGAAGCGCAACGGCGCGGTCGTGAACGAGGTGATGCCCTCAATGGCCAGATTGAACAGGCTGAAGAAGTTCCAGTTGCTCGCACCGGCCACGCGGTCGCCCCTGTCGAACACAATCTCCTTCTTACGGAAACCTATCCAGCAAAACATACCCTTGGTGTAGCGTTCCGTCTCGCGCAACTGCCGCAACGCATCGATGCAGCGTCTGTCCAGCAGGCGGAAATCGCCCACGTTCTGAAGCACCTCGAAGCGCGTGGTGCTGTCCAGAATGCGGTAGAACAACAACGAGAAACGCTTGCGCAACCAACTCTCCCGACCTCGGTCGGCACGCCGAGCATACACATCTTGATACCCCTGCTCCCAATAGGCCAACATTTCAGGGACAAGCGAAGGCGGATCCTGCAGGTCGGCATCCAATATCACCATGCAATCACCACGTACATAGTCGAAGCCGGCCAGCATGGCGTTCTCCTTGCCGAAGTTGCGCGAGAGGCTGACGTAGCGGACACGCCCGTCCTTCGCACGCAACTCCTTGATCATCTCCAGCGTCCGGTCACGGCTTCCGTCGTTCACGAACAGAACTTCCCACTCGTACTGGTTTTCTTCATCCATCAGTTTCCTCAACTCCGGATAGAGCAGTGGCAACGATGCTTCCTCGTTGTAGCAAGGAATTAGAAGCGATACTGTCTTCATGCTTTATAGGTTTATACGATTCAATTCTCGGTCTATCACATTGCGCTTGAACAGGATGTCCTGCCATGTCACCTCGAAACCGGCCGACACCGGCTTGAGCGAATGCTTGGAGTAGATGCGCACGGACGGATCTTCCGCCACACACCGATAGCCGGCCGCGAGCACATCCGATTCGTAGAGCCGGATCAGGTCCGCCCCGTGCAACAAGACGAAATCCGCCTGCCCGCTTTTCATGTAGTCCACCTCCTGCTGCAGCATCTGCTCCGTCCGCCCCATTTGCGTTATCCAGTAGCGGCAGGCCGGCAGCGTGTAGCCCATGGCATAGCCCCGTTCCTGCCCGATGTTCAACACCGTTGGCTTCGGCACTTGCGCCATCAGCACCCCGATGGATTCAAAACGTGTGATTTCACCTTTCGACTCGGTGATAAAGCAGTCGGCATAATGAATCTTCCCCCACACAATGTAGCACAAACCTACAGACAAGCCCACGACGTACAGCCCCAGACGCAGCCCATGCCTCCGCCACCACACCAATATCGCCACCATGGCAGCGAGCGTAAACGGGGCGGCGGCCGTGATATAATGGCCGAACTGGTCATGCCGAATGCTCAACGCAACGAAGAACATAGCACACAGGAAAGGCAATGCCGACACAAACCACTCTTTCTTCCTCCATAACAGCAGCAACGGCATCACCGCCAACACATAAACAATGCGCCGGGTGGAAAATAGATGCAGCCACTCTCCGAGGTATGCAGCCAGCGTGTCCTTCAAAGGCATCGACACCGTGGCGAACGTGTTCACCACATATTCTCGCCACATATCGTCCCAACTTGCCGTCCACGAGAAATAGACGGCAAACGGCAGGAACGCCGCCACGACTCCGCCACAGAAGCCCGCCAGCATCCTTCGCCAGGTGCCCAACCGGACGGCATAGATGCCCACCCCGACCAGCAGGCTCAGCATCATCACCCCGACACTCCACTTCAGCATCAACACACAGACCCACGCCGCACCCAGGACAAACGTCCGATGCAAATCCCGCCTGTCCGCGCCCAGCCTCATCTGACGCACCAGCACGTACAGTCCCCATGCCACAAAAGGGGTACAAAAATGCTCGGCCTTTCCCTCCGTATAGAAGTTCCAATACCACAGCGGAAGGGCCATGCTCATCGAGGCCAACAATGCATACGTGCGCGGCAGGAACAACCGGGCCGACCGGTAGGCAATGCAAAACGCGGCCCAGTAAAACACGCAGGCCATCCAAAACACTCCTACGTACGAATGTGGGTGAATCAAATAACCAATGCCATAAATCGCCCACAAAAGCAGTCCCTTGGAGTCGGCAAACTGGTCGTAGGCCGTCAGTCCGTTCATCAGTGCCTTCCCGGCCATGAAGAAGCAGGCGGAATCGTAATGACCGTTGTTCATCCACAGATACGAGTCGATGTTGAGCAACAACTGCAACACGAACACGTACGCAGCCAGAATAGTCGGCACCATCCAACGTTTATTCATTTTCATTGTCTTTCTCCCTCTATCAGTTCAATCCACACATTCGTTTCATCCACTGATAAGTAATCAACACAGGATGCCAAAATATATAGTTCCAAGGAGAGAACCACTGCAAATGCCTGCAATAGCCTTTGTATCGTTTCGCATAAGTGGTCAAATGCTGCATAGCGGCATACCCCTCATGATAAATTCCATCAGCATAATATTTCATCATCGAATAAAAACAACCATTCGCATATTTCTTCAGCGATACAGAATCTTTTCGACCTTCCAACAACCGACTGGCATTTTCCAACAGAGAGACATAAAGACCATAGTTATTCACCCTACCATATTTCTGGTCCACATCCGATGAGATATACTGATACTGAGCCGATGAGACAAACCGCACTTTCTTCGCATATAACCAATAGCGGCACACAAACTCCTCATCTTCCAAGAAAACGTAGTCCTTATTGAAAGCCAATCCTTGTTCTCTTATGATACTTCTCCGAAAGCACTTGTTCCACAGATATCCAAAACAATTGATTCGGCTGAGCTGTTCCATACTTTCTGCCGGAGAATATGCACCCTCGCCCATCGATACAATTTGAGCCTCTTCTCCTTGATGACGAACAAAGCCCACCACAGTCACATCACAGCCATCAATATGACTTGCAAAATCTTGCAGCCAATTAGGTCCGGCATAATCGTCGGAATCCATAAAAGTGACAAATTGCCCTATTGCCATACCGAGTGCTACGTTCCGGGCAGAACTGGCTCCTCCATTCTCTTTGTGAAGGACCCTAAAGCGAGAATCAAATGCCTTATATGATTCGCATATTTCCCCTGATGCATCCGGACTCCCATCGTCAACCAAGATGGCCTCCCAATCCGTATATGTTTGATTCCTTAAAGAATCCAAACAGCGTCTGATTGTTCCTTCAGCCTTGTATACAGGGACTATTATAGATATCTTCATTGTCTTATCGTCCGACCAGCGCCATCGGATCACGCCTCAAGCCCAGTCTGTTCAACCAATATTTCAGTTCGGACTTCCAATAGCGCCACGACCTGCGGTCGCCGGCATACGGAAATCGATAGCCGGCCCACGGCGTAAGCGCCAGATAGCGGCGGTACAGGTGTCGGTAAGGATGGTGGCAGTCGCGAAACCAGGGCTTCACCGGCTCGCAGAAATGAACGATGTACGGATTCCGACGCAGATCGTCCACCTCACCCATGTACTTGTCGAGCACACGCGGTTGTTGTTCGAAATAGAACGTCGTGACGTTCCATCGGTTCGGGAGCAGCCGAATCATGCCTTTGAAATATAATGCAAAGCCGTCCTGATCGTTGTTCATCACATCCTTGTATTGCCGCAAGAACTCCATCATGGGACGTTTCCGTTCCCACTTCCGCCACGCCTGCAAGTCCACCACCATCACACCGCTGTTGACGTAGAGGTCTTCATCGTTCAGTTGCAACCTTGCGCGATGGGCCGCTTGATAGCGATAATCGTCGCACGCCGCCACGATGCCCCCCTGCAGATCGGTGTCGTACAGGCCGGAAATGTCATGGTTCACCACCAGGTCCACGTCCAAGAAGAGGAAGCGATTCACCTCCTCAGGCAGCACCTGTGGGATAACCAGTTTCAGATACATGATGGGGTTCCATGCCTTCGTGCTCGTCTCGCTCTTCAAAGCCAGCAATCCCATTCCCTCGGCATCCACCTTGTGAACGGAGAGTTCGCCATGTCCGTCCACCACCCTGAGGAGCCTCTCTTCCGTCCCTTCCGCCATCCCGTCGGTCAGGATAAACACACGGAATAAAGCCTCACGATTATGGTCAACCAGCGAAGCCAGCATCACAGCCGCGTGCTGCGCATACGCTTCGTTGGCGATGCAAACAATGTGGTAGGGCATGAGGAGCGACTTTATTTTCCCAACAACAGACGATGCAGCGGACGCACTACAGCCAGCAAACGTTCAACGACTATACATACATATACAATCAACAACGTGATGCCCAACGCCAGCAAAGATGAGAGGACCCACCGATGCCCATTCCCCACCCATGCACCCACCTCGGGCAGTTTCAAGCCGAGGAAGAGAAAATAATGAATGAGATAGATGGACAATGTATGACGACCTATCAAGGCTAATTGCCGACCTACCATGGTTTGTTCGGAGAACATATCCCGATAGAAGTACACGACACGATAGAGCGAGAAAACGCCTAATGCACCGAGGGCCATGCCCGAGTAGAACCCCATACCGGATTTCATCACCAATGCCATAAACAGGACAAGAGCCATAGCCGAAATCCATTCATTCTCAATCAGACGATGGAAATATCCCAACTTTGCTTTCGCCATAATGCCCGCTACATAGAAAGGGAAATACATCGTTATCAAGCGCAGAGAAATCCAACGAGACAAGCGGGCCTCATTCTGCTGCCAATCCCAAACTCTCACACCTATCAACAACACAGACACTCCTATCAGTCCCAATACGACCGTCCACGTCTGATACTTACCGGCCCGTCCTGCCACAGTACTGACCAACCAGTGCAACACGGCCATCAACGTTAGGGCAAACGTGAACCAATAGCCCCACTTATACTCACCCATAGCGCAGTATGCCAGTTTCTCGAAACTCCCGAAATAGCACCACACATAGGCCAAAAACATCGCAACCGTCGGCAATAGCACATTCGCCAGTCGCTTAATTACCCCCCCCCAGCGACAAAATCAGTGGAGAAAAGAATCCGCTAACAAAAAAGAAAGTAGGCAACATGCAGATACCCGCCACACGAGTCACTACATTGTCCTCCTTTATGCTCAGACAAAAGTTTCCACTCGTATGGCAAAAGACGACCATCAGCATGGCTAAACCACGCAAGCAATCCATATAAGTTTGTCGCGCTGGCGATTTAATTGATTCAATCATCATTTATGCTTGTTGAGTTATGTCGCAAACAATCTGGCTGAGGTAGAGAGGGTCGGTACACGGTTCGGGTTCTGCGCCACCAACTTCTTTCAATTCATTCACATGCTTTCCTCTTACTAATACCCGGCCATTAGATTTTACCCGAAACCATTCATATTCTATATCAAGATGTCCGATGTCTACAGCCCAATAACCAAGTTTAGCCAAATCGTATGCCAGCACCGTGGCGGTCATGCCATAACATAACAAGATGAGCGCATCCTTGGGTACTAATCTCTTTATAGCCGTCAGCATCTCATCATAGTGAGAGAATGCATTTTCCGAATAACCAACAATCCGATGTATGCTATTGGCTTTGTCATATAGATCATTTCCAATGCCCGAACGCGTCATGCTTCCTTCCACGATATACACATCCTTCCCATCCCACAACTGCTTCAGTCGGTCGAGGTGTTCCGCACAACGAGACTTGTCCTCGCGTTCCATATATAAGCGAGTGACTTGTGTGTTCAGATACAGTCGGTTTTTGTCAACCAACGTACGAAGCATGGCAATATTCCGACTTGCGTATTCCGGCCAAAAAGCATGAGGATTGGTCAATCCCTTATAACTTTTCATTGGATGCGGAATAGCTACCATGAAGTTTGGAGCATCTTGTGCTTTTATCACTTCCAACAATCGCCGTTGAAGTTTCTCGTCCGGGACTTGGAATCCATTACCACCGCCATTCATCACTGTAAACTCCCCATCTCCATAGCGGGACAAGGAACATTTGTGCTCAAGCAAATAATCAAGCGTAGCCCAATTGTCCAATATCTGCCAATTCCGGGTTTCACGATACACAAACCAAGCTTTCAGATAGGAATAGTAGAACTTGCGCAATTTCCTGTAAACGGCTTTTAAATCTTCAATGCTCAACATGATGGGTTATCAAATAAAGCCTATGGTAGCCATAGGTGTATAATAGTTTAATCTTCTTCTTCAAACCTGGGATATGTGTCAGTAGCCTCATATAATCCCCTAAGTTACAATTCAAGGCGAAATTCATAAACGAGCCATACATCAACTTTCGATGTTCGGACTCAATCAACCATAAACTCCTCTTCCAATAGATTTTACTATTATAGGGGGAGAATAATTGACCCTTTATCTTTGAAAACCACTTGTCATATATAAGTCCCGCATAGGCTTTCTGATAAGAGTCGTGCTGGCTAAGCGAACGGCAGGATATACTTCGTTCCGAATTCCTAAAATAAAACAACATCTCCATTGTGTTTGCTGCACCATTTCCTGCCATCATCAAAACAGTGGCATCATCGCTAAACCAAGCCAAAGGAAAATCAACGAAGCCGCCCTTGGCCTTCAAGACAGACGTTCGGAACACATAGTTGGCGATACAACGAAGTGAATTATTGAAATGCTTC
>JBJEHD010000051.1:0-54396 GCA_051875715.1 Bacteroidaceae bacterium
GACATCAAACATTTTACTCCTGAAGAGAAGAAGTTGTATGAGAAGAATCATTTATACAAAAGTGCTCATAAACAGTATGACAAATATTTTCTTTTCATAGAAAGGGCTCTCGCACTTCTTGAGGAAGACGGTAATTTAGGATATATTGTACCCGGTAAATTGATGAAAGTAGGTGCAGCTCGTGAATTGAGAAAGATTATTTCCACAGGCAAGTATTTGAAATCTATCACGTCTTTTGGGGCACATCAAGTGTTCGAAGACAAATCGACATACACCTGTATCATGATTTTGCAAAAGAAAGAGAATAAAGAGTTCTCATATTCGGAAGTAAAGGATATGGCAGAATGGTGTACCCGAAATAAGAATGAGCATAATGTCAGCTTACGTAATGCGTGTGACATCTCAGAAGACACATGGGTACTCTGTACAGACAGACATAAGCCCTTGCTTGATAAGATTAGGCTTCACAGCAAACCATTAGAAGAAATTGTTGGTCAGGATTATATCTTTAATGGCATACAAACGAGCGCCAATAAAGTATATGTGTTTGTACCATTGGACCAAGACAAGAACACTTATACTTTCAAAGCCTTTAATGGCCAGACATATCAGATAGAAAAGGCTGTAACAAAACCATATTTCAAAACGTCACAAGGTGTTGAAGTACTCAACACATACAGGACGTTTGTCCCAAATGCAAGAGTGGTCTTTCCATATAAACGTGGGAAAAACGGGAAGTTGGAACTCATCTCTCTTCAGGCAATACAGCGTAAGTACCCACTACTTCACGCCTTCTTACAGGATGCTAAAGCTGAATTGGACAAACCATCAAGAGACATTCAGCCTGCCCCAACCAATGACAATGAATGGCATCGGTATGGCAGACATCAAAGTTTAGAGGCTTGCGAAATCAGCGAGAAGATAATCGTAGGCGTATTGGCCCAGTCAGACAAATATGCCATTGATAAAAACGGCACACTCGTTTCTTCTGGTGGTACAGCTGGCTATTGCCTTATCAGCATCCCATCCGATAGTAAATATTCAATATACTATATCCAAGCCATACTCAACTCATTGCAAGGAGAATGGCTCGCATCGCTTTATGGGGAAATATTCCGTGGAGGTTTTATTGCAAGAGGGACAAAGGTTCTGAAACAGATCCCGATTCGCACGATTGATTTCGATAATGCCAAAGATAAAGAAATGCATGACGCTATCACAGCACGCCAAATATCTCTCATTAAACTTGGCGATAAGATTTCCTCGGCAGCAAGTAACCGCAGGAGACTCACACCTTTGATTAGACAATTTGAAACTCTAAAGCAAGAGCAACAG
The DNA here is from genome assembly GCA_051875715.1 of Bacteroidaceae bacterium. Taxonomy (GTDB): domain Bacteria; phylum Bacteroidota; class Bacteroidia; order Bacteroidales; family Bacteroidaceae; genus DYCT01. The sequence goes on from JBJEHD010000051.1 coordinate 1,336, forward strand.
AAAGCAATAAACGCTCTTTATGGATTATCTGAACAAGAAGCATTACAAATCCCAATAAATCAAGGAAATATATGCAGCTGATTGAAAACGCCTCTGAACAAAAACTGAGAGGAGCATACTATACCCCACAATCCATTGCCGACTTCATTCTCCGCTGGGGAATAAATGACGGCAATTGTGGTGACGTGCTGGAACCCAGTTGTGGTGACGGTGTATTTCTTAAATGTTTGGCAAATGGCAACCTACCATACAAAAGTGTCACTGCCATAGAGTTTGAACCGGAAGAAGCTCAAAAAGCCCGGGCTATATATCTGCGCAATTCCGAGGTAATTAATTGTGACTTTCATCGTTTCTGCCTTGATACCGAGAAACGTTTTGACCTGGTTGTAGGCAACCCTCCATTTATCCGTTACCAATATTACGATGCGGAACAACAGTTGTTGGCAGACGAAATCTTCAAAAATGCCAAACTTAAACGCACAAAACTTACTAATGCGTGGGTGACATTTGTGGTAGGTTGTACACAGTTGCTTAGCGCGAATGGCAAAATGGGATTTGTAATTCCATCTGAGTTGCTCATGGTGAAATATGCACAACAATTGCGCAAGTTTCTTGCCAAGTCATTCAACAAGATAAATATCATCTCTTTTGAGAACCTTGTCTTTGAGGAAATACAACAAGAGGTTGTTCTGCTTCTTTGTGAAAAAAATGGTTCAACCAATCATAAAATAGAGCATATTGAGGTAAAAGACATCCAAGGTCTTCTTGCACTCAATCCTCTAAAGTTGAAATTCCCGAGCAAGGACATTGATTTCCATACTGACAAGTGGACGTATTATTTCCTTGAAAAAGAGGAACTGGAATTGCTCGACAGAGTGAAGAGCCAGACTACAATCTCTTCATTCGCAAACGTTGAGGTTGGTATAACAACAGGTTCAAATGATTTCTTCACAGTCCCCCAATCCATCGTCAGGATGTATCAGTTGCAAGATTACGCCCGTCCTATGGTAGGAAGAAGTGTACAAGTCAATAGCCTTTGTTTCACAAAACGTGACTGGAAGGCAAATGTGGCTTCAGAGGCGAAGGCTCATCTTCTTGTTTTCACTCCTGATGCAAAGGTTTCAGGAAATGATGGTGTAAAAGCCTATCTGCAAGGCGGTGAGGAGGCAGGAATAGACAAGGGATACAAGACAAGTATAAGAGACCATTGGTGGGTTATACCGTCCATCAAACTTTCGGATGCCTTGTTCCTGCGCCGTAATAACCTTTACCCAAAATTTGTGCTTAACGAAGCTGGTGCATATACTACCGATACCATGCACAGGGTGTTTATCAAAGAAGGAGTAAACAAGAGAGCATTTGTGGCAAGCTATTATAATTCGCTCTCATTTGCTTTCGCAGAGATACTTGGCCGCAACTTCGGTGGTGGATGTTTGGAACTCATGCCAAGCGAGGTTGGAGATATATACTTGCCTTACAGGGAAGAGAACGAACAATTATTTGATACGATTGACAGAATGCTACGCAAAAAGGCAAGCGCTGATGAGATTCTGGATTATACCGATGATATTATTCTGCAAAATGGTATGGGATTGTCGCAGAAAGAAGTCAAGATGGCTCGCTCTATCTGGAAAAAAATCATAAATAGAAGGTTAACCCGCGAAACGCTTGATAAACCATCAGAAAAGAACGTAACTATAAAGAATATATACACGCAGCTCAACTTCTTCGACCTCTTCGACCAATATTCAGATAATCCCATCGTGGAAAACTGTATGGTACACGAGGATATTGACATCGAACATGAATACATCCCAACCCATCGTCAATTGCCTATCGAATATTCAAAGAACGTACTCATCTGTAATGTGAAAAAAGACAATTGGGAGCAGTATCTGGACGGTTCGGCAAAGATATACTATACAGGAAAGAAGTTTCCGGCATCTGTTGCACTCAACAAGCTATACTACTTTATGCCCTACATTTCTGGTAAGGGCATACGTGACTTGTATTACATTAAGATAGCCCGTCTTGGATATCGCAAAGAAGGTCAAGAAAATGAAGACAAAAATGACCTCCGCCTGGTATTCGAAATAGAATTTGTAGGACAACTCTTCAATGATTACAAAAAGGTGAAACTTGAAATCTGGAGGACTTTTACTGACACCGCATTAAAAACTATCCTAACAAAATGAATGTCCTCGACATCCAATCATTTTATAAAATGGTATAATACTCTATTCCTGTTTGGGGTTCATTTAATATGACGGTAATTTGCCGGTAATTTGCTGGTAACTTGCCAAGCTACATATAGGTAAGCATTCGACGAAATGCATATTGTAGCCTGGCGATAGTCGGGCTGCCTTTGCAAAAAAAACGAAGCATATGATTACACGAGAAGAAATCGCTGCAATCGATCGGGAATGCGAGGAGCAGCACATCAGCCATCAGAAGTATCTGGAAAAGCACGGAATAGCCAAGCATCAGTACTTACAGGTGGAAACGCAGGTACCGTGAAGAGGATGAACAGTCATTGGTTCCGGCCGGGTTCGTTCCGCTGATGCCCGGGCCGACTCCGCCAGTGCCCGCACAGAAAACCAAAAGCAAACAACGGAAGTTTCAGCAGGAACAGGAGAGTTTCCTGACGGTGGAGATCCGCACGTCCTGCGGTTCTGCAATGCGCATCCAGGGAAACATGACTGCAGCACATCTGTGGGAGATAGTATCAGCAAGCAATGTTTAGTCTGGACGACACGGCGAAGTACTGGTTGTACAATAAGCCAGTGGATATGCGCAAGAGCTTCAACGGTCTGAGCGACATCGTGACCAACGGGATGTGCGCCAACCTCAAAGGTGGCGACGTGTTCATCTTCATGAATGCTTACTGTATATCATATAGCTATACTTAAAATTTAGGTCTCAGCGTGGAAGCGTTGGAGAGAACCAAGGACGGCGCCAAGAAAGAAAAGAGCGGGGAGGTCGAGAAAAAGCGGAGAGCCTCATTTGGAGTGTGCCGCTTGTCATAGGACAAGAGTGGGACGTGCCGCCTGCTAAATGAGCCGGGAGGAACACGCTTCTTTTTGAGGGAGTTTTTATCTTTGCGAAAAGCGGACCTGCATGACGGCAACGGATGTGCAGGACCGAAAAGGAAACGAGAGTATATCCCTAATAGAGAATAAGGAGACGACACGATGAGAAAAATGAGCCCAAAAGGATGGCGCAGACCGGCCCTGGCGGCTTGGACGGCCCTGGCCCTGGCGGCCCCGTGGGGAACGGCCCAGGCCGGACCGGGCGTCGTAGATGCGTACAAAACCAGCCCGGCGGTGGAGAATGGGACATATCCCCAAACGAAAACGATGCCCGACGACCTACAGGGTCGCCGACGGGTACTGCGCGGCACCGTAACGGACGAAAGCGGACCCCTCGTGGGGGCCACCGTTGTGGTGAAAGGCAGCACGGAGGGGACGGTGACCGACCTGGACGGGCGGTTCGAACTGGCCACGAACAACCCGCGCCCCGTGATTGTGGTATCGTTCGTGGGCTACAGGCCCCAGGAAGTGACAGTGAAAGGCGACATACCGCTGCAAGTCCGGCTGCTGGCCGACGCGCAGAAACTGGACGAGGTGGTAGTGACCGCCCTCGGCATCAAACGCTCGGAGAAAGCGCTCAGTTATCAGGTGCGCCAGGTGGCGGCAGAAGATATCACGGCCAACAAGGACGTAAACCTCGTCAATGCACTGAGCGGAAAGGTGGCTGGTGTGAACATCAACGCCTCGTCCTCGGGTACGGGTGGTGCGGCGAAGGTGGTGATGCGCGGCACGAAGAGCATCATGCAGACCTCCGGCGCCCTCTACGTGGTGGACGGAGTGCCCCTCCTGGCCGGACGGGAAGCCTCGGGCGGCAAAGAGTTTGATTCGCGCGGCTCGTCGGAACCCATTGCAGACCTGAACCCCGAGGACATCGAGTCGATGTCGGTGCTCACCGGAGCTGCGGCCGCCGCCCTCTATGGCTCGGAGGCCGCCAACGGGGCCATCATCATCACCACCAAGAAGGGAAAAGAAGGAAAGGTGAGTCTGACGGTAGGTCAAAGCACCGAGTTTGCGACGGCCTTCGTCACACCCCGTTTCCAAAACCGCTACGGCACTGGGACGGGCGGTACCGTGAGTACCGGTAGCGCCATGAGCTGGGGAAGGCGACTGACCGACCTCAGCAACTATGGCTACGACCCTGCCGAGGACTATCTGCAGACAGGGGTCATCACCACAGAGAACGTGGCGATAAGCACTGGGACGGAGCGTAACCAGACTTACGCCTCGGCCGCCGTGGTAGGGTCGAAAGGCATCATCCCGCACAACCGCTACGACCGCAAGAACTTCACGGTGAGAAACACGACCACGTTCCTGGCCGACCGCATGACCCTCGACGCCGGAGCCGGCTACATCGTCCAGACCGACCGCAACATGACCAACCAAGGTACGTACAACAACCCGCTGGTGGGCGCATACCTCTTTCCGCGAGGTAACGACTGGGCAGACATCCGGGTGTACGAACGATACGATGCCGCCCGCAAAATCAGTACGCAGTATTGGCCCGTGGGCGACGAAGGCATGGTGATGCAGAACCCATACTGGATAAACCATCGGAACCTGCGCGAAAACGACAAGAACCGCTATATGCTGCACGCCGGCCTGACCTATCGGCCTGTGAAATGGCTGACCTTGGCCGGACGGGTCCGGATGGACCATGCCACCAACACGTATGAGGAACGCTTCTGGGCTTCGACCAACACGCAACTCACTGAAAGTTCTACCCGGGGACTGTACGGTGTGACCCGATCCACCGACAAGCAGCTGTACGCCGACTTCCTGGCCAGCGTCGACAAAACCTTTGCCGACCGGTGGAGCCTGCAGGTCAACGTGGGTGCTTCGTATTCGGACATGCGCTATGACGCCATGCAGGTGCGCGGACCTATCGCCGACGGGGGCGACGCCTTTGCCGACGAACCGCTCGGACTGACCAACTACTTCGCCCTGCAGAACCTGAGTGCCAGTAAGACGAAACGCATGCAGGAAGGCTGGAGAGAGCAGACCCAGTCGGTCTTCGGAAGTGTGGAGGCAGGCTATCGGAACACGTATTACCTCACCTTGACCGGACGTGGAGACTGGCCCTCGCAACTGGCCGGACCGAACTCCCCGACGACGTGCTTCTTCTATCCCTCAATCGGGGCCTCGGTGGTGCTCTCCGAACTGTTTCCGAACCTCGACCGCCGTCGCCTCTCGTTCATGAAGGTGCGCGGTTCGTTCGCCTCGGTGGGTAGCGCCTTTGCTCGCTATTTGGCCAATCCGCGATACGAGTGGAACGAGAGCACGAACAGCTGGAGCAACCAGACGCAATATCCCGTATACGACCTGAAGCCGGAGCGGACCAACTCGTGGGAACTCGGCTTGAACATCCGCTTCCTGCAGGGATTCGAACTCGACGTCACCTATTATGACGCCAAGACCATGAACCAGACCTTCAACCCGCAACTGCCCGTCAGCGGATATTCGGCCCTGTACGTTCAGACGGGTGCCGTACGCAACCGAGGTGTGGAACTCTCGCTGGGCTACAAACACACCTGGGGGAAGTTCGGTTGGGATACGGGGCTTACCTTTTCGACCAACCAGAACCGAATCCTGACCTTGGCGGACAACGCCGTCAACCCCGTCACGGGCGAACGGTTCTCGCTTTCGACCCTGAACATGGGCGGACTGGGCGACGCACGCTTCCTGCTGAAAGAGGGTGGGGGAATGGGCGACCTCTACTCGCTGCGCGACATCAAGCGTGATGCAAATGGGAAAATCTATGTGGACCCGGACGGACACGTGGCCACCGAGGCTATTCAGGACCCGGACAAATACATCAAACTGGGGAGCGTGCTGCCTAAGGGAAACCTGGCTTGGCGAAACCACCTGACTTGGCGAAACATCTCGGCAGGATTCCTGCTGTCTGCCCGGCTGGGCGGCATCGTCCACTCGCGCACGCAGGCCATGCTAGACTATTATGGCGTGTCGGAAGCCAGTGCAGACGCCCGCGAACAAGGCTACGTATTGGTCAACGGGACCGACCGCATCGACCCCGAAGCCTGGTACGGCGTGGTGGGCAGCGGTACGTGCGTCCCTCAGTATTACACCTACTCGGCCACCAACGTACGCCTGCAAGAGGTGTCGGTGGGTTACACCATTCCCCGCAAATGGTTGGGAGGCGTGTGTGAGGCGACGGTGTCGTTCGTGGGCCGAAACCTTTGGATGATTTACTGCAAGGCTCCGTTCGATCCCGAAAGCGTGGCTTCGACCGACAACTTCTACCAGGGCATCGACTACTTCATGATGCCGGCCCAGCGTACGATGGGCTTTCGTGTGAACTTTAATTTCTGACATGTGCACTATGAAACGATATAGCAAAGCAACCGGCTGCCTCGCAGCCGCCTTGTGTCTGGCGTCCGCCGCCTGTACGGCCGACTACCTCGACATCAACTCCAACCCCTACCAGCCGGGCGATCTGACGGCCGACGACTACGGACTGGGTTCGGCCCTGACCAACCTGGCCAGCACGGTAATCTCGTCCGACGTGAACACGACGCAGTTCACCGAATGCCTGTTAGGCGGGCCGCTGGGTGGCTATCTGGCTGACTCGAACGCCGGATGGGGAAACACCATTTCGAACTTCAATGCCACAAACGACTGGATGCGCGTGCTCCTGTTGAGCGATCGCATCATCCCGACCTTGTACAGCAATCTGGCCCAAGTGAAACAAATGAGCGAGGCTACGGACAACCCGGTGCCTTACGCCATCGCCCAAATCATCAAAGTGGCCGCCATGCACCGCGTGACGGACACCTACGGCCCCATCCCGTATTCGAAAATCGGGGAGGACGGCAAAATCAACATCCCCTACGACACGCAGGAGCAGGTGTACGACCGCATGTTCGACGAACTGGATGCCTCCATACGCACCTTGACGGAACATCGGAACGCGGCGCTCGTGGCAAGCATCGACTTCGTCTATGCAGGCAACGTGCAGAAATGGGCGAGGTTTGCCAACTCGCTGAAACTACGTCTGGCTCTCCGCATCGCCAACGTGGCACCGGACAAGGCACGCACGATGGCCGAAGCGGCCGTGAACCACGAATTGGGCGTGATGGAGGACAACACCGACAATGCCACCTGGAAATATTTCGGGGCCATCAGCAATCCGCTGTTCGTGGCTGTGCGCTACAACGAGGAAGCATCGGGTGGCGACTCGCACCCCGCCGCCGACCTGACCTGCTACATGAACGGATACAACGACAACCGCCGGGCGGCCTATTTCGAAGAATCGAAATGGGCGGGACAACCCTACGTGGGCCTGCGCCGCAGCATCAACATGGGCAAGGCCAAGGAGTATTTCTCCCGCTATTCGCGCGTGAAAATCTCTGCTGCCGACCCCGTGATGTGGATGAGTGCCGCCGAGGTGGCTTTCCTTCGGGCCGAGGCTGCAGCCGTATACGGATTCAACATGAACGGGACGGCGGCCGACTTCTACGAACGGGGCGTGCGCCTCTCGTTCGAGCAATGGGGGGCGAGCGGTGCCGACGCCTACCTGGCCGATGCGAAAAGCAAGCCGACGCCCTATGTAGACCCCGCCGGACTCAACACCTACGGGCAGGCTCCCTCCACCATCACCATCAAATGGGACGAAAAGGCCCCGACGGCCGAAAAGCAGGAACGCATCCTCACGCAGAAATGGATTGCCATGTGGCCCCTCGGAAACGAGGCCTGGGCCGACTATCGCCGCACCGGATATCCGCGCCTGATGCCGGCCACCTCCGAGGGAAACCTCAGCGGAGGCATCGTGGACAACGAACGGGGTGCGCGACGCATGCCATACCCTTCGGAAGAATACACCAGCAACACGGCCCATGTGCAACAGGCCGTGGCGGAGTATCTGGGCGGCCCGGACAACATGGCGACCGACGTATGGTGGGCCCGGAAGAAGTGAACAGGAACGTGTGATGAAAACAAAAAGATACCCGACGAATGAAAAACAATAGAATACTCCGAAAGACGATAGGGGCGGCCTGTGCGGTTTGTGTCGCGACAGCCTGTACCGACTGGACCGAGACGGAAAGCATACGCCTCGTGGAAAACAGCGTGGAGCAGCAGGACGCAGAACGCTATGCATTGTACATGGCCAACCTGAAGGCCTACAAGGCATCTGACCACAAGGTGGTGTACGGATGGTTCGACAACAGCGAGAAAACGCCCTGCAGCCGGGGACAACACCTGGCCGATGTGCCCGACAGCCTGGACGTGGTGGTGGCCACCGACGTACGTCTCACCGAAGCGGAACGGGCCGAGGTGGACGAACTGCACGCGAAAGGCACCCGGGTGTTCGGCATCCTGAGTTACGACGGCATCCGGCGTGCCTACGACGAGGCCGTCGGGGCGGAGAAGGAAACGCGCGATTTTGCCGACGTGCTGGCGGAAGAAGTGAAGCAGGGGCTGGAACGGCTGGACCCCTTCGATGGTCTGGTGCTGGAATATCGCGGCAAGAGTCCAATCTACATGACGGCCGAACAGCGTGAGGAGACGGCCCGCCTCCAGCAATTGCTACTGAAAGCCGTGGGCGAATGGAAGACCGGCAGCGGAAAGCACCTCGCCTTCTTTGGCTATCCGGCCCATCTGATCCGTCCGGCCGACATCCTGCCGGCATGTGGCATCATCATTCTGCCCACCGAACACGTGGCCGACAAGCAGGAGTATGGCATCGAGGCCATGCGGGCCCTGGCTGCCGACGACGTGCCGGCCGACCGCTTCGCCGTGTCGGCATCGACCGTCTCGCTCGACGCTACGGACAAGGCCACCGGATATGTCGGTACCGACCGGGCCACCACGCAGGCGGCCTGTTGGACCACCGAACCGACCGCCGGCATCCGAAAGGCAGGGCTGGCCATCCTAGCCATCCAAAACGACTATTACAACGCCACCCATACCTACCAATACGTGCGGGAGGCCATCCAAATCATGAACCCGGCTCCGGCCAAATAAAAGACATAGCGCCATGACGATGAAGAAAAACAACGGTTGCCTCGCCACGCTGCTGACGGTCTGCCTCGCTTTGGCGGCCTGCAACGAGGACGTGGAGCATTTCGACAACAAAGTATATGTGCAGGAGGTCGAGAAGACGGCGACCATCCTGCTGAAGAGTTCTGTACAGACGGCTGAGGCTACCTTCCAGGTGGCCATGGCACGGCCGATGGAGCAGGAGGCGACTGTCCGCCTCGAAGCCGCTCCGGAGAAGGTGACGCTTTACAACGCCATCTATGGCACAGAGGCCCGCGTGCTGCCCGACAAGCACTTCACCTTGCAAACCAAGCAGGTGAGCATCCCGGCCGGCAGTGTCGGTTCCGATCCCGTTCGCATTGCCTTCACCGGGCTGGATGCGCTGGATGGCGAACAACTCTATGTGTTGCCTGTCACGATAGCGGAGGCATCGGTCGGTATCATCGAGAGTGCGGCTACGATGTACTACGTGTTTAAAGGAGCGGCCCTCATCAACACCGTCCCCAACCTGACGAAGAACCTGGTGTACGTGTCGTGGAACGACCCGTCGGTGGCCAACAGCCTGCGGCAACTCACCGCCGAAGCGTTGATACGGGTGGACAAGTTCGGCAAGATGCTTACCTCCGTCATGGGCATCGAAGGGTATTTTCTTGTTCGCATCGGCGACTCGGGCATCCCGGACAACCAACTCCAACTGGCCACGCACAATGGGAACCTGACCAGTGCCGACCTGCAAATCCCAACGAACAAATGGACGCACCTGGCCGTGACCTACGATGCCGACCAAGGAGGCCGGGTGGAAATATACATCGACGGCAAACGGATGTTGGTGGGGAAAATAAACTGCGGCACCATCGACTGGGCACAGACCCGTACCGACGAGGGCAACGGATTTTGGATAGGGCACTCCTACAACCGCGACCGCTGGCTGGAAGGAAATCTGTGTGAATGCCGCATCTGGAACCGGGTGCTCGCACAGGAGGAAATCAATGCCAAGGACCACTTCTACGAGGTAGATCCGAAAGCGGAAGGCTTGGCGGCCTATTGGCGTTTCAACGAAGGGGCAGGGACGGCCATCCAAGACCATACGGGCCGTGGAAACGATGCCATGGCCGTCGAGCCGCTTACGTGGAATGCCGTCGAACTGCCTGAGAAATAATCAACACCAACTCAAAAGCCTATTGTTATGAAATCAATCAGAAACTATCTATACGGCATCGCGCTGGCCGGCAGTCTGTGTACGGTTGGCGCATGCGAAGAGGAGGTCGTGCTGCACACCGGCGATGCCGGCAAACTGGATATGGTCGACGGCCTGTACGGGAGCGTACGCTCGGAAGCCGGAGCAGCCGACCCTGCAGAACTGACCGTGTTTGGTGACACACCTGCCACCGGTCATCTCTATTTCGAACTGACGCAGGAGGCTGCGCAAGACGTGGCGGTGGAGTTCCGCATCGACAAGGATGCGCTCGACGCTTACAATACGGCCCATGGGACGGCCTACACAATGTATCCCGCAGAAAAATTGCGTCTGTCCGATGGCGGAAAGGCCATTGTGGCTGCCGGAGAAAGACGTTCGGCTTCGGTCGGGCTGACTGTCGAGGCGGGCGGAACGGTGGGGGAAACCTATGCCGTGGCGGTGTCGGCTTCGGCCGGCGATGCCGTTGCCGTCTCGTCCTCACATGCTTGCTGCATTTACCTGGTGAAGCCTCGGCCGGCCATCCCCGACGCCCGAAAGGGCGACGTACGCACGCTGTGCTTCGTGGAGGTGAACGACGAGAACATCCTTTCCATGGGCGAGTATACGATGAAGGGAAGCGGAAAACCGTTTTTCGACATTGTGAGCATCTTTGCCGCCAACATCAATTTCGACCAGGAGACAGGACGCGTCCACGTGTATTGCAACGACCAGGTGAGTTTCCTCCTAAAAAACGCCGACCGCTTCGTCCGTCCGCTCCAGGCAAAGGGCATCCGGGTGAACCTCTCCATACTGGGCAATCACGACGAAGCCGGCATGGGCAACCTGTCGCCCGAAGCGGCGGCCGATTTTGCCAAAGAACTGAAGGCATACATGGATATCTACGGACTGGACGGCGTGGACTTCGACGACGAATACTCGGCCTACAACAACGACAATCCCAGCCCGGGACTTCTGCCACGCTCACGCGAGAACTACTGCCGTCTGGTGTACGAATGCCGCAAGGCGATGCCGGACAAACTCATCGGAGTGTATGAATACCGCCTCGTTGATGCACCGAACGGCACCGTAGAAGGCAAAACGGCCGGCGAATTGGTGGACTACATCTGCTACGGTACCTATCAACGCTATGTGCCCGGACGGGAGGAGAACTTCGATGGATTGACGCGGACTAAATATGGTCCTTATTCGCTGAAAATCAACGAAGAATATGCAGGTGGATGGACGAAGTTCTCCTCCGTGACCATTGCCGACCTGAAGGAAAAAGGCTATGGCCTGCAAGTGTTCTACAACCCGAAGCCGGCCCTCTACCGCTATGACCGCTTGTTCTCGGCCGTGAGCCGTACCCTGTTCGACGATGAAGTGGTATGGACGGGCCGGTATTACACCCGCACCAGCGACGCGCCCATAGACTGGCAAGAACCGCTTGCCGCACACCGGCGATAAGCCAGTGTGTCGTCCGCTTAATAGGGCATTATATCGTTCAGCCAAGGCTGAACGGTCAAGTAGGATATATTACGTTGCCTTTGAGCCTATAACCTACGACCGTTTAGCCTTGGCTGAACGCAAAATGCAAGCGTATGCCACGAGTCAGGACTTGCATCTCTTTGACCGTTCTGACGCGCCTTTAAGGCCGCGATGCCCTGCTGATGCGCTGGTCAGATTCCCGTACTTTCGGAGAACAGGTCGCCCGTCACCTGCGAAAGCGACACGCGGTTCAGGTTGCAGATATCCGTGATGGATGCTCCGTTTGCCGAAAGGCCATAGAAGGTGTCCTCGCTCAGCAGAACATATTCCCACTCGCGGTTCATCCGCTCTTCCGGCTTCAGGGTGTTTATCTTCCTTGTCCATTCGATTGTTGCGGTCTGCTTTTGCCTTACGTTCCTGTCGTTTATCTTGTCGTTTCCTTTTGTCTCGACGAGATACACCTTTTCGCCTGTAGCCACAAGGAAGTCGGGATGATACACTGCCAGCAGGCCGTCAGTGCGGATGTAGTAAATCGAGGCGAAGTCGTGGCGGGTCTCGCTGATTTTGAGGAAACGCTCCACTTCGGCATCCCGGTCGAGGAATTCGGCAAATGCCTTCTCCAGTCCTCCGCCATGCGAAGGATACTGTGTGCGCTCGTAGATGGTCTTCTGCAGCGGCAGGGAAAAAGACTCGCGCATCTTCAGTGCTTTCACCTCCGAAAACAGGCGATGCTCCACCCGGGCGTCTGTCGTCAGCAGTTCCTCCTGCATACGGCATACCGCCCTCGCCATCTCGTTGATGATGTGCGTGGTGACAGCACCGTCCTTTGCCAGCAGAATCTTCCAGTCGTTGCCTTCGAACGGGTTGAACCGGCATCCGAACAAGTGGGTGCGGATATACACGTCGACGGTGGCAATAATCTGTGCGTCGTCTATTTGGATAGTCGGCACCCGGATTTCCTTGTGCGACGATATGCGGTCGAAGCGCAGGGTTATGGTGTGAAGAATCTTCTGCAGATACTCGTTGTATGATTTTGCCTCGAACAGATTGCCGGTGACCACATATTTCCCGAACTGCGTCTTGGTCGTCACCTCCTGCGACAGGAAAACCTCTCCCTCCTTGGCGAGGAAACGACGCAGCGTCTCCAATGGGAAATGGGTGAATGGGGCCAGGGAACTGACGTCGATGGAGTAGTCGTCCAACTCTTCTTCCGCATCGCGGAGGATGATGGGCCACTGGAAGTCGTATTTCTCGTAGTTCTCCTTCAGTCCAACATTGAGGAGGTCGCCCGTGGTTATGCCGCCGCTCAGGTCCTCGTTCTCTTCTACGGCCAGCCCTTGCTTGAACAGGTTCTCGTAGAAATGGATGAACGCGGGATGCTCGATGATGGAGAGCATGTCAAGATACGTCTCAGGTCGGGTATGCCACTGCAACACACGGCGACGGTCGTCGTCCTTGGTGCTCTTGTATTCATCCTCACGCCACATCAGGCGGAGACCTCTGCCGATAATCTGCTCGAGCAGGATGGGGGCTTCGGAAGGCCGCAGCGGCACTATCACGCAGATGTTGTTGACGTCAAAACCCTCGCGCAGCATCAAGACGGAGACAATCACCTTCGGCTGCCGGTATTTGTCGATGTCGAAGAGGCGGGTCTTCAGTTCTTTCCATTCCTCCTCGCTCACTTCGCCCTTTTGGTTGCTGTCCACGGTGACCACATCGTCTTTGGCCAGTCCCTCGTCCAGGACAAACTGCTCCACGAAGGGCGATACCGATGTGTCCTCGCAGAGAATGAGCATCTTCGGGTTCTTATTCTCGTCAATGGCCGTAAAGTCTTTCTCCAGTTTGGCCAGTTTGGCCAGCCCGGCCCTTATCATGAGCCGCTGGCCGTCGCTCAGTCCGATGACCCTTTTCCTCGCGTCCCGTTCCGCCTTGTAGTCCAGGTGTTCGAGTTCGGTCAGTTCCTGGCGCCGGTCGAGCAGGAGGGTTTTCACCAACCCCTTCCTCATGGCAGAGGCCAGGTCGAAGTCGACCACAATATGGGGGAAATAGCATTCCTGTCTGTTCTTCCCCGACCCGTGGGTGTCGTAGGGTGTGGCCGAGAAGTCTATTTGGAAGAAGCGATGGCCCTTGCCTTCGGCTATCGCGTTCAGTCCTTTCTGCCATTCCACTTCCTCGATTTCTCCTCCGCGTTTCAGTTCGTGGATATGGTGTGCCTCGTCGTTGATGACCATGATGTCCTTCAGTCCGTTCAGGTATTCTATCTCGCTGCCCCGGATCGACCGGCGGTCGAGCATCCCGAGGTCGTTTCCGGCCGCCTTTCCCGGCCGGATGGGAAACAGCCGCCCGATTATCTGCGCTGCGTCCAGCTCCCCATCTGCTTGCGGTTCCTCATCGTCCAACTGGTTTTCGAACAGGTGCCAGTTGGTCAGGGCCACCAGGCCGTCGCCTGTCGTCTTTCGGCCTATGCCTTCCTCTTTTGTCACCACGTTGTTCTGCAAGAACGAGAATACCTCCTGACGGAGATGGGTGGGGATGAACAGGTCCTGGTTCAGCACGAAGTCGTTGGTGTAGAAGTCGCGGTATTCCGTTCCACGGCGGATGCGTCCGCAGAAGGCATCGAGCAGCCTGTCATACACGATGAGTCCCGGTGCTACGATGAGAAAGTTCCTGGTGAACCTTCCGCTCGGTTCGTCCTCATGCCGGGCGTTTAGCATCTGCCACAGCAGCACGGCGTGCATCACCCAGGTCTTCCCCGTGCCCGTAGCCATCTTCACGGCATATTTCGGTATTCGGTATTTCGCCTTTGCGAGGATGCTCTGGTCGGCTTGTGCAATCAGGTCGTCGCCTGCACACGCATAGATGTCCGCCACGGTGTTCACCTTGGCCACTTCGTGCAGGTAGACGATGTTCAGTATCGCCTGCCGTTGCCCTTCGTGGAAGTTGCGTTCTCTGATGGTGCATTGCTCTTCCGAGAACCACCATTTCAGCAGTTCGGCAGTAGTTGGTTTGACGGCTTCCAGCATCGAGCCGTCTGCCCATGCCTCGTTCACTTTCTCTGTCAGTCTCTTTGCCAGTTCGAGCGACAATTCGTTCTTGTTCGTCATCTCTTGCCTCCTATCTGTTCACATCCATTACCACCTGGCTCTCGAAGCCGAACACGTCCACCGCCTTCACGCATACCTTGCGTTGCGGTTTGTGCTCCACTCTCAGCCGGGTTCTGTAGACACAGTGCAGCGGGTCGCTGTCGTTGTCGGTGTTCTCGCGGTAGTCCTGCCAGGTGGAGCGGAAGGTCACCCCGTCGTAGTCGGGGTCGATGCTCCAGTATTCTATCAGCGAGAGCGGGTCGTACAGCATCACACGCTGCAGTTTCTCCTTGTCCTTGTCGTCGAGCGGAATGTTGTCGGGCGAGAGCAGCACGTAGTTGTCCAGTGCCACCTCTATCTCGTCGCCTTCCGGCCGTTGTCTGACGGTGACGGGTTTCAGCACGAGATACTGCAGGGAGGAGAAGCGCACGGAGCGGTCGTCGATGAGTTTCTTGAATCCCTTCTTCGTCAGTTTGTCGAGCAGGTCGGGCGGTATGACGAGCACCTCCACATTCGAGTCCTTATAATGGCTGATGGCTTGCGAGATGTCGAAGGCGAAGTTCCATCCCAGCACCACCACCTTTTCCCAGCCTCCTCCCAGCAACGATGCTTTTGCCTCCACGGCCCGTTTCACCGTGGCAGCCGTGGTCAGCCGGTTTGGGCTGTCCACCATCACGAGCGTCCTGCTGCCTTTGATGTAGCCGAAGTTTCGGTCGTTGCATTGTTCGGGGCTGAATGGCAGTGCGCCAAAGAGGCCCAACACCACTTGGCTCAGGTCGCCCACGTGTTTCAGTTTCTTGTTGTTTCGGAACGCCTCCTTCTGATAGTCGCCGATAGACTGGTACAGGAACGGCTTCACCTCTTGGTCGATAAACCGCTTCCGCATCACGAGCGATGCCGGCTTGCCGATGTCGCACGTTATCCAGCGTCTGCCCAATCGCTCGGCCACGGCTGCGGTGGTTCCACTGCCGCCGAAGAAGTCGCAGACAAGGTCGCCCTCGTTGGATGAGGCTTCAATAATTCTTTCTAATAGTCGCTCTGGTTTTTGAGTTGCATATCCAGTGAACTCTGGAGATATTGGTGACGTAGCATTCTGTGCTCCAATATCAGTCCATACATCTGTAACAAGTTTGCCAATATCAGCATATGTTATATAATCTTTTCCGTTAACCGTTTGCTTTCTATATCTTCTTCCATTTTCATCTATCTTTTTAAAATGCATATCCAATGTACTCTTATCATATGGCACATGCATAATAGATGCAGATGTATTAAAAATGCTTTCATCTCCTTTCCTATAAATATAAATGACATCATGCTTACGTGGAAAAAAATTCTGAGGATTACCACCTGCCCCATAAGCCCATACTACATCATTCATAAAATTGTATTTTCCAAAAACATCGTCTATGATAATCTTCATATAAGCACCAATATGCCAATCACAATGAACATATATACTTCCACGATGAGACAACAATTCCCTCATAAGTACCAATCTCGGGTACATCATTCTCAAATAAGAAATCGTCCCTTGCTCCCAAGTATCAGCATACGCGAACTGTTCGATGACGGTTGGCTTCTGCTGAATATCCGTCCCCGGCAGGTTAATCTTCGTCCGATAGTCGGCCTTGCTGTCAAAAGGTGGGTCTATATAAATAAGGTCTACCTTGCCGCGAAGCGAGGGCAGTCCGGTGGAGGCATCGCCGGCAAGCAGGGCCTGCATGGCGAGGAGATTGTCGCCATATATCAGCCGGTTCATCCAGTTGTCTCCACCTGCAGCATTGTCATAGGCATTGGGTATCTGTGGCGACCTCCCTTTGAACAGTCCGCTCACGTCCTTACTCGGCAACACCAGCTCGTTGGTCTGAAGCCCAATCTGTGTGCCACTACTGAGGCGCTCCAATAGCTGTTGCGCCTCGCGTCTGCCCTCGCTGACGATGCGGGGCAATTCTTCAATCAATGATTTAGCCATACGTGCATCAATACACTTTTAGTTATCAATGCGTCGCCATATAAACGAAATCTCCGTCAAGTACCTGCACGAAAAAAAAGAACGTGGACGATGTCACATCCCCGTTCGAAGGTACTTGGCGGAAACCTAATCCAAGAGATGTAGCGAACCGTCCACGCCTAAGCGTGAACATTCACCATTATTCTCATTGGATTGTCCTTTCCACCGCCAAGTTTCTCGAACATCCGAATAATCAGCAAACGCTTATACTTTTACCACAAAAATGGGCGCATACCTACGCCAAGGATGCTTAACCCGACGTAAAGATAGACAGAAATCCGTAACCACCAAAACTAATTCGTGATTGTTTGGCCCCGGCATCCCATATCGTTTCAGATGAAATCGAGTTAATCTGCGGCCGTTCGAGAAAAATATTGCACAGGCGTCTTGTGTTTGTGCAAAAAGTACTACCTTTGCCGCCGATTTAACCAAAACAACGTATTAGATGAAGAAAGATTTAGGAATCGGCGCACTGATGCTGATGGTTTCAAGCGCAACCTTTGCAGGTGGACTCCTTACGAACACCAACCAACACGTAGCCTTTCTGAGAAATCCGGCACGCGAGGCCTCGACGGGCCTTGAGGCGGTTTACACCAATCCGGCCGGACTGGCCTTCTTGTACCGAGATGGCATGCACCTCTCGTTCAACGTCCAGAGCGCGTTTCAGACACGTACCATTGTAACGGGATATCAACCCTTCCTGATGAATGCCGACGGCATGACAAACGCTCAGGGACAGCGTACGTACAAGGGCGAAGCATCGGCTCCGGTCATCCCTTCGCTGCAGGCTGCCTATAAGCGGGGAAAGTGGGTGTTCTCCGGCATGTTCGCCATCACGGGTGGCGGCGGAAAGGCTACGTTCAACGATGGTTTGGGCTCGTTTGAGTCGCAGGTGGCCGTGTTGCCGCTGAAGTTGCAGCAGGCCGGTGCGCAATTGGGCATGGACAACCTGAAAGGGGCCAACCAATATACCGTGGACAGCTACATGCGCGGCAAGCAATACATCTTCGGTTTGCAGATTGGTGCCACCTATCGTTTCACCGACTATCTGTCGGCCTACGTGGGTGCCCGTTTCAACTACGTCAACAACGGATATGAAGGACACATCCGCGGCATCGAGTCGAACATCGGCGAGGGTGGAGCGATGGTCAACGTACACGATTATTTCTCAGCAGCCAGCGAAAATGCCATGCAGGCCTCCACGCAGGCTGCGCAAGCCGCTGCCGCTGCTTTGCAGGCCGGTAACCAGGCGTTGGCCGACCAATACACGGCCGCGGCTCAGAAATACGCCACCGTAAGTGCTGCTGCCTCGCAGACGGCAGACCAGACGGCAGACAAATACCTGGATTGCACCCAGAAGGGTTGGGGCGTCACCCCGATTTTGGGCTTGGACTTCAAGTGGAAGAACCTGAACATCGGTATGAAGTACGAATTCAATACGAAACTGAACGTAGAAAACAATACGCGTGTGGACGACACGGGTATGTTCAAGCACGGGGTGAACACGCCGCACGACATCCCTTCGCTGCTGGCTGTGGGCGTGCAGTACGAAATCCTGCCTGTGCTGCGGGCGTCGGTGGGCTACCACCACTTCTTCGACACGCACGCCAAGATGGCCGGTGACAAGCAGAAGTTCATCTCGCAAGGGACAAACGAGTACCTGGCCGGATTGGAATGGGACGTGTGCCGCTGGGCGCAGGTCAGTGCAGGCATGCAGCGCACGAAGTATGGTTTGGAGGATGGCTACATGTCCGACATGAGCTTTACCACCAGTTCGTATTCGTTCGGTTTCGGTGCCGGATTCCGTTTGGCCAAAGATTTGAAACTGAACATCGCTTACTTCTGGACCAACTACGAAACGTATGACAAGACTTCGCAGGTGGGCTTGGGTACAGCAACATTGGACTACACCGACAGCTTCACGCGTACGAACAAGGTGTTCGGCGTCGGTATCGACTATTGCTTCTAAGCAGGCTGCAAGTCTTAAACCCAAAACGGTCATTAGGCAGCCCCTGCGCAAACGACCGATTTGGGTTAAACCCAAAAGCCATCCCTCGGTATACGGGGGATGGCTTTTTGGTCTTTGAGGACGGATGTCTACATGAGCCGTTCGGCAATTTCCTTACCAGCGGCCAATGCCTTCAGGTTGAGTTCGACCACCTCTTCTCCTTTACGGCCGAAGATGTCGCGGATGCTGGTACGCACGTCTTCGTAGTCGATGCCGAGGAAGGGGATGGTGGCTCCGAGCAGCACGATGTTTGCCACGCGGGGCGAACCCAGTTCTTTGGCTACTTCGTCGACGTTGAGTACCACCTTGTGCGGCAGTTTGTCGATTTCGGCCATCAAGCGTTCTTCCTCCGGATAATTCGGGATATTGATGTAAGGTGCCGCATTGGTCACCAGCCAGCCGTCGGCCGACAAATAGTGAAGATAGCGGAGTGCTTCCATCGGCTCCAACGAGATAATCAGGTCGCACTTGCCGGTCGGGATGAGGTCGGATGCAATGGGGCGGTCGCTCAGCCGGAGGTTCGATTGCACATCGCCTCCACGCTGGCTCATGCCGTGGACTTCGGCTTGCTTCATATACAGGTTGTTTTTCAAAGCCGCCTGACCGATGATGGTTGCGATGGAGAGGATGCCTTGTCCGCCCACACCGCTAAGGATGATATCTTTTTTCATTTTTTGCTCGCTCTTTTCTTTCTTGCCAATGTTTGGATGCACTCTCTGCGGGGGATGATGACCGATACGCCTTTGTATTCCACCTCTTCACGAATCACCTGACGCATTTCGTCGTAGTTCTTCTTAAGGGGGACAACGACGCGGATGTGTTCGGGCGCAACGCCCAGTCCGCGGCAAATGGCTTCTATCTTGCCCGTTCCGGCCGAATCCTGTCCGCCGGTCATGGCGGTGGTCTCGTTGTCGGAGATGACGATGGTCACGTTGCTGTTTTCGTTGACGCAGTCCAGCAGGCCGGTCATGCCCGAGTGGGTGAAGGTGGAGTCGCCGATGACGGCCACTGCCGGCCACAAACCACCGTCGGCCGCACCTTTGGCCATGGTGATGGAGGCACCCATGTCGACGCACGAGTCGATGGCGTGGAACGGAGCCATGGCCCCCAGTGTGTAACAGCCGATGTCGCTGAACACCTTGTGGGTGGGATATTCTGCCCGGAGCACTTCGGTCAGCACGGTGTACATATCGCGGTGTCCGCATCCGACGCAGAGTGCAGGCGGACGCATCTCGACGAGTTCGGGAGTGGCGAAAGGAGCGGTGTTTTCTTTGCCCAGGGCGCGGGCCACGGTGTCGGGGGTCAGTTCTCCGTCGCGCGAGAGCGTGCCGTCGAGCCGGCCTTTCACACGCAGGCCAAGGCCGAGGTATCCCTTCAATTGGCTTTCGACAACGGGCTGGCCGTCTTCCAATACCAGGATTTCCTCACATTCGTCGGCCAACTGGCGGAGTTGCTTCTCGGGCAAGGGGTATTGGCCGATTTTCAGTACAGGGTGTTCGCAGCCTTCGGGATAGTTTTCCATCAGGTAGTTGTAGCCGATGCCGCAGGCCACGATGCCCAGACGTTTGTCCGGGCCGTCGGTATAGCGGTTGTAAGGGGATTCTTCGGAGGCTTTGACCAGGCATGCTTGCTTTTCGATGAGCATCTTGTAGCGTTTGCGGGCGATGCCGGGCAGAAGGATGAATTGCTTGGGATCATCGCTGAGCGAGAGTTCGTTCGGTTGCAGGGGGGCTTTGCGTTCCACGCCTGCACGCGAGTGGGCCAAACGGGTGACCACGCGCATCAGCACGGGCAATCCCATTTCTTCGGAGAACGTAAAACCGCTGTAGGCCATGTCATAGGCCTCTTGCTGGTTGGAAGGTTCCAGCATGGGGAGCAAGGCAAACTGTCCGTAGAAACGGCTGTCCTGCTCGTTTTGCGACGAGTGCATGCTGGGGTCGTCGGCAGCCACCACGATGAGCCCGCCTTTTATGCCGGTGATGGCGGAATTGACAAAACAATCGGCGGCCACGTTCATGCCGACGTGTTTCATGCACACCATGGCCCGTTTGCCGACGAAGGAATGGCCCAATGCGGCTTCCATGGCTGTTTTCTCGTTGGTGCTCCAACGGCTGTGGACGGAACGTTCACGAGCGGTGGCCGACATCTGTACATACTCGGTGATTTCTGTAGAGGGAGTGCCCGGATAGGCGTAAATGCCTGAAAGTCCGGCATCGATTGCCGCTTGTGCGATGGCTTCGTCTCCCAAAAGAAGTTCTTTGCTCATAGTTATAGATTCTTAGTGTGAAACCATAGGTTTATGACACAAAGATAGTGAAATCTCCGAAAAACAAGGCTTGGGACCTAATAAATCTTACGATTGTTCAGTGCTTGCTGGTAGCGGCGTGCGTTTGCTTGATGTTCGGCCAGGGTGGTGGCGAAGTTGTGCCGCCCGGAAAAGTCTTCCTTGGCGCACATGTACAGATAGGAGTGACGGGTGGCGTGGAGCACGCTTTCGAGTCCGGCTTTGGACGGAAAGCGGATGGGGCCGGGGGGAAGTCCGGCGTGGAGGTAGGTGTTGTAGGGCGAGTCGACCGACAGATGGACGGTCAGGATGCGCCGAAGGCTGAAGTCCTGCAAAGCGAACTTGACGGTGGGGCAGGCTTGTAGCAGCATTCCCTTGCGCAGGCGGTTGAGGTAGAGTCCGGCTACGATGGGTTGTTCTTGCCGGCTGTTGGTCTCTTCCTCTACGATGGAAGCCAGCGTGGCCACCTCGATGGGAGAAAGACCAAGCCCGGCGGCCAATTCGAGGCGTGCAGGAGTCCAGAAACGGTCGTACTCCTGTTTCATCCGGCGGAACAGTTTGTCGGGGGTGATGTCCCAATACACTTCATAGGTGTCGGGCAGGAAGAGGCAGGCAATGGTGGAGGGTTCGAAACCCCATTGGCGGCAGTAGGCTGTATCGGCCAGGCAGGCCTCGATTTCTTCGGCTTCGAGCATCAGTTGTTCGGCCAGGCGTTCGGCCAATTGCCGATGTGTCCGCAGGTTGTGGAAGACGAGGCGTACGGGGCCCTGATTACCCCGCTCGAGACGCCGTGCGATGTCCCAGGGCCGATCGGTGGAGGAAAGGAGGTAGCAGCCGGTGTGCACGGGGCGTTCGGTGTGGCGGAGGCCCAACCAGCGGTATCCGCGTGCTGCCGTAGGGCTGAGGCGCTGCAGTTTTATACAGACTGAGTCTGCGCTGTCGTCCCGGTCGATGTAGATGCGTCCGGATTCGGCAGTTCCGATAGGTCGGAACAGGCAGAGGTAGCCGGTCAAGGCCGCCCCGCCCATGAGGAGCAGCAGGCAGACGGCCGCCGCCCAGCATCCTTTTTTGAGGCGTTTGTTCATGGTTGGTATGCGGTTTAGAGTCCCCAGGCCGAGAGGTCGAGGGTCGATTCGAGTTGTTGTTCCGCATCGTCGGGCAGGGCGGTGAAGAAGTCGATACCCGTGAGGGTTTCCACACTGTCGACGGTGAGTGCGTAAGAACGCAGGGGGCGGTTGCCTTTCTGCTGGGGCATTACAAAGCCGATGGCGCGCGGACGGTTCACGGTGGGAGAGAGGATGACCTTGAAGAAGGCATCGGGTACGGCTATCTTATTTGTACCGATGCGGGCCGGCTTTTTGCCTACAATCGGTCCGCATACGATGACGACGGCGCCGTCTTGGCGGGCCCAGTCGCGTCCACGGTCTTCCAGTTCTTTCCAGTCGCCGGCATTCAAGTTGTGTAGTTGCGGGCAGATGTTGCTCAGGTAGAACGATTCGCGCATGGCTTTCGCGCTCCATTTCATGTCGGCGGCGGGGGCCATGTGACCTCGGTCGTAACCAGAGTGGCTGTAGTCCTTCGTATGGGTTTCGACACCCACGACGAACGGATCGGGTACAAACTTGTTGCTTCGTTCCTCGTTGCCATCCAGTTCGTCGCGTGTCAGTACGTAGCCGACCCAGTTGGGGATGCGCCACGCGTCGTTGTACGACAAGGTGAAACCCGTGTGGCGGATGATTTGCTCTTCGCGGTCGTAGAGGCGTGCGGGTATTTCCAAATCGGCCGGGCAGTCGGTCCGGTTGATTTCCGCAGGAATCTCAGAGGTAGAGGCGTCGGTTTCGATCGGCGTGGCCGGAGAGGCCGGCACGGCAGGCGTGTCGGCCTCCCGGGTGTACCACACAATGAGTACGCCGACGAGGATGGGCAGTATGGTGTATTTTCGCTTCATGATTGTTTTATGCTCAGGGGTGGCTTAGCGTTTCCGCAGGCTCTTACCGAGTTTTTGCAAGGTGCTCTCCTGTTGGGGCTTGTGGTCGTTGACCCAACTTTCGGGTGCGCCGTATTCGGGGAAGTCGAGCATCAGCACCGTGTTTTCCTTCGAACTGTCGTTCAGCCATTCCGTCCAGTAGGCGGCATTGTCTTGCTTGGCAAAGCCTTCCGGACGCTGGGCGAACTCTTTCACACCGCTTCCGAGTTTCTTCACGGCGGTGGACTTCATTTGTTTGGCTTCTTCCAAGCCTTCGTTCAACTGGGTGAACACTTTGTAGCGTTCGTCGCGCGGCGAGATGTTACCGCTGAACTGGTAGATGACCGGATGGTCGCCCGGATACTTGGTCCAACCGCCGCAGAACTCGATGTTGGTGTAACGTTCTTCGCACTCTTTGGCCAAAGCGCGGAAGGCCTCGTGCTGGCTTTCGCCGATTTTCGATGTGTTTTCGAGGCAGAGGTTCACCTCGCATCCGCCTTTGCGGTTCAGATAGTCGAGCACGGTGTAGGCATCGACATCGCAGAACTCCACTTCACCATGGGCGAAGCAGGGACGGCCGTCGATGAAACGGATGCGGAGGTCGAAGAAGCGTACGCCGAACTCGTACTGTTCGGTGTAGGTCATACCCTGGCATTTGGCAAACGGCCACATGGCCAGCATCTTGGCGTCGCCACACGGCTTCATATAGGTCATGCTGTTGTGGGTGCCCAGTTTGCGTTGTGCTTGGGCAGGCATGGAGCAGATGGCCACGAGGCTCATTGTCAGACAGAATAAAATCAAGTTCTTTTTCATGATTTGGATTGATTTAGTGATTAGTAATTGTCATTTCTCTCATTCGAAACGGATGGAGCGGGCGGGGGAGATGCGCCCTATCAACCGGGTCGGACCGAGCACCATCCACATGGAAAGGGTGAAGGAGGCCAGGTTGAGAAGTAGGAGGGCGGCTGCATCGAAACCGATGGGGACGCGGTCGACATAGTAGGTGGCGGCGTCGAGCCGTATCCATCCGAAGAGGTATTGCGTGGCACACAGCCCCAGGCCGAGCAGATTGCCCAGCAGCATGCCTCGGCCGATGAGGAGGGCGGCGAACCATAGGAAGATGCGCCGGATGCACCGGTTGTCGGCGCCCATGGCCTTCATCAGGCCGATGAACGGTGTACGCTCAAGCAGGAAGATGAGCAGGCCGCTCACCAAGGTGAAACCGGCCACACCGCTCATCAGCAACAGGATGACCCATACATTGATGTCGAGCAGGTCGAGCCAGGCGAACATTTGAGGGTTGAGGTCTCGCAGGGTCTGCACATAGTAGCAAGCGCCATAGGCGTCTGGACGGTTGGCCAACCGTGCGCCCAGTTCGTCGGCCACGGCCAGGGTACATTCGTCGTCCTGCAGGTGGATTTCGATGCCTCCGGCCTGGTCGGGCTGCCATCGGTTGAGGCGACCGACCGTGTGCAGGTCGGCAAAGAGCAGCAGACGATCGAACTCCTCCAAATGAGTCTGGTAGATACCGGCCACGGTGAACTGGCGGGCTCGTACCTCGTTCTGGATGAAGTAGGCGGAAAACTTTCCTCCCACGTGCAAGTGCATTTTGTCTGCCAACGTTTGGGAAACGAGCACGCGTCCCGTCGAGATGGAGTCGGAGAAGGCGGGTACGCAACCGGCTGTCAGATGGCGGCTGAGGAAGCATGTGTCGTATTCCGGCCCGACGCCCTTCACCACGATGCCGGCGAAGTCCGAACCGGTCTGCAGGATGCCGGGCTTGGTGGAGAAGCGTTGCACGTGGGCTACACCTTCCAGGTTTCGTATGCTTTGGAGCAGGCTGTCGGGGACAGCCACGGGCTGCATCTCGTACGAACGGTTCGAACTCAGACGCGTCACCTGGATGTGTGCACCCAGACCGGCCAGTTTGCCGCGAACCTCGCGCTTGAAACCGATGGCCACGGCGATTGCCGCTATCATCACGGCCAATCCGACGATGATGCCGAGCAAAGCCATACGTACAGCCGGACGGGACACTTGTCTGCGTCCCGACGGGCTGAAATAGAGGCGGCGTGCCATGAAGAGTTCGAACATACGGAGGGCGAGGGCTGGGGCTTGTTAGTCTTCTACCCGGCCGGGATAGGCCTCCAGGGCTTTTCGCAAAACCACCAAGGCGCGTGCCAAATCTTCTTTCTTCAACACGTAGGCGATGCGCACCTCGTTGCGTCCGGCCCCGGGTGTGGTGTAGAAACCGGACGCAGGGGCCATGAACACGGTCTGCCCTTCGTACGAAAACTCACTGAGGCACCAGGCGCAGAACTTGTCCGAGTCGTCGACCGGCAGTTTGGCTACCGTGTAGAATGCGCCCATCGGGATGGGCGAATAGACACCGGGGATGCGGTTGAGCCCGTCAATCAGGCATTTGCGTCGTTCCACATATTCGTCGTACGTTTCGCGCGAATAGGTTTCGGGAGCATCGAGCGATGCTTCGGCCGCAATTTGTCCGATGAGGGGCGGACTGAGGCGTGCCTGGCAGAATTTCATCACGGCACTGCGTACTTGTTTGTTTTTCGTGATGAGCGCACCGATGCGGATGCCGCATTCCGAGTATCGTTTCGATACGGAGTCGATGAGCACCACGTTTTCCTCAATGCCTTCCAGATGGCAGGCCGAGATGTAGGGCGAACCTGTATAGATGAACTCGCGGTACACTTCGTCAGAGAAGAGGAAGAGGTCGTATTTCTTCACCAGGTCCCGTATTTGGTTCATTTCCTTGCGGGTGTAAAGGTAGCCCGTCGGGTTGTTGGGATTACAGATCAGGATGCCTTTGGTCCGTTCGTTGATGAGGGCTTCGAATTGTTCCACCTTGGGCAATGAGAAGCCTTCTTCGATGGTCGTGGCAATGGTCCGGATTTTGGCTCCGGCCGAGATGGCAAAGGCCATGTAGTTGGCGTAGGCCGGTTCGGGTACGATAATCTCGTCGCCCGGATTCAGACACGACATGAAGGCGAACAAGACGGCCTCCGATCCACCCGAGGTAATGATGATGTCATCGGCGGTGAGATTGATGTTGTACTTCTTATAGTAGAGGGTCAGTTTCTCGCGATAGCTTCGATAGCCGTCGCTGGGGCTGTATTCCAAGATGGTGCGGTCGATATTTCGGATAGCATCGAGGGCGGCCTTCGGGGTGGGCAAGTCGGGTTGTCCGATGTTGAGGTGGAACACATGGATGCCGCGTCCCTTGGCTGCTTCGGCCAGCGGGGCCAGTTTCCGAATAGGCGATGCGGGCATTTCTGTTCCGCGGATGGATATGCTTGGCATAGTTGTATAGTATAATAATGTATTGTTTTCAGTTTGTTTGGGTTGGTTTCAGCGAACACCGATAAATTTGTGTGTCTGTAGGCTCAGCCTCCATCGGGGATGCTGCAGAACGTAGTCGACCACGGCTTCGGTGTTTTCGCCCGAGCAGGGTTGCAGGCAGTAGACGCGTGCGGGCAGTTGTTCGTAGGCGGTGAGGTCTTGTCCGAGGTAGACCACCTTGAGTTCGTCGATGCGGTTCACGGCCAACTTTCCGCCGGCTTTCGGTGAGCAGGTGACCCAATCGACGGATTCGGGCAGGGGGTATGTCCCGTTGGTTTCGACCTGGACATAACGGCCCGAGGCGTGCAGGCGTTCGATGAGCGAGGGGGTGAGTTGCATGCCGGGTTCGCCTCCGGTCAGAACGACGTGGCGTGCCGGGTATTGGCAGACGTGGCGGACGATGTCCTCTTCCGCCATTTCTTGTCCGTGGACGTGGTCGGTGTCGCAGAACGGGCAGCACAGGTTGCATCCTGCCAGACGGACAAACACGGCGGGTGTGCCCGTGTAGAATCCTTCGCCCTGTACGCTGTAGAATAGTTCGTTCACCTTCATTCGTCCCATCCCTCCATGGCTTCGTCGCGGATGTAGATGGCCTGATTGCCTTCCGACTCTTGCACGCATACTTTGTAGCACGTCTCTATCTGGTCGCACACCCAGCGGGCGATGTTCTCGGCCGTGGGGTTGAAAGGAAGTACCTCGTTGAGGTTCTGGTGGTCGAGCCGGTTTTTGATGGCTTTCTTGATGTGCGAGAAATCCACCACCATGCCTTCGGCATTCAGTTCACGCGAGCGGCAATAGACGGTGATAATCCAGTTGTGTCCGTGCAGGCGTTGGCATTTGCTTTCGTACGTCAGGTCCAACTGGTGCGAGGCCGACACTTCCATCCTTTTCTTGACGATGTACATAGATTTCGTTCTTTCGTTCGTTTTAGTTTGCAAAATACGCAACAATTCTCGACATCTGCAAGCGAAAGCGGCCGAAGAATTTCATGTTTGTTCGGGCAATCCCTCGCCTTGGATGTCGACGATTGTGTCGATGGGCAGCACGTGCCCGTTGTCGAGGGTGAGGGTGCGGGCGTTCTCGTTCCATTTGCAGACGCGTCCGCTGAAAGTGGCGTACGAGCCTCCTGCCTTCCGCCGGTCGGGGACGAAGCAGGTGAATGCGACGGCCGGTCCTTCGCCGA
This sequence comes from Bacteroidaceae bacterium, assembly GCA_051875715.1. Classification (GTDB taxonomy): domain Bacteria; phylum Bacteroidota; class Bacteroidia; order Bacteroidales; family Bacteroidaceae; genus DYCT01. The sequence goes on from JBJEHD010000051.1 coordinate 28,979, forward strand.
GCCGGTCGAGCAGATAGCGCAACTTGTTGTCCAGATGGGCCGGACGGTAGGCGTCGGGGGTAAACGGCTCGGTGTAACGGGCGGATTCGTTCAATGCCTCGCGATGTCCGCTGAGGGCGGCGAAGGGGGCGAACTGGGCGGCGCGTGCCTTCATGGGCATCGGCGGATGATGGACCGAAACCGGGTGGGGAAGGTGGATGATGTCGTCGTAGTCGGTGCTCATGCCTTGTGTCCTCCTATCTGTTTGTTTCGTTCGATGGCCGTCGCCCCTTCTGCCAGGTTCAGTCCGCGCAGGACGGCGTTCTTGCCGAATTTCTGCTGGATGTTGAGCAGGGTTTCCTGCATGCGCCGTTCTTTGGCCAGGGCTTCCCGTCTGATTCGGGGTGACTGGCCGGTGGCTTCGTAGTCGGTGAAGAGTTCGAGTTGAATGGGTGCTTGACGGGCCTTGTAGGTTGCTTCGTCCACCACATGGTTGATGGTCAGATTCAATCTTCGCACCAGCAGGCCGGGCTGTACGATGCGGTCGAACAGGCGTTTGGTGGCATCGGTCAGCTGATGGGTCGACGAGGTGTGGCTTTCCAGGCGAATGGATCCGTGGGCGGCTTTGGGCACCTTCCGGCCGTAGTGGTCGGTCACGACGGGGCCGTCGTAGCCTGGTGTGGCGAGGCTTTCGACGTCGTAGCCCACGGTCAGCACCAACTGGTCGGTCAGCATACGTTTGCCCACCAGGTCGAGAGCGGCGGCTTCGGCCATTTCTTCCACCACCACGCGAGCCTTGCAGGTGTCGTAGGGGCAGGTCAGCACTTGTCCGTGGCTGAACGAACTGCTTTCCGGGCGGTAGGCTTTCACGTCGGCCATTGTGCAGGGTTCCCATCCCCAGGCATGGTCGATGAGCAGTTCGGCATTGATGCCGAACAGACGGTAGAGGAGTTCCTCGTTCTGCAGCGAGCAACGGGCCAGTTTGCCCATCGTGTCGATGCCGTAGCAGGCCAGTCGCTCGGCAATACCGTGTCCCACGCGCCAGAAACGTGTCAGCGGCTTGTAGTCCCAGAGTTCGCGCCGATAGGTGGCTTCGTCCAGTTGGGCGATGCGTACGCCGTCTTTGTCGGCCGGCATCCGCTTGGCCATGATGTCCATGGCTATCTTGCACAGGTACAGGTTGGTGCCGATGCCGGCCGTGGCGGTGATTCCCGTTCGGGCCAGCACCTCGCGGATGAGTGTCTGGGTCAGTTCGTAGGCCGTCTTTCGGTAGGTCATGAGGTAGGCGGTCATGTCGATGAAAACTTCATCGATGGAGTAGGGGTGTATGTCCTCCGGGGCAATGTGTTTCAGGTAGGTTTCGTACACCAGCTTGCTGTAGCGGATGTAGAGCGCCATGCGGGGCGGAGCGATGATGTAGTCCACCTCCCAGTCGGGGTGGGTTTGCAGGGCGGTGTCGTCGGTCGAGCGTCCCGCTGTCCGGTGGTTGGCGGTGCGGGCTCTCCGTTCGCGGTTTACCTCCCTGATGCGTTGCACCACTTCGAATAGGCGTGCTCGGCCGGCTATTCCATAGGCCTTGAGCGAGGGCGACACGGCCAGGCAGATGGTCTTCTCCGTCCGGCTGACATCGGCCACGACCAGATTGGTCGTGAGCGGGTCGAGTCCGCGTTCGACGCATTCCACCGAGGCGAAAAACGATTTCAGGTCGATGGCTACATAGGTCCGGTCGGTTGCAGGGCTGGTCATTGCTGCCTCATTTCTTTCCTTTTTGGATGATGTAGATGCCGGCTGCGGCCAGGGTGCCGGCTATGACGTATTGGATGCGGAATTCTTCGCCCAAACAAAGGCATGATGTGACAGCCCCGACGACGGGAATGAGCGAGTTGTAGATGGCCACCTTACCGACAGGATTGCACGTGAGCAGTTTGTTGTAGAGCGTGAATCCGACGGTGGAGATGCCCACCAGAGCGGCCAGGATAGCCAGTCCCCAAGGAGTGATACGCGGCAGGACGGCTCCTGTCAGCAAAGCGGGGACGAGTAACAGAATGCCGCCAAGGGCCAGGCTGTAGCCCGTCCCGACAAAAACATCGACTCTCCGGCCGAGGCTACGTGTCAGCAGTGAGGCCAGAGCACCGCACAAGGCATTGAGGATAATCATGCCGTCGCCCAGCCAGGTAAAAGCACCGCTACCGCCTTTGCCGGCGTGCAGAGCCAGGATGCCGGCGAATCCGACCACGCAGCCTGCCGCCCGCCGCAGTGTGAACCGTTCGCCTTTGAAGAACAGACAGGACAGCAATACAACGGCGAAGACGCTCAGTGAGTTGAGGATGGCGGCTCGTGCGCCTTGACTGTGGGACAGACCGATGTAGAAAAAGGCGTAGTGGAGAGTGGTGTTGAGCAGGGCGAACAGCAGGACGAAGCCTCCGTCTGTTTTTCGCCGGAGGGCGAAGGGGCGGTGGGCAGCCTTGGCCACACCGAGGATGATGAGCCCGGACAAACTGAAGCGGATACCGGCGAACAGCATCTTGCCGGCAGTCATGTCGGGCGTGATGGCAAACGCCTCGAAGCCCAATTTGATGAGTGGGTAGGCCCATCCCCATGCGATGGCGGCGGTCAGTGCGAGCAGCGATACGGCGATGGGATGGCGAAAAAGGTCTGTCGGACAGGAGTTCGGTTTCATGATGTGACGGGGTTAGGGGTGGGTGTTCGGTTGCCGCCGTTTCACGCCCCTGACGGCTTCGGCCTCCAACGGGTTGTCTGGCCATTCATGCTTGGGATAGCGGCGGCGGAGTTCTTTGCGTACCTCAAAATAGGCGTTTTGCCAGAAGCTGCGGAGGTCCTGTGTCAGCTGTACGGGTTTGAACCCCGGAGAGAGCAGTTCCATAAGGACGGGCCGCCGGCCGTCGTCCACACGGGGGGTGTCCGTCAGGCCAAAGCACTCCTGCAGACGTACGCTCACAACAGGTGCATCGGCTCCGGGGCGGTAGTCCACTGCGATACGGCTTCCGCTGGGCATGACCAGGTGGGTTGGGGCGAAACGTTGTACGGCTTGTTGTTGTTCGTAAGAGAACAGCCCTTCGATGACTTGGCAGAGGTCTATCTTCTTTAGTTCGGCCGTTGAGTCGGCCTTGCCGATGTAGAGGGGCAACCAGGCGTCGGCCTTGCGTAGCAGGGCCTCGGTGTCGACGTCGGGCAAGTCAAGTTCGGGATGCCAAGTTGATACGGCGGCCACCCGCAGTTGTAGTCGGCGTACGCGCTCGTCGAAGTTGAACATCCGCACGCCTTCTTTCTTGGCGGCTTCGACCACGATGCGCACAACCTGTTCGCGTGCCACGTCGGCTGCAGGTCGTGTGGCCAGGACGAGGGCACCCAGCCGACATTCCGAGCGTGCCACCACCTTTCCTTGTGTGCTGTCCCAACTCAGATTGTCGCGCCATGCGGCCTGACGGAGCACGTCATCGCGCTCCACCGGGGTGGCCAGGAAGATGCGGTTGCCGCAGGCGGCCACGGCCAGCAGCGGGGCGGCAGCCAGGTCGTCTGCATCGTCGATACCCACCATGTCTCCGCTGGCCAGTTTGTACGTGTTGTGCCCTGCCAAGGCAGCGATGCGCTCGGGGTATGCGGCGGCCACTAAGCGCCCAACGAGGGCGGCGTCGGGTGCTGTGTTGTCGGCATCGGCCTGTACCATCTTTCGGTAGAGGGTGGCGATGCGCTCGATGCGCGCCCATGCCCCTTCGGGCCTGCGGTTGCGTGCTTGGCGCAAGCGGACGAGGCGCAGGTGGATGTCCACCCCTTCGGAAGGGGGCAGTGGGTCTTTCTCTTCCAGCAAGGCGGCCAGGTCGGTTGCCAGGGCGCGTTGTTTGCCGTCGGTGGCGCACAATAGCAGTTGGGCCATGCGTGGGTGGCAGGGCAGGGCGGCCAGTCGACGTCCGTGCGGCGTGATTCGTCCGTTATCGTCCAATGCGCCTAACAGGCGCAGCAGGCTTCGGGCCTGCATCAGATGGACTTTTGGGGGAGGGGTGAGCCAGGGCAGGCGTTCGAGGTCGGGTTCGCCCCATGTGGCAATGTCGAGCACGAGCGAGGCCAGATCGGCTTCCTCTATTTCGGGCCGACGGGTTTCGTCCATTCGGTCCTCGGTGGCTTTGGTCCACAGGCGGTAGCAGTGTCCGTCGGCTGTTCGTCCGGCACGTCCGCTGCGTTGTCGGGCCATGTCGAGCGAGATGCGTACGGTCTGCAGGCGGCTTAGTCCGCTGCGTGGGTCGAACACCGGCCGGCGACACAGACCTGCGTCCACCACCACGCCCACACCTTCGATGGTGATGGATGTCTCGGCCAGCGGGGTGGCCAGCACTACCTTGCGTCGACCTACAGGAGCAGGGAGGATGGCCCGTCGCTGGTCTTCGCCGGACATCAGGCCGTATAACGGACAGAGAAGGGTGTCTCCCAGTTGTCCGGAAAGCAACTCTTCACATTTGCGTATTTCGGCTTGTCCGGGCAGGAAGGCCAGGATGCTACCTTCGTGTTCGCGCAAGGCGCGTACGATGGTCCGGGCCACGTCGGTGGCGCAGTGGACCGTATCGGTCTCCTGACCATGGATGATGTCTACGTCGTACATTCGGCCTTCGCTTTGCAAATGGGGGGCGTCGAAGGCGCGGCAAAGGGGCTGTGTGTCGAGGGTGGCCGAGAGGACGAGCAGTTGCAGGTCGGGGCGCACCCAGGTCTGTGTGGCGCGGGCCATGGCGAAGGCCATGTCGGTGGTCAGGCTTCGTTCGTGGAATTCGTCGAAGATGAGAACAGCCACGTCTTCCAGAAAGGGGTCTTCCGCGAGCAAGCGGGGCAGGATGCCCTCGGTGATGACCTCGATGCGGGTGTCGGCCGAGGTCCGGGTCTCGAAGCGCATCCGACAGCCTACCGTCCGGCCTACGGGTTCGCCCAACATGGCGGCCATGCGTTCTGCCACCTGTCTGGCGGCGATGCGTCGTGGCTCGAGCATCAGGATGCGTCCGTTCCCGACGGACTGCAGTAGCACCAGGGGGAGTAGTGTCGACTTGCCCGCTCCGGGTGGGGCGGTCAGCACCAGCCGCGGATGGCGCTTCAGCGCGTCGACGGCCTGCTGGGCGATGGCGCCTACCGGCAGTTGGTGCAGGTAGGGCGAAAGGCGTTCGTCCGTCATGGCGGGTCGTAGGGGATGGGAGAATGGGGACTTACTTCTTGTCCAACACCTCGAAACTGGAGTTTTTGCTGATAAACTCGGGCACGATGTCCTTCATCATGGCCACGGTGGCCATCTGATCGAAGGTACGGCTCGTGTCGACCAGTTTTTGGATGCGCTCCCTCACCTCGTCGAAATCATATTCGCGCACGTTGGCAATCATGATTTTCTTGTGGTGCGTCGGACGGGTCAGTTCTTTGTTGTTGAGCAGTTCTTCGTAGAGTTTTTCGCCGTGCCGCAATCCGGTGAACTTGATTTTCACGTCGGTGCGTCCCGATAGGGAAATCATGCGCTTGGCCAGGTCGACAATCTTGACGGGGCTTCCCATGTCGAAGATGTAGATTTCGCCTCCGCCTCCCATGCTTCCGGCCTCCAATACCAGCCGGCATGCTTCGGGGATGGTCATGAAGTAGCGGATGATGTCGGGGTGTGTCACGGTGACGGGGCCTCCGCGTTGTATTTGTTCTTTGAAGCGGGGGATGACCGATCCGTTCGAGCCCAGTACGTTTCCGAAACGGGTGGTGATGAATTTGACCGAATGGTCGCCCTCGTGCTGTAGTTTCTTGGCCAGCGACTGGATGTAGATTTCCGCCAATCGTTTCGAACATCCCATCACGTTGGTGGGATTGACGGCCTTGTCGGTGGAAATCATGACGAATTTCTCTGCTTCGTACTTGACGGCCAGGTCCGCCATGTTCCGCGAACCGGCCACGTTGACGCGGATGGCTTCGGTGACGTTGTCCTCCATCATCGGCACGTGCTTGTAGGCGGCAGCGTGGAAGATGTACTGCGGACGGTATTGGCGGAAGATGGTCTCCATACGGCTCAGGTCGGATACATCGGCCATGACGGTGACGGCGTCGATGTTTCGCCAGTAGTCCTGCAACTCAAGGCGGATGTCGTGCAAGGGCGTTTCTGCCTGGTCCACCAAGATGAGTTTGTAGGGGTTGAATGAGGCCACCTGCCTCATGATTTCGCTGCCGATGGAGCCGGCTGCGCCGGTTATCATCACACGTTTTCCTTCGAGGTGGGAGGCTATCTTGCGCATGTCGACCTCGATGGGTTCACGCGGCAACAGGTCTTCTATCTGTATCTCCTTCAGTTGGGTATGGTCCAGGGTCTGACCGTTCCATTCGCTCAAGGGTGGGGCGGTCAACAGTTTCACGTGATGGGCCAGCAACTTGTCGGCAAAGGGCGATCCGCTCAGTTCGTGCAGTTTCGAGGGGGAAATGATGACCACGCTCACGCCTCGGTCGTCGAGCGTGTCGAGCAGGGCGTCGTTGTTTGGATAGACGGGCACACCCATCATCACCTTGTTTCTCAGTTCGGGCTCGTCGGCGATGAAGCCGCGCAGTCGGTAGCGGTTCTTCAGGTTGGCCCGGATGGATTTGGCGATGTTGATGCCGGCCTCCTTGGCACCGTAGATGCACACGTTGACGCTTCGCCGTCCGTCGAAATGGGCCGACTCGTACATCAGTTTTACCACGATGCGCGAACAGGCCATCAGGGCAAAGTTGAGGATGTAGGCAATAAAGATGGTGCTGAAGGGGACAACCTCTGCCTGTCCGATGGCTGTGCAGAGCGAGTTACCCAACACGAGGGCTATATAACTGATGGTCAGGGCCACGAAGATGCGCATGATGTCGACGAACGACGAGTAGCGCAGCACGCCCAGATAGGTACGGAAACAGCGGAAAAAGAACACGTTGGCCACGACGGCGGCCAGCAGGAACAGGCTCAACCCCTTCATGGGCAGGTCGATGCTTTCTTCTACCATGTCGTAGCGGAGGAAGACGGCGGCCATGCACGAAACGATGACCATGGATATGTCGAGCAGCAGTACGGCCCAGATGGGCAGCACTTTGGCCGAGAGATAGGCGCGTAAGAAATTTGTTCTCATCGTGAAACGTTTTTGTTTTTGTATTCTTTCTGTCGGCGGCGAGGGGACCGTGTCAAAATACGAGATTTTTGTACAGCCTCCAAGGTGTTTCAGAAAGCCAAAAGCGCAGCCGCAGATTGGCCGTTCTGACACATCGCTTTCCGCCATGCTTTAGAGCGGCAAAGATAGTTCATTCTGTCGAACTAAGAAACAAAACCGGAAGAGATTGCTTGTTCCATCTCCATTTATGCGTCATTTATGCATTTGGGCGAAGTCTGCGGGGTGTCGGTGTAGTTCGCGCCAGAGGTGTCGTACGGCCGCCAGCGGATGGTAGAGCAGCATACGTGGTCCGGCCCAACGCATGACGGCACGCATCTGTTCTTTCATGGCGGGGCGGTAACAGTGGATGGGGCACACTTTGCACGTCGGCTTCCGGCATCCGAAGCGGCAATGGTCCAGACGGTCGCAGGCATAACGGAGCAGTTCGGCGCAGCGGGGACAGAGTTGCCGGTTGCCCTCTTTGTGTCGGCAGTAGAGCCGGACCATCTGTCCGACCGTATGTTTTTCTTCTTCAATGCGATTCATGGCTTGTTTTCCTTTTTCACCGCGGCAAAAGTATAAAATGGTGCGGAACGGTGCAACCTTCTCCTTATATAAATAGAAGTCGCTTTCACTGGTACGCGTCGCCGTCACAACGGGACCGTGTCAATGCGAGGGAGAAAGATTATTTTCGTCGTAAACGGAAAAACGTTATCTTTGCGCCTCAAAGAATGTAAAAATATGAAACGAAAGATGAAAAAAGCCTGCTTGCTGCTGATGGCAGCGACCCTGTCTACCGGACTGGGTGCCATGCCGCATTCACACGTCCGGACGGACAAAACCCTCGTTGCCGCCCCAGAAGACCAGAGCGAAGAGGTGTTCACCCCCTCGGAAACCTACCTCAAATATTTTGCCGAAGCCGATTCGGTTTACTATAACGACACACTCCCCGCACGTCCTGTGCCTTTCGATCCCTATTACTACCAATTGTTCGTGCCGTTGACCTATTACTATGCCCCCGTCCATCAGGCCTTCTATCCCGATGCTCCGGTGGTGGAAGACACGTTCGAAGCCGCTGCGCCTGATGCCCCGCTGCTTCCGTCCGCCGACCCGGCGCTCGACGGCATCCGCCGTGCGCGCCGCCAGGTCAACCGTGTGCTGCTCAACACCTACCTGTCGATGCCCGCCGACGTGGTCAGCACCGAAGAGGAAATCAACCAACGGCGCGTCGTGCAGGCCGAGACGAAAGACGAAGCCCCTAAGGTGAAGGTGTTCAGTCTGTTCAGCCCCGAGCCCGATGCGGGAGGCACCGCCGTGGCTGGCATGGAAGCCACCATCCGCAAACCCAACTTCTGGACCACTGGCGGCGACGGCTCGCTCCAATTCACGCAGAACTATATCTCCGACAACTGGTACAAGGGTGGCGAGAGCACCAACTCCATGGTGGCCCAGTTGCGTCTCTTTGCCAATTACGATGACAAGCGCCGGCTGGAGTGGGACAACGAACTCTTCTTCAACCTGGGCTTCATCACCGCGCCCTCGGACACGCTGCACAAATACCGTCCCAACAACGACCTGCTCCGCCTCACCAGCAAACTGGGTGTCAAGGCTGTCGCCCGGTGGTACTACGCTCTCTCGGTGGAGTTTCGCACGCAGTTCTTCTCCAACTACAAGACCAACTCCGACGTGAAGCAGTCCGCCTTCATGACCCCGACCGAACTGAAGGTCGGCGTCGGTATGGACTACAAGCTCGCCCGCAAGAAAATCAACCTCTCGCTCATGCTTGCCCCTCTGTCGTACAACCTGCTCTACCTGATGGACTCGGAAGTGGCCTCCTCGGGCTTCGGCATCGACGAAGGCAAGTGCCTGAAGAACGAGGTCGGTTCGCGTATGCAGATGAACTACACCTGGAAAATCATCCCCTCCATCACGTGGGAATCTCGCTTGTCCTACTTCACTAACTATCAGCGCATCGAGGCCGAGTGGGAGAACACCTTTAATTTCGTGCTCAACCGCTACCTCTCCACCAAACTCTTCGTCCATGCACGTTATGACGACAGCGTGGCACCCCGGAGTGGCGAGAACTATTTCCAGTTGAAGGAACTTCTCAGTTTCGGCATCAACTACAAGTGGTAGGTCTCCGGGAATGGTTTTTATCGGATGCTGGCTGTTTTTTGAAGATATTTTAAGAGAAATCCTTTTCCACTCCCAATTATTATGTATTTTTGCAACGATTTGTAAAGTAGGGTTTGCAAAATGGCCAATGAAATAACACATATCGGTACGGTGGAAAGCACAGACGGCGGCTGGGTGAAGGTGCGCATCGTGCAGGCGTCGGCCTGCTCGTCGTGTCAGATCAAGCAGCACTGCCGTTCGTCGGAAAGCAAGGAAAAAGTGATAGACGTCTACGCCCCCGGTGCTTCGTGCCATCCGGGCGAGCAGGTAGTGGTGGTGGCTTCCGTTTCCATGGGCCTTCGGGCCGTGGGGTGGGCCTTCGTGGTGCCCTTCGTGCTGTTGTTGGCCGTCCTGTTCGGAGTCATGCGGATGTCGGGCGGGAGCGAAGCCCTGGCCGCTTTGGCCTCCTTGGTTGCCCTTGTTCCTTACTACACCGTGCTCTACCTGCTCAGGGGTCGTTTCCGCAAGCATTTCTCGTTTGCCCTCAAGCCAACTTATTCATCAACCATAAATCAATCAAAAAACTTATGAACGTAATTCTGATTGCAGTGATTTCCATCGGAGCCATCGGACTGGTCGCAGCGGCCATCTTGTTCGTTGTCTCGAAGAAGTTTGCTGTGTACGAAGATCCGCGCATTGCCCAGGTGGCTGAAGTGCTGCCTCAGGCCAATTGCGGCGGATGCGGCTATCCGGGCTGCTCCGGATTTGCCGATGCATGTGTGAAGGCAGGCTCGTTGGAGGGCAAGTTGTGCCCTGTGGGCGGCCAGGCCGTCATGTCCCGGGTGGCTTCCATCCTGGGGCTGGATGCCGAAGAGTCCGAACCCCGCGTGGCTGTGGTGCGTTGCAACGGCACCTGTGCCAACCGTCCGCGCCTGACGCAGTACGACGGAGCCCGTTCGTGCGCCATCATGGCAGCCACCTACGGCGGTGAGACTGGTTGCAGCCACGGCTGTTTGGGTTGTGGCGACTGCGTGTCCGTCTGCCAGTTCGGTGCCATCCACATCAATGCCGAGACGGGGCTTCCCGAGGTGGACGAAGACAAGTGTACCGCGTGCGGTGCCTGTGCCAAGGCCTGCCCGAAGCTGGTCATCGAGATTCGTCCGAAGGGCAAGAAGTCGCGTCGCGTTTACGTGCGTTGCGTCAACAAGGACAAGGGAGCCGTCACCCGCAAGGCCTGCGAGGTAGGTTGCATCGGTTGCGGCAAGTGTGTGAAGACCTGTCCGTTCGAAGCCATCACGTTGGCGAACAACCTGGCCTACATCGACCCCGCCAAGTGCAAGTCGTGCCGCAAGTGCGTCGAGGTCTGCCCCCAGCACGCCATTATCGACCTCAACTTCCCTCCGCGCAAAGCGGCTGCCGAAGCCACCCAGGCCGATCCCGCCGCCCAGCCCCAGTCGGCCGAGGCAGCAAGCAAACAAGCGTAATAACAACTAAAAATATTTTTTGATTGTGAGGACATTTAGAATTGGAGGCGTTCATCCGCCCGAGAATAAATTGTCGGCAGGAAAGAAGATCGAGGTGCTCGGCTTGCCCAAGCAGGTGGTCATCCCCCTCTCGCAGCACATCGGTGCCCCTGCCACCGCCATCGTCAAACGAGGCGACGTAGTGAAAGTAGGAACCCAGATAGCCCAGCCGGGCGGTTTCGTGTCGGCGGCCATTTTCTCGTCCGTGTCGGGCAAGGTGGCCAAGGTTGACGAGGTGGTTGATGCCAGCGGCTATCGCAAGCCCGCCATCTTCATCGACGTGGAAGGCGACGAGTGGGAACCCACCATCGACCGTAGCGAGACCCTCGTCAAGGCTTGCAGCCTCGAACCTGCTGAGATAGTCGAGAAAATCAAGAACGCCGGCATCGTCGGCATGGGTGGAGCCTGCTTCCCCACGCACGTCAAGTTGATGCCCCCTCCGGGCAACAAAGCCGAGATACTCATCATCAACGCTGTCGAGTGCGAACCATACCTCACCGCTGACCATCAGCTCATGATGGAGAAGGCCGAACAAATCATGGTGGGTGTGAGCATCCTCATGAAGGCCATCCAGGTGAGCAAGGCCGTCATTGGTATCGAGGCCAACAAGCCCGACGCCATCCGCCACATGACCGAGGTGGCCGCATCTTATGCCGGCATCGAGGTGATGTCTCTCAAAGTGAAATATCCGCAGGGCGGCGAAAAGCAACTCATTGATGCCGTCATCCGCCGTCAGGTGGCCAGTGGCGCGCTCCCCATCTCTACGGGCGCCGTTGTCCAGAACGTCGGCACCGCTTATGCCGTCTACGAAGCCGTGCAGAAGAACAAACCCCTGTTCGAGCGCGTCGTGACGGTGACGGGAAAGTCTCTGGCCAACCCCTCGAACTTCCTCGTGCGTATGGGAACGCCCATGAGCATGCTCATCGAGGCGGCCGGCGGCATGCCGGCAGACACCGCCAAGATTATCGGCGGCGGCCCCATGATGGGTAAAGCCTTGGTCAATGCCGAAGTGCCCATCTGCAAGGGTTCGTCCGGTGTGTTGCTGATGAACACGCGCGAAGCCGCCCGTGTGGAGGTCAATCCCTGCATCCGTTGCGCCAAGTGCGTCAGCGCTTGCCCCATGGGCCTTGAGCCCTACCTGCTCGGTGTATTGTCCACCCATGCCGATTGGGAGCGGATGGAGTCCGAACGGATTATGGATTGCATCGAATGCGGTTCGTGCCAGTTCACCTGTCCGGCAGGCCGTCCGTTGCTCGACTATCTGCGTCTGGGCAAAGGCAAGGTAGGCGCCATCATTCGTTCACGCAAAAAATAAGTAAGCATTATGGAAAATAAACTGATAGTATCCCTTTCGCCCCACGTCCACAGCGGAGACACCATACAGAAAAACATGTATGGCGTGCTTGTCGCTCTGCTTCCGGCACTTGCCGTGTCGTTTGCAGCCTTCGGGATGGGGGCTGTAGTAGTCACACTGACTTCCGTCGCCGCCTGCGTTTTCTTCGAGTGGGCCATCACGCGCTTCATCCTGCGCAGCGACAAACTCACCATTGCCGACGGCTCGGCCGTCATCACCGGCGTCCTGCTTGCCTTCAACCTGCCGTCCAACCTGCCCGTGTGGATCATCCTCATCGGCGCTTTGGTTGCTATCGGCGTAGGCAAACTGTCGTTCGGCGGCTTGGGCAGCAACCCGTTCAACCCCGCTTTGGTGGGCCGTGTGTTCCTGCTCATCTCGTTCCCCGTGCAGATGACCTCCTGGCCCGTTAACCGTTTTGCCGAGATGGCAGTCGGTGCCGATGGCCTTTCCGCCGCCACTCCGTTGGCCCTGATGAAGCAGGCCGCCAAGGGTAGTGCCGACGCACTGGCCTCCCTGCCGGACTCGCTCTCGCTCTTCCTCGGCCAGAACCCCGGTTCGCTGGGCGAAGTTTCCGCCCTGGCTCTGCTGCTCGGTCTGGCTTACATGTTGTGGCGTCGCATCATCACGTGGCACATCCCCGTGTCCATCTTCGCCACCGTGTTCGTCTTTGCCGGCCTGATGCATTGGGTCGACCCGCAGGCTTATGCCTGTCCGCTCACTCATCTGTTCACAGGCGGTATGATGCTGGGTGCCATCTTCATGGCCACCGACTATGTCACCTCGCCGATGAGTCCGAAGGGCATGATCATCTATGGTGTGGGCATCGGCTTCTTCACCATGGTCATCCGTCTTTTCGGCGCATACCCCGAGGGCATGTCGTTCGCCATCCTCATCATGAACGCGTTCACCCCGCTCATCAACACCTATTGTAAACCTAAAAGATTTGGGGAGGTAGTGAAGAAATGAAAAAACTGGAATCTACATTATTCAACATGGTGGTCGTGCTGACCGGTGTGACCGCCATCGCGGCCGCCATCCTGGCCTACGTCAATCAGGTGACGGCCGGCCCCATCGCCGAGGCCAATGCGAAAACGCTGAGCGCCGCCATCGAGACGGTAGTCCCGGGTTTTGACAACAATCCCGCAGCTTCGGCCGAGACGTTCAGCCTCGACGGAGCCGACTACGTCATCTACAAGGCCACCAAGGAAGGTGCCTTCATCGGCGCCGCCGTCCGCTCTACCGTCAACGGGTTCGGTGGTCCGCTCACCGTGCTGGTAGGGTTCGACCCCGAAGGCCGCATCATCGACTATTCCGTGCTCAGCCATGCCGAGACCCCGGGTTTGGGTTCGAAGGCCGCCGAGTGGTTCAAACAAGGCAACAAGGGCTGCATCGCCGGTCTGAATCCGGGAGAGGCACCTCTCGTCGTCAGCAAAGACGGCGGGCAGGTCGAAGCCATTACGGCGTCCACCATCACTTCGCGTGCATTCTTGCAGGCTGTCAACAACGCTTATGCCGCCTATAGCGGCCAGCACACAGAGGCCGTCAGCGGCGCCACGCCTCAGGTCGAAGCGTCTGAGGCCGTCAATTCCGAAAACGAAGAAAAGGAAGGAGGAGAACAATGAACAATCTGAAAATCTTGTGGAATGGCATCGTCAAGGACAACCCCACGTTCGTGCTCTTGCTGGGTATGTGCCCCACGTTGGGTACCACGTCGTCCGCCATTAACGGTATGGGCATGGGTCTGGCCACGATGGCCGTACTTATTTGCTCCAACCTCATCATCTCGTGCATCAAGAGCCTTGTGCCGGACATGGTCCGCATTCCCGTCTACATCGTTGTCATCGCTTCGCTGGTGACGGTGCTTCAGATGGTCATGCAGGCCTACGTGCCCGATCTCTATGCCACGCTCGGCCTGTTCATCCCGCTCATCGTGGTGAACTGCATCATCCTGGGCCGTGCCGAAGCCTTTGCAGCCAAGAACGGTCCCATTCCGTCGGTGTTCGACGGCATCGGCATCGGCCTCGGCTTCACCTTCGCGCTGACGCTGCTGGGTGCCGTTCGCGAATTGCTGGGCACGGGCCGTGTGTTCGACCAGGCCATCTTCCCCGAGCACTACGGCATGTTGGTGTTCGTGTTGGCACCGGGCGCCTTCCTGGCGTTGGGCTATCTCATTGCCATCGTCAACAAGTTGCGTAACCTCTAAACCAAAGCAAACGAAAAACCAAAGCGAATCATTATGGAATATATCTTGATATTTATCACGGCCATCTTTGTGAACAACGTTGTGTTGTCGCAATTCCTGGGCATCTGTCCGTTCTTGGGCGTATCGAAGAAGGTGGAGACGGCCATGGGTATGGGTGCCGCCGTAGCCTTCGTGCTGACGTTGGCCACCATCGCCACCTACCTCATTCAGAAGTTTGTGCTCGACCCCTTCGGTTTGGGCTATCTGCAGACCATTGCGTTCATCCTGGTCATCGCCTCGTTGGTTCAGATGGTGGAAATCGTGCTGAAGAAGGTGTCGCCTGCTCTCTATCAGGCGTTGGGCGTTTTCTTGCCGCTCATCACCACCAACTGCTGCGTGCTGGGTGTGGCCATCCTGGTCATCCAGAACGACTACGACCTGCTTCGTGGCGTCACGTTCGCCTTCTCGTCGGCCTTGGGCTTTGCGCTGGCGCTGATCGTGTTTGCGGGCATCCGCGAGCAGTTGAGCCTGGCCCGTGTGCCGCGCGGCATGCAGGGCATGTCCATCGCCATGGTGGCGGCCGGCCTGTTGGCCATGGCCTTCATGGGTTTCTCGGGCGTAGACGGCGGACTGAAGGTCCTGTTCGGATTGTAATTCGTCCCTAATTTTTTTCAAGATGCGGGGGGCAGGCCGATTCCAACGGCCGGCCTCCCGCATCTTTGTTTTATCCCAAAACGGTCATTAGGCCTTTATGCGCAAACGAACTTTCTTTTTGGCATCTGTCTTCCCGTTTCTCGTTTACAATGGAGCCCCATTGCGCCCTCAAAACGAGAACACATCTGTTCAAAATAGAAGTTGTTATCATCATAATGCTAATGACCGATTTGGGTTTATGCGGCGAGGTCAAAAAGAAAAAATCCCACCGTTGAAGGACGATGGGAGAACCTGATGTTTTCACAACGGAATAATCCTTATTGTGATTTGCTGAGAAATATGTCACAAATATAAGGGGAACAAACTTTCCGTCCAAGCAAAAAAGCCTATATTTGTCCTATCATATCCATAAAAATAGAAAAACTGAGAAGTCATGGTCGAAAAACATATTTTAGGTCTTGATTTAGGAACCAACAGCATAGGATGGGCCGTCGTCAAGGAAACATACGCCGACGATGGAAAACAAATAAGCAAAACCATTGTAGATGCCGGTAGCCGCATTCTTCCCATGGACGCTGCCATGCAGAGCGATTTCGCCCGAGGCAACTCCATCTCGCAGACGGCAGAGCGCACCCGACTGCGCATGATTCGGCGCATCAACGAGCGTATGCTGCTTCGGCGCGAACGTCTTCACCGCGTGCTTCGCCTGCTTGGTTTTTTGCCTGCACACTACGCCTCTTCGTTGGACCGCTACGGCAAGCATACGTCCGCCGAGGTTCCCTTGCTCCCCTGGACGAAGGATGAGGACGGCCATCCGCATTTCCTGTTCAAAGAGTCGTACGATGAGATGCTCCAACTCTTTTACCAGCACCAGCCTGACCTGATGCAGCAGGGCATGAAAGTACCCTATGATTGGACCATCTATTATCTGCGCCACAAAGCGCTGACGCAACCCGTCTCGGGGCAGGAACTGGCCTGGATACTGCTGCAGTTCAACCAGAAACGTGGTTACTACCAAACGCGGGCCGACCAGCAAGAGACCGACAAGACTAAAGAGGAGGCCTACTATGCGCTGAAAGTGGTCGATGTGGTGGACAGCGGTGACAGACGGGGAAAAGAAATCTGGTGGAACGTCATGTTGGAAAACGGCATGGTATATCGCCGTACGGCCAGAGAGAAGCCCGACTGGACAGGTAAAGTCAAAGAATTCATCGTCACCACGCAACTGAACGACGACGGTACGCCCAAAGTAGATAAGGAAGGCAACATCCGCCGGTCGTTTCGTATGCCCGGTGAGGACGATTGGGGACTGATTAAAGTCAAGACCCAGGCGGACATCCGGCAGAGTTCCCTCACGGTTGGGTCTTACATCTTCCAGGCGCTGTTGCGCAATCCCAAACAGAAAATCATCGGAAAGTTGGTGAGAACCATCGAACGCGATTTCTACAAGCAAGAACTGCGGCAGATTCTCCGCAAGCAACAAGAGTTTCTTCCCGAACTGACCGACCGCGAACTCTATGCCGCGTGCGTACATGCGCTTTATCCCCAAAACGAGGCTTATCGCAATTCTATCGCTTCGCGCGATTTCACATACCTGCTGATTGAAGACGTCTTGTTCTATCAGCGCCCCTTGAAGAGCAAGAAATCGCTTATTGGCGAGTGTCCCTACGAAAGCCACCGCTACACGAACGAGCAGGGCGAGCAGGCCAAGGCACCTATCAAATGCATCGCCAAGTCGCATCCGCTTTATCAGGAATTCCGCCTGTGGCAGTTCGTTGGCAATCTGCGCATCTATCAGTCGCAGGTCGATGCCAACGGTCGCTCCATGGATGATGCCGATGTCACTTCGCGCTTCCTCCCCGACGAGGCGGCACGCGTGGCTCTTTTCGACTATCTCAACAACTTGCCGCGTATCAGTCAACGGGACCTGCTCGTTGGTTATTTTCATCTCAAATGCTCCAAGGCGGTAAATGCACCGGGTGTCTACCGGTGGAACTATGTGGAAGACCGCCAGTATCCCTGCAACACCACTCGTGGGGACATTATTTCGCGTCTGAAAAAGGCCGGTGTGCGAACCGACTTCCTCAACGAGACGGATGGAGAAAATCAGGGCAACGAACCTCTGCTGCGCTTGTGGCACATCCTGTACAGCGTCGACAATCCGGTTCAACTGAAGGATGCGATGAAGAAATATGCCAGAAGATATGATTTGGACGACAGGTTTGTTGATGTGATGAGCAAGTTCCCTCCATTTGAGAACGAATATGGAGCGTATTCGGCCAAAGCCATCAAGCGGTTGCTCCCGTTGATGCGCATGGGGCGCTATTGGCGAGCCGATGCAATCGATGCAGCCACCCGGCAACGCATCCGGCACATCCTCGACGGCGAAGTGGACGAACGAATTTCCACTCGTGTACGGGAGAAAGCCATATCGCTGACCAGCGAGGAACAGTTCCGGGGTCTGCCGCTTTGGCTGGCCTGTTACGTGGTATACAATCGTCACAGCGAAACGTCCGACATACAGAAATGGGAGTCGCCAGCAGACATCGACGCCTACCTGGCCGCCTTCCGCCAGCATTCCCTGCGCAATCCGGTGGTGGAGCAGGTGGTCACCGAGACACTGCGCACCGTACGAGACATCTGGAGAAGCCACGGTTCTATCGACGAAATCCATCTGGAATTGGGTCGGGAAATAAAGAATCCGGCGGACAAGCGTGCGAAAATCACGCAGCGGGCGTTGGACAACGAAATCGCCAACCTGCGTGTCAAGGCGTTGCTCACCGAATTCATGAACCCGGAGTTTCAGATAGAGAACGTACGTCCGTTCTCGCCCAGCCAGCAAGAACTGCTGCGCATCTATGAAGACACGGCCCTCAACAGCGTGGAAGAACTGGACGACGATATTGCCGACATCTTGAAGAAATTTGCACAGACCGAAGTCTCCAAGCGACCGACACGCAGCGAGGTGATGCGATACAAACTCTGGTTGGAACAACACTACGTTTCGCCCTACACGGGTCAGCCCATTCCTTTGTCCCGGCTCTTTACGTCGGACTACGAGATAGAGCACGTCATCCCTCAATCCCTCTATTTTGACGATTCGCTGAGCAACAAAGTGATTTGCGAGGCGGAGGTCAACAAACTGAAAGACAATGCGCTGGGTTATGCCTTCATTTGCCAGCATCACGGCGAGAAGGTACAGATTTCGGGTGGACGGACGGTGAAGGTGCTCGAAGTGGACAGTTATTGCGACCTGGTGAACCGCCTCTACAGACGCAATCCGTCCAAAGCCAAGAAACTGCTGATGGAGGACATCCCGGCAGAATTCATCGAACGCCAACTCAACGACAGTCGCTACATCAGCAAATTTGTCAAGGCCCTTCTTTCCCACATTGTCCGAGAAGACGACGAGCAAGAAGCGACTTCTAAAAACCTGATTGTATGCAGTGGCAGCGTGACGGACCGGTTGAAGAAAGACTGGGGCATCAACGAGGTATGGAACCACCTCGTCTTGCCACGCTTCCAGCGCATGAACGAACTGACCGAGAGCCATCGTTTCACCACGACCAACAGCCACGGCCATCTCATCCCGGACATGCCGTTGGAACTCCAGAAGGGTTTCAACAAGAAACGCATCGACCATCGACACCATGCCATGGATGCCATCGTCATCGCCTGCACCACGCGCGAACATGTCAATCTGATAAGCAATGAAGCCGCTTCGCCTAAGAACAACCAGAATCGCTACCAACTTTCGCGCAAACTGCGCCGCTACGAAGAGGTGGAAATGAAGAGAGACGGGGAAGTGCAACGTCGGATGGTGGCCAAGGAATTCTTGATGCCTTGGCCGGGTTTCCCGGCCGATGTGGAACGTGCGTTGAACGAAATCGTGGTCAGCTTCAAGCAGAACCTTCGCGTCATCAACAAGACCAAGAATTACAGCATACGTTTCGTAAATGGCAAGAAAAAGGAGGTGGCGCAGACCAAGGGAGACAGTTGGGCCATCCGCAAGTCGATGCACAAGGATACGGTGTTTGGCGAAGTCAACCTCCGCCGCGAGAAGACCGTATCGCTGAAAGAAGCGATGAAGCAGCCGCAACGCATAGTCGACAAAGAACTGAAGGAGAAAATCAAGACGATGTTGGCTCTCAACTATTCGGAAAAAGACATAAAGAACTATTTTACCACACATGCCGAAAGTTGGAGCGATGTGAACCTGAAGAAAATCAAGGTGTATTATTTCACCCAGGAAACCTCTGACCGCTTCTTTGCCACACGCAAAAGCATCGATACGAGTTTTGACGAGAAGACGATTCGTGAGAAACTGACCGATACGGGCATTCAGCAGATAATGCTGCGCCATCTGTCCCAATGTGGCGGAAACGCCGAGGTGGCTTTCTCTCCGGACGGAATCGACCGGATGAACCAACATCTGCGCGAACTGAACAACGGCCGCGACCACCAGCCCATCTATAAAGTGCGTGTCTACGAGAAGGCCGAGAAGTTCGCCGTGGGGCAGAAGGGCAACAAGTCGAAAAAGTTTGTAGAAGGGGCCAAAGGTACCAACCTGTTCTTTGCCGTATACGAAAAAGACGGACGGCGCAGTTACCGCACCATCCCGTTCTACGAAGCTGTCGATAAGATGAAGCAAGGGTTGCCCGTTGACGAAGATGCGCTCTTCATCCTTTCACCCAACGATTTGGTCTATCTGCCTACAGCGGAAGAACTTGCCCAAGGGAAAGTAAACTTACCCTTGGATAAGAGTCGGGTATATAAGCTGGTATCGTGTGGACAAGTAAAAGCATCTTTTGTACATCATGCTGTATCGTCGATTATTCAGGATAAGGTAGAATTTTCTTCTCAAAATAAAATGGAGCGAGCCATTACGGGTGAAATGATTAAAGAAACCTGTCTGCCCTTGAAGGTGGACCGTTTGGGACACATTGTCAAAATAGGAGTGTAGGCGTATGATTAAGAAGACCTTGTATTTCGGAAATCCTGCTTACTTGTCCCTTCGGATGGGGCAGTTGGTCATCAAACTTCCCGAGGTGGAAAAGTCGGACAAACTGCCCGAAGGGGTCAAGGAACAAAGCGTCGTGACGCGCCCTATCGAGGACATCGGCATCGTTGTGCTGGACAACAAGCAGATTACCCTGACGCAAGGACTTCTGGAGGCCCTGTTGGAGAACAATTGTGCCGTCATCACGTGTGACAGCAAACAGATGCCGGTGGGGATGCTGCTTCCGCTTTGTGGGAACAGCATCCAAAGCGAGCGTTTCCAGGAGCAGATTGCCGCATCGTTGCCTTTGCGCAAGCAGTTGTGGCAGCAAACAGTCAAGGCAAAGATTGAGAACCAGGCCAAGGTGCTCAGTCTTTGCGCCAAAGCCGAGGTGCGCTGCATGCTGAAGTGGAGCGATGAAGTGAAGAGTGGCGATTCCGACAATCTGGAGGCACGGGCTGCCGCCTACTATTGGAAAATGCTCTTTGCCGATATCCCCGGATTGGAAGACTTCACTCGAGGCCGCGAAGGGATGGACCCCAACAATCTGCTCAATTATGGCTACGCCATCCTTCGTGCCGTCGTAGCCCGTGCTTTGGTGTGCAGCGGGTTGTTGCCTACCTTGGGCATCCATCATCACAACCGCTACAATGCCTATTGTTTGGCCGACGACATCATGGAACCTTATCGTCCTTACGTAGACGAACTGGTTTATGGGATTGTCCGCGAAAAACAAGGACGGAATCTCCAGTTGGACAAGACGATGAAAGCCTGGCTGCTGAGCATCCCTACGATGGATGTGACGATAGGGGGCAAGCGCAGTCCGCTGATGGTGGGCATCAGCCAGACCACCGCTTCGCTGGCCAAGTGTTTCAGTGGAGAACTGCGTCGCATCGCTTATCCCGAACGCTGATCGCTATTGTGAGGTGCGTGATGAATCGGTTCAACGAGTATCGGGTCATGTGGGTAATGGTGTATTTCGATTTGCCTACGGAAACAAAGAAGGACAAACGTGCATACGTGCAGTTCCGTAAGCAGTTGATGCAAGATGGATTCACGATGTTTCAGTTCTCTGTCTATGTGCGTCATTGCGCCAGCATGGAGAACGCAGAAGTCCATTCAAAACGCGTGAGTGCCATCATTCCCGAATATGGCCACGTAGCGGTGATGTGCATTACAGACAAGCAATTTGCCAACATCAAGGTGTTTCATGGCTCGAAAGTTGCAAAGAGGAAAGCAGAACCGATGCAACTTGAACTCTTCTGAATTCCGCCAAATTTTTATTCCTATTGGCCATCATAAACAGCAGGATATGAGACGGTTGCCCATATCCTGTTGTGTAATACCTCACAAAGGTAAGATTTCTCAAGCAAATCACAACAGATTGAGTACTAATAAAAATAACGCATTAGTTGTGTAATACCTCACAAAGGTAAGATTTCTCAAGCAAATCACAACCGCGTTCGTCAAGGCGAATTTGGCATCAAGGTTGTGTAATACCTCACAAAGGTAAGATTTCTCAAGCAAATCACAACCGGCGATTGTCTATCTTGCAAACACACGGGTTGTGTAATACCTCACAAAGGTAAGATTTCTCAAGCAAATCACAACAGGGCGAAGTTGATTGCGTACAAGATTTCGTTGTGTAATACCTCACAAAGGTAAGATTTCTCAAGCAAATCACAACCAAATACGTTCGCGCGCGCTGCTCTCCGCGTTGTGTAATACCTCACAAAGGTAAGATTTCTCAAGCAAATCACAACACTTGTGGACAACTCAAACCCCCGAATAAGTTGTGTAATACCTCACAAAGGTAAGATTTCTCAAGCAAATCACAACTTTCTCTGTAGGTTTTGCTATTCAGAAGGCGTTGTGTAATACCTCACAAAGGTAAGATTTCTCAAGCAAATCACAACTGGTTACATTGGATGCGTTCAAACACGTTTGTTGTGTAATACCTCACAAAGGTAAGATTTCTCAAGCAAATCACAACATTAACAAGATTCTTGAACTTATAGGGTTGGTTGTGTAATACCTCACAAAGGTAAGATTTCTCAAGCAAATCACAACAAAACATACAATCCACCATCATAACCGACAGTTGTGTAATACCTCACAAAGGTAAGATTTCTCAAGCAAATCACAACTGGCATCAAGGCATTTACGCACGTGTTTGGGTTGTGTAATACCTCACAAAGGTAAGATTTCTCAAGCAAATCACAACAAGGAGCGCCAGGCCGTGAGGTGATACCAGTTGTGTAATACCTCACAAAGGTAAGATTTCTCAAGCAAATCACAACTTGCCAACTCGATGTAATTGCAATCTTAGGTTGTGTAATACCTCACAAAGGTAAGATTTCTCAAGCAAATCACAACTCTTCCGAAAGGTTAAGTCCGTTCAATGCTGTTGTGTAATACCTCACAAAGGTAAGATTTCTCAAGCAAATCACAACAGAAACCTTTGATGAAAACGAGTTGGGCGAGTTGTGTAATACCTCACAAAGGTAAGATTTCTCAAGCAAATCACAACGATAGCAAGACCTTTTCGATGCAATTCTGTGTTGTGTAATACCTCACAAAGGTAAGATTTCTCAAGCAAATCACAACCAGTGTTCCGTCTGTAACTGTGTAATTCGAGTTGTGTAATACCTCACAAAGGTAAGATTTCTCAAGCAAATCACAACTCGCAATTAAGACAATGCGACATTTCCAAAGTTGTGTAATACCTCACAAAGGTAAGATTTCTCAAGCAAATCACAACAAGGCGTGCGTATTGCTTTACAAAAAGGGGGTTGTGTAATACCTCACAAAGGTAAGATTTCTCAAGCAAATCACAACAGCCGCATCGGCAGGAAGTTCGTGCAGCTGTTGTGTAATACCTCACAAAGGTAAGATTTCTCAAGCAAATCACAACACATCAAAGTGTCCTTTAATCCAATCCTTGGTTGTGTAATACCTCACAAAGGTAAGATTTCTCAAGCAAATCACAACAGTTATGGCATATCTGTCAACAAGCCGAAACTAACAAGAACTTGTTTGATTTCAAAGCATGTTTTGCATAGTAAATCACAGAAAAAATAACTACATTCGCTGGTGTTATGATAGAATATCAGAGCACAGCGAAACAGTATGTTTATAGCAACGATTACATATTTATTTGAATGTGAAGCACACTAAAGAACCATTGAAATAAATCATAATTTTGAATACATTTATGAAAGACGCATTCGACATAGTCAAGAAATATGCCAATGAGCATGGATATGACACGGTTCGTCCAGCAGGGGCGAAAAGTGGCTTTTCCTACTTCCACGCCTTCAACCAATCGAGCATAGGTCATAAAACGGGATTGCCCCACATCATCAAGATAAATGAGGCAGGACAACTATCCGTAGTAAAGAACCTTAAAGAGCGAATGTGGGCGGTAAAGGAAGAAGTCAAACTACTTTAATAACTCAGATATTGCTCGAAGCACACTTTGTTGTGTTATACCTCACAAAGGTATGACCTCTTAAACATATCGGTCGTTTCATCTTTATTGATTTTGAATATGTAATACACTGACAATCATCATTATTATAATGATAAACTACTAGTACGCAACAAATTCGCAACAACTAATTGGGAAAATATTATCATTATGGGTGAACAAAAAAAATACATCTGAACTTTTTATAAGTGGGATTAAAAGACTTACTTCCTATCCGTAAGATACGATGTGTAGAGCATCATCAGTTTATCATAGAGGAGGATGTTATTTACTCGATGCACGTCATAAATCTACGGCATAATATAAAATAATCCGTAGATATTTGTCGTTCTTCCGGGGCTTATTTGTATTTTTGCACCATTAAAAGTATTGATATGAATAGGATATCCCAGAAAATAGAGGCACTAGGTGGCTTCATATCCACGGCAGATATGGAAAGTGAGGCTGAATATAAGCGTATTCACAGGGCCGCACAACGAGGTGAACTGATAAAACTCCGTTCCGGAGTCTATGCGTCACCGGATGCACTGCTTGATACGATGCTTGACATTGAACGCATTGTGCCGGGTGGTGTGGTCTGTTTGTACAATGCGTGGAGTTACTACCGTCTTACGACAACCGTGCCACCGTCTTTTTGTGTAGCCATTGAGCGGAAACGTAAAGTGGTCATTCCCCCAACGCTTCCTATCACGCTCTACTATTGGAAAGAAGAGAACCTATCGCTTGGTGTAACGGAAGTTGTGTTGTCGGGACACACTGTACATATTACCAATCTTGAACGTAGCGTATGCGATGCGATGAAATACCGTAATAAGGTTGGCCTTGATGTCTGTGCGGAAATCGTGCGGACTTATCTGAGAAAAGAAGAGCGCGACCTTAGCCTTTTGACGGAATATGCCAAACGGCTGAGAGTATGGTCGACATTGAAGAATTACCTTGAAATAGCGTTGGAATAATGGAAAAGAAAGACTATGGCAAATCGGTCAGAACACGTCTGGTCAATCTGATGAACGAGACAGGCTACAAGTATATGTATCTGTTGGCAAGGTATTTCAATGAACGTCTGCTCTACCGGGTATCTGTCAGCCAGTATAAGGACAACTTCCTGCTGAAAGGAGGTTCTTTGCTTTATGCTTTGGACGGTCTTGAAGCTCGCCCCACGGTTGATGTGGACTTCATGGCTGACAGGATAAGCCGTGATAGGGAAACCCTGACGGAAATATTCAAGAAGATTGTCGCTATAGACTGTGATGAAGACGGAGTGTATTTTGATATGGAAAGTATCAAAACGGAACCTATCACAGTGGACAAAAAATACCCAGGTTCACGTTTCTATGTGACAGCACACATGGACACCATTGTACACAATATGTCAGTTGACATTGGTTTCGGTGATGTGGTGTCTCCATGCCCGATGGCTATCGATTTTCCCTTGTTGCTGCCCAATATGCCTTTGGTCAATCTCCAAGCCTATTCTCTGGAAACCGTAGTGGCGGAAAAGTTCCATACGATGATTGACCGAGATGAGACAAACAGCCGTATGAAAGACTTCTTTGACTGTTACCAGCTGCTCACGCAACGCAATCTTAGCGATGACACACTGTTTGAGGCTATCAAGGCTACCTTTGACAACAGGGCATTGGCATATAAGCTCAATCTCAAATTATTCTCTGATGAGTTTGCAACAGATAAGGAGCGCATTATGCGTTGGAAGGCATTTCTGAAAAAGATAAAGTGGAAAGAAGAGATACCTTTCTCATCTGTCATGCAAATCATCAAAAACCGTCTTCAGCCTATAGCAATGAGATATTGGGGAAAGTAATGTTTTTGCGAAACCGCTTTCATGGGGACTTGAAAGCGGTTTCACTGGCTAACCAAAGCGGCTACAGATACCCATGAAGCCGCTTTCATATCAGGCACAAATCTATCAGGCTAGGCAGTTAATTGCACGGAGGCCGAGCCTGATTTTTGATTTACAAGCCCCCTCAGTCG
>JBJEHD010000052.1:0-12729 GCA_051875715.1 Bacteroidaceae bacterium
TTACTGAACTGGAATCTGCGACGTGCTTTCGGACGTCCCGGTTTCTTACGTTCAACGGCGCGGGCATCGCGTGTCATGAAGCCTTCTTCGCGGAGGGCCTTCTTGTCCTCAGCATTGATTTTTACCAAAGCTCGAGCGATAGCCAAACGCAGGGCTTGCGACTGACCGGTGAAACCACCACCGCAAAGGTTAACCTTGATATCGTACTTTTCTGCAACCTCCAATTTGTTCAGCGGCTGCTTTACCACGTACTGCAGGATGCTTGATGGAAAGTACTCAGCGAGGTCTCTCTTGTTAATAGTAATCTTTCCTGTACCTTCGCTTACAAATACGCGAGCGATGGCGCATTTACGTCTGCCTAATGCATTAACTACTTCCATTCTTTCTTATTTAAACAGGTTTATATCAATTGATTTCGGGCTTTGAGCTTCGTGCTTGTGCTCGCTGCCTGCGTACACATACAGGTTGCCCAACAACTTGTCTCCCAATTTGTTCTTCGGAAGCATGCCTTTTACGACTCTTCTCAGCAATTTGTCAGCACCATTGGGCTTGGCCATGATGCGGGCCGGAGTCGTTTCGCGCTGGCCGCCGGGATAACCCGTGTACGACAAATAAACCCGGTCGGTCCATTTGTTGCCGGTCAATTTCACTTTGTCTGCATTGATGATAATGACGTTATCACCGCAGTCTACGTGAGGGGTGAAGTTCGGTTTGTACTTACCTCTCAACAGTTTCGCAACTTTTGCACCGAGGCGACCCAGCACCTGATCGGTAGCATCCACAACCACCCATTCTTTCGTGACGGTTGCTTTGTTTGCAGAAATGGTCTTGTAACTTAAAGTGTCCACTCTTAAATTTGTTTTAAATGTTACTACTAAAAAACTTTTTGCGCACGCCTCCAGCCATCTGCGGCAAGAGAATAGCACGTGCTTCGAACTAAATTCTTATCCGTCTGGATAATAATCGGCCTGCAAAAGTACTGCTTTTCTCTGAATCGGCAAATGTTTTACCATATTTTTCGTGTGGAAATTATCGCTGCCCCCTCTGTGCCACGCGAGTACTCGCGTGGCGGTTGGTGAGTACTCGCGTGGTGACTTGAGAGTACTTGTGCGGCGGCTTGAGGGTACTCCCGTCCGATGAGGTGGATGATGCCTTTGGGAGAATGTTGTTGCGAGTGGGTGAAAGGCCCGTGGCGGGATTGGGGGGATGCATCGGAACGCACCAAGGGCTGTGCCGGTGCAGCTTATGGTGGCTCCCCGGGCACAGCCCTTGGTGGATTTGGCGGAACGCCTCTTGGTCGCGTCAGGACTTATCTGATCAGGTCCTTCGGGTACTGGGTAGGCATGACGCAGCGTACCCATGTCTCGTGATACCAGGTGTCCACCGTGTTGCCTTCCTCGTCCTTTTCGATGAAATACTTCAACTGCATCAGACGGTTCTCCTTGAGTTCGAACGTCAGGATGTTCGTGCGTCCGTTCAAGACGGGAAAGTGGATGGAACGCTGGATGTGTTCGGCATACTGGTCGGCGGCCACTTGTTCGTAAGTGCCTTCGCCTGTAATGATAGCCCCTTTCCCTTGCGACAGGGTAAAGTTGGTGATATGGCCGTCGGCGGATAGAATCTTGAATGTGTTGCCCGGACGGAGTTCACCCGGGATATTCGGCGACTCGGATACGTAAAAATACATCTGCCAGATTCCTTGCAGATCGGCGGGCTGGAAATCCTGTTTTGTTTTTTGTGCCATCAAGGCGGTGGTGCAGCACCAGAGGGCGGCTGCGAGAAAAAGTAAAGCGTGTCGTTTCATAGGGCTCTATTTTTTAGTTGATAGATTTCGTAGACAAAGGTTTGTGCGTACCCTTTATGGAACGCATAGTCAAAAATAGGAGATAATAGGTAAATAAGCAAATAAAATAGGAGAAATCTGTCGCGTAAAAGCAGGAAAGGATGACAGTATGTCGTTTTGACCGGACGGGCGGGAAAATATGCGGTTGTTTTTGTAATCAGAAGGACTGTTTTGCCGATTATTCCACGTTTTAGCGCAACATGTCCACCTTGTTCAATTCAAAGATGGTTTATTTTGCGGCAGAATTTGTTAACTAATCATAGTATGAAAAGGATTTTGTTTGTGTTATTCAGTTTGCTGTGTTGGAACATGCAACTGACAAAGGCTGAAGATTCATCGGTCGAGGAACGAACGAGTTGGAATTTGGTGTCGGTATCGGCTGAGGATGTGCAGTTGATTATGGCGGATGCCAACTGGAAAGTAGATTCAAAGAACAGATACTGTTACATGCAGGCACTGGTGTCGGAACCAGCGACGGCCGGTGGTGTGGAATTATCTGTCACTCAGGGCTTGTTGTTTCAAGTTTCGGCCCACGTAGATGGCAATCTGCGTTTAGGAGGTTCGACGTCTTCGTTGTGGTTGGGCGACCAGTGCTCGCTGATTATACCTGGCTGCAAGGCAGGTCAGTGGATTCGGGTGGAGTACATGACGTCGAAGAGCACGGCCCTCCGTCGACTGACGACCAGCAATCTGGCTACAGAACTACCGCAGACGACGGGCAAGACTCATGTGAGCGGACAAGCTGAAGTCGTGGCCAACGGTGATGTGGTACTGACGGTAGAAGGAGGCATGTACTTCTATTCCATCGTATTGGCTGAAAGCGAGGAGGCACTCGAAGGCGGTTCGGGTGGTGTTTCGCCTGAGAATCCGGACAATCCGCAGGAAACGGCCCATGTGTTCGACGTGACTCGGGACTTCTCCCTTCTTCCGCAGACGATGCCGGGAAATGGTCCCCGCATTTACGTGGCTCCCGATGGGAACGATGACAACGACGGCGCGACGGCCGATACGCCGTTGAAGAGCATTCAATTGGCTGTGGACAAGGCGGTTGAACCCGGAACTGTCATCGTGCTTGCTCCGGGAGAGTATCGTCCGGAAGCACGTATCAACATCGACAACCGAAATGGCTTGCCGGACAATTACAATGCGTTGGTTTGTTTGGACGGAAGGGCTGTCATCAATTGCAACCATCCCTATCACAAGCATTCCGACAACCCCTATCAAGGTGTGCGTCTGACCTCTTCCTATTGGTACTTCTACCATGTCGACATCACGAACGCAAGCGACAATGGCTTGCTGATTGAACGGAATAAGCCGGTTGGCGGTTCGTCGGCCGATGTGGTGGCTGCAGTAGGGCAGGCGCACGACAATGTTATTCATGCCTGCCATTTCTATAAGAATGGTGATACGGGCCTGCAAATGAAGAATCTGGCGGCTTATAACTATATCATCAACTGTGATGCCTATTTGAATTGCGACGAGGGACAAGGCGATGCCGACGGCTTTGCTCCAAAGATTTCCGTTGGGACCGGCAACTATTTTTACGGTTGCCGAGCCTATCTCAACAGCGACGACGGATGGGACGTGTTCTACAAGAAGGATGGTAATTTTGGCGACAACATGACCATCATTTTGGAAAATTGCATTGCATACAAGAATGGTTTCCTCGACGAGAACACCATCGCCCCCGACGGCAATGGAAACGGTTTCAAATGCGGCTCCGACCAGGGTGCCATGAACGTTTACATGACGCGTTGCTTGGCGGTAATGAACAAATCGAAAGGATTTGACCAGAATCACAACAGTGGCGACATCATCTTGAACAACTGCACTGGCTATACCTCGACGGCCCTGGGCGACAAGGCCTACTCCTATCGCATCTACGAGGCTATCAACACGGCTGAAGGCCATCGCGTTGAGTTGAACAACTGCATCGCCATCAACGACAACGATGAAAAAGACAAACGAGATGCGGCAGGTGTAGCCAAACCTTCCGAGCATGGTAAGAACGGAATATACGGACGCTTCCAAGTGGATGAGACGCTTCCCGGACTGACGGCCTCGCATTGTGAGTTCCACAAGGCACGACCGGAATTCTTCTTGTCGCTCGACCATGCCCAGTTGATGGCGCCCCGGACTGAAGACGACGAACTGCCGGAGATTTCATTTGCGCACATCGACCCGGCTGCTACGGCATCTTATAGTTATGTGGCGAACAAACAGACGGTCAAGGTTGATTTGACTGCCATGTCGACCCTGATTGATGCAGGAGGAAGTGTAGAGGCGGTTCTGTACCGCGATGTTCAGGTGAATCCGCTCGTCTTCTTGGGAAACGCACCCGACCTGGGCGCATTTGAGACCAACGAAACGGCACCGGAAAATCCGCTTGGCCTGACTGAAGTCGAAGCCGTGACGGGCGACGTGCGCAAAGTGATGCGCGGGGGCATGCTCTATATTATAAAAGGAGACAAGTCCTACAACATCCTCGGACAGGAGGTCTTCGGCCGGATTGACTGAGAGCGTTTGTAAACGAAAGAGGCTGTGCCAAAAACTTGCATTTTTGACACAGCCTCTCTTCTTTTGTGCGTACCGGTCGAATTGACCGTGCTTGTCGGGGCGGACGATTTAGAATTCGGCCTTCTTCGGTGTCCGCGGGAATGGTATCACATCGCGGATGTTGGTCATGCCGGTAACGAACAGCAACAATCGTTCGAAGCCCAGACCGAAGCCCGAGTGGGGGCAAGAGCCGAAGCGGCGGGTATCGAGATACCACCACATGTCCTTCATCGGGATGTTCAGTTCCTGAATGCGGGCCAGCAACTTGTCGTAGTCGGCCTCACGTTCCGAACCGCCGATGATTTCGCCGATTTTCGGGAAGAGGACGTCCATGGCGCGTACGGTCTTCCCGTCTTTGTTCTGCTTCATATAGAACGCCTTGATTTCCTTCGGATAGTCGGTCAGGATGACAGGACGTTTGAAGTGTTCTTCCACCAGGTAACGCTCATGCTCGGCAGCCAGGTCTGCACCCCAGTATACCGGGAACTCGAATTGGTGCCCTTTGGCTACGGCTTCCTCCAGGATTCGGATTCCGTCCGTGTAGGGCAGGCGTACGAAGTCGTCCTTCAGAACACCTCCCAGACGGGCAATCAGTTCCTTGTCGAACATGTCGTTGAGGAACTGGATGTCGTCGTGGCAGTTGTCCAAAGCCCATTTCACGCAATACTTGATGAATTCTTCGGCCAAGTCCATATTGTCTTCGATCTCGTTGAAGGCTACTTCAGGTTCGATCATCCAGAACTCAGCCAGGTGGCGCGGTGTGTTGGAGTTTTCTGCCCGGAACGTCGGTCCGAACGTATAGATGGCTCCCAAAGCCGTAGCGGCCAGTTCACCTTCCAATTGTCCGGACACCGTGAGGCTGGCCTGCTTGCCGAAGAAGTCGTTGTCGTAGCGGATTGAACCGTTCTCGTCCTTTTTCAGGTCGTAGAGGTTCATGGTCGTCACTTGGAACATCTGTCCGGCTCCTTCACAGTCCGAAGCGGTGATGATGGGGGTGTGGAAGTAATAGAATCCCTTCTCGTGGAAGAATTTATGGATGGCGATGGCCATATTGTGGCGGATGCGGAACACAGCCCCGAAGGTGTTGGTACGCGGACGCAAGTGTGCGATGTCGCGCAGGAACTCCATCGAGTGTCCTTTCTTTTGGAGCGGATATTTATCCGGGTCGCAAGGTCCAAGTACCTCGATGGCATCAGCGTGCATTTCTACTTTTTGCTTCTGTCCTACGGAGGCCACCAGGGTTCCGTTTATGCTGAGGCAGGCTCCCGTGGTGACCAGTTTGAGCATTTCCTCGTCAAACTTTTCGATGTCAACCACGATTTGCAGGTTGTTGATGGTGGATCCGTCGTTGAGGGCGATGAAGTTCACCTTTTTACTTCCACGGCGGCTGCGTACCCAGCCTTTCACGTTGGCCCGGATGTCCACCTGTTCCGATTGCAGTACGTCGGCAATCTTTGTTCTGCGAATTTTTTCCATACGTTTCTTTTGAGTCTTTATGTGTCACTCCTTGTTTGCTTGTCGTTGCCTTATTCGAACGAACCCATGCGGAGGAAGTTCACCTCTTGTTCGGTGAGGTATCTCCATTCGCCGCGGCGCAGGTTCTTCTTGGTCAGGCCGGCAAAGAACACGCGGTCCAGTTTCGTCACCTTATAGCCCAGCGACTCGAAGATGCGTCGAACGATGCGGTTCTTGCCCGAGTGGATTTCAATACCAACCTGGGACTTGTCCGTATCCGATGCGTAACTGATGGCGTCGGCGTGTACCTCGCCGTCTTCCAACTGGATGCCCTGTGCTATCTGGTCCATGTCGGCGTTCGTGAGGTTCTTGTCCAGGTGTACGTGGTAAATCTTCTTTTTCAAGAATTTCGGGTGCGTCAGTTTCGAAGCCAGGTCGCCGTCGTTGGTCAGCAGCAGTACACCGGTTGTATTGCGGTCCAGACGTCCCACCGGATAGATGCGTTCGGTGCATGCACCTTTCACCAAATCCATCACGGTGCGGCGTTCTTGCGGGTCGTCCGACGTGGTCACACAGTCTTTGGGTTTGTTCAGCAACACGTATATCTTCCGTTCGATGCTCACCGGCTGGTCGTGGAATTTGATGACATCCGAGCGTTTCACCTTGGTGCCCAGTTCGGTCACCACTTCGCCGTTTACGGTCACTACGCCTGCGGTGATGAACTCGTCGGCTTCGCGGCGCGAACAGATGCCGGCGTTTGCCAGGAACTTGTTCAGACGAATCGGCTCATTCGGGTCGACATATTGTTCTTTGTATTCAATCTGTTTCTTCTTGCTGTATTTGGCATTCGGGTCGTAATCGGCCGTACGCGGACGCCGGCTCGGGTTCGGACGGAATCCTTGCTGACCGTTGTTCGGGCGGCGGTTGAAGTTCGGACGCGAGGCGTTGTTGTAGCCGCCTTCCCGGAATCCTTGTCCGTTCTCCCGGTTGTAGCCTCCTTGGTAGTTTCCGTTCGTACGCGGGGTGCGCGGCCGTTCTCCACCCTCCCGGTTGTAGTTGGGGCGGTAGGGCCGTTCGCCGTTCTCGCGGTTGCTGTTGTAGTTATTGCGGTAGGGGCGTTCGCTTCCATCGCTGTTGTAGTTGGAACGATAGGTGCGTTCACCATTCTCGTTGTTATAACTGGAACGATAAGGGCGTGCGTTGCCGTCGCGGTTGCTGTTGTAGTTGGGGCGGTAGGGTCGTTCGCCGTTCTCGCGGTTGATGCGCGGGCGGTAGGGTCGTTCGCTTCCTTCCCGGTTGATGCGCGGACGATTTGTCCGGGTTGAGTTGCTGTAGCGGTTGTAATTGTATTCGCCGCCTTCCCGGTTGTAGTTGTTTTCTCGGTTGAACGATTGGTTGCCGTCACGGCCGGCAGAGCCCTCCTCGCGGGAGGCATCTTGCCAAATCTCGTTGTCTGTACTCATGATAATAAAGATAAATTGTTATTATTCGGGCCTCACGGCCCACTTGCTTCTTGTTAGATTCCGGTATAGTTGTGCGGTGTAATCGCACGCAGTTCCTGTTTGAGTTCTTCGCTCACGTCCAATCCGTCGATGAATGTCCGAATGGAGGTCTCGGTGATGGCCTGGTTGGTTCGGGTAAGGGCTTTCAGGGCCTCGTAGGGGTGCGGATAGGCCTCTCTGCGCAGGATGGTTTGGATGGCTTCGGCCACCACACTCCAGCAGTTGTCCAGGTCTCGGTTGATGGCTGCTTCGTTCAGCAAAAGTTTGCCGAGGCCTTTCAGCGAACTTTGGATGGCGATGAGGGTGTGCCCGAAGGGGACGCCCACGTTGCGCAGTACGGTCGAGTCGGTGAGGTCTCGTTGCAGGCGCGATACGGGCAACTTTGTGGCCAGGTGTTCGAAGATGGCATTGGCGATGCCCAGATTGCCTTCTGCATTCTCAAAGTCGATGGGATTCACCTTGTGCGGCATGGCGCTCGAACCAACTTCGCCGGCTTTGATTTTCTGCTTGAAATACTCCATCGAGATGTACTGCCAGAAGTCGCGGTTCATGTCCACCATGATGGTGTTGATGCGCTTCATGGCGTCGAAGATGGCGGACAGGTTGTCGTAGTTGGAAATCTGGGTGGTGTATTCTTCACGTTCCAGTCCCAGTTTCTCGGCCACGAACCGGTTACCGAATGCTTTCCAGTCGAATGCTGGATAGGCCACATGGTGTGCGTTGAAATTGCCGGTGGCACCTCCGAACTTGGCGGTGAGGGGGCAGGCTTTCAGCGTGTCCAACTGGCGTTGCAGACGCGAGGCGAACACCTTGATTTCCTTGCCCAGGCGGGTGGGAGAGGCCGGTTGGCCGTGCGTCTTGGCCAGCATCGGTATGTCGGCCCATTCTTCGGCATACGCGTTCAGTTGGGCAATTAGTTGCTCAATCAGGGGATAATATGCTTCGCTCAGTGCTTCTTTCACCGAGAGGGGCACGGACGTATTGTTGATGTCTTGCGAGGTCAGTCCGAAGTGGATGAATTCCTTGAAGGCTTCCAGGCCGCCGATGGCGTCGAACTTCTCTTTGAGGAAGTACTCCACGGCTTTTACGTCGTGGTTGGTCACGCTTTCAATCTCTTTGATGCGTTGTGCGTCGGCTTCCGTGAAATTGCGGTAGATGTCTCGGAATGTGTCGAACAGGTCGCGGCTCACGCCCTGCAGTTGCGGCAGGGGCAGTTCGCAGAGGGTGATGAAATATTCCACTTCCACCCGTACGCGGTATTTGATGAGTGCGAACTCCGAGAAATACGAGGCCAAGGCCTCTGTCTTGCTTCTGTATCGGCCATCAATCGGAGAGATGGCGGTTAATAAGTTAAGCTCCATAAAAGTAATACCTATATGATGATAGTAATCAAGGCGCAAAAGTAATATTTTGCCTGGTAAGTCATGTGATAAAAAGGCGGAAAGTTTGTGCTTGCCGGCGAATTTGTTCAGAAAAAAGGCGTACCTTTGGCCCTTGATAAACCAAAAGAGCAACAAAATGAATATCGCAACACTGATTTCGGGTGGCGTGGACAGCGCCGTGGTGGTGCACTTGCTGTGCGAGCAGGGCTACAAGCCCGATTTGTTCTACATCAAAATCGGGATGGAGGATGAAGAAGGAGGCCTGACGTGTACGGCCGAAGAAGACATTGAACTTTGCACGGCCATCGCCCGCAAATACGGGTTGCATCTTGAGGTGGTGGATTTGCACCGGGCTTATTGGGACAATGTGGTGGCTTATGCCATCGACAAGGTGAAGCGCGGACTGACCCCGAATCCCGACGTGATGTGCAACAAACTCATCAAGTTCGGTTGTTTCGAGCGGGAGGCCGGCTATCGGTATGACAAGATTGCCACGGGCCATTATGCCACGGTAGTCGAGCGTGATGGGACTGTTTGGCTTGGAACGGCCAAGGACCCGGTGAAAGACCAAACCGACTTCCTGGCACAAATCGATCGACTGCAGATGGAGAAACTGATGTTCCCCTTGGGACACCTGATGAAGGAAGAAGTGCGTGAAATTGCTCTTCGGGCCAAATTGCCGAATGCCAAGCGGAAGGACAGCCAGGGGATTTGTTTCCTGGGTAAGATCAATTACAACGACTTTATCCGCCGTTTCTTAGGTGAACGGGAGGGCGATATCGTGGAGTTGGAGACCGGAAACAAACTGGGAAAGCACCGGGGCTTCTGGTTCCATACCATCGGCCAGCGCAAGGGGCTGGGCTTGAGCGGAGGCCCTTATTTCGTCATTCGCAAGGATGTGGAACGAAACATCCTTTATGTTTCGCGCGGCTACGACACAGTCAAGCAGTACGGCCACGACTTTGCCCTGCGCGATTTCCATTTCATCACCGGCTGTCCGTGGCCGGAGGGGCAGCCGGTGGAAGTCTCGTTCAAGATACGTCATACCGACACTTTCCAGCGCGGAGTCCTCACGGTAGAGGACGGCCTCTACCATGTTCATTCCGAAAGCCCTATCCAGGGCATTGCTCCCGGCCAGTTCGGCGTGCTCTACGATCGGAATGCTGAAATATGTGTGGGCAGCGGAGAAATCTACCGCTGAACCCGAATCCGTCATTCGGCTTCAACCCCGGTTCAGAACAAATTGAACGTCTTCGAGTCCAGTTCCTGCCGTGTGTAGACACGTCTGTCGCGCACGTTTTTCCCCTCTTCCTTTACGAACTGGCCGTTGGCATCGATGCGGTAGGTCTCGTCCTTGATTTCTCCAAGGAATTGGGTGAACGTGCCAAACGGCAGCGATTGGTCGGTCAGCGGCACCAAAGTGGATACTACGATCCGTCCGTCCTCGAAGATGCGGAACTGGCGAGGCATGATAAATCCCCAACTGTATTCCGCTAACAGGGTATTGGTCACTATCCCTAATGGGTCAACACAGACCAAAACCTGCGAATGCGCATCGGTCACACCTCCCCATTCCACAGCCAGTAAGGTGTAGTTTGAGTTAGGAAACGTTACTTTGGCGTAAACACACGGACTTAACTCCTGTGAGGTGGAGGCGGACCAGGCATCCGTTCCCCGTACGTCCTTGTACAAGAGGTCTGGTATTGCTCCGTTCGGGTTTTGGATGCCGAAACTTTGTGTGTATCGCATCCCTTTTCTTGCTTCCCATGGTAAAGGTTGGCCTTTCAGTTGTTGTATGGCTTCCTTTGGAGTCAGTTGTGCCATTACACTACTGCACAATAACAGGAGCCCCCAAATACTTAGTAGATTCTTCATAAGATGTTCGTTGGTTTAGAATAAATTGAACGTCTTCGAGTCCAGTTCCTGCCGTGTGTAGACGCGTCTGGCGCGCACGGTTCGTCCCTCCTCCTTCACAAACTGACCATCAGCATTGACGCGGTAGGTCTCGTCCTTGATTTCTCCAAGGAATTGGGTGAACGTGCCAAACGGCAGCGGTTGGTCGGTCAGCGGCACCAAAGTGGATACCACGATACGTCCGTCCTCGAAGATGCGGAACTGGCGGGGCGTAATCCAACTGAATCGGTACTCTACCTCCAGTGTGCCGGTGATGTTCAGCGATTCGTCCACACATATTAGTATACAGGTGGTTAAATCTGTTTCTCCACCAAACATGACTACTCCTAATGTATAAGGACTATTGGGATATTTCACCTTGTTATATAATTCTGGTGCCAGTTCTGGATTATCCCCAGCATGTAAATAATCTGTCCCTTGTACATTTTTGTAAAGTCTGTCAGGTATAATTCCGTTTGGATTGCAGATATAACAATATTTATAGACTCGTCCTTTTCGAGCAATCCAAGGAAGTTGGTCCTCCGGCACGTAATCGAATGATCGCTTCAGACATGATTGGGCGAAGCCCGTGCTCAGACCCATACTACAGAGTAGGAGGAGCAAAAATGCTTTTAAGGTGTTCATAATTGTAGATGTTTATAAAGTTGCTCTGATTTGGACTAATTCATAAGTGTCTTTTCTCCAATTTATCCCTAAGAAGTTTTTTTCTTCTTCATCATAATACAGTCTATTGTCATCGCTTGTGGCGGCATTCCTATTCGCTTGATATCTGCCAGTCTCGATAAAATAGTAGAACTCTTGGCCTTTCTCCTCATCATATCCTCTATTTGCTTATATAGGTTTATGGATAGATGTGAATATCGTTCGTGGATTGTTTATCGTTTCCGTCGATTTCTCCTTATGGCTTTGTCCACCGTCTCATCGTCCTGACATCTGAAAACGAGGAATGATTTCGTTCGCACCGACAAAATTAGGATGTATTGCCGAATTGACCAAGGACGCAGGTGGGACAAATCTTGAAAAGTTTGCATTTCTCTCATCCGCTATTCCGGGCCTTGCTTTCTGATGCAATAAAACAACTTTTTCATGCTCGAGAGGTGAGTTTGCCATGCTTCTATCGGAATAAATCCTCGTGATAGGCGTAGCATCCCAACCGGTCGATGTACGTGCCGGCGCTTCCGCAGAAGCCGTGAATCTGATAGCAGGACGATGGTTCGATTGTCGTCGTTGCCGCACGTCCGTAGTTCCTTTCCCCGTAGGTGTATATCTTGTCTTCCCCGGTTGTGGCGTTCCGTACGTATAACGTGAATCCGTCCACATATTTTCCATGCCGCATTTCAATCTTTCGGATGTGCTCATCGGTTTCCAGGTAGACCCAGCATTCGACGCCTCCGTCTTTCCCGAATTGGGCGGAATGATAGCTGTTGCCTTTGTCGTCTCTCCAGTAGAACTGTAGGGCGTCGATGTACTTCCCGCATCGGATGCGGATGGCGGCCAGTTTGCGCCATTCTTCGCCAACATGGACAATCAGCTGCTCGTCAAATGCTGCTCCACCCGATCCCCCGTAGGGGCCTATTTTGATGCCATTGGATGTGGACAGCGTAGAAAAGCCTTCTGTCGGTTGGCTTTTCTCCAGCAGTTCCTTCACTTTGTCTTCGGGATAAGGCGCCGGATTGAACAGGTGGTATACAGGTGCACCTTCCCGCTCCTCAATGTCGGCAATGTAGTTCAAGTAATCGGCTTTCTCTTGTTCGGAGAACGTGTCGTTGCCACGTGTGCCGGGCTCTTCGTTGTTGCAGGATGCAAGGAGTGCCATTCCTGTCAGGGCTAATATTAGAATCTTGTTCATGAGTTTAGTTCGTTTTTAGTTAGTAATGGATGAAACTATTTAGTTTTCCTCAACCTCTTTGAAGAAGTCTCCTTCGACCTCGTTTCCGTAGACATCTTGGAATCGGATGGTGTATTCTCCTTCTCTATATGGTTTCAGGTCCACATAGATGGGTTTTGCGTTCTCGGATGTTTATTCCGTCGGTTTCTGCATCTTTTCCTCCAGCACATAGCGGTGCGGATTCCCTTG
>JBJEHD010000053.1:0-52414 GCA_051875715.1 Bacteroidaceae bacterium
CAAACTCGTAGGTGATAATCTGCTCCATGACAGGCACTCCGTCCCTTGTCATAGGTTTGTTGTAGATGTCATATCTTTGCACGCTCTCTGTGGTTGGCTTGTATGCCCCGACAAATGTGGAATAGTCGCTGTCAGGATGAAAGGTGGTCCTTACCACTCTCCCTCGCTTTTCCCACGCTTCCGTCTCCATCTTCACCGCATGAGACTTTCCCGTACCTGGGGCACCGTAAAAGATAATTTGATATGGATTGTTTTCTGCATGCTGTTTCATTATCGCCAACTCTTAAAGTTTACTCTTTGGAATTTTAATATAAACCATATCGGACTCTTGGACAGTTGACCGCAAGAGATCCTTAACATCAACCTGAAGCACATTGGCAATCTCGACAAGAGTTTCCAATGAAGGTCGTGCGCGATTCGTACACCATTTTGAGATGGTGGCCTCGCCCTTATCAAGTTGTTCTGCAAGCCACTTGTTGGTACATTATTTTTCTGCAAGAACTACTTTAATCCGATTTAACCCTTTATTCTTTGACATATTCTTAGGATTTATTCTTCGCAAAGGTA
This sequence comes from Bacteroidaceae bacterium, assembly GCA_051875715.1. Lineage (GTDB taxonomy): Bacteria > Bacteroidota > Bacteroidia > Bacteroidales > Bacteroidaceae > DYCT01. Next base: position 568 of record JBJEHD010000053.1, read on the forward strand.
CTGACTTTTTAAAGAAAAACGAGTGTAGTCGGAAAATGTTACGTTATTAGGCATATTCCTTTCCTTTATATTGATATTTATATGATAAATCCTGCAATTTAATATCATCTTGGCAATGTCAGATTCCCATTGAGCCAATATCATCCTGGATTCGGGTAGGTAAAATCTATGTCCAATGCCACTGGATGTATATCCAACGTCGTTGGACGTATATCCGGTGTCACCGGACGTACATCCAATGACATTGGACGTAGAATTTGGCCTGCCATTCGGTGCCATGCCCTTGCAGTGCTGCAGCGGTGTGTGGACGGATGGCTACATCTGGGCCGGCGTGATGGTGAGCAGCCAGAGGGCGACGGCCAGCATGGCGATGCCGAAGAGGCCGTAGACGAGGCGGGCGCGTCGGCGGCCCAGCATACGGGTGTAGGTCTGTGCGTTGCGCGAGAGGAAGAACCAGTCCCAGTTGGCAATGGCGGCGGTCAGGGTCAGTACGCCTGCTCCGGCAAAGAGCGTCAGGATGAAATAGTGGGGCCACATGGCGGTCAGAAGCTGAGGAGGCGGGTGCCGTCGGGTTGCTCGTCGATGCGGACGCGTACGGTGTCCTCCGGCAGCAGTTCTTCGATGCGTTCGGGCCACTCGATGAAGCAGAGCGCGCCGCTGTAGAGGTAGTCCTCGTAGCCGAAGTCGTAGGCCTCCTCCACGCGGTTGATGCGGTAGAAGTCGAAGTGGTAGATGAGTTCGCCGCTGTCCGAGCGGTATTCGTTGACGATGGCGAAGGTGGGCGAATTGATGACGTCCGTCACGCCCAGCACCTCGCACACGGCTTTGATGAACGTGGTCTTGCCGGCACCCATGGGGCCGTAGAAGGCGAAGACGGTGTTGTCGCCCATGGCGGCGATGAACTGCCGGGCGGCTTCGTGGATTTGGTCGAGCGATGCAATTTTGATTTCCATGATGGCGTTGGTTTTCTGAGTCTTGGGGGTTAGTTACGTTTCTTTTTGCTTTGCAGGCTGACGACGGGGACGAGCATCTCTTCCATCGAGACGCCTCCGTGCTGGAAGGTGTCCTTGTAGTAGCCGGCGTAGTAGTTGTAGTTGTTCGGGTAGGCGAAGAAGTCGTCGGCCATGGCGAAGATGTAGGCCGTGCTCACGTTGGGGCTGGGCAGTTGGGCCTGGCGCGGGTCTTTGATTTCGAACACCTGCTTGGCGTTGTAGCCCAGGTTCTTGCCCAACTTGTAGCGCAGGTTGGTGTTTGTGTTTCGGTCGCCCACCACCTTCACGGGGTTGCTCACGCGGATGCTGCCGTGGTCGGTGGTGAGGATGACCCGGCAGTCGGTTTCGGCCAGGCGTTTGAACAGGTCGTTGACGGCCGAGTGGCGGAACCACGAACGGGTGATGGAGCGGTAGGCCGCCTCGGTGGAGGCCAGTTCGCGCATCATTTTCGAGTCGGTGCGGGCGTGCGACATCATGTCGACGAAGTTGAGCACGACCACGTTCAGGTCGTTCGCCTTCAGCTGGTGGAACTGGCCGACGAGGCGTTCGCACGCGACGGAGTCGTTGATTTTATGGTACGAGAACGTGTCCTTGCGGCGGAACCGCTTGATTTGCGTCTCGATGAGGGGAGCCTCGTTGAGGTTCTTGCCCTCCTCTTCGTCCTCGTCGACCCAGAGGTCGGGAAACATCTCGGCTATCTTGTTGGGCATCAGGCCCGAGAAGATGGCGTTTCGGGCGTACTGGGTGGCGGTGGGCAGGATGGCGTAGCCCAGTTGCTCGTCGATGTCGAAGAGGCCGGCCAGTTCGTTGCTGATGAGGCGCCACTGGTCGTAGCGGAAGTTGTCGATGACCACGAAGAACACCTTCTCGCCTGCGTCGAGGGCGGGGAAGATGGTTCGTTTGAACAAGTCGGGGCTCATCAGGGGCCTCTCCTCGGGGTGGGCTATCCAGTCGAGGTAGTTGCGCTTGACGAACTTGCCAAAGGCCTTGTTGGCCTCGGACTTCTGTTGGCGGAGCAGGTCGGCCATGTTGCTGTCGGTCTGCTCCAACTGGAGTTCCCAGAACACGAGCCGCTTGTAGAGTTCCACCCAGTCGGCGGCGGTCAGCGAGTCGTTGATCTGCATGCCTATCTGGCCGAAGTCCTGGCGGTAGCCGCTGTCGGCCACCTCGGCTTCGATGTCGCGCCGGTGGAGGTTCTTCTTCAGCGACAGGAGTATCTGGCTGGGATTGACGGGCTTGATGAGGTAGTCGGCTATCTGCGAGCCGATGGCCATGTCCATGATGTTCTCTTCCTCGCTTTTGGTAATCATCACCACGGGGACGTTCGGGTCTATCTCCTTGATGCGGCTCAGGGTCTCCAGTCCGCTCAGCCCCGGCATGTTCTCGTCGAGGAAGATGAGGTCGAAGTCCGTTTCGCGGCACAGGTCCAGGGCGTCCGGCCCGTTGGTCACGGTGCTCACCTCGTATCCTTTGCTTTGCAGGAAGAGGATGTGGGGCTTCAGCAGGTCTATTTCGTCGTCGACCCAAAGCAGGTGGTCTTTTCTCATGGCGGGTTTCCTTTCTTTTCGGTTTAATAGTCTTCCTCGTCGGCCTGGTCCACGCCTTCGAACAGCAGCGGCGCGTCGAGGTCCGTATCCGTCGGCAGGGCGGGTTCGGGCAGTTCGCCGTAGTGGCTTTCGAAGAACTCGGCGTAGTCGTCGAAACTGTAGTACTTCTGCAGCAGTTCGAAGTTGGAGGCCGAGATGACGAGGGCCCTCATGCCGCCCAGTTTGCGGGCCATGTCGGGGTCGGCATAGAGGCGGTGCTTGTACTGGAGGGCTTCGTCGAGGTCGGCGAACTCGCGCACCTGCAGCATGGCGATGCCGCGGTCCTGCGCGAAGACGAGGTCGAAGTTCTTGAGGATGAAGTTCGAGAAGTTGTAGCGGGCCATCTCGTAGAGCAGGAGGTTTTCGTTCACCTTGCCCTCTTCGTAAGCCAGCACGAACCAGTAGGAGGTGTTTCGTTCGCTGCTGAAGGGCGGGACGACGCTGTCGGCCGGCAGTTCGCCGAGGGCGGCGTCGGTCTTGCGCCGTTCCCAGATGGAGCCGAAGGCGCTGCCGTCCTGCGCCAGCAGGCGTCCGTCTTGCAGGCCCTTCACGATGTTGGCCGCTATCTCGCTGATTTCGTGCTGCGGATACTGGCTCACGATGTCTTTCAGCGTCTCCATGAAGCCCTTGCGGTCGCCGCTCTGCAGTTGGCTCATGGCGTGGAGGAACAAGAACTTGGGCCGGTGCTGCCCCATGGCGTATTGGCGGCCGGAGGTCTCGCAGTTGGTGCGCACGCGTTCGTAGTCGTTCTGGCTGTAGGCCAGGTAGGTGTCGGCGTAGAGCGAGTCCTCGAGGTGCTTGCCGTAGACCGCGTTTCGGCGGAAGTCGGGGTCGGCCAGGGTCAGGGCGTATTTGCTGTCGGCGAAGCGGGCGGCCAGCGAGTCCTTGTAACTTTCGGCCAGGGCTTCTTGCCCGCGCCGGGCGTTCATCAGGTAGAGGTTGTAGAACACCTCGTCCATCCGTTCGAAGTCCGGGAACTGGGTGTACAGCCGTTGGAAGGTCTGCTGCGCCAGTCCGAAGTCCTCCAGTTTGTCCTTATAGATAAGGCCCATGTTGAACAGGCCGTCGGACAGGATGGCGTTCGATTCGGCCATGGCCTCCTCCGTCAGCGGAATCTGCTGGAGGTAGAACTGCGGGTTCTTGTTGTCGGTCACCAGTGTGTCGGCCGCTGCCACCGAGTCGGTCGCGAGTTCCAGTCCGGCGGCGGCCAGCGAGTCGGCCCGCTGCTCGTCCGCTTCATAGTCGATGGGGGCGAAGGTTTCGTCGGCCAGCACCGTTTTGTTGCGTCGGCGCCAATGGTCCTCCAGCTTGCGCCGTCCCCATTTGCGTTGGAATTCGCTCTTGCCCTGGCTCACCAGTTGGGCGTTGTAGAAGTACCACGACTTGTCGCCGGTGTTCGTCGGTTTGGGCGCGTTGTCGTTTCGCTGGGGCATGTCGGCCATGGCCTCTTCGCGCTGGCTCATCAGTTTCTCCAGTTCGGCGGCCTTGCGTTCCTCCTCTTCCTGCTTCTTCACCTGCTCGATGATGCGCTCCACGACCTTCAGCCGTTCGGCTTCGGGCAGGGAGGCCAGGTGCTGGAGGCTGTCCTGCAGTTCCACGTTGACCACGTGCGTCACCAGTTCGTCCAGCACCTCCGAGCGTTTGCTGGTCTGTTCGTAGGCCGCGTGCTCCTTGTCGATGAGGCCCAGTGCGTCGGCATAGCACTGCTGCGCTTCGACGTATTCGGCCTGTACCCAGTAGATGTCGCCCAACCGCAGCAGGAGGATGCCTTTCTCCAGTCCGCCTCGGGTGCTTTTCTCCACGCCCTTGCGGTATTGGGCGATGGCTTCGGCCGAGTCGTTGCGGGCCAGGCAGATGTTGCCGATGGCGTAGTAGATTTGGTCCTGATAGTCGGCGTTCTTGCCGTTGCGGGCCATTCGGCGCAGGCGTTTGATGGTCTGTTCGCCTTTCTCGAGGGGGATGACCTCCGTCTGCTTGATGCGGGCGTTCAGTTCCAACTCGTAGGGCGGGTTCTGGCCGATGGTCTTGGCGTAGGCCTTGTAGGCCAGGGCCGGCTGGTCCGTGGCCTGGTAGATTTGGCCCAGCAGGTAGTATTCGCGGGCTTTCTGTTTCTTGCTTTTCTCGTGCTTGATGGTGGTCAGCATGAAGGGGACGGCCTCTTTGAACCGCTTCTGCCGGAGCAGGTAGTTGGCGTAGGCCGAGGCGTGGGCGGGCGTCAGGGCCTGCGGCAGGCTGTCGTTGTTGATTTTCTCCAGGGCGTCCTCGGCGTCGTAGAACCAGTCCATCTCGGTGTAGCAGCGGGCCATCCAGATGCGTGCGTCGGCCACGATGGCCGGCTCGGACGCATACAGGCGTGTGATGTACGAAAAGGTGGAGGCCGCTTCCAGGAACTCGCCTTTCTGGAACTGGGCCTTTCCCATCAGCATCCAGGCGTGGTGGAGGAAGGGGTTGTACTCCTGCTTCGCCATCCAGCGCTGGTATTTCGGGTCTTTCCGTTTCTCAGGCTTGCGGGGCGGTTTCTTGCGGATGGAGTGCAACTTGATGGCCTTCTGCGACTTCTCGATGGCGCGGTCGAACTGGCCGCCCCCCGTGCCCACGTTCTTCTTGTTGCCGATGGGGTAGAGGGGAAGGGTCTCCTGGTAGTTGTCCTTGTTGCCGTCCTCGAGGGCCTTCATTCCCTCCTTGTAGGCCTCCGAACCGTTGAAATAGACATTGAAGTGGGTGGTGAAGGCCTGCCAGAAGCGCGACCCCGCCGTGTTCTTCTGCGACGAGCAACCGGCGGCCAGCAGCACGAGCAGGCAGGCGGCCAGGTGGATGCGATGGGGTTTCAATGTTCTCACGGTTCAGTGTCCAAATAAAAGAGTCATACAATAAAACACGATTTCGGCCGATTTATTGCCTCCGTCGTCGGATAAAGGCCGTTTTCCCCACCTTGCACAGCGCATAGATGAGGATGGAACAGAAGATGATGCAGGCACCGGAAGGCACGTTGAGCCGGTACGACACCACCAGGCCGCCCAGGCAGCTGGCGTAGCCGATGAACACGGACAGCACGATGATGCGTTGGAAGCGCATGGTGAACAGGTTGGCCGTCATCTGAGGGATGGTGAGCAGCGAGATGGCCAGCACGATGCCGACCAGCCGCAGAGAGAACACGATGGTGAGCGCGATGAACATCATCAGCGTGTATTCGAACCACACCACGGGCAGGCCCTGCGAGCGCGAGAACTCCCGGTCGAAGGCAATGGAGACAATGGGGTGGAAGAACAAGGCGAAGAACGCGATGAGCACCACCGAAAGGCCGGCCAGCAGCCAGATGTCCGAACGGGTGATGGTGAGCACGTTGCCGAACAGGTAAGACGAGAGGTCGGGCGCAAAGCCGGGCGACAGGAAACTGAAGATGATGCCCAGGGCCATGCCGAGGGTCCAAAACACGGCGATGGCCGAGTCCTCGCGCATGTCGCTGCGCTTGCTGAGCCATTCCACCCCGCAGGCCGACAACACCGAAAACACGGCCGCCGACAAGATGGGCGAGATGCCGAAATAGAGGCCGAGGCCGATGCCGCCGAACGAGGCGTGCGTGATGCCTCCGCTGATGAAGACCAGGCGGCGCGTCACGATGTAGGTGCCTACGATGCCGCAGGCAATGCTGACGAACAGGCTGCCCAGCAGGGCGTTTTGGAAGAAGGTGTATTGCAGTAGGTTCATGGTCGGGGAAGTGATGAGGTTGGGAAGAGGAACCGAAGGCTAATGGCCGCCGGAGGGCGTATCGTCGGCGTGCGTCAGGCTGCTGCGTCGTTCGCCCACCACCAGCAGCACCTCGTCCTTCAGGTCGTCGGGCAGGTGGATGCCTCGCAGCTGCAGGCTTCGCACCCATCCGGCCACGTCGGTCTCCTGCATGGTGTAGAACACGTCGCGAAACTGCTCCACCTGTTCTGCGGTGTAGCCGTCGGACGGGAGGCCGGCGTAGGTGTCCAGTTCCTCGTCGTCATAATACTCTATCTGTCGGCTGACGGCGGCCAGCAGGCTGTCCTTCTCGCACACGGCGTGCTGTCCGCAGCATTCTTCGTCGACCGTCGTCACTTCCGGCTCGCGGTCCAGCCTGCCTTCGCGGATGAGGCGGTGAATGCGCCGGTTGCGGGCGTATCCCAGCCCCATGGCCACCAGGGCCAGGACGAGCAGGCTGATAAGCAGTATCCACATAGTTCTTCGTCGCTTGTTTATACAGCGGGCAAAGGTACGGATTTCTCTGCAAAAATCCCACATCGGGCGGGGAGGAACGACGAGGCCGCATCCCCATCTTTTGCCCAAATGCTTGTGGGTCTCGGGATTTTTGACGAATATTGCACCCGATTTTCAGGCCTCTCTCCGGCCGGCCGTTGTGGCGGAGCGGATGGGAGGCAAGCACACCAAACGGATAGATATGAAAGAAGAAAGCAAACCCCTGATTTTGATTTCCAACGACGACGGCTACCAGGCCAAAGGCTTGAACGAACTGATCCGCTTCCTCCGCCCGCTGGGCGAACTGGTGGTCATGGCCCCCGACGGACCGCGATCGGGCATGTCGGCCGCCATCACGACCGATATGCCTGTCCGCTACGACCTGGTATGCAAAGAACCCGGCCTGACCGTGTACCGTTGCTCGGGTACGCCGACCGACTGCATCAAACTGGCTTTGTTCGAACTGGCCGGCCGGCAGCCCGACCTGGTGGTAGGCGGCATCAACCACGGCGACAATTCGACGGTCAACGTACACTACTCCGGCACCATGGGCGTGGTGAAGGAAGGCTGCCTCAAGGGATTGCCCGCCATCGGATTCTCGCTGTGCGACCATGCGGCGGATGCCGACTTTGCTCCGCTGGAAGAGTCGGTGCGTCAGCTTGTGGCGCAGGTGTTGGACAAAGGGCTGCCGCAAGGCATCTGCCTCAACGTCAACTATCCGAAGGTGAAGACCTTCCGGGGCACGCGCATCTGCCGACAGACGCGCTGCCGCTGGGACAAGGAGTGGGCCAAACGCCAACGTCCGCCTTTCGGGGCACCTTATTTCTGGATGACCGGCGAGTTGTACAACTATGAGCCGCACGACGAGGACACCGACCAATGGGCCTTGGCCCACGGCTATGTGGCCGTGACACCCACGACCATCGATGTGACTGCCTATGGGATGATGGACGAACTGCGGGGGTGGGGCTTATGAAGTACTACCTGATTGTTGGCGAAGCCTCGGGCGACCTTCATGCCTCCAACCTGATGAAGGCGCTGCAGCACGAAGACCCGCAGGCCGAGTTCCGCTTCTTCGGAGGCGACCTGATGAGCGCCGTGGGCGGCACCCGTGTGAAGCATTACCGCGAACTGGCCTATATGGGCGTGATTCCGGTGCTGCTCCACCTGCGCACCATTCTGTCCAACATGCGCCTGTGCCGGCGCGACATCGTGGACTATCGCCCCGACGTACTTATTCTGGTGGATTATCCCGGCTTCAACCTGTCGGTGGCCCAGTACGTGAAGGCCCACACCCACATCCCGGTGTTCTACTACATCTCGCCGAAGATATGGGCCTGGAAAGAATACCGCATCAAGAACATCCGCCGCGACGTGGATGCCTTGTTCTCCATCCTGCCGTTCGAAGTGGACTTCTACCGCAAGCATCAGTATGAAATCCATTACGTGGGCAACCCCTGTGTGGATGCGGTGGCCGAGTTCCGGGCTTCGTATGTTGAGACGGAAGCCGAGTTCCGGGCCAGGAACGGGCTGGGCGAGAAGCCGCTGGTGGCCTTGTTGGCCGGAAGCCGCCGGCAGGAGATTGCCGACAATCTGAGCCGTATGTTGCAGGTGGCGGCGGCCTATCCGGACTATCGTTTCGTGTTGGCCGGTGCGCCCGGCATCGAGCCGGAGTTCTATCGGCAGTGCGTGGGCGAGATGCCTGTGCCGGTCGTGTTCGGGCAGACGTACGCGTTGCTCACCCACGCCTGTGCCGCGTTGGTCACGTCGGGGACGGCCACACTCGAGACGGCGTTGTTCAGAGTGCCGCAGGTGGTATGTTACTATATGAAGGCGGGCCGGATTGTGTCGCTCTTGCGCCGTTGGGTGCTTCGTGTGCCCTTCGTGTCGCTGGTCAATCTGATTGCCGGCAAGGAGGTGGTGCGCGAACTGGTAGCGGCCGACATGACCGTTCCCCGGCTGCACGGCGAATTGGAATCCTTGCTGCACGACGACGAGGCGCGAGCCCGCATGCTGGCCGACTACGACCGCATCATCCGTCTGTTAGGCCCCGCAGGGGCTTCCGGGCAGGCTGCCCGGAAGATGTGCCGGTTGTTGAGGCCGGAATGAAACGCCTTCCGTCAGCAGATCGAAATGGCGTAGAGGTAGATGACGGCCGCCGGTATGGCCATCAAGGCACTGTCGAAGCGGTCGAGCATGCCGCCGTGTCCGGGCAGGATGTGTCCGGAGTCTTTGATGCCCAGGTGCCGTTTCAGCAGCGATTCGACCAGGTCGCCCCAGGTGCCGAACACCACGACGGTGAGTGCGAGACCCATCCACACGGGCAGCGACATGAAGGGGAAGAAACGGGCGAATACGGCTGCGGCGGCCAGTGAGGCCACTCCGCCACCGATGGACCCTTCCCACGACTTCTTGGGCGAGATGCGCTCGAACAGGCGATGGCGGCCCAGCAGACTGCCGATGCAGTAGGCTCCTGTGTCGCTCATCCAGATGAAGACGAAGACCGAAAGCGGCAGAATGGGGTTGTAGCTCATGACGGCCGTGTCGAGCGTGCTGTCCGGGTGGAAAGCCAGCACGTTGAGCAAGGCAAACGGCAGGGCGATGTAGACCTGGCTGAAAAACGAGTAGGCCCAGTTGTGAATCGGGTTCTCGGCTTTCCGATAGAGTTCGCTCACCAACATGTAAATAAGGAGAAGCAGATAGGGCAGGAAAGCCACGGCCTCTCCGCTGAGGCGGCAATGGAAAGCGGCCATCGGCAGGTAGGCGGCTCCCAGGGCGATGAGGCCCCGGTTGATGTGTACGCCGGCCTGCTGGTTGACCAACCGCCCGAACTCGAGGGCGGAGAAGGCGGACAAGGCGACGCAGAGCACGCCGAACGAAAGGGGGTTGAACATGATGCACCCCACCAGGACGATGACAAAGACGAGGCCGGTCAGGGCTCGCAAGATGAAATTGCTTTTCATATCGATTCGTTGTTAGGTTCGTTGGCTTCGGGCTTCGTCTCCGGATGGTCCTCCTCCAAAATCTCTTCCGAGCGCGAGGCCCAGGGGCGTTTGCCAAAGATGCGTTCTACGTCCTCGGCGAAGATGACTTCCTTGTCCATTAGCAGTTGGGCCAATTGGTTGTGTCCTTCGCGGTGCTCCTGCAGCAACTCCTTGGCCCGCTTGTATTGGCTGTCGATGAGGCGTTTGGCCTCCTCGTCAATCAGTTCGGCCGTGCGTTCGCTGTAGGGCTTGTTGAACGAATATTCCTCATTATTATAATAGCAGAGGTTGGACAGACGGTCGCTCATGCCGGCATAGGCCACCATGCCGTAGGCCTGCTTGGTGACGCGCTCCAGGTCGTTCATGGCGCCGGTGGAGATTTGGCCGACGAAGAGTTCTTCGGCGGCACGCCCGCCGAGGGTGGCGCACATCTCGTCGAGCATCTGCTCTTTGGTGGTGATTTGCCGTTCTTCGGGCAGGTACCAGGCGGCACCCAAAGCCCGTCCGCGCGGTACGATGGTCACCTTCACCAAGGGGTTGGCGTGCTCGAGGAACCACGACAGGGTGGCATGTCCGGCCTCGTGCAGGGCGATGGTCCGTTTCTCGTCTTGCGTCATGACCTTGGTCTTCTTCTCCAGACCGCCGATGATGCGGTCGACGGCGTCCAGGAAATCTTGCTTGCTCACGCGCTTCTTGCCGTGGCGGGCGGCAATCAAGGCCGCTTCGTTGCACACGTTGGCGATGTCTGCTCCCGAGAATCCCGGGGTCTGTCGGGCCAGCAGGTCCACGTCCACCGTCTCGTCGATTTTGAGGGGACGCAGGTGTACGCCGAACACCTCCTTGCGTTCGTTCAGGTCGGGCAGGTCCACGTGTATCTGACGGTCGAAACGTCCGGCACGCAGCAAGGCCTTGTCCAGGATGTCGGCACGGTTGGTGGCGGCCAGCACGATGATGCCGCTGTTGGTGCCGAAACCGTCCATCTCGGTCAGCAACTGGTTGAGGGTGTTTTCGCGTTCGTCGTTGCTGCTCATGGCGGGGTTCTTGCCGCGGGCGCGGCCTACTGCGTCTATTTCGTCGATGAAGATGATGCAGGGTGCCTTCTCTTTTGCCTGACGGAAAAGGTCGCGGACACGCGATGCGCCCACGCCGACGAACATCTCGACGAAGTCCGACCCGGACAACGAGAAGAACGGGACGTTGGCTTCGCCGGCCACAGCCTTGGCCAGCAGAGTCTTACCTGTTCCCGGAGGGCCTACAAGCAGGGCTCCCTTGGGAATCTTGCCGCCCAGTTCGGTGTATTTCTGCGGTTGGCGCAGGAACTCCACAATCTCTTCTACCTCTTGTTTGGCTTCTTTCAGTCCGGCTACGTCCTTGAAGGTCACTTTGTTTTGGCCGTTGCCGCTGTTCTTGTCGAACAACTGGGCTTTCGACTTGCCTACGTTGAACACACCGTTGGGGCCTCCGCCGTCGCGTCCCATGCGCCGCATGAAGAACACCCAAACGCCCACTAAGAGCAGAATCGGCATGAAATTCCAGAAGAAGGTGCCGAAATAGTTGGTCTTTTTGCGGTAGTTGATGGTGCCGGTGAAGTTGCCTTCCTCCTGCTGCTTGGACAGGAATTTGTCCACCGCGTCCAGCGAGGGCACTTCCACGTGGAATTGCGGGCTTCGCTTGGCGTTCTTGGCCTCGGCACCCAGCACCAAAGGCGCAGATTCCGGCTTGATAATCATGTCCAGGCTGTTGTCGTCGTAGGCTATGATCTGGTCGGCATAGCCCTTGAACACATACTCTTGAAACTTGCTGTAGTCCAGGTCGCGCGTTGCCGTGGCCGGGTCGCTGACCAGGTAAAGGCTCAGCAGGACGGCCAGGATTGCCAGGTACAACCAACTGAGGTTGAACTTGGGCTTGTTGAAATTCGGGTTGGGCTTGTTCTGATTCATAACTTGCTGTCCGGATAGGGTTAGTCGATGTCGGGGATTTCCGTCAAGGTGGCGTCGGCCCACAGGTGTTCCAGGTCGTAGAACGCGCGTACTTGCGGCAGGAACACGTGCACGACGACGTCGCTATAGTCCATCGCCACCCATTGCGCGTTTCGCAGGCCGTCGACGCAGGCCGGCTTCGCACCGGCATTCTTGCGGGCGAATTCCTCCACCGAGTCCACGATGGCGGAAATCTGGCTGGGCGAGTTGCCCTGGCAGATGACGAAATAGCGGCAAATGGTGTCTTCGATGCCGCTCAGGTCGGCTACGACGATGTGTTTCCCTTTCTTTTCCTGGATTCCTTCTGTTATGCTTTGGAGCAATTGCTTGGTTTCGTTCATGAATGCTTGGTTTGGTGAATAGTAATTTGATTTTAGCGAACAAAGATACAAGGTTTTATGATATGTAAGGAGGAAAGAAGGCAAATATCAGGCCTTTTAGCGTTTTTTAGGGAGAGCAAGGCGGGCAGGTCGGCCGCCCCGACAAAGAAACAGTATCGCGGATGTGGAAGGCGGGTGCAGGCGTGCGCATGATCCTCCTTCTCGCCAAGACAAAGACATTTCACAGATTTGAGTATCCCGCTATACGGGTAAGCAGCGTAAGCCAAAGGGGCAAGAGAAAGGCCACCACGAAGATCGGCCTATAGTTGTGGAGAAACAAAGAGCGGGAAACCGAGGCCGAGGAAGTCGGCGCGGGTTCCCGCTCTTTCTCAGAAACTCAGAATTTATTCTTAGTTCTATTTGTATAATACATCTTACTGTATCGTAAACGAATAGATATCATCGTAGGCTTGCTTAGTGTTAATGGCACCTGTTACAGACTTCACGACAGTTCCATTGACAATGATACGGCAATTGTAACGCTTTCCCTGTTCACCGCTATAATGTTGAACTCTTACCTTGTAGGTTCCTGCGTCGAAATCGTCACGAATACTGTAGATGTTTTCTATGGCATTGCCAACAGGGGTTGTCCAGTCATAGTCTAATTCAAAGGCTCCTGCTTGCTTGTGTCCATAATATACTTCTCCACTTGGAGTTGTAAGATGCAAATCATAGTCTGTTTTGCTACTATTCGTGTTCACCCAAGTCAATGTTGCCTGAAACTTACCTGTGCCATACGTCTTGGTTGCCTCGCCCCAATCATTAGGTCTTCCATTATTCCAGTTAACGTTAGACAACGACAATTCTGTCCATCCTGCGTATGTGCTGTAGCCTCCATTTCCTTTTGTGAGTGTGGTGGAAACCGTTACATTGCTCAAGGTAGCTGTCTCTGTCGTGGTTGCATCGGAATTGGTTTCACTTCTGCGTTCACGTGTTATGGAAGCAGCATATGTCCCCAGTTCAATGCCTGCCATATACAAGTCTTCGCCGTTGGATGTAAAGGCAATACTCTTGCTGGAACCAGAACTATTTCTTGGAGTTAGTGTCAGATAGTAGTAATATCCGCTTTGGATGTACTGACGGGCAATATGTATGCCGCCTGTGGTCATTTGATTCGTTCCAGTTCCCATCGAGTGCCTTACGATAACGAACTGCCCCAGTTCAATCATGGTGATAGAGGCCGTACCATCGGTGTTAATCTTTGAGAATGGAATCAATCTCCATCCGCCTGTATAAGCATCATACCAGTAGACACACACGTCGCTGGCATTGAAACCGCGAAGAGGAACTTTTATTGTCAAGGGGGAGTTAAATGTGAAGTTCATTGGCTCAATCTTTACATTCCCACTCTCCAGCAGGGTCATACCATTAGGCAATGGTGTCGGCAGGTCTTCGGCAAGTTGGATAGAAAAGGCAACTCGGCCAACGCCTCCTGAGTTGTTTCTGGGCACAGCCCCTTTGGGAACCGTAATCGTATAGCCGTAACGACGGAATGTGCGTCCCTCGTCGGAAGTCACCACTTGCGTGTCATCGTCATCAGGTTCGTCTACATTTGTATCCTTGCTATTGTCTACCTTTTTCAGAATATAGCGATGGCGATACAGGTCACCGTTTACAGAGCGATTTGATTCTAATGCCATCGCATTCTCACCAAGTGATGCCAGTTTGAACGTCTGCCCGTCAATGTCTATTGTTTCTCCCTGGTTGTCCATATGCCAATAGAATCCAGTCGCGGACAATCCTTTCTCCGAAACCGTACCAGAATTATTTAGGCCAAAAGTGTAGACTTTGGAAATACTATTGTCATTAGGCAGGTCAGAGTGATATTGATCTGTCGTGAGATCGAAAATTTCGCTACGGTCAACTTCCCAACTGCCCAAAATCAGTTCGGCGGCATCGCCCTCTTCCAGTGCCACAGTCTCTTCTCCGTCTTTCAGACATGAAACCATTGTTGTGCTGCCAAACAAAAGAACGGCAAACAGCCCTAAAGCCTCAAAGATATTCTTTGTTTTCATTTCTTACATTCTTTATATTCGTTCAACATTCTTACTTTAAGATCTCAAACTCGACTCGGCGGTTCAACTTTCGCCCGTCTTCGGTTTCATTTTCGGCCAAAGGTCGGGACATGCCATAATAACTATATGTAAGATGGGATGATGGCACACCTTTCTTTACAAGATAATTAACGACGGCCTCCGCACGGTCTTTCGACAATTTCATGTTGAAATCCTCCGTACCAACATTGTCTGTATGGCCTTTCACTTCTACTTTTATTCCCGTTTGTGTCAGAATATTTGCGAGTTCGTCAAGAAAAGCGTGGGAACTGCGCTTTATATTGCTTTTCCCGAACTCAAATTGGATTGCATCTACAGCACAGAACGTCTTGCCGTATACATTCTCGCCGGTCTTCATCATATCGCTAATTTCTTCCAACGTGTAGCAAGGCTTCTCTTGCTTCTTTTCCACTACGATCTCCTTTTCCTCTACGACGGCTGCGACAGGTGCAGGTTCAAGCTCGCGTATCACAGGTGCGACATATGCAGGCTGGCGTTTCTTCTTGCCAAGAGGAATACCGACTGTCACCATCAACTCAAATCCAGAAAATTTGCGGTTACCATTGATTTTATAGGCATTATAAAACAAGCCTTTTTGGACTATGGCTTCACCGTTTTTCTCTTTTTTCCCGTAGGTATTACTCAGCCCCAATTCATAACTTGCATCAAGGGCCAAATAGAGATTATGTCCTTCAACGTTCAAATTCCACTTTGCGCCAATGCCTATAGCACCTGCAAAATACGCGCTTGCAATGTTTGCCTTGTTCAAGTCCATTTCGTATCCGTTGTAATTGCCCGAAAGGTAACGTTGTTCAACGTTGATTTTTCCACCAGTGGGGAAACCTACTGTAGGAGCAACATACACGTAGGGGCGGACACGGCTGGCATATGTACCAAACTGATAGAAAATAGGTACACGAACATCTAAATAATGTGCTTTCAACCGATAAAAGACATCATCAATGCCTTCGTTCTCGTAATAGTTGTTGAATGCCTTTGTCGAGTAAATGCCAGTAAGTTTGCCACCGCGATTCAGAATAGAAAGTGTCGGACGGATGCCGAAGTTGCCCTCCTTGCCAAAATTCCGCTCAACAAATACAGAGAACAAGCCGCTTGTTATTCCCTTTTTATCGGGGAAAACGTCCTTGTCAAGATCCGAGAAAGTCATGCTGCCAAAGCGCACACCTCCTCCAACACCAACATACCATTTGCTCTCTGTGTAGGGTTCATTTTGAGCATTAGCCTTAACAGCCACGAGAGTCAAAAGGCACAAAAAAGTGAAAAACTTCCTCATGTTGTTTAAAAGTTTTATGCCCGATAGACACCCATTCTCAGGCGACACCTAATTTAAATGTTCTGAAACTATATAAAAAGAAAGCGGGGTGTCTTGCCTCTGCTCGTTTGTAGATTTAGGTCGTAGGAAACCTTTGAAATAAAACAAACAGAATCTGACACCCACGCCGTTGGTATATTATCTTACGCCCCTAAAGCGTGCTTGAGGCTGCACGAGCCTCCGCACGCTGATGGGACGGTGTTTTTATATACCTACCCGTAGTGCATACATCTGCAGTGTCTTTGTATTCCAAGTTTGAGTTTCCTACGTTCAAATCTGCCAAATGACACAGCGTTAGCAAACACTTCTCAATATGTAGTGCTCCTTTCCCCTTCTTCACCGCTCTGCTCGTGGAAGAACAGCATGGCGTGGTTCGGAAGCGGGTGCAAGTATACTCAAAATAATTCGTTTCGCAACCACGTTATATAAAAAAGTACTAAAAAATCATCAAATATATAATATCACGCAACTCTGTAGGGTCAGCCTGATGGCTGACATCATAGATTTCTACAACAACAGAAGGCCGCACAGAAGCAATAAGGACATGCTGCCACCGAGAAAGTTGAGGGAATCGCTCCATGCGCCTCCAACTGCATGAGTTTCCCTGCCGTGTTTCTCATGATTTATTTGCATGCTCCCAAAAGGAGACTACTTTTGTACCTGTGAACTGATTCAGGAACGACCAAACAACTGTGTAAAGCATCTCAGGAAGACATTGCAAATGATGTGAAGTAAAGTCGTAAATAAACAAATATTCTGTGAAGTAAAATCAGTCATAGTCACTTATGTACTCCCATTCCGCCTTGTGAGTACTCTCGTGTGGCGTTTTGAGTATTCATGCGGCCCCTTGCGAGTACTCGTGCGGGCGGTTGCGAGTACTCTCTCACGATTGTCCTCTTCTGTTTGCTTGTAACAAGGAATTTGGGCAGAATGAAAGAAGCCGGGCGATTTAGGTTAAAAAATCGGAAAGCATGGATTGTTTGGCAACGAATTTGTAGTTTTGTTCGCAAAGATATTTATGACAAACAAGAAGTAACTATGTATTGGATTATTTTTATTGGGATAGCCGTGTTGAGCTATCTGGTGCAAGCCAATTTGCAACACAAGTTCAAAAAGTATTCGAAAATGGCGTTGGGCGGTGGCCTGACAGGAAAGGATGTGGCCGAAAAAATGTTGCGCGACAATGGAATCTACGATGTGAAGGTGACGTGCACACCCGGCATGCTGACCGACCACTACAACCCCATGACCAAGACGGTCAACCTGAGCGAAGGCGTATATGACTCGTGCAGCGTGGCCGCCGCTGCTGTGGCTGCCCACGAGTGTGGCCATGCCGTGCAGCATGCGTGTGCGTATGCACCGCTCAAGATGCGTTCGGCCTTGGTGCCCGTGGTGCAGTTCTCGTCGTCCGTCGTGTCGTGGGTGCTGCTGGGAGGCATTCTGCTCATCAACGTGTTCCCGCAGTTGCTGCTGGCCGGCATCCTGTTGTTTGCCACTACCACCCTGTTCAGTTTCATCACTTTGCCGGTGGAGGTCAACGCCAGCCGTAGGGCCTTGGTGTGGCTGAGCCAGGCCGGCATCACCAATGCGTTCAACCATGGCCAGGCCGAGGACGCCCTGCGTTCGGCTGCTTACACCTATGTGGTGGCAGCCCTGGGTTCGCTCGCAACGCTGGTCTATTATGTACTGATTTACATGGGACGCCGCGACTAAACGTGCTGAAAAGGCGGATGGATGGCAAAAAAGCGTATCTTTGCGCCCAAAGTATTCACTAAACCCACCTTGATATAGAAAATGGCAGCAAAACCCGGTATCCCCAAGGGGACGCGCGACTTCTCGCCCGAAGAAATGGCGAAGCGCAACTACATATTTGACACAATACGCGAGGTGTACCACCTCTATGGATTCCAACAAATCGAAACGCCTGCGATGGAGTCGCTTTCGACGCTGATGGGCAAGTATGGCGAGGAAGGGGACAAATTGTTGTTCAAAATACAGAATTCGGGCGACTATTTCTCCGGGCTGACCGACGAGGAACTGTTGTCGCGCAATGCCGCCAAGTTGGCCAGCAAATTCTGTGAGAAAGGATTGCGTTACGACTTGACGGTGCCTTTCGCCCGCTACGTGGTGATGCACCGCAACGAACTGACCTTCCCCTTCAAACGCTATCAGATTCAGCCGGTGTGGCGGGCCGACCGTCCGCAGAAGGGACGCTACCGCGAGTTCTACCAATGCGATGCCGACGTGGTGGGCAGCGACTCGCTGCTCAACGAGGTGGAACTGATGCAGATAGTCGACACCGTTTTCGCCCGGTTCGGCGTGCGTGTGTGCATTAAGATAAATAACCGAAAGATCTTGTCCGGCATTGCGGAAATCATCGACGCGGCCGACAAGATTGTCGACATTACCGTTGCCATCGACAAACTGGACAAAATCGGACTGGACAAGGTGAACGAGGAATTGGCCTCCAAGGGCATCTCGGAGGAAGCCATCGCCCGCCTGCAGCCGATTATCCTGCTGGAAGGCACCAATGCCGAAAAACTGGCCAAACTGAAGGACATCCTGGCCGACAGCCCTGTCGGACTGAAAGGCGTGGAAGAGTGCGAGCACATCTTGAACACCTTGCAGTGCATGCCGATGACCAATCCCATCGAATTGGACTTGACGCTGGCGCGAGGCCTCAACTACTATACGGGAGCCATCTTCGAGGTGAAAGCACTGGACGTGGCCATCGGCAGCATCACCGGCGGCGGACGGTATGACAATTTGACAGGCGTATTCGGCATGGACGGCGTGTCGGGGGTAGGCATCTCGTTTGGTGCCGACCGCATCTTCGACGTGCTCAACCAGTTGGATTTGTATCCAAGCCAGACGGTGAGCGGGACGGAATTGCTCTTCGTGGCTTTTGGCGAAACGGAAATGGCGTACTGCCTGCCTATCCTGGCATCGTTGCGCCAGGGAGGCGTGCGTGCGGAAATCTATCCGGACAAGGCCAAGATGAAGAAGCAGATGAGTTATGCCAACGACAAGCATATCCCCTACGTGGCCATCGTGGGCGAAGACGAAATGAAGGCCGGAGGCGTGATGCTCAAGAACATGCTGACGGGCACGCAGCAACTGGTGAAGTCGGAGGAATTATTGTCGAAATTGAACGAAACGGAAGAAACATGCTGAAATTCATCTCGTGGAATGTAAACGGCCTCCGGGCCTGCTGTGGCAAAGGCTTTGCCGATGCCTTTCGGGAATTGGATGCCGATTTCTTCTGCCTGCAGGAAACCAAGATGCAGGATGGACAACTCGACTTGTCCTTCGAAGGGTATCGGTCCTATTGGAACTACGCAGAAAAGAAAGGCTATTCGGGCACGGCCATCTATGCACGCCACGAACCGCTTTCGGTGTCGTATGGGCTGGGCATGGAGGAACATGACCACGAAGGGCGGGTCGTGACATTGGAGTACGACCGTTTCTTCCTGGTCACGGCCTACGTGCCCAATTCGCAGGACGAGTTGCGCCGGTTGGACTATCGGATGCGTTGGGACGAGGCGTTTCGGACCTATCTGAAGCAACTCGATGCACGCAAACCGGTAGTCGTCTGCGGCGACTTGAACGTGGCCCATCAGGAAATCGACCTGAAAAACCCGAAGACGAACCGGCGTAATGCCGGCTTTACCGATGAAGAGCGGGAAGGGTTCTCCACCCTGCTGGCGGCGGGATTTACGGATACGTTCCGCCATTTCTATCCCGACCAGAAAGACATCTATTCGTGGTGGTCGTACCGTTTCCGGGCCCGCGAGAAGAATGCCGGCTGGCGTATCGACTATTTCTTAGTGTCGGATGCCTTGAAGTCGCAACTTGTCGATGCGAAAATCCATACCGAGATATACGGGTCCGACCACTGCCCGGTAGAGGTTCAGTTGGACTTGTAACCCCGTTTCCCTATTCTTGCAGGTAAGGCCGCAGGCCCTCGGAATTCCACGTCTGCAACTGGCCCAGCGAGTCGGTGAAGATGAAGTAGGCCTCCAGTTCGGGATGCCGTTCGACGCAGGCTTTGGCACGGTCGAGGCCCATGACCATGAATGCAGTGGCATAGGCGTCGGCCGTCATGCAGTCGGCGGAAATCACGGTGCTCGACAGCAGGCTGTGCTGTACGGGCCGTCCGGTGTGGGGGTCGATGGTGTGGGCGTATTTTTTTCCGTCCTTAAAGTAGAAGTTGCGGTAGTTGCCCGAGGTGGCCATGCCGATGTCGGTCAGCCGCAGAACGGTTTGCAGTTCTTGGTTGACGGCCAGCGAATCGTCAACCGGTTTGCTGACCCCGATTCCCCAGGGTTGTTTGTGTGGGTTGTGTCCGCGGGCAACCACCTCGCCGCCAATCTCGATGAGGTAGTTGTCGATGCCCAGACGGTCGAACAGGCGTGCTACCACGTCGCAACCGAAGCCTTTGGCGATGGAACTGCAATCGAGCAGGATGCGCGGGTCTTCCTTGTGCAATCGGCCGTTCTCCAACCGGATTTTCTGGTAACCGGTCAGTTGCATCAGGCTGTCGACAAGGCTGGAGTCGGGGAACGATTGGCTTTTGAATCCAAAACCCCATGCGTTGACCAGCGGGGCCACGGTAATGTCGAAGGCACCGTCGGTGTCGAGCGAAATCTGTTGCGCCCGTCTGATGACGGTGCAAAAGAAACTGTCGAGCTGCACTTCCTGATTCTGGTTGACGGCCGTGATGACCGACTGCTTGTTGAAGGGCGAAAGCGAATGGTCCACCCGGGCCAGTTCGTCCTCGATGGCCGACTGCAGGTCCTCGCCGTATTGGTATTTGATGTGATAGATGGTCCCGAACACTTTCCCCTCGTTGGTCCGATAGATTTGTTGCTTGCGCAGGATGAGGGCGGTGCCGACAACCAGTGCTACGAGGAACAGTGTCTGTGCGATGATTTTTTTGGATTTCATACGTAAAGGTGCTTTTATCAGTTGAGAAATAGGTGTTCGACAAGAATCTTGCAGCCGATGAGAATCAGGATGAGGCCGCCCCACAACTCCATGCGGAGGTTGTGCCGGCGTCCGAAGTAGAGACCGAAGAACAAACCGGCCATCGACAAGGCAAACGACACAAATCCGATGATGAGGATGGGGGACAGGATGTCGGCCAGGCGCGACATGCCCAGAAAGGCGAAGGTGACGCCCACGGCCAGGGCATCGATGCTGGTGGCGACCGAGAGGGCCAGGACGACGCGCGGACGCGAGGGGTCGTATGTCTCATGCTCCTCGTCGGATCGGAGGCTTTCCCAAATCATTTTCCCTCCCAGGAAGAGGAGGATGGCGAAGGCTATCCAGTGGTCTACGCTTTCGATGAGACGGTTGAAACGGCTGGCTCCGAGCCATCCGAGAAAGGGCATGGCTCCTTGAAAGAAGCCGAACGAGCAGGCCATGACAAGCATGGTGCGCCATTGGATGGTTTTCAGCAGGATGCCGCTTGTGATGGAAACGGCCAGGCAGTCCATGGCAAGTCCGATGGCAATCAGCCAGATTTCAAGGGAACTCATGTGGTCAGAAGGGTAGATGATAAATGAGGTTGTAGGTCACGCCGAGGTTCGTGGAACGGTTGGAGCCATATCCTGGAATGTACCAAGGGGTGGCATGGGCGAAATCGTCTGCGTGCATGCGGATTCTGTAGCGGAGGCTCCACCCCATGTGGAAATGTTTGGTGACGGCCACGTGAATGCCGCCGACGATTTCCATCCAATGGGCCGTGGTGCGCATCCCTTCGTAGCGGAAGGGGACGCTGCCGCCCCATACGGGGTCGGTCAGGTCGGGCGAGGAGACATCGAAACGCAGCGGGGCAAAACCGTAGCGCAGGCCCACGGTGAGGTAGCCGATGTCCATCTTCTTCGGAAGTACGTTGTAGTCCAATCCCACGCGCCCGTAGAGGCCGGAGCCTTTGTAGCGGATGTCATAGGTGTCGTCGGTGGCATCGGTATGGCCGTAGCCCACCTCGACCACGGGATAATAGCGGTTGCGAAAATTGGCGCTGAGGCTGACCTCGGAACTGAGAAAGTCGCTGCCGAACAGCCGGCTGCCAAGACCGAAAAGGTCGAGCCCGAGGTCGAAGCCTCCCAGCAACGGGGCGGGTGCCGTCTGTTGCGTTGCGGGGTCCTGCTTGGGGCTGGTCGGCCGCGGGCTGGTTTGCGACCATGCGGCAGACGCGCACCAGAGGCTACTCGCCAACAGTATAGTAGATGCGATAATTCTCTTTCTCATGGTCGTTGATGTCGGGGTTGGTCAGACAAACGGAGTCGATGAGCACGGTGGTGTGTGCCACGTGCTCCAAGGTGTGGAACATGCTGATGCCGCAGTCCATCGAAATGAAATGGGGCCGATTCTGGTGTGACACGGTGAGCGTGTCGCGCAGTGTATGGGTGTAGTGCAGCACAAAACGGGTTGTCGATTCGGTGTAACTGAGCGGAAGGGACAGGTGGTCGATGCCTTTTTCGCGGTTGAGCAAGACGGAATCCGTGCCCAAGGCTGTCACGGTGAGCGAATCGAACAGGCTGACCTGGGAGTGGGTGCGGCTGTCGAAAAACGAGAAGCGGGCCGTAGGCTGCCCCTCGATGGAGCAGTCGCTCTCAGAGCAGGCGGACAGGGCAACCAGCAGCCATGCGCCTATCCAGCAGGTGCGTAGGATGCTCTTCATGCGCTCAGATTTCCTTTTCAATATTGTACTTGTTTCGCTCAGACGAGTTGCGGGCAATCAGTTCGCCCAGAAAACCGGCCAGAAACAACTGTGTGCCGAGTATCATCAGCGTGAGCGACAGATAGAAATAGGGAGAATCGGTCACCAGGATGCAGGGCAGGTGGTGGTGGAGGGCATAAAGTTTGTTGGCTCCGACGGCGATGATGGACAGAAAGCCGGCGATGAACATCAGCGAGCCCAGGAATCCGAAGATGTGCATGGGTTTCACACCGAACTTGGAAAGGAACCAGAGGCTGATGAGGTCCAGATAACCGTTGAAGAAACGGTTGAGACCGCCGAATTTGGTCTTGCCGAATTTGCGGGCCTGGTGGTGGACTATTTTTTCGCCGATGCGGCAGAAGCCGGCGTTCTTGGCCAGATAGGGGATGTAGCGGTGCATCTCGCCGTAGACTTCGATGTTCTTGACCACTTCGCGGCGGTAGGCTTTCAGCCCGCAGTTGAAGTCGTGCAGGTTGTGAATGCCCGATACGGCGCGTGCGGTGGCGTTGAACAGTTTGGTGGGGATGGTCTTCGACAGAGGGTCGTAGCGCTTCTGCTTCCAGCCCGAAACAAGGTCGTAGCCGTCCTGGGTAATCATCCGATAGAGTTCCGGTATTTCGTCGGGACTGTCTTGCAGGTCGGCGTCCATGGTGATGACCACATCGCCTTGGGCTCGTTCGAAACCGCAATAGAGGGCAGGCGATTTGCCGTAGTTGCGGCGGAATTTGATGCCTTTGACGCTTTCGTGTTCTGCCGAGAGCCCCTCGATTACGCTCCACGAACGGTCGGTGCTGCCGTCGTTGACAAAAATGACCTCGTAGGAGAAACGGTTTTGTTGCATCACTCGGTCAATCCAGGCATAGAGTTCCGGGATGGACTCTTCTTCGTTATACAAAGGGACAACTACAGATATATCCATGGTTTCTTTACTTTTGAGTTTCTTGGTTGGATGAAGGATAGTCGCAGGGGTGCTGGGGCTGCCGCTTGACAAGCAAAGCGATTGGCAACGCAAGCAAACTTCCACAGAAGGCGTTTTGTGCCAGTTGTTGCATCACCAACTGAATAGGGCTGGGCATGACTTGCTTGTATTGGGCAATCAGCGCCTGCAACTGCCGGGCCTGTTCGGCCTGTTCGGCCTGCTGCGATTGGAGCAGGGGCGTGATGAGTGCTTGGTCATAGTAGTCGAGCAACACTTCTTGGCCTACGAAACGAAAATACAGGTAGTGGACTACGCTGACAAGCAACGAGGCATAGAGGAAATGTTGGAGGGTGAACAACCAGGCGTGGGCAAACGACAGGTAACCCCCGTTGACGCGGTCGCGGTACAGGCGGGCATAGTAGTAGCCCAAGAACGGCACGCCGAGTGTGAGCACGAAGAATGCAAAGAAAAAGAAGGGGATGTGAGGCCCCAGTGCGAGCATGCCAAACTTGATAATCCAATAAAGGCCCATGCAGGTGCCGTATTGCATGGCGTAGCGGTACAATTGATTCTTTTCGATGTCCATTCTTTCTTGGTTTGAGTGTGCAAAAGTACTACTTTTCAGAGAAAGCACCCTGCTTTCGCCTTGAAAAAACGGATGGAATATGAGGCTGGAACGAAAAAGAGTGGCAAATGTGTTGCAAGTGTCGGGAAAATGTGTACCTTTGCACCCGCAAAACGGGTAAGTCCTACACGGCCAGCTCCCTTCGAATCCTCCAGGGCTTGATCGCAGCAAAGGTAGTTGGTTGTAGCGGCGCGATGTAGTCAGCTTACCCACCCGCCTCTTTAGCTCAGTTGGCCAGAGCACGTGATTTGTAATCTCGGGGTCGTTGGTTCGAATCCGACAAGAGGCTCGAAAAAGGTACGATTGCTTGTCGCAGTCGTACCTTTTGTTCTTTCTCCCTGATGGGATGGGCGGAAGCCGTCCCCGACTGCTGCCCGTGAGAATGGGTTTGTTCCAAAAAAGCGAGGCATCCGGCCCTCGCGGGTGGGATGCCTCAGATTGTTCCTCTACGTTGTAACAGAAATTGTCATGCTATTAATGTTGATATAAAAACAGAGAATGAAACTTGGTCTGTTTTCTATATATAATCTTTTCGTTTTTGTGTACGACAAAAGTAGGGCGTATTGCCCATCCCCGCAAGTTTTAAGCGTTCGAAGTGGAGATTCTGTAAGTGCTTATGAATGAGCAAGGTAATTCGTTTACCCGTTTCTGTGGAGGGCAAATGAGATTGATATAACTATTTGCATAATAGTTAGTTACGATAATTTGAAACCCTTGAAAAGACTGCGTGGTGAAAAACGGGCGAAACAGGGGGAGGGTAGGCTAAAAAAGGTGCTTGTACAACAGATCTTGCCCAAAGGATTTGCCTAATTTCTCTTTGATGCGGTTCTTCTGCGAGCGGATGGCTTCGTTGCTGACACCTCTGCAGCAGGCACATTCTTTGGTGCTGAAACCTGCGAGCGAAAGGCAACACAGGTAGATGTCTTCCTGCGACAATGGGGTGAAGGTTTGGAGGTATTGCACGAAGGACTTGAAGTCCTTGAGTACGAGTTGCTGAAAGCGGGCTTGTTTCTCCAGGCTGAGAATGCCGTTTTGTTCGCTCAACTGCTTGCACAGATTGTCGTAGGTAGTGGATTTTCGGAATTTGTTGAGGCAGCCCTCTCCTGTCTGGATGAGATTTTGGGTGATGGTCTGCTGCATGGTCTGCAGCTTGTCATAAATGGCCTGTTGCTCTTGCTGCGTTTCCTGCTGACGTTGGGCCTGTGCGAGTTGGGCCTGCAGGGCGGTCAGTTGTTGGTGCAATTGTTCGATGGTGGCAGAACTGTGTTGCAGTTGTTTGTCCATTTCGCTGGTTTTCCGGCGGGCCCGTTGCAGTTTGATCTGATGGTAAACGCCCAGGGGGAGCAGGGCGAGGAACAGAAGTATGACCCAGTAGAGCCGTTTCTCTCCGGCATGGTGGATGTGGATTTTCTCCAGTTCTTTGCTGGTGGCCGTGATGCGGACCGGGCTTTCGGACTGGTTGATGGAATCTTTCAGTTGGTAATATTGTTCCAGCCACTCGTTGTAATTGCTCCAGTGCTGTTCTTTCGCCAGACGCGCAAGGGCCAGATAGGTGGCGGCTTGCGTATAGAGGTCCTGGCTCTGAAGGGCACGATGGCAGTAAGTCGATGCAGAGTCTGTTTGGCCCTTCATCCGGTAAATTCGGGCTTTGATGAGATAGTTGCGGTAGATGTTGTCGCTGTCGTTGCTGGTCTGGGTGGAGATGTGGTTGTGATAAAGCGCTTTGTCGTAGTCGCGCAAATCGATGTAGATGCCGGACAAGTTGTTGTGCAGGCTCGAAATCTCCTCTTGGTCCTGGATTTCGTCTGCAAACGAGAGGGCTTTCTGCAGATAGGCCAAAGCAGAATCGGGCTGGGAAAGGAAAGCAAAGTTCTTTCCGATGCCTCGCAATGACCGCGAGGCCAATGTCTTGTCCTCCAGTTTCTGGCTAAAGGACCAGGCGGTGCGGTATAGTTGCTGGGCATCCTGATAAAGCGAGTTGTTGGTGTAGAGCCGTCCTAATCGGTTGTAGATGTGCCCCTTGAGTGAGTCGTTGGAGGAGTAGGCCAGTCTGTCAATGGCATCTTGATAGAAGATGACGGCCGAGTCGGCGTTTTGTTGCCGGGCATATTGCTCGGCTTTCGCGAATGACTGGCGTGCCAGCGTCTCCTGCTTGTGCGACTGGCAGGAAAGAAACGCAAGGACGGGACAAATCAAGAAGGTAGAACGGAGGAGCAGGTGTATTTTATTCACAACGATGAGAGGAGTAAGAAATGTAAAATGAGGATTAATCGTCTGTGTCGAAGTCAAAATCGAAATCGAAATCGTCCAGACATTCGGGGGTGGTGAACTCGTCTAAACTTCGGCGGTCTTTCTTGGTGGGGCGGCCGGTGCCCCGTGCCCGGTCGACGAAGCCGCTGATTTGGCTCATTTCCAGCAACTCGTATTGGTCGGGGGTGGTCACGTTCTCCAGATATTCGGCTACCAATTTGGCTCCGACGCGTTTTTCGATGGGCTGGAGTACCCTGAACGAATAGGTGATAGGGGGCTTGCGTACTTGTATGACATCGCCGGGTTTGACAAGGCGGGATGCCTTGACCTGGGAACCTCCGATACAGATGCGGCCTTTCTTGCAGGCCTCGGCTGCGATGGTCCGCGTCTTGAATACGCGTGTGGCCCACAGCCATTTGTCGATACGTGCTTCTGCCATAGTATGTAATCCTCTATAGTTGACAAATGATGCGGCTGGCTCAGCCGCGTGTGTTGTACTGGTTCATCGTGATGGAGATGCCGGCCAAACAGAAACTTTTGATGATTTCCGTGGCTGTTTGGAGGCGTTCGTCCATGGTCTGTAGGTCTTCCTTCGAAAATTCGCCCAATACGTAGTCGATTTGTCCGCCACGCGGGAAGTCGTTTCCGATGCCGAAACGCAGGCGGGCGTAAGCTTGCGTGCCCAGTATCTGGGCAATGTGCTTCAGGCCATTGTGCCCTCCGTCGCTGCCTTTCCCCTTCAGCCGCAGTGTGCCGAAAGGCAGGGAGAGGTCGTCAACGATGACGAGCAGGTTCTCCAACGGGATGTTTTCCTTTTGCAGGTAATAGCGTACGGCGTTTCCGCTGAGGTTCATATAGGTGGAGGGCTTCAGCAGAACCAGCGTACGGCCTTTGACCGAGAGCGTGGCGGTTGCACCGTAACGCCCATCGGTAAAAACAAGATTGGACACCTTTGCCAAGGTGTCCAATACTCGGAATCCTATGTTGTGCCGGGTGTTTTGGTACTCTGCACCAATGTTGCCCAGCCCTACAATCAAGTATTTCATTGACGAGGATACTCGGATTAGTTGTTAGCGGCAGCGGCAGCACCTCTGGCGGCACGGGTCAACTTGACAGCGCAAACCACGGCTTCCTTGGCGGTGATGAGCTCCAGGCCTTCGAACGAAAGTTCGCCTACCTTGATGGTCTTGCCCAAGCCCAGGTTGGATACGTTGATGACCAACTTCTCGGGGATGACGTTGTAGAGCGCTCTCACTTTCAGTTTGCGCATCTGGAGCGTCAGCTTACCACCGGCCTTCACACCTTCGGCCAAGCCTTCGAGTTGTACGGGCACTTCCATTACGATGGGCTTCGCCTCGTCAATCTGATAGAAGTCTACGTGCAGGATAGTGTCCTTTACGGGGTGGAACTGGATGTCTTTCAGGATGGCGTTCACTACTTTGCCGTCGATGTTGAGGTCGATTACGTAGATGTGCGGCGTGTAAACCAAGTTGCGGAGGCTGTCGTAGGTTACAGAGAAGTGAGTGGCTTTGGGCAGGCCGTCTTCGCCTTTTTCAACACCGTACAATACGCAGGGCACTTCGTTGTTCTTACGCATGGCCTTCAAGGCTCTTTTCTGATCCGAAGAACGCTCTGCGATGCTTCTGGATGTTCCGTTCAATGCAAATGATTTCATTTCTTTACAAAAATTGTGTTACTCTAATTAAGTTTGTTTTTCTGCTTAATCACCATCACACGATGAAGTATCGTCATACGATGCTGCAAAAGCGGGCGCAAAGGTATGATTTTCTTTTGAATAACCAAAAGGAAACATTTTATTTCTACACGAATCCGCGAAGAAACAAGTTAAACCCAAGTCGGTCATTCGCGTTATGATGATAACAACTTCTATTTTTGAGAAGATGTGTTCTCGTTTTGGGGGCGCAATGGGGTTCCATTGTAACCGAGAAACGGGAAGACAGATGCCTAAAAGAAAGTTCGTTTGCGCAGGGGCGGCCTAATGACCGATTTGGGTTAAAAATCAATGTCAATTTTGATTTCTTCGGGCTTCAGTCCGGCTGTTTCGGAATCATCGGAGGCTGCCGGCGCGTCTTCCGATGAGGCGGGGAGAGGGGCTTCGATGAACGAGATGGCTTCATTCAGCCCGTCCATGAATTTGTCGAAGTCTTCGCGGTAGAGGAAAATCTTATGCTTTTCAAAACTTACTTGGGAGTCCTCTCCTTCACCCATCACGATCTTCTTGCTCTCTGTGATAGCCAAGAACATTTCGTCTTTCCGGTTTTTCTTGACGTCGAGGTAATAGATGCGTTTGCCGGCTTTGATGGCTTTGGAGAAGATGATTTCCTTATCGCTGGTTTCTGTATGGCTCTTTTTCTTAAACTCTTCCATGGTTTTGTCCAGATACGGTTAAACACGGCATCAAAATTGAGTATTTTTTTTCAATGGGCAAAAGATAACGTGTGGAAAATCACGGCTGGCTGCCTTTTTTGCCCCGAAGGGAGGGCTTTGCGCGTAAAACTTGGATAAAAAAGGGTGTTTAGTTGCCGGATTCCTGCAAAAACGCTACTTTTGCACTCCGTTAACAAAGGATTTATTTTATAGAAAGGTATGATTAACAGAGTTCTTATTCGTCTTAAGATTGTACAGATTGTGTATGCGTATTACCAAAATGGCAGCAAGAATCTGGATACGGCAGAAAAAGAGTTGTTCTACAGTCTGTCAAAAGCCTACGATTTATACAACTACCTGTTGTTGTTGATGGTGGCGGTGACGAAATATGCATCTAAAAAGATTGATGCGGCTAAAAACAAATTGGTCCCCTCGGAGGCAGAATTGGCTCCTTGCATGAAGTTTGTGGAGAATCGCTTTGTGGCGCAGTTGGCTGAAAACCGCCAGTTGGCCGAATTTGTGGAAACACAGAAAAAGACATGGGACAACGAACCGGAAGCAATCAAGAGCCTTTACGAAAAAATCACCAATTCCGATATATATAAGGAATATATGGAGGCCGGCGAATCGACATACGAAGACGATCGCGAATTTTGGCGCAAGATTTATAAAAACATCATCAGCTACAATGACTCGCTTGACGAGGTACTGGAGGAGCAGAGCCTGTACTGGAATGACGATAAGGAAATTGTCGATACGTTCGTGCTGAAGACCATCAAGCGCTTCGACCCGAAGAATGGGGCAAACCAGGAACTCCTGCCGGAATTCAAAGACGAGGAGGATCAGGAATTTGCACGCCGTCTGTTCCGCCGTACCATCCTCAATGCCGACTATTATCGCCATCTGATCAGCGAAAACACGCGCAACTGGGATTTGGATCGTGTGGCTTTCATGGATGTGGTCATCATGCAAATCGCATTGGCGGAAATCCTGAGTTTCCCCAATATCCCTGTCAGCGTCTCGCTCAACGAATACGTGGATATCGCCAAGTTATACAGTACGCCCAAAAGCGGCGGTTTTGTCAACGGTACGCTCGACGGCATTGTCAAGCAACTGACAAAGGATGGCAAACTGACCAAGAAATAAGAGGCGTCAGAGAGATTGAAAGACAGATAAAGATAACACTAATTTAATACTGATATAATTATGAACCTATTGACTATTTTATTGCAGCAAATGGGTGGTGGAAGCAATACGAGTTTCTTTGTGATGATGATTCTGATTTTCGTCATCATGTATTTCTTCATGATTCGTCCGCAGAACAAGAAACAGAAGGAAATCCAGAACTTCCGCAAGAATCTGGAAGTAGGACAGAAGGTTGTCACCGCCGGTGGCATCTACGGGCAGATCAAGGACGTGCAGGAGCAGACTGTCGTGCTGGAAATCGCAAACGGCGTGAGAATCACGGTCGACAAAAACTCCATTTTCGCAACGGCTCCCGACCAGACGGCTGCAAAATAAAAAAACATGTGGCGTAGCGAATATTCTCGCTTGCGTGGCAAGGCATTTGTGGGGAAGATTAAGGACTTCTTGCTTCAGGAACAGAGCAGGGAGGTCTTAATCTTTCTGTTTTTTTTCGTCGTGTCCGGTGGCTTCTGGTTGCTCCAGACGTTGAAAGACGATTATGAGACGGAACTGACGTTGCCGTTGCGCTTGAAGAATGTACCGAACGATGTGGTGCTGACTTCCGAACCGCCTTCGGAAGTGCGCGTGGTTGTGCAGGACAAGGGTACTACGTTGGTGAACTATTGGGCTAGCAAGACATTTTATCCGCTGATTATTGATTTCGAGGCGTATCAGGGACGCAGCAACCAGGTGCGCATCTTGTCGAAAGAACTGGAAAAGAAGATTACGTCGCAACTGGATGCATCGACCAAGTTGTTGTCCATTCGTCCGGATACGTTGGAGTACATCTATACGCGCGGCAAGGCAAAGAAACTACCTGTGCGCCTGTGTGGACACGTGTCCACAACGCCGTTGTATTATCTGACCGATACCATCTACACTCCCGACTCGGTGGTGGCTTATGCGCCTCAGCCGATGTTGGACACGTTGCGATGGGCCGATACGGAGGAGGTACGCTGGGAAGAACTGGAAGATACGACCCGCGTGAAACTGGCTATCCGACCAATCAAGGGTGTGAAATTTGTGCCCAGTCAGGTGGGTGTGGAACTGCCGGTCGACATCATAACAGAGAAGACCTTGGAAGTGCCTTTGGTCGGCGTGGGCTTTCCGGCCAACTGCGTGCTTCGCTCTTTTCCTTCGAAGGTGCAGGTGACCTTCCATGTGGGATTGAACCATTTCAAGCAAATCCAGGCCGACGATTTTGTCCTGCAAGCACCTTATCAAGAGTTGTTGAACAACTCCTCGGGTAAATTCCGGGTGCGTGTCACGGCCTATCCAAAGGGTGTCAGCCATATCCGGGTGACCCCCCGCGAGGTGGATTATCTTATCGAACAGATTCCGGGATATGGTGACTAAGATAGGGCTGACGGGAGGCATCGGTAGCGGCAAATCCGTCGTTAGCCGATTGATGGAGATGATGGGCGTGCCGGTCTACGTATCGGATACGGCCACGAAGCAGTTGATGCAACGGGATGAAACCATCCGATGCGGATTGTGCCGGATGGTAGGCGACGAAGTGTATGTCGGCGATTGTCTGAACAGGCCCCTGCTGGCCTCGTATATGTTTGGCCATGCCGACCGCGTGGCCGCTGTCAATGCGTTGGTGCATCCGCGTGTGCGCGAAGACTTTCGTGCCTGGGTGGCCCGGCAGGAGGCCAGTGGACATATGATGATAGGCCTTGAATCCGCCATCCTGCTGGAGGCGGGTTTTGCGTCGGAGGTGGACAAGGTGGTCATGGTCTATGCTCCGATTGAGGTTCGGCTGGCCCGGGCAATGCAACGCGATGGGGCTTCGGAGGAGGCGATACGCAGGCGCATGGCCAGTCAAATGGACGACGAGCAGAAAAAGGACAGGGCTGATTTTGTGATATGGAACGATGGACTCCGTCCGCTGATACCCCAAGTGGAAGGCCTGTTGGCGGACTTGCGGACCGGAGCCCTTTCCTAATATTTGTTTAAAAGCATTTCTTTTTCATTCGATAAGGTTGTTTGTCTCGGTGGCGAGTGTTACTTTTGCCTCCAAAATTTTTCATCTTAAAATAATAGATTGCATTATGTTGAGAACCATCCTGTCCATTTCCGGAAAGCCGGGATTGTATAAATTGGTGGCGCAAGCCAAGAACATGCTGATTGTGGAAACCATCACGCCGGAGAAAAAACGGATACCCGCTTACGGAAATGAAAAGATAACATCGTTGGGCGACATCGCCATGTACACCATCGAGGGCGAGACTCCGTTGGCCCAGGTGCTGATTGCCATTCGTGACAAGGAGAACGGCGCAGTGATTCCGTTTGATTTGAAGAAAGCATCGTCCGATCAACTGCGTAACTATTTTGCCGAGGTATTGCCGAACTTTGACCGCGAACGCGTGTATACGTCCGACATAAAGAAACTGTTTTCCTGGTATAATATCTTGGTGACGAACGGCATCACGGAGTTTGAGGAAAAGGAGGAAAACTCAGAAACAGATGCGAAAGCGGAATAGCAAGTCCATTCCGAACAGATAAGCGCGAAACGTGCAAATGCAAGCCAGGTGGAAAACAATGGCTGCGTTTGCACGTTTCTTTTTATCCCAAATCGGTCATTAGCGTTATGATGATAACAACTTCTATTTTTGAGCAGATGTTTTCTCGTTTTGAGGGCGCAATGGGACTCCATTGTAACCGAGAAACGGGAAGACAGATGCCAAAAAGAAAGTTCGTTTGCGCATAAAGGCCTAATGACCGTTTTGGGTTTATCCACTACGGCACAGTTTTTGTGTGGATTGGGGGCTGGCCGTGAGTGGAATTTATTCGTTGCATGAACCAGCGTTCGATAGGTATGGTGAAATAACTCAGCAAGGTCGAACCAACGAAAATGGCCAATGAACTTGCAATCCCTCCTATCCATCTGTGGCTGTGAAGTATCTCCCAGTGGTAGAAACACAAGGACCAGGCTGCGTAAACCAGATTCTGGTACAGATAAATGGTGTAGCCGGCTTGATTCCAGCGCTTGAGCAAGGGGAAGGAGGGGATGCGGTAATGGCCGAACACGATGGAACATAGACATATCGAGAAAAAACCGTAAGCGACGAAAACATAGTCGGGAGGAAACTTGTGCGCTTGCATTGGACAGAAGGTGGAACTGCCAAGCAGGCTGCCAGACATGACAAAGGTACACAGCAGGGCAAGGACATAGATGGTGCGCCAGGACAGTTGCTTATAGAAAAGCCAACCGGCTACAAAGAACAGATTGTAAGCCGTAATGGTGGTGAAACGGCCTGCCCAGGCGGACAAGCAGAAAACAATGAGACAGAGCGAAAAATACCCCCCCCGAGAGAGGTAGTCCCTTGCTTTCTGCTGTAGGCCGAAAGTACAGGTCAGTACGAGATAAGGAATGATAAACCATAAGTGAGAAGCGTATGGAGTGTGTGGTACTCCTTTACAACTCAACAGGATGAATAGGTCGTGCCAGGTCATGCGTCCTAATGGGGTTGAGGCGATGGAAGCGGACTGGTTTGACGGGTCAGAGAGGAAAGAACGTAGTCCGACAAGCAAGGAAAGGGCAATCAGTGATACGGCTGCATAGATATAAAAAGGAAACATCACCCGTTTGGCCCGGTTCCAAATGGTTGCCATAAGATTCCGACGGTTGTGGGTGACGGACAGGGCGGCACCAGATATGAAGAAGACAGCCGGCATTTCAATTAGAGCCAGGGATATAAGTGGCTCTTGTCCGATTCCTAACCAATAGATAACATGGATGAAGCATACGATGTATAACATGACGATGCCTCGATAGAGGTCGAGTTGTTCGTCTCGATTGTGCGGGTGGATTGGTTTGTTCATGGTTGTGATTGGGGGTTTCCTCTGAATGGCTTGTAGTGACTGACGTCGGCATAGGCCAGCAGTTCCTTGTCGCCGGAACTGTCGCCGAATGCCGTGATGTGGTATTGCTCCCGATGCGGAAGAAGGGCTGCCAACCGACGGACCTTTTCCGGCCCGTTGCAGTTGGCGGAGAAAAGCCGTCCGGTGATGGTGCCGGTTTGGATTTCCGGTTGCGTACCTACGACGTGTATCTCCGCGTGTGTGAAGGGGAAGAAGAACGGACGAATCCAGTTTTCCATGCTGGCGCTGACAATCCAAATGGGGATTCCTTTCCGTGCGGCCTCTTGTAATGTCTGAACGGCCAGTGGGCGTAACAGATTGGAGTGGCATTGGGCAAAACTGTGGCACCAAGAATCGAACTCTTCAATCGGCATTCCGGCGAAATGATAGGCGAACAACTTCTCCTTTGCCTTGGCGTTGGGGTAGAGTCCCAGTTTCATCCGTATCAGCCAGGGCGCTTGAAGGAGAAGGCTCCCAATGCATCGCCATGTGCCTCGCACGTGGCGGATGAAGGCAATGAATGTGTCGCACGTGGTGAGCGTTCCATCAAAATCGAAAACGTAAATCTCTTTTTTCATCAGGGCGATTCAGACGTAAAGGATTAAGAAGAAAGCCAGCACATACAGGACGATGCATCCTTGGATGAATCGGTCGTGCATCAACACCTTGGTAGGACTCCCGCTTTTTACATCGACAATGGTCAGTTGCATGTAGCGAAGGATGCCGGCCAGCACGAACACGACGGTCAAGTAGAGTTTGTCGGTTCCGATGCGGGTCGTTACTTCTTCCGATACGGTGTACATCAAGTAGCAGACAATCGTGATGGAACCCAGGATGGTGATGGTTTGGTTCATGAAGTCTAGGTTGTAGCGATTGACGTTCTTGCGGATGCAGATGCCACCCGACTGATTGTAAATCACCACGTCGTCTCGTCGCTTGGCAAAAGCCAGGAATAAGGCCAGCAGGAATGTCATCAGAATAATCCAGTGTGAGAGAGGGATGCCGGTGACGGCTCCGCCAATGAGGATGCGGATGACAAAACCGGAGGCAATGACGAACACGTCAATCAAGGCCCAGTACTTCAGCCGGATGCAATAGGCGATGTTGAGTAGCCAGTAGAATGCCAGAAGGGCGAATGCATGCGTGCCTCGTTCCCCTCCGATGCCGAACCAGGCTGTGAACAGGCCTCCTGTGGCCAGGAAAGCCATCAGCCAGTATCCTTGCCGGATGCTGACGCTGCCACAGGCAATCGGCCTTTTGCTCTTTGTCGGGTGCTGGCGGTCGGCCTCCACGTCGTGAATGTCGTTGAAGCAGTAGATGGAACTGGCCGTCAGGCAGAACGCCAGAAATGCCAACAGACTGGCTTGGAGGCAAGCGATGTCACCCAAACTTCCGTGGAAGAACAACGGAAGAAAGATGAACAGGTTCTTCAGCCATTGTTGTGGACGAAGAAGCACAAGGAGGTTGCGGAGTTCTTTCATATCATATTATACACAAAGAAGTTTCTGTACCAGATGCCAGGCCCATCGGATGATTCGGATGAGCCATGATGCACCGTAGGTGGCCCCGCCAACCATACTGAGGGGCAGGTAGAGCAACAGGAGTGCATACACCCAAGGTGAGGAAAGCCACTTCAGCCGGTCGATGATGTGCTGCAGCCGGGCGGAGCATGCCGTGAGTGGAGACGGGAAGCGCACATCTTCGCCTTGCAGGAAATGGTAGGCAAACAATGTGGAGAATACCCAATAGGGAATTGTACGCCCGAAATCGCACGAAAGCACGGTGAACATCGGCAACATGGATACGAATTGTAGCAACATAATGTCGCTCATGCGGAGGGTGTCCAAAGGCTTTAGACGATTCCACTTGAGGTCTACGGTGTTGATGCGGGTGACGAAGTAATACACCAATACGAAGTTGAGTAGGGTGAGGAGGGCGGACGGAAGGTAACGGTATCGTATCTCAGGATGGAAGTTACAGAGGAAGTTCATGTGAATATGCATACGGAATGTATCCTTGCTGTTCCAAGCCAGTGCGCCGACACCATTGTCGATTGGGTCTGTAGATGCATCCCATGCCTGTGGGTATTGCTCCATGCAGGGTTGCCAGGATGCCCAGATGGCATCGACCACGCCTTGATTGCCTTTGCAGATGCAGACGGCCGCCATGGCCAACAGGGGAAGGGCGAAGAAACCCAGTGCAGACAGGCCGGCCTTCGCCATGGAACGGGTTTCTTGATAGCAGTGAAATGCCCAAATGCACATGAGAAGAGGGACGGAGAAGAAAAAGGTTGCTTCGTGCGACAAGATGGTCAGCACGTTCACAGCCTGGATGCCCATCCATGTCCAGGCGTTGCGCTTCTGCATATAGCGGTGAAAAAGGTAGAAGAGGCCGTATACGGCCAACAGCATACCGATGTCTCGCCGGAACCAGCCGAGGCTTGCGGAGAGAAGTCTTCCCAAGAACGCCCAGCTGACCAAGATGAAAACCGACCAACCTTCTTTGCGGAACATCCGAAGGACCACATAAATGAACAGGGCGGCCAGCCCTACGTAAAGGGATTGGATAACCACGTTGACGGGGTAGGGATGCCACTGGTAGACCGCATAGAGGATTTGCCCGATGAGCCCCCGACGCACGAATCCACCTTCGTAATTGATTAGCCAGTCGCTAATCTCGTAGGAGTAGTACGAAAAATTATTCCATTGGGCTATCCACTGGTAGGGCCCTTTTAATAACTGGATGGCCCAGGCCACAAATAAGAATTGCAACAGATGGACTTGATGTTGCTTGAAGAAACGTAGTATCCGATTCATATGTGTCAGACGTTGTTTTCCGCCCCGCGTTCCCTCCCGGTAGGCATAAAAAATAAGGTGTGGGAACTGTATATCGTTTTATCTCGCTTCTCCGGCTCTCGCTAACCTTGACTGTGGATAAAACAATAGCCCACACCTATTGGATATGCGGAACCTCATCACCAAGATGAGATGGATACATACCAACGATGTGGCGCTATTGCCATTATCTCCACAGTCGTTCAAATTTGCGAGATTTGAGAAGCGGAAGATAATCTCAATAACACCCTGTTATAATAAAACCGTTCAGGTCCTTAACGCATTAAGTTGCTGAACTTGGTGCAAATGTAGGAAAAGAAACGGAAATGGGAGAGATGTGAAAGGAAAATTATGCAGGAGGGCGAAGATGATGGACAGAATTGCAGGCCTTTTTTATACATTTGCGGGAAAACTGTGAAAACACCAGAGCAATGAGATGCAATTTGTTCGTTTGTGGCTTGGCTGTGTCCTGGATGGGACTGGCGGCCGTATTGAGTGGATGTGAACGTACCAAACAAAAAAGTGAGGATACGTACGTACGGTCGGATTATTATACACGTGGCATCGGCTGCTATCCGGGTTTGCCGCAGGAGGACTTCTCTCCGGAATTACGGCCGGATGACAAAACCTATCGCAACGTAGCGTTGCATCGCATGGCCTACCAGTCGTCGGCCTACGACTACAATCTGACGGCTCAGTTGCTGACAGACGGATTGCTGGCGACCGAGAATCCTTGCTACCTGGCCGTGTCGACTGAGAAAGGAGATCTGCCTCGACGGGAGCGGGAATGGGCGCTCGACCGGGGACCATATTCCTATAACGAAGTGTGGGGCGCTGATGCGTATCTGCAGTTTTCCACTCATCAGTATGCGGAGACAGTGGACGGCCTGCGTTTGCAAGGGCGTGTGGCTTATCGCGAGGGCGTCAAGTCTGCCGGTTATGAACTGGTGCTGATGGGCTCGGACGATGGCGTGACTTGGACCGAGCTTGGTGTGCGCAGGGGCAGTGGCATGCCTGGCCAGGAAAGCCGCTATCGGATGCATTCCGACCCGAATAAACAAAGCGGTAGCGGCACATTGCCCAGCCGGATGCTGGATGAGGCTATCGCGTTGCACCATGTGGCAACGAAGGCGCATTATAGGGTGTGCTTGCGATGGGAGGCGGCAGCCTATTGGCGTGTGAATGCGGCCGACTTCTATTGCCGGGGCGAGCGGGTGGATTTGCGTCCGACGGGTCGCTTTGTCAGTGCCTGGATGAGTGCCGGAGCACAACACGAGTGGGTCTATGTGGATTTGGGCAGCCGTGCGACCTTTGACAAGGTTGTGTTGCACTGGATTCGTAAGGCATCGGAGGGAAAGGTGCAGGTGTCGGACGATGCTGTGCGATGGCGCGATTTGGCTTTGCTTCCGGGTGGCGATGCGTTGTGCGATGTCGTTGATGTGAAGGGGCAAGGTCGCTATGTGCGGGTGTGGATGGACCAATCGGCCGACGGCGGCCGTTTTGTGTTGAGCGAACTGGAAGTGATGGGACGTGGAGGATTGGTGGCGCATCCGGTGGCGCAAGCGACCGAAACCGCTGCACGGACTATCCGTCTGTCGGGAGGAAATTGGCGTCTGCAACGTGCCTCCGAGGTGAAAGCCTCGGGCGAGGAAATAGCCTCTAAGACATTTTGTCCGGAAGGGTGGATTCCGGCTACGGTGCCGGCCACGGTGCTGACCAGTTATTGCCGCATCGGGGCGCTTCCCGATCCGAATTATGCGGACAACCAGTTGCTTGTGTCCGAATCGTTCTTCTGGAGTGACTTTTGGTATCGGAATGAATTCGACATATCGGACACGTTCCGGCAGGAACGTCTTTTCCTTCGTCTGGATGGAATCAACTGGAAGGCCAATGTGTATATGAACGGTTCTCAGGTGGGGCGTGTGGAAGGCGCATTCAAGCAAGAAGTATTCGATGTGACGGAGGTAGCTGTCCCGGGACGGAACGTATTGGCTGTCGAGGTCATCAGAAACAGCCATATTGGGTCGGTCAAGGAGAAAAACGAACAGAGTACG
Source organism: Bacteroidaceae bacterium (assembly GCA_051875715.1). Classification (GTDB taxonomy): domain Bacteria; phylum Bacteroidota; class Bacteroidia; order Bacteroidales; family Bacteroidaceae; genus DYCT01. Next base: position 38,946 of record JBJEHD010000053.1, read on the forward strand.
GATTTCAACGGAGGAATTCTGGGCGCAGACAACCCGACCTTCCATGCCACGATTGGGTGGGATTGGATTCCGACGGTGCGAGGACGCAACATCGGAATATGGAACGATGTGTCGCTCTTCACCACGGGGAGCGTGACGTTGGAGTCGCCTTTCGTGCAGACGGCATTGGCCTTGCCGGATACGACACATGCCGACTTGAGGGCCGAGGTGCGTCTGAAAAACCATGCTTCGGCTGCCGTGTCTGGCATATTGAAAGGGCGTGTGGGAGAGATAGACTTCGAGCAGCCTGTCACCTTGCAGGCGGGCGAAGAAACCAAGGTGCTGTTTGCCCCGGAAGCGTTCCCGCAACTACGGATGGAGAATCCGCGCTTGTGGTGGCCGGTCGGGTATGGTTCTCCTCATTTATATGATGCCTCTTTTGCGTTCCATACGAATGGGACGGTGTCCGACTCATGTTCGTTTCGTGTTGGTGTGCGCCAAATGACCTATTCAGAGGAGAATCAGGTGCTGAACATGTACATAAACGGGCGGCGTTTCATCGGACGTGGGGGAAACTGGGGATTCAGCGAATCGAACCTGAACTACCGCGGAAGAGAGTATGAGACAGCGGTCGCTTACCATGCCGATATGCATTTCAACATCATTCGAAACTGGGTGGGCATGATTGGTGACGAGGAACTCTATGAGGCCTGCGACAAGTACGGCATTCTGCTCTGGCAGGACTTCTGGCTGGCTAATCCGGCCGATGGACCCGACCCGGACGATCCGGCTATGTTTTTGGACAATGCGGAAAATCTGTTGAAACGAATCCGTCATCATGCTTGTGTGGGATTGTATTGCGGACGCAACGAGGGCTTTCCGCCTCCGGTACTGGACAAGGGCTTACGCAAACTGGTGGCGCAATGGCATCCCGGCCTGCATTACATCCCCAGTTCGGCCGATGAGGTGGTGAGCGGACATGGACCTTACCGGATGCTCCCGGCCAAGACCTATTTCACGTTGGAGACGGGGAACGACCGCTTTCATAGCGAACGGGGCATGCCCAATGTGTTGACCTATGAAAGCATGCTGCGTACGTTTTCGGCGAAGGGCCTTTGGCCGCAGGCCGATGAATGGGGAATGCACGACTACACCCGGGAGGGAGCACAGGGGGCGACTTCGTTCAATGAAATAATCGCCGAAGGTTATGGAGAGCCGCAGACAGCGCAGGAGTTTGCCGAACTGGCCCAGTGGGTGAACTATGATGGTCATCGTAGCCTGTTCGAATCGCGCAGCAAGAACCGGATGGGACTCTTGATGTGGATGAGCCATCCGTGCTGGCCATCGATGGTGTGGCAGACGTATGACTACTATCTGGAACCTACAGCAGCCTATTTCGGTATCAAGAAAGCCTGCGAGCCGCTGCACATCCAATGGAATCCGGCTTCGGAAGAGGTGGAGGTGGTGAACTACTGTGCCGGTTTGCGTCGGGGCTTGAAGGCTCGGGCCGAAGTGTGGCAACTGGACGGGACATTGGCCTGGAGCGAAGAGGTGGTAGTAGACAGCCGGGAAGACAGTACGCTGCCGTGCATTCGGCTGGTTTATCCGTCGTCTTTGTCGGACGTGCATTTCCTGAAACTGACGTTGTGGGAGCACGGAAGGCTGGTTTCGGACAATTTCTACCATCGTTCTGTGAAGGAGAACGACTATCAGGCGCTGCGGTCGTTGCCGCATGTCCGACTGGAGAAACAGACGTGTTGCGAGCAGGATTCTGATGGGACGTGGTCGGCACGGGTGCGGCTGGCGAACCGCTCGAAGGTGCCGGCGTTGCTTGTCCGGTTGAATCTGAACGGGAAAGAAGACCATCTGCAGATTCTTCCCGTTTGGTACGAAGACAACTATTTCTCTTTGCTTCCGGGCGAAGAGAAAACAATACGCCTGCATTGGTACGACCGCGACACACGTGGCTGCCGTCCTGAAATCGTAGTAAGCGGATATAACGTTGAAGCCGACAGACGTTAGCCTTGTGTACGCCGCAATCCAAGGGTGACCTCCCGGTAGGAACGGCGCCCTTGGATGTAGTCGGCATAGAGTTCCTCGGCCGGACGTCCGTGCAGCACGTGACATTTGCCGCATTCTTCGCATTGGTGCAGGCACTCCCATTGCCGGGCGACGTAGGCACGTCTTTCCTCGATGGTGGAAGTGTCGAGGGCAGGAGGTGTCATCCCATCCATGTGTCAATCATCAAGATGGTGATGAAGCCCAGGAGCAAGGCATAGGTGGCTTGCTTCTGGTATCCGTGTGCGTGAGTTTCCGGAATCATTTCGTCGCTGGTGACGTAGAGCATGGCTCCTCCGGCAAAGGACAGCATGATGGGAAGCCAGGCCGAGGATACGGAACCGAGGCCGAAGCCAATCCAGACTCCTACGACTTCCAGCAGCCCGATGGCCAACGACAGCGTAAAGGTGCGCAGGCGGGATACTCCTGCCACGAGCAAAGGTGCGATGATGACCATTCCTTCCGGGATGTTTTGTACGGCGATACTCAACGAAACCAGCCACGACGCATCGCCTCCGGCCTGATTGCTCATGCTGACTCCGGCAGCCATCCCCTCCGGCAGTTTGTGCAGGGCGATGGCCATGACAAACAACATGACATGGTTCAAAGTCTTGTTGTGGGCGTGTTGCTCGGCATCAAGCCCTGTAATGTGGTGCAGGTGAGGGGTGAAAAGGTCGAGTAAGTTGAGGAAGAAGGCTCCTGCCATGCCTGCAATAGGTACAAGCCAGCAGATGTAGCCTGTTGCCGTCGTAAAGGCCGGGCCGAGCAGTCCTAAGCATGCTGCGGCCAACATGATACCTGCGCAAAAACCAAGCACGGTATCGTTCCACTTGTGCGGTAATTCCTTGATGAGAAATCCGATAAGACTTCCGAGCACCGTGGCCCCGCATAGCCCGGCTGCGCTAATCCATACTTCTGTCATGGCTGCAAAGATAGGATTTCTTCGAATATGGGAGAGTGGGGGAAATAAAAAACGGGCCGATTCCGGCCCGTTTTTTATTTAGATAGCACTTGGATGCTTATTTTGCTTTGGCTTTTGCCTTCGTGGCAGCCGGTTTGGGCTTCTCGAGTTTGGCCTGCAGTTTGTCGATTTCCTTGTGCAAGGCAGCCAGTTCGTCGCCCTGGTTCTTGATGGTCGTGAGCAAGGAGTTCAACTCTTCGTTGTCGATGTCTTCCGGATAGAGCGAGTTGACACGGGCAATGAAGTCGCCCAGGATGTTCATGTAGTTCGTGAAAGCATCGTAGGGGGAATCATAAATGCCGCGGTTCAGACCGACGCCCGAGTTTTTGGTCGTCATGAAACGGAAGTTGTTGCTGGCCTGCAGGTAGTCCCAGTCTTGCTTGATACGGCGGTCGTTGCAGATGTGTACGCGTTCGGACACGCTGTAGAGTTTGTTGAAGGCTTCACGCTGCAAGGGATTTCCCAACCAGGTGCTGATGTCGCGTTCTTCGTCGCACCAGGACAACGGATAGGGAACCTCGATGGCCGAAACGGATTTCAACTTGCTGATGATTTCCGACGGGGTGGAGAAGGTTATGCCGCGTTCCTTGGCGCATGCCGGAAGGGCTTTCATGAATTCCAGGATGTTGGACGAAAGCGGTTGGGCCACACCCAATGCACTCAGTTCCATGAAGATGTTGATGACTTGCTCTTCTTCGGGGAATGCGGCAATCCAGTCCATGTACTTATCGGCGAAGAGCGGGTATTCGTTCCAGTCGCCATTGTTGAAGCGGAGGCTGATGTCGTCGGACAATTTTACGTCGCGGAGCAGCAACTTCAGGCTGGGAGCTTGTGCGCAGTGGTATACGTAGTGCGGGCTCTTCCAACCCAGGATGTGCTTGGCTCCTTCGGTCAGCATGCCTTTGAAACCCATGTCGGCCACCTGGCGGCCGATGTCGTCAGAATAAACGAGGCTGGAGTTGCGGAATACCTTCGGCTCCTTGCCAAAGATTTCTTTGATTTTAGCCCGCTGACGGAGCACTTCTTCACGGAAGCAGTCTTCGTTGGCCAACGAAGAAAGGCCATGCGAGTAGGGTTCGCAAAGGAATTCGCAGCAACCCGTGTCGTTCAGCTGGTGGAGCAGGTCGATGACGCAAGGAGCGTGGATTTCCATCTGCTCCAAAGCAACGCCGGAAATGGAGAATGCTACTTTGAATGCGCCTTCCGACTTCTTGGCCATTTCAATCAAGGCGGCCAATGCCGGTTTGTAGGAACGTTCTACCACGTCGGCCATGCCGGTTTCGTTGGCATAGTCGTCGTAGTAGTAGTGGTCTGTGCCTATGTCGAAGAAACGATACCGTTTCAGGTGTACGATTTGATGTATCTCAAAATAAAGACAGATTGTTTTCATATCTCGGATTGTATTATTTGTTATCTATAATTTTTTAAAACTTCCTCGTAGATGCGACGTACCTTCAAGCCTACGTCCTCCCATTTGATGTTGTCCACCTCTTTCTTTCCTTCCTCTTTGAGGTATTCGTAGAGGGCCGGATAGGTACAGATGGCGTAGATGGCATCGGCCATGGCGTGGATGTCCCAGTAGTCGGTCTTGATGCACTTCTCCAGAATTTCGGCACATCCGGACTGCTTGGAGATGATGGTCGGCACGCTGCATTGCATGGCTTCCAGCGGAGAGATACCAAAGGGCTCGGATACGGAGGGCATGATGTATACATCGCTGGCTTTGAGTACCTCGTATACTTGCTTCCCTTTCATGAAGCCGGGGAAGTGGAAACGGTCGGCGATGCCTCGTTCGGCGGCCAGATGAATCATCTGTTCCATCATGTCGCCGCTACCTGCCATCACGAAACGGATGTTGCGGGTGCGGTTCAGTACCATGGCGGCTGCTTCGACGAAGTATTCCGGTCCTTTCTGCATGGTGATACGTCCCAGGAAAGTGACCACCTTTTCCTTCGGATTCCGTTTCGGCACAATGTCGAGAATCTCTTGCGAGAGGGGTGATACGGCATTGTGGACGGTCGAAACCTTTTTCGGGTCTTGGTGGTATTTGTTGATGACGGTCTGGCGAGTCAGTTCGCTCACGCACATGATGTGGTCGGCATGGTCCATGCCGTTCTTTTCGATGGCGTAGACGGTCGGGTTCACGTTGCCGCGGCTACGGTCGAAGTCGGTGGCGTGGACGTGGATGACCAGCGGTTTGCCCGACACCTGCTTGGCGTGGATGCCGGCGGGGTAGGTGAGCCAGTCGTGCGAGTGGATGATGTCGAATTCCTGCTGACGGGCGACGACGCCTGCCACGATGGAGTAGTTGTTGATTTCCTCGTGCAGGTTGTCGGGGTAACGTCCGGAGAATTCCATGCATCCCAGGTCGTTGGTGTTCATATAGTTGAAGTCGGCATAGATGTGGTCGCGCAGGTCGAAGTAGTCCTGCGGATTCATGCGGTTGCCGACGCGGCTGTTCACGTAGTCCCAATTGACGTCTTTCCAAACGATGGGCACGCTGTTCATACCGATGATTTTCAAGAAACTCTGGTCTTCATCGCCCCAGGGCTTCGGTATGCAGAAGGTGATTTGCAGATCCTCCTGCTTCGACATTCCTTTGGTCAGACCATAGCTGGCAGTACCCAAACCGCCCAAGATATGGGGAGGAAACTCCCATCCAAACATTAATACTTTCATACGTTCGTTCCTCCTTTTATTGGTTATTATATTTACTTAATCGTTTCAATGTACGCAGGATTTCGGCCACATTCATGGCGAAAGAGACTGCCCCACGTCCACGGAAAGGAGGATTTCCGTCGAACAGTTCCGGGATGGACCCGATGCAGTGGGTTGTCATTTCATCGTCGAAACCGACCATCTGGCGTTCTACGAACGACAGGCCGCTCATCTTGTAGATGCGCAGGTATGCTTCGGTATAGAAGCCCATGAGCCACGGCCATGCGGTACCTTGATGGTAGGCGTAGTCGCGTTGGCGTTGCGGCCCTACGTAGTTGGGGTTGTAGCCGCCGCTCTTCGGGCTGAGCGAACGGATGCCCTTCGGTGTGAGCAATTCGCGTGTGGTGATGTCCAGAATGCGCTTCTTCTGTGCTTGGTCGAGCGGGGAGTAGTCGAACGCTACGGTGAACAGCATGTTGGGGCGTACGCTCCAGTCCATCATTTGTCCGTCCACATAGTCGAACAGGTAGCCGTATTCGTTGAGGAATACGTTGACGAATGTCTTGCCTGCTTTCTCGGCCAATGTGTCGAGCACCTCGGCATAGAGGCCGTCTTGTTCGCGAAGCAGGTCGGCCGTGAAACGAAGTGCATTGTACCACAATGCGTTGAACTCTACGATGTAGCCGGTGCGCGGGGTCACCGGACGTCCGTCTACGGTGGAGTTCATCCACGTGATGGCCCGGTCGCGTCCGTTCGAGTAAATCAGTCCGTTGTCATGTACGAACAGGTTGTCGTGCTTGCCCAGACGGAGGTATTCCATGATGTCCTTGATGAGGTCGCCGTATTTCTGCCGGCATTGCTCGGGCGTGAAATGTTTGGCGTATTGCTGCATGGTCCAAATGGCCCAAAGCAATACGTCGGGGTGCTCCATTTCATAGATGCGCGTTTCGTTGTCAGGCTCTTCGTTGATGAAGTGGCGGATGGCGATGCGTGCGGTCTCCATGGCCGATTCGAATTCTTCGGGCTCATCGATGGCCAGGGTCAGTCCGGGCAGGGAGATGAACATGTCGCGTGCGCGGCATTTGAACCAGGGATATCCGGCCAGGATGTAGTGCTTGTCGCCCTGCTTGTTGTGGAACTGGTGGGCGGAGTTGATCAGGCAATGGAGGAAACTGTCGCGTGGTGTGCGGTCGTCCACCTCTTCTTGAAATACTTTTTTGAGCTGGCGTGTGCTCACGTTGGAGATGCCGGCCGAGAATACGATGCTTTCTCCTTTCTTGATGTCTACTTCGAAATAGCCGGGTACGTAGAGGTCTTCGTTGAAGTCGTAGCCGCGCTCTTGCTCTTTCGTGTATTCGATGCCTCGGTACCAGTCGGGTAAGAAGTGGAATTCGCATTTCTTGTTGAACTGCATGTACAGGTCGGGATAACCCGGATACATGCATGTCTTGATGCCGTTTTCTACTTCTTGGTATTCACGGCTGGCCTGGTTGTTCTCGTGCGTGTACTGACGTACGCTGCGGAATGCCAGGAACGGGCGGAAACGCAACTTCGTGGCCGAGTGGGCGTCTACGAGGGTGTAGCGAATCAGGATGCGGTTTTCGTGATGGACGAATACCTTTTCTTTCTTGAGGATGACGCCTCCGACGCGATAGGTCGTCGTCGGCACTTGTTCGCAGTCGTATTCGCGGATGTACTTATGTCCGTTCGGACTGAAATTGTTGCCCTGGTATTTGTGGAGGCCAAGGTTGAACTCCGCTCCATGCTGAATCACGGTCTCGTCGAGCGAGGAAAGTAGCACATGGTTTTCGTCGTCCATCCCGGGGATGGGTATGACGAGCAGACCATGATACTTCCGCGTATTGCAGTCCACGATTGTCGTGCAATGATACGCCCCCGATCTGTTCGTCCGGAGGATTTCCCGTTGCAAGGATTCCTGCAGGTTCACCATCAGAGTCTTGTCAAATCGTAAATAGCTCATAGCTGTACGTATTTTAAGGTTAATGTATGATATAGTCCGTATCGCATAAAGGTTTGCGATGTTCAAAAGTACAAAAACAGATTTAACTGAAAAATTATTTAATCGTTTATTTTCAGTTAGTGTGTAAATATTCGTAGTATTGTGCGAATTTTTGCCGGAAAATGAATATGAGACCCGAAATCCGCCGACTTTTTGTTTCTATGTGTATTCCCTTGTTCCTGCTTTTCGTCTTGTATGCCGTCAAGACGATGGAGGTGGGGATGGACTGGGACTTCACTCACCTGGGTGTTTATCCGCTCGAGAAGAAGGGTGTTTTTGGCATCTTTGCTCACCCTTTGGTGCATGCCAGTTTCCACCACTTGGCGGCCAATACGTTGCCTTTGTTCTTCCTTTCGTGGTGTCTGTTTTATTTCTATCGCGATTTGGGCGCCCTCATCTTGTTTTTCGTGTGGGTTGTGGGCGGACTGATCACGTTCGTCATTGGCAAGCCGGGTTGGCACGTGGGTGCCAGCGGCTTGATCTACGGTCTGGCCTTCTTCTTGTTTTTCAGCGGGGTGATACGCCGTCATGTCCCGCTGATGGCTGTGTCGCTGTTGGTGACATTCCTGTATGGAGGGCTGGTGTGGGATATGTTCCCTTTTTTCGTGCGCGAAACCGTGTCGTGGGAAGGACATCTGGGCGGTGCCGTGGCAGGCATGTTGGCCTCGGTGTTGTTTTGCGGATACGGGCCTCAGCGGCCCGACCCGTTTGCGGACGAGGAAGAGGATGAGGAGGACGATGCAATGAGGCCGGATGGCGAAGAAACGGGAACCCCGGCGCAAAGGGACGAGGATGGGGCTTCCTATCCGGATATCCACTCCGGCGAGGAGGCTCGTTTGCCCGAAACCGGGCGGTTAGTCTCCCGGCCAGTCACGGGCCAGTACCACTGCAGTGACGAGTAGCCGAAACTCCAGTATCGCCTACTCGAAACTGCAGTACCGGGTGCGCGCCATCAAAGTCGGTACTGGCCTCTCTTGCTCGGGCTGGTAGTATGCAGGCGCAGGAAGTATTTCCTCGGGTTGGTTGGTGAGGAAGAATGCTGGGCGTTCCGCCTGATGTGGCATCGTGTGGCCGATTTGAGTTGCAAAAAGAGCGCAGACATGGTCCAGGATTAGGCTGGATTGTCTGCGCTCTTTTTGCAGGTGGCTGGAGGCAGTATGCCACGGGCCTGCGTTGGACCTTTCAGGCGTTTGCCCCGCTGCCGGCAATTACTTGCTTTGGGCGGCTTCTTCCTTCTTCGTCAACGATACGACGGCTTGTCCGTCGGCATCGAAGAAGGTCAAGGCGTCGCCTTCGCGCAAGAAAGTCTTGGACTGTCCGAAGGCTTTCAGTACGGCGGTCTCGGTCTCCATGTTGGGGCACATCATCATCGTGGTTCCCAACTTGTCGAGTGCGAGGCTGTCACTTTCGGTGTTCAACTGCCCCAAGATGCGGTTGCATCCGGCGTTGCCGTAAATTCTTTTTTCGGCTACATTGAATCCGATGAAGGGCGCCGGTTGTTCTTCGGTTGCTTCAATGGCTTGTTCGCCGACTTTGACTACTGTCCATTCGCCTTCCAAATCGGCGATGGTTGATGTTTTTCGGGGAGATGCGCACGAGGCCATTCCCGCACAGAGGCAACCCAGCGTTGCCCAATAAACGATTTTCTTCATGGTTGTTTGCTAAAATTCGGCGACGAAGATACAACATCTGTTTTAAAAAAGCGGAGTAATTCGCCTTCGTTTCATTTCTTTTTGTACCTTTGCTTTGATAACATAACTAATTTAATTAAATAAGGTATATTTTAGATGGGCAAAGTTCTTATTATTGGTGCGGGCGGTGTAGGCACTGTCGTGGCGCACAAAGTGGCTCAGAATGCGGACGTGTTTACCGACATCATGATTGCCAGCCGTACAAAATCGAAGTGCGACGCCGTGGTCAAGGCCATCGGCAACCCGAATATCCAAACGGCACAGGTGGATGCTGACAACGTAGACGAACTGGTGGCTCTGTTCGACCGTTTCAAACCGGAAATCGTCATCAACGTAGCACTTCCTTATCAAGACCTCACCATCATGGAGGCCTGCCTGAAGTCGGGCGTGAACTATCTGGACACCGCCAACTACGAGCCGAAGGATGTGGCTCATTTCGAATACAGCTGGCAGTGGGCCTACAAGAAACGGTTCGAGGAGGCCGGATTGACGGCCATTCTCGGTTGTGGTTTCGACCCGGGCGTGAGCGGTGTCTATACGGCTTATGCGGCCAAGCATCATTTCGACGAAATCCAATACCTGGACATCGTGGACTGCAATGCAGGAAACCACCACAAGGCATTTGCCACCAACTTCAACCCGGAAATCAATATCCGCGAAATCACCCAGAACGGACGCTACTATGAAAATGGCCAATGGGTGACGACCAAACCGCTGGAAATCCATAAAGACCTGACTTATCCCAACATCGGTCCCCGTGATTCGTACTTGCTCTACCACGAAGAACTGGAATCGTTGGTAAAGAACTATCCGACCATCAAGCGGGCACGGTTCTGGATGACATTCGGCCAGGAATACCTGACGCACCTGCGTGTGATTCAGGACATCGGCATGGCGCGTATCGACCCCATCAACTACAACGGAATGGAAATCGTGCCGCTGCAGTTCTTGAAAGCTGTCTTGCCCAACCCGCAAGACCTGGGCGCGAACTACGAAGGCGAAACCTCGATAGGCTGCCGCATCCGCGGACTGAAGGACGGGAAAGAACGTACCTACTACGTATATAACAACTGCAGCCATCAGGCCGCTTATCAAGAAACGGGCATGCAGGGCGTGAGCTACACGACCGGCGTACCGGCGATGATTGGCGCCATGATGTTCATGAAAGGGCTGTGGAAACGGCCGGGCGTGTGGAACGTGGAAGAGTTCGACCCGGACCCGTTCATGGAACAACTGAACAAACAAGGCCTTCCGTGGCACGAAGTGTTCGACGGTGATTTGGAACTGTAAACATAGAGAGGCGCGGACATGATGCAGATAGGCGAAAAGGCCCCGGATGTGTTGGGGCTGGACCAGAACGGACGGGAAGTCCGGCTGGCGGACTATGCGGGCAAGAAACTGGCTCTCTATTTCTATCCGAAAGACAGTACGCCGGGATGTACGACGGAGGCGTGCAACTTGCGCGACAACTATGCCGCCTTGCAGCAGGCCGGCTATGCGGTTGTCGGTGTGAGCGTGGATAGCGCCAGGTCGCATTTGAAGTTCATAGAGAAGCAACAACTGCCGTTCCCGCTCATCGCGGATACGGAGAAGAAACTGGTGGAGGCATTCGGCGTATGGGGTGAAAAAAGCATGTACGGCAGAAAGTACATGGGAACTTTCCGTACTACCTTCATTCTGAATGAGGAAGGCGTGGTGGAACGTATCTTCCAGCCGAAGGACATTAAGGTGAAGGAGCATGCCCAGCAGATTCTGAAGTGACCAAAAACGTATAAAAAAGGAATAAGATATGGCGAAGAAAGAAGATGAATTGTTCTCCAACGCACCGATGAACGAGAAGTTGAAGGCCTTGCAGTCGGCATTGGAGAAGATTGAGAAAAGTTATGGAAAAGGGTCGGTCATGAAACTTGGCGACGACCGTATTCAAGAGGTGGATGTCATCCCCTCAGGCTCCATCGCATTGAATGTGGCGTTGGGCGTGGGTGGCTATCCGCGTGGACGTGTGGTGGAAATCTACGGCCCGGAGTCGTCGGGTAAGACCACGTTGGCCATTCATGCCATCGCAGAGGTGCAAAGGCAAGGAGGCATTGCGGCCATTATCGATGCGGAACACGCGTTCGACCGTTTTTATGCCGAGAAGTTAGGGGTCGATGTAGACAATCTGTACATCTCGCAACCTGACAGCGGAGAACAGGCCCTGGAAATCGCCGACCAACTGATTCGTTCGTCGGCCATCGACCTGATCATCATCGACTCGGTTGCCGCACTGACTCCGAAGGCCGAGATTGAAGGCGACATGGGCGAGAACAAAGTGGGACTGCAGGCACGGTTGATGTCGCAGGCTTTGCGCAAACTCACTTCGGCCATCAGCAAGACCAACACGTGCTGCATCTTCATCAACCAATTGCGCGAGAAGATAGGCGTGATGTTCGGCAATCCGGAAACGACAACGGGTGGCAACGCCTTGAAGTTCTACGCGTCGGTGCGCATCGACATTCGTCCGGGACAAGCCATCAAGGACGGTGAAGAGGTGATAGGAAAGCAGACAAAGGTGAAGATTGTGAAGAACAAGGTGGCGCCTCCTTTCCGTCGGGCGGAGTTCGACATTATGTTTGGCGAAGGCATCTCGCGTGCGGGAGAAATCATCGACTTGGGAACCAACCTGGGCATTATCAAGAAGAGTGGTGCGTGGTATAGTTACAACGATACCAAACTCGGACAGGGTCGGGATGCATCGAAGCAGTGCATTCAGGACAATCCGGAACTGGCCGACGAGTTGTCCGCGCTGATTGAAGAGGCTTTGAAAAAATAAGGAGTACGCTTCTTCCTCCTCGGCCTCAGTGCATGGCGTGTCGACCATCCAAAAGCAGAAGGGGTTGTGCTAAAAGAATTTGGCACAACCCCTTCTGCCTTTCGTGAGTGATACGGCTATTTCTTGTGGCGGTTGGCTCTGCGCCGCCTGTATTCTTCTTTCATTTTAGCCGAACCGGATCCGTGGAGGCCGGTGATGTACGTTTTCTTCTTGGCTTTGGTTTTTACACGGTCGGGTTGGCTCTTGGCTCCCGAAGGGCCTTTCTTGAAGACAAGGCCTTCTGTCATAATCTTCTCGATGTCCATATAGGTGGGTTTACGTTGTTTTATCGACATTGGTTCCAAAGGTCCTGCAACTCTTTCCTGGGCATCCCCAATTGGACGGCCCGTTCTAAGTCGGCCTTTGCTTTGTTCTTTTGGCGGAGGTGCAGATAGACCTCGGCTCGCATCTGATAGAGATCGGCCGATGCCGCTTCCAGCCGGATGGCCTCGTTGAGGTCGTAGAGGGCGGCCTCCCAGTTGGCGGTTTCCATCTCCAGTTCGGCCCTAAAGGTCAGCAGGCTGGCGTCTTCGGGATGCGCCTGCAGCATCGTGTTCAGCAGTTCGGATGCCTGTGCGTATTTCTTCTGGCGTTGATAAGTGGTGGCAAGCCCCATGTGCGCCAGCCGGTTGTCCGGCTCCAGGGCGATAAGCCGCAGATAGTCCGTCTCGGCCTCCTTGTAGGCATGGCGGCCCAGGTTGATGTAGGCGCGGTACAACAAAGCCGATGTGTTGTCCTTGTCTACATCGAGCACGTTGCAATAGTCGATGTAGGCTTTGTCGTCCATGCCCATTTCAAGCAGGAGGGAAGCCCTGTTGAGCAGGATGGCGGGGTTGAGAGGGGAGAGGTTGAGCGCCAGGGCGTACGATTCCAACGCTTCGGCGTGCTTCCCCAGTCGCCGCTGTACTGTGCCTAGGTTGGAAAATATCAAGGCGTTTCCGGCGTTCGTCGGCGATTGGCGTAATGCCTCCCGGAATGCTTGTTCGGCTTCGCAAAGGCTGTCGGCTTCGGCCAGGTCCACGCCTCGTTGGTAGAGTGAATGATAGTCTTCTTGTCCTTGCGCAAGGCCGTTGAAGGCGAGACAAAGGAATAGGCTTGTCAGCAGATGTTTCATGAGGTGCATCTCTTGGTTCAAGAATCGGAAATAAAACAAGAAAGGTCCGGCAATCAGTTTGACCGATTACCGGACCTTTGTGGAGCGGAAGACGGGACTCAAACCCGCGACCCTCAGCTTGGAAGGCTAATGCTCTA
>JBJEHD010000054.1:0-51786 GCA_051875715.1 Bacteroidaceae bacterium
CGACTGAGGGGGCTTGTAAATCAAAAATCAGGCTCGGCCTCCGTGCAATTAACTGTCTGGCCTGATAGATTTGTACCTGTCAACTTTTATCGGACAGCAATATAAAAAAACAATAAACATAGATAGAAAAACACCAAATATAAAAACAAGAAAAGGTGTGGAAACCAACTGGGTTTCCACACCTTTTCTGATAAATGTATACCGTTTCTTACTTCACCTCCTCGAAGTCGGCATCCTGGACGTTTTCGTCCGTGTGGCCTTGCTTGGCTTGCTGCTGGCCGGCGTCGTTTCCGGCTTGCTGGCCTTGTGCACCGCTTTGGGCGTACATCTCGGCGCTGGCAGCTTGGAAGGCGGTGTTGAGTTCGGCGATGGCACTGTCGATGCCGGACAAGTCTTGTGCCTTGTGTGCATCTTTCAGTTTCTGCAGAGCAGCCTCAATCGGGGCTTTCTTGTCGGCCGGAATCTTGTCGCCCAGTTCCTTCAGCTGATTTTCCGTCTGGAAGATCATGGTATCGGCCTGGTTGAGTTTGTCTACGCGTTCGCGTTCCTTCTTGTCGGCGTCGGCGTTGGCTTCGGCCTCGGCTTTCATGCGCTCGATTTCTTCCTTGCTCAAGCCGGAAGAGGCTTGAATCTTGATGGCCTGCTCCTTGCCGGTAGCCTTGTCCTTGGCCGAAACGTTCAGAATACCGTTGGCATCGATGTCGAACGTCACCTCGATTTGCGGAACACCGCGGCGGGCCGGGGCGATTCCGGTCAGGTTGAACTGGCCGATCGACTTGTTCTGGGCGGCCATCGGGCGTTCGCCTTGCAGTACGTGGATGGTCACTTCGGTCTGGTTGTCGGCTGCGGTCGAGAAGATTTCGCTCTTCTTGCAGGGGATGGTCGTGTTGGCCTCAATCAGTTTCGTCATCACGCCGCCCATGGTTTCGATACCCATCGAAAGCGGGGTTACGTCCAGCAGGACGATGTTGCCGGCTCCGGCTTCCTGATTCAGCACGGCGCCCTGGATGCTGGCGCCTACGGCTACCACTTCGTCGGGGTTGACACCCTTCGAGGGGGCTTTGCCAAAGAAGTCTTCCACCAGTTTCTGTACGGCCGGGATACGCGACGAACCACCTACGAGGATTACTTCATCGATGTCCGAGTTGCTGAGGCCGGCGCTCTGCATGGCCTTCTTGCACGGTTCGAGGCAGGCTTGGATCAGGCCGTGAGCCAGTTGTTCGAACTTGGCACGGGTCAGCGTCTTCACCAGGTGCTTGGGCACTCCGCCTACCGGCATGATGTACGGCAGGTTGATTTCGGTGCTGGTCGACGAGGACAACTCAATCTTGGCCTTTTCGGCTGCTTCTTTCAAGCGTTGCAGGGCCATCGGGTCGGTAGTCAGGTCGGCACCTTCGTCGTTCTTGAACTCTTGTACCAGCCAGTCGATGATGACCTGGTCGAAGTCGTCACCACCCAGATGGGTATCACCGTTGGTGGACAATACTTCGAACACGCCTCCGCCGAATTCGAGGATGGAGATATCGAACGTACCTCCACCGAGGTCGAACACAGCCACTTTCATGTCTTTGTTGGCTTTGTCCACGCCGTAGGCCAGTGCGGCGGCCGTCGGCTCGTTGACGATACGCTTTACGTCCAGACCGGCAATCTGTCCGGCTTCTTTCGTGGCCTGACGCTGCGAGTCGGAGAAGTAGGCCGGCACGGTGATGACGGCTTCGGTCACTTCTTGTCCCAGGTAGTCTTCGGCGGTCTTCTTCATTTTCTGAAGAATCATGGCCGAGATTTCCTGCGGGGTGTAGAGGCGTCCGTCGATGTCGACGCGCGGCGTGTTGTTGTCGCCTTTGACCACCGGGTAGGGGACGCGTGCGATTTCACGCTGAACCTGATCCCAGCTTTCGCCCATGAAACGTTTGATGGAGAACACCGTCCGTCTCGGGTTGGTGATGGCCTGACGCTTGGCCGGGTCGCCCACTTTGCGCTCGCCGCCGTCGACAAATGCTACGACGGAAGGAGTGGTGCGCTTGCCTTCGCTGTTGGCGATTACTACAGGTTCGTTTCCTTCGAATACAGATACACACGAGTTGGTAGTACCTAAGTCAATTCCAATAATCTTTCCCATGATGTTATTTTCTTTTTTAGTTTTCTTTTCGTTTTCGTTTATTTTCTCTTGTCCGCCGTCCGGGGCTTGGTGTGCCTTGTCCGGATGTGGACGCTTATTCGTATACAAAGCCCGTGCCAAGTGGGTGGCATGCCCGGTCGGCAGGGTGTTGCTGTGGCAGAAATGGATGTGAAATGTGTCATTATGGCAGAAACTGCAGAATCGGGAAGACAAACCTGCGCTTCTGCTGAAATAATGCTACCTTTGTGGCAAGAACCTTATAAAACGATTGTTTGATGAAATCGAGCATAATTGTTTGCATCTGTGCCTTGTTGTCGTTCGGTGCGTGCCGTCCGCGGAGCGGGGGACAGGACGGGCAGGCCGGGGGTACGCCCGTCTTGTTGCGCCATGCCAAAGGCTTCCGGTTGGTGGAGGCCGACGGGTATACCATGCTGACGGTATTGAACCCCTGGAAGGAGGGTGAGGTGTATGCCCGCTATTACCTGGTGGAGGACGAGGCCACGGAGGTTCCGTCCGACGGACTGAAGGTGAGGGTGCCGCTGCAGACCCTGGTGGCCAATTCGGCCACGCAGTTGGAGTTCCTGCAGATGTTGGGCGTGATTGACCGCGTGACGGGCGTATGCCGCGTGCAGTACGTCTACAACCCTGCCATCCGCCAGCGTGTACGCGAAGGGGCGGTGGTGGACCTGGGCGATGCTTTCAACCTGGACATCGAGCGTCTGCTTCTGCTGCATCCGCAGGCGGTGATGACGACGGCCTACAACGTGGAGGACGAGAACGCCAAGCGCATGCGGCGGACGGGTCTCTCCTTATTATATAATATAGAATGGCAGGAACGGACGCTGCTCGGCAGGGCGGAGTGGATTAAGTTTGTCGGTGCCTTCTTCGGCAAAAAGGCAGAGGCCGACAGCCTGTTCCGCCTGGTGGAGCAGGAATACGAGTCGTGCCGCCGGCTGGCGGAGGATTGCGAGGTGCGTCCTTCGGTCATGGCCGGACAGGATTTCCGGGGTACGTGGTATATGCCGGCCGGCGACAGTTTCAATGCTCGTCTGTTTGGCGAGGCCGGGGCCGATTATCTGTATGCCGTCGATGAAACGTCGGGCAGTCTGTCGCTGACCATCGAGCAGGCGTTGCTGCAGTTTCGCGATGCCGACGTGTGGGTCGGTGTCCAGGCCAACACGCTGGAGGAACTGGGCCGGGCGGACGAGAAGTACAAACTGTTCAAGGCCTATCGCGAGGGGCGGGTGTACAACTACAATCGCAGGACGACCCCCGAGGGCGGCAATGACTATTGGGAGAGCGCCGTCGCGCGTCCGGACCGCTTGCTGAAGGACATGATCAAGGTGATGCATCCCGAACTGCTGCCCGGTTACGAATTGTTTTATATGCAACGTCTGCCATGAGAACCCGCTTTTTCGTTTTGACGGCTATGTCGTTGGCCTTGTTTTGTGCCGACGTGGTGTGGGGCAGCATCTCCATCCCGATGCGGGAGGTGTGGCATGTGCTGACGGGCGAGGGTGCCGACCCTGTCTACCGGGAAATCTTGTGGAACCATCGCCTGCCGAAGGCCTTGACGGCGGTGCTGACCGGTGCATCGCTTTCGGTGGCGGGCCTGATGATGCAGACCCTGTTTCGCAATCCGCTTGCCGGGCCCGACGTGCTGGGGGTGACCTCGGGGGCCGGGCTGGGTGTGGCGCTGCTTACGCTGGGCGGTGCTTCGTTGCCGTGGTTCGTGCTGGTGGGCTGGGGACAGGTGGCGGCTGCCACGATAGGGGCCGTGCTGGTGCTGCTGCTGGTAGTGCTTGCGTCCGTCAAGGTGCCTCAGACCGTGACGTTGCTCATCATCGGGATGATGTTCGGCCATTTTGCCGGAGCCATCGTCAGCATCTTGCAGAGTTCGAGCAACCCGGATACGCTTAAACTGTTCATCACCTGGACGTTCGGCAGTCTGTCGGCCGTGGGGTGGGACTATCTGGCCGTCCTCTTCCCCACGATGTTGCTGGGCGCGTGCATCGCTTTTGCCTTGCAGAAGCGGCTGAACGCTCTGCTGCTGGGCGAGAACTATGCCGCCGGGTTGGGTGTCTCCGTCTTCCGTACCCGTTTGTGGGTCATCCTGGCCACGGCCTTGTTGGCAGGCACGTCGACGGCCTTCACGGGACCGATTGCTTTCGTCGGGGTGACCATTCCGCATGTGGCCCGCGGCTTTTTCCGGACGGCCAACCATGCCGTCTTGCTGCCCGCCTCGTGGTTGTGCGGGGCGGCGGTGATGCTGGCGTGCGACCTGGTTTCGCAGTTGCCCGGCGCTCAGGGCACGTTGCCCATCAATTCCATCACCGCCCTGTTTGGCGCGCCGCTGGTCGTGTGGACGTTGCTGAAGATGAAGAACTGAAACCGGCCCTCCCTCCGCTCGTCTTCGGCAGGCCCTATACTCGCAATTCAGGTACGATTATTAATCGTTCTTGAGTACGATTATTAATCGTACCGGGATACGATTAACAATCGTACTGGAAACGGATGCCGAGGCGGCCGTGGGTTTACATATATTTATCGGTGAAGATGCGTATGCGCCGGACGTATTCCTGCGTATGGTCGCGGTAGGACAGGGCGTGTTCGCTCTCTGGGGCTATCCATAGGTCTTTCGGCGCGGGTTTGGCTTGATACAGGTCGAGGAGCATCGTGGTGGGCACGAAGGTGTCGGCCTCGCCGTGGATGAACAGCATGGGCAGCGGGCAGCGGGCCACTTGCTTCAGGGCCGATGCTTCGCGGAATCCCCATCCGTATTTTTGCCGGCACAGCCAGTCGGTGGTGTAGAGCAGCGGGAAGGCCGGCAGGTGGAACTGCTCCTTCAGTTGGTGCTGGAACTCGTCCCACACGGAGGTGTAGCCGCAGTCGGCCACGTAGCAGCGCACGTAGGGGCGTTGGGGCAGTTCGCCCGAGGCCATCATCGTGGTGGCCGCGCCCATCGAGATGCCGTGCACTACCTGGGTGGTCGAGTCGCCGTAGAGGGCGTGCGCCACGTCCATCCATTGCAGCAGGTCTGTCCGGTCGTTCCATCCCATCTGGAAGTGGTCGCCTTCGCTCAGTCCCGAGTAGCGGAGGTCGGGCAGGAGGATGTTGTAGCCCAGTTCGTGGCTGTACAGGTGGCCAATCATGAGCATCCGGATGGCGTTGTCGGTGTAGCCGTGGACGATGACGGCCGTGCGTGTGCTGGCCGGTACGGCACGGACGTAGAGGGCGTGCAGGCGGGTACCGTCGGCGGCGCGGACGAAGGTGTCGCACAAGGCGCTGGCCTGGCGGAGGCTGTCCACCCAGGGGCGCAGGTAGGGGTAGCGTTCGTACATGAACGCATACGAGCCCTTCAGGTCCTTGCCGCGGTTTTCGGGTTTCAGCGAATAGTCGAGCATGTACCGGCTGGCGGCTCCCAGCAGGCACAGAATCAGCAGGACGGCGATGGCCGTCAGTCGGGCGAAGCGTCTCATGCGGCGAGGCCTATTTGTTCCAGAACTCCCAGGCGGCAAAGGCCTGGAGCAACAGCATCTCCAACCCGTTCTTCACCTGGGCCCCCTGGGCGGCCCCTTTCTTGAGGAAGAGCGTCTGGTCGGGGTTGTAGACCAGGTCGTACAGCAGGTGGCGGGGGGTCAGACCTTCGTAGGGGATGTCCGGACATTCGTCCACCCGGGGATACATGCCCACCGGGGTGCAGTTGACTACGACGGTGTATTCGTCCATGCACGCCGGTGTGAGTTGGTCGTAGTTCAGCCAGTCGGGGTGGGGACGTCGGCTGACCAGGGTAGGCTCCACGCCCAGCGAGCGGAGCCCGTAGACGACGGCCTTGGCGGCTCCGCCCGTTCCCAGCACGAGGGCCTTCTTGTGGTGGCTCTCTATCAAGGGTTCGATGGACTGCACGAAGCCGATGACGTCCGAGTTGTAGCCGACGAGGCGCACCGACCCTTTGTGGCGCACCACTTTGACGACGTTGACGGCTCCGATTTCGGTGGCCGCCCCGTCCACCTCGTCCAGGTAGGAGATGACCTTCTCCTTGTAGGGGATGGTCACGTTGAGGCCGCACAGGTCGGGGTTCTCTTCCACGACGGCCGGAAAGTCGCCGATGGAGGCGATTTCGTAGTTGTCGTAGCGGGCGTCGATGCCTTCGTTGGCGAACTTCTCGTTGAAATAGCCTTGCGAGAAGGAATGTCCGAGCGGATAGCCGATGAGTCCGAATTTCTTCATGGGGTTTCTTCTTGTTTTGGAGGGGTTACTTGGTGGCTACGTACAGCGTGCAAAGCCCGAAGGTGAGCCGCCGGAAGCGTACGTCGCGGAATCCGGCTTTGTAGAGAATCTGCTCCATCACCTCGCCTTGCGGAAAGGCCTGGATGGAGGCAGGCAGGTAGCGGTAGGCGTTTCGGTCGGTGCCGAACAGGCGGCTGATGGCCGGGATGGCGGTGTGCGAGTAGAAGCGGTAGAGTTGCTTCATGGGGAAGCGTTCGGGGGTGGACAGTTCCAGTACGACCAGTTTCCCGCCATCGGCGAGCACGCGCCTCATCTCCGCCAGTCCGCGGTCCAGGTCCTCGAAGTTGCGTACGCCGAAGGCCACGGTGACGGCGTCGAACGCACCCTCGTCGAAGGAGAGGCGCACCACGTCTTCCTGGGCGAAGGTGATGCGGCCGTCCAGTCCGACTGCAGCCGTCTTTCGCCGGGCCACGTCCATCATGCCGGCCGAGATGTCGCAGCCGACGAGGCTTTCGGGCTGCAGCATCCGGTAGGCCAGCAGGGCGAAGTCGCCCGTGCCCGTGGCCACGTCCAGCATCCGTTTCGGGCGTGCTTCGGCCAGGGTCTTGATGGCCCGTTTCCTCCACCATCGGTCGATGCCCAACGACAGGGTATGGTTCAAGCGGTCGTAGGTGGGCGCGATGTGGTCGAACATCCGCTCCACCTGCACCCGTTTGCTCTCGTCCCCGCCGTAGGGCTTGATGGTTTCTTGTTGGTAGGTCATGCCAGGTATTCGCTCACGTTTTGTTCGATGCGTGCGGCGATGTCGTCCGTTCCGGCCTTCTGGAAGGGCTCGCCGGTGATGTGCTCATACAGTTCCATGTAGCGTGCGCTGATGGCATTGACGATTTCGTCGGTCATCTCCGGCACCTGCTGTCCGGCCTTTCCTTGGAATCCGTTGTCCATGAGCCACTCGCGTACGAACTCCTTCGACAGTTGCTTCTGGGCTTCTCCCTTTTCGAATCGTTCTTCGTAGCCTTCGGAGTAGAAGTAGCGGCTGGAGTCGGGCGTGTGGATTTCGTCCATCAGGTAGATTTCGCCGTTGTGCTTGCCGAATTCGTACTTCGTGTCCACCAGGATGAGGCCTCTTTCGGCGGCGATTTCGCTGCCGCGCTTGAACAGGGCCAGGGTGTACTTCTCCAGCAGGGCGTATTCCTCGGGCGTGGCCAGTCCGCGGGCCAGGATTTCCTCTTTCGAGATGTCCTCGTCGTGCGTGCCGATTTCCGCCTTGGTGGTCGGGGTGATGATGGGTTCGGGGAATTTCTCGTTTTCGCGCATGCCTTCAGGCAGTTTCACGCCGCAGATTTCGCGTACGCCGCTCTTGTAGGCTCGCCATGCGCTTCCGCAGAGGTATCCGCGCACGATCATTTCGAGGGGGAATCCTTCGCACAGGACGCCAACGGTCACCATGGGGTCGGGCGTGGCCAGTTTCCAGTTGGGGCAGATGTCCTGCGTGGCGTCGAGGAATTTGGCGGCAATCTGGTTCAGCATCTGTCCCTTGAAGGGGATGCCTTTGGGCAGGATGACGTCGAAGGCCGAGATGCGGTCGGTGGCCACCATGACCAGTTTCTCGCCATCAATGTTGTACACGTCGCGCACCTTGCCGTGGTACACGCTTACCTGTCCCGGAAAGTTGAAATCTGTTTTCGTTAATGCTTTGTTCATAGTGATATGGATGATTGAATAGTCTCTTGTTCCTTTTCTTTCTCGTATTTGTCGTACGCCTCCACGATGCGGGTCACCAGTTTGTGGCGTACGATGTCTTTCTGGTTCAGTTCGATGAACCCGATGCCTCTGACGCCTTTCAGGATGCGCAGGGCCTGCACCAGTCCGGAGGCTTGTGCACGCGGCAGGTCTATCTGCGTGCGGTCGCCGGTGACAATCATTTTCGTGTTCGTACCCATGCGGGTGAGGAACATCTTGATTTGCTGGGTGGTGGTGTTCTGTGCCTCGTCCAGGATGACGACGGCATCGTTCAGCGTGCGTCCGCGCATGAAGGCCAGTGGGGCTATCTGGATGATGTTCAGGTCCATGTACTCCTTCAGTTTGGCGGCGGGAATCATGTCCTGCAGCGCGTCATACAGCGGTTGCAGATAGGGGTCTATCTTGTCCTTCATGTCGCCGGGCAGGAAGCCCAGTTTCTCGCCGGCTTCCACGGCGGGGCGGCTGAGGATGATTTTCTTGATTTCCTTGTTTTTGAGCGCGCGTACGGCCAGGGCGATGGCCGTATAGGTCTTGCCCGATCCGGCAGGTCCGATGGCGAACAACAGGTCGTTTTTGGCGAATTCCTTCACCATCTTCTCCTGGTTCTCGCTCCGGGGGATGATGGGCTTCCCGTTCACGCTGAACACGATGACATTGTCCGCCCGTTCGGTCTGCGGGGTGTTCCCCTTCACGATGTCGATGATGGCTTCTTCGCTGAGTGCGTTGTAGCGGACGCAGTGTTGCTCCAGCGCCTGGATTTGCTCTTCGAAGGCGCACATTTCCTCTTCGTCGCCCATGACCTTGACGACATTGCCTCGTGCCACAATCCGCAGTTTCGGATACAGGGCTTTTATCAGTTGGATGTTGGTGTTGTTCACGCCGTAGAAGACGACGGGGTCCACATCCTCTAAAACGATATGTTTCTCTATCATAAATCTGCCGGGTGCTTCTCGCATCCTTGTCTTTCCTTGGAATTTTTGCGTGCAAATGTACGCAAAACGTTTCGGATTTGCCCCTCGTTCGCCGCCCGTTTTTTTGTTTTTCGCTCGGCTTGCACTATCTTTTGATAAGATAGGCTGCGCCTCGGCAAAACAATTTCAAGCCGAGGCTTGATTGTTTTTCGCTCGGCTTGCACTATCTTTGCCCGCAAATTGGGCAAGGCCGGACGTTTCGGGGGAGGGGAGACTTCTCATCCCGAGGGTTGCGGACGTTGCTTTTTATGGACGTTCTTCTTTTTTGCTTATGAACAAACTGACATACGGCTTGCTGCTGGGCCTTGCGCTGGCGGCGTTTGCGTCGTGCGGAGGGGGCGACGACGCCACGTCCGCACGGACCGGCCGCACTTATACGAAGGTTCGCGGCGTGGTGAGTTACCGCCGTACGTTTGGCGACCTCAACGACCTGCATCTGGCTGCGGCCACCCGCAGGGGCATCCGCCCGATCGAAGACCGTGAGGCGGCCGAACAGCAGACCGACCGCTTGCTGCGCGTCGTCCCGAACGGGTATTTCGCCATGGACTCGCTGACGCACTCCATCCCCTACCTGGTGCCGTCGGCCAGCGTGCTGCTGACGAAGATTGGCCGCAACTTCCAAGATTCCTTGGCGAACAAGGGGCTGGCTCCGCACCGCATCATCGTCACCTCGGTGCTCCGCACGCGCCACGACGTGCGTCGGCTGCGCCGGCGCAACTACAACGCCTCCGAGAACTCCGCCCATTTCTACGGCACGACGTTCGACGTGAGTTACCGTCGCTTCGAGCCACTCGCCCCCGACGCACCCGTCTCGAAGGACGAGAAACTGAAGATGGTGCTGGCCGAGGTCTTGCGCGACCTGCGCCAGAAGGAGTGGTGCTATATCAAATACGAAGTGAAACAGGGGTGCTTCCACATCACCACCCGCCTGTAGAACAAACATTCTCCATCCCCTCCGCTTATGTACCGTTATTTCATCGACTTGGCCTACGACGGCACCGACTACCACGGCTGGCAGATTCAGCCCAACGGCTCGAGCGTGCAGCAGTGTCTGGCGCAGGCTTTGTCCACCTATCTGCGTGTGCCGACCGAGGTGACCGGTGCGGGCCGCACCGACGCCGGAGTGCACGCCTCGCACATGACGGCCCATTTCGATTCGGCCGTGGCGCTGGATGTCGCCCTGCTGACCGACAAACTCAATCGCCTGTTGCCGCCCGACATCGCCGTCCACAGCGTGCGGCCCGTCCGCCCCGACGCCCATGCGCGCTTCGACGCCATTTCGCGTACCTACCGCTACTACGTCACCACCGTGAAGTCGCCCTTCGGACGGCAGCAGAAGTGCCGTCTCTTCGGCCGCATGGACTTTGAGGCCATGAACCGGGCTGCGGCCGTACTGGCCGACTATACCGACTTTACCAGTTTCAGCAAACTGCACACCGACGTCAAGACCAACAACTGCCGCATCATGCAGGCCCGTTGGGACGCCCTTGGCCCTGCCGACTGGGTGTTCACCATCCAGGCCGACCGCTTTTTGCGCAACATGGTGCGGGCCGTCGTGGGTACGCTTTTCGAGGTAGGCCGCGGCAAGCTGACGGTGGAGGGCTTCCGCCGCATCATCGAGCAGAAAGACCGCTGCAAGGCGGGCAGTTCGGCACCCGGCCATGCGCTGTTTCTGGAAGAGGTGGCCTATCCGCCCGAGGTGTTCCTCCGTGCGGACACATCCTCGTCTTCCGTTTCCTAAATCTGTAGGTTTATGTGGTTGTTGTTGGCTTTTCTTTCGGCTGCCCTGTTGGGGTTCTACGATGTGTTCAAGAAGCGTTCGCTGCAGCACAACGCCGTCGTCCCCGTGTTGTTCCTCAACACCCTCTTCTCCAGCCTCCTGTTCCTTCCCTTCATCGTGACGAGCCGCCTGGCCCCGTCGTTGCTCCAGTCCTCGCTTTGCTACGTGCCTCAGGCCGGCTGGGAGGTGCATGCCTACATCTGGGTCAAGTCGCTCATTGTGCTGGGTTCGTGGGTGCTGGGCTATTTCGGAATCAAACATCTGCCCCTCACCATCGTAGGGCCCATCAATGCCACCCGTCCCGTCATGGTGCTGGTGGGGGCCATGCTGGTGTTTGGCGAGCGGCTCAACCTCTACCAGTGGGCCGGCGTGCTGCTGGCTGTTGTCTCGTTCTTCCTGCTGAGCCGTTCGGGCAAGAAGGAAGGCATCGACTTCCGCCACGACCGCTGGATTTGGTTCGTCGTGCTGTCCTCCGTGTTGGGGGCGGCCAGTGGGCTGTATGACAAGTTCTTGATGGCGCGGTTCGACCGCATGGTGGTGCAGGCGTGGTACAACATCTACCAGGCCCTGCTCATGGGTGTCATGTTGCTGCTGTTGTGGTATCCTTCGCGCCACCGCACTACTCCCTTCCGTTGGGACTGGTGCATCCCGCTCATCTCCCTGTTTCTTTGTGCGGCCGATTTTGCCTATTTCTATGCCCTCACGTTCGACGATGCGCTCATCTCCGTTGTCTCGATGGTGCGCCGGGGCAGCGTGTTGGTCAGCTTCCTGTTCGGAGCTTTGCTTTTCCGTGAAAAGAATTTAAAAAGCAAGGCCGTCGACCTCTTCTTGGTATTACTCGGAATGATATGCTTATATTTGGGCTCAAAATCATGAAAACCATGCGAATCATAGGACTCCTGCTGGCGCTGTGGATGCCGCTGTGGCTTCCGGCCCAGACGATGAAGGACGTGTTCCTGGCCATGCCGGACACGCTCTTGCCCGCTCTTACGGCCAACGACCGGGCCGATTTTGTCGATTTTCTCGACAGCCACATGCGGGCGCAGGTGAAGAACCGGCTGGGGCAACCCTCCGAAATGCTGGCGCTGACGGCGGACTACCTGCTGCTGCAGACCTCTGCGGCCGCCACCATGCAGTTGAAACTGCTTCCGCTGACCGACAGTACCCGGGTGGTGTGCTGCGTGCGCACGTATGCCGGTCCGGCGGCGGACTCGCAGTTGATGTTTTATACCCCTCAGTGGCAACCCTTGTCGTCCGACGGCCTCTTTGCGCCTCCCGCTCCGGCGGACTACCTGCTGCCCCTTGACAGCCTTGTCCTCCTGCCGCAGTCCGACGCCCTCTATGCGGCGGACTTGCCCCTTTTTCGCTTCGACCTCGACCCTTCCGCGCCAACGCTGCGCGCTACCTACACTACGCCCGACTACCTCGATTCCTCCACTGCCGACGACCTCCGCCGCTGTCTGCGATGCGGCGTCCTGGCCTACGTGTGGCGTGGCGGGCGCTTTGTGCGCACGGACTGACCGTTCTTTCACTTTTTCTGGACAGGGAAGCCGTTTGTTGTACGATGGGGGTGCTGTAGGCGTAGATAGCCTCTTTGGGTTCGAGACGTATGTTCATGGCGATAAGACATTTCCCCGCCCGATTGCTTGGAGGGGGGGGGAGAAATGCCTATCTTCGCCATCGAAGTATTTAATCCAAATCGGTCATTCGCGTTATGATGATAACAACTTCTATTTTTGAGCAGATTTTTTCTCGCTTTGAGGGCGCAATGGGGCTCCATTGTAACCGAGAAACGGGAAGACAGATGCCAAAAAGAAAGTTCGTTTGCGCATAATGGCCTAACGACCGTTTTGAGTTTAACCATTAATTTCAATGACGCAATGAAAAAACTGATGATTATTCTTTGTCTGCTCCCGCTGCTGTCGTGCCACGACGGCGATTCGGAGCGTGAAGGTGGCGGTTTTGCCCCTTTGGGCGTAAGCGTATGTGGAGTGAAGGATCCGGCCTGGCTCACCGAGGAGGTAGGGCGGCAGTTGCAGCATTCGGCTGCAAGACCTACGCAGGTGTGGGTGTACGAAGGCGGGGAGGCCGACTGTGTGGCCATCACCGATGTGGCCAATTCGGCACTGACGGAAGCGCTCCGTTTCTACACGTGCGGCGGTGCGCCGATAACCGATGCCGATGCGTGCGCCTCGCTGACCCGGCTTCTCCGCCAGGGCGATTTCCGCTTGGTGTGGGAAAACGAGGCTGTGTCAAAACTGAATGTTTTGGCGCAGCCTCAAAGGTGCGTCAGAATGGTCGAGATGCAAGGCGCTGAGGCTGAGGCCGAAGGGAGTGTACTGGCGTACACGACCAAGGCCGAATGCCGATAGCAACGCCGCAGATTGGCCATTATGACACACCGCCGTCAAATGGGCATAAAAAAAGAGGTTGTGCCAAAATGCGCGATTTTGGCACAACCTCTTAGACGTTTCCTGTTTCAGAATAGCCGAGATGCAAGGCATTGAAATATCGCCCCTATCTCGAGTCTTAACGGGTCCTCGGTTTATTTCTTTCTGCGGTTTCCGTAGCGGCTCATGAACTTGTCCACGCGTCCTGCCGTGTCCACCAACTTCGACTTACCCGTATAGAAGGGGTGCGACGAACTGGAGATTTCAAGTTTAACGACCGGATACGTCTCGCCTTCGAACTCTACAGTTTCTTTCGTGGCGCAAGTAGAGCGCGACAAGAACATATCTCCGTTCGACATATCTTTGAACACTACCGGACGGTACGATTCTGGATGGATACCCTTTTTCATTGTTGTGGCTTTTTTAGTTTATACTGATGTTTATTGCTGGTAACAATAAAAACGTGTAATGGTTCTTTGTTTTTATATGATTCGGCCGCAAAGGTACACCTTTTCCGTGAACTGCGAAACAGATGGCGCACAAATTTTCGTGTATCGGGGCGCATTTGCGCGAAAAATTTCGGGGAAGGGTGGGCTATTGGCGATTCCCGGCCAACGGAATCCGTTCCTTTCTCCTTGCTACTTCGGTATGGCAAAACAGGTTAGGCGGGCGTGCCGCTGGTGCAGCCCGAGGGGAAAATGGTGGCAAAAGGTATATTTTTTAACGGGAAAGGGGAATGTATGTGGAGAGGAATCGCTATCTTCGCACCCGATTAAAAGAATCCATAATATTAAATAGGTAAAAGAAAATGGTAAACTACAAAGATTTGGGCTTGGTGAACACGCGCGATATGTTCGCCCGTGCCATCAAAGGGGGATACGCCATCCCCGCGTTCAACTTCAACAACATGGAACAACTGCAGGCCATCATCAAGGCTGCCGTCGAAACCAAATCGCCGGTAATCCTGCAGGTATCGAAAGGCGCACGAAACTATGCCAACCAAACGCTGCTCCGCTATATGGCCGAAGGTGCTGTGGAATATGCCAAGGAACTGGGATGCGCCCATCCGGAAATCGTGCTCCACTTGGACCACGGCGATTCGTTCGAACTCTGCAAGTCGTGCGTGGACATGGGATTCTCGTCGGTGATGATCGACGGTTCGCACCTCCCGTATGAAGAGAACGTGGCGCTGACGAAGAAGGTGGTGGAATATGCTCATCAGTTCGACGTGACGGTCGAAGGCGAACTGGGTGTGCTGGCCGGCGTAGAAGACGAGGTCTCGGCCGAACACCATACCTACACGAACCCCGAAGAGGTGATTGACTTTGCCACGCGTACGGGCTGCGACTCGCTGGCCATCAGCATCGGTACGTCGCACGGTGCATACAAGTTCAAACCCGAACAGTGCCACGTTGACCCCGCTACGGGACGCCTTGTGCCTCCTCCTTTGGCTTTCGAGGTGCTGGACGCCGTCATGGAAAAATTGCCGGGATTCCCCATCGTGCTCCACGGCTCGTCGTCGGTGCCCCAGGAGGAAGTGGACACCATCAACCAGTATGGTGGCAAACTGGAGGCTGCCATCGGCATCCCCGAAGAAGAACTCCGCAAGGCCGCCAAGAGCGCGGTTTGCAAAATCAACATCGACTCCGACTCGCGTCTGGCTATGACGGCTGCTATCCGCAAGACCTTTGCCGAGAAGCCGGCTGAGTTCGACCCGCGCAAGTACCTGGGTCCGGCCCGCGACAACATGGAGAAGATGTATAAGCACAAAATCGAAAACGTGCTTGGCTCGAATGGCAAGTTGGCGTGCTGCGACTGATGCGCCGAGTCCTGAATGCATAAGATAGACAAAGCCGCCGTCGGGGGAGTGGGGACATGGGTCCGCCCCGGATGGCGGCTTTGGGCTTTTTTCATCCGAAACAAAAAATAAATAGGAGATATGACAGAGAAAAAAATGCAACTGATGAGAGACGTGCCTGCCCTGCGCTGGACGGCTCTGGTACTGCTGGCTTCGGCCATGTTTTGTTCGTACATTTTTATGGACATCCTTTCGCCCATCAAGGACTTGATGCAGTCGACACGCGGATGGGACTCGACGGCCTTCGGGACGATGCAGGGCTCGGAGACGTTTCTCAACGTGTTCGTGTTCTTCCTGATTTTTGCCGGCATCATTCTCGACAAGATGGGGGTGCGCTTCACGGCCCTGCTCTCGGGCGTGGTGATGCTGGTGGGAGCGACGGTCAACTGGTATGCCGTCACCGATGCGTTCGCTTCGAGCGCGTTGAACGGCTGGTTCACCGACCACCTGAACTACATCCCCGGATTCGACGAACTGGGCATCTCGCCTTTCTATGAGGGCATGCCGGCTTCGGCCAAGTTTGCCGCCGTGGGCTTCATGGTGTTCGGTTGCGGTGTGGAGATGGCCGGCATCACGGTAAGCCGTGGCATCGTGAAATGGTTCAAGGGCAAGGAGATGGCGCTGGCCATGGGCTCGGAGATGGCGTTGGCGCGTTTGGGCGTGGCCACGTGCATGATATTCTCGCCGATGTTTGCCAAGTGGGGCGGAGACATAGACGTGTCGCGCTCGGTGGCCTTCGGTGTGGTGCTGCTGATGATTGCCTTGATCATGTTCATCGTCTATTTCTTCATGGACAAGAAACTGGACGCCCAGACGGGCGAGGCCGAAGAAAAGGATGAACCGTTCAAGGTGAGCGACTTGGGCAAAATCCTGACCAGCGGCGGATTCTGGGTAGTGGCCCTGCTGTGCGTGCTCTATTATTCGGCCATCTTCCCGTTCCAGAAATATGCGGTCAACATGCTGCAGTGCAACCTCGACTTCAAAGCGGTGGACCCGGCCTCGTTTTGGGCAACGAATGCGGTGACTGTCATCCAGTATGTCATCATGCTGGTGGTGGCTGCGGCGGCGTTCGCCAGCAACTTCTCGAAAGACAAACGGACGTGTGCCGCGTTGCGTGTGTTGGCCGTGGCGGCGTTGGTGGTGTTCTGCTACATGGGCTATATGCGCCAGAGCGCCGAGACGGTGTTTGCCGTGTTCCCTATCCTGGCCGTGGGCATAACGCCTATCCTGGGTAGTTATGTAGACCACAAGGGCAAGGCGGCCTCGATGCTTGTGATGGGTTCGGTGCTGCTTATCTTGTGCCACCTGACGTTTGCCTTCGTGCTTCCGGCGCTGAAGGGCAACGTGGTAGGCGGCTTCGTGGTGGCTTATCTGACCATCCTCGTGCTGGGAGCCAGTTTCTCGTTGGTGCCGGCTTCGTTGTGGCCGAGTGTGCCCAAACTGGTGGATGCCAACATTATCGGTAGTGCCTACGCTCTCATTTTCTGGATTCAGAACATCGGATTGTGGCTGTTCCCGCTGCTCATCGGCAAGGTGTTGGACAAGACGAACTCGCAGTTGGTGGAGCAGGTGGAGGCCGGCCTCATGACGAGCGAGCAGGCAGCCATCTCGTATGACTATACGGCACCGCTGGTGATGCTGGCTGCCTTGGGCGTGGCCGCTCTGGCCTTGGGCTTCGTGCTCAAGGTGGTGGACAAAAAGAAGGGCTACGGCCTGGAGGAACCGAACATCAAGTAAGGTGTTTCCAGTATAGAATGCAAAACGGGGGAGAGGTCTATGTGGCCTTTCCCCCGTTTTGCATTTATCTCAAATCGGCCATTCGCGTTATGATGGTAACAACTTCTATTTTTGAGCAGATGTGTTCTCGTTTTGAGGGCGCAATGGGGCTCCGTTGTAACCGAGAAACGGGAAGACAGATGCCAAAAAGCAAGTTCGTTTGCGCAGGGGCGGCCTAATGACCGTTTTGGGTTTATTCCCGACCGATGTGGAGCAGGGCACCGCTGCGGACGTCGAAGGTCACGCGCGTGTCGGTGCGCTTGTTGAATAAGTCATCGGCCAGGATTTCCTGATGGCCGAACTGGGTGACGGCGATGTTCTGTTCGACGTAGGTCTGTGCGGCGCTGTAGATGTGCAGACGGGCCTGACCGGGGACGTTGTAGACGATGCCGGCGGGTTTCTTACGGCTTTTCTCGTCGAGTGTATAGGGCGGTACGGTGTGGAGGTCGGTCAGACTCACGTAGACAGGCACTCCTGCGAGGTCGTCCTTGTCCAGTACGCCCAGTTTGCGCGAGAAGCGGAACAGTACCTCCTTGCCAAGGTCCTGGCGGGGCGTCAGCCGCAGCCGGACGGACGTCCGAAGGCGGGTGGTGGTCCCGGTGAAAAGTTGCATCAAGGCTCCCTCCTGCTCGTCCAACTGGGCCAGCATGAGTTTCAGAGCTTCGCCGTCCTTAGGCATGTTGTCGGCCTGGCCTCGTATGATGGCGTTTCGGCTTTCGCGGATGTTGTAGATTTCCTTCGCCGCCAGTTCTGCCACCCGGGCGGTGGAATTGGCCATGAGCATTTCTTCGGTCATGTAGTCGCGCGGGTTGACAGGTCGTCGGCCGCCTTCGGTCTGTGGTTCGGTTTTGGCGGTTGGTTCTTCCGGGGCGGACAGGTTGATGGTGTGGATGATGCCGTCGGCAGTCAGCCCCAGCAGGGGAGCGATGCTCTTGTCCTTCAGCCGGACGGAGTAGACCTGCTCGGGGTCGGGTTCGCCGACCGATGCGGCGTGGATGCTCACCAGTTCCCAGTGAGCCTCGGCCTGGGCCGGCAAGCCCGTCAGGCGAAGGTATCGCTCGGCATATTTGCAGAATTCGCCGGGGGTATAGGCCACCTGTTCGGCTTCTACCTCGATTTCGATCACGGAGCGGGGAAGAAAGTAGGTGACTGCATCCGCGCTTTTCCCCGCCACGTAGGGCGTGACTTCGGTTTGTGCGCGACAGGTGAAAGAAGCGATGGCCAGTGCGGCCGGCAAGATGATTTGTTTCATGTGCATAGGGAATGGTTTAGTGGTTTAGGGGATTTTCGGGTTCGTTTTGGCTGGACGGGCTGAGGCTCATCCATGCCTGGGGGAGGGCCCGGACGATGTCGCCGGCCGAGAGGCTGATGAACCCTTGCTGGCGGGCGGCCAGGTCGCCGGCCAGACCGTGGACGTAGACGCCCAGGCGGGCGGCGTCGGCAGGTGCGTAACCGCTGGCCAGAAGGGCCAGCAGGATGCCCGTGAGCACGTCGCCGCTACCTGCGGTGGCCATGCCGGGGTTCCCGGTGGAGTTGAACAGGCAACGTCCTTCGGGGGTGGCCACGACGGTGTAGGCTCCTTTCAGCACGATGTGGCATCGCAGGCGAGCGGCCAGGTCGCGGGCCTTGTTCAGGCGATCCCACGAGTTTTGGGCGGTACCCGTCAGTCGGTCCAGTTCCTTCGGATGTGGGGTCAGGATGCTGCCGGGAGGGATGAGGTTCTGCCAGTCGCGGCTTTGGGCCAGTAGGTTGAGCGCATCGGCATCGAGCACGAGGGGCGCGGTGCACAGCCCCAATTGGGCGGTCAGGGCCTGGGCGGTCTCGGCGGCCTGTCCCAATCCCGGACCAATGGCCACACCCTGATAGTCGTCGGTGTCGACGGGGGTGGCGAAGGCCGTGGGGTAAAGGTCGGGTTGGACCATGGCTTCGGGTACGGCGGTCTGGAGCATGGGGTTGTTGCAGGCAGGCGTGTGGACGGTGAGTTTGCCGATGCCGCTGCGGATGCAGGCCTGGGCGGCCAGAATGGCGGCTCCGGCCATGCCTTCCGAACCGGCCACAAGTAGTCCATGCCCGAAATTGCCTTTGTGAGCAAAGCGGCGTCGCGGACGGAGCAGGGGCACCACGTCGGCGCGCAACGTGCACTCGTAGTCGGTATGCAGTGTGGACAGGGCCTGCGGGTGCAGGCGGATGTCAAGTAGTTCCCATTGGCCTACGAATTCTTCGTTCTCGGCAAAAAAGAAGGCCAGTTTGGGCAGTTGCAGGCTGAGGGTGAGGTTGGCCCGGACGATGTGCGCCCGGGTGTTGTAGGTGTTGTCTTCGCACAACAGACCCGAGGGGACATCGACCGAAACCACGGTGGCGGGCGAAGCGTTGATGTATTTGACCACGGCGGCAAAGCCTCCTGCCAGAGGCTTGTCGAGCCCCGAGCCGAACAGGCCGTCGACGACCACGTCGGTTGGCTGGAGTGCGGGCGGATTGAAGGCGGTGGTGATTTCTTCGAATGTGACACCGGGTGTGGCGGCCAGCCGGTCTTTGTTGGTGGCGCAATCGGCAGAGAGCCGCCCCTTGGTGTTGAACAGGTAGGCGGACACCGTATAGCCTTGTGCGGCCAGTAACCGGGCCACGGCCAGGGCATCGCCTCCGTTGCCTCCTGGTCCGGCGAACACGCGGATGGCCCGTTCGATGCCGAATCGCCGTTTGATGGCTTCAGCCAGGGCGGTGGCGGCGCGCTCCATCAGGTCGATGGAGGCGACGGGTTCGTGCTCGATGGTGTAGGCGTCGAGTTTGGGTATGTCGGTACTTAAGAATAACTTCATAGTGTACGAAGGTTTGTCTGGTTTTTGTGGGGCGAAGGTACGAAAACTTTTTTTTATTGCCGACTTGATGCGCGGCCGTATTTCTGTTTTTCATTTTTTTGCACTATCTTTGCCCGCTCCCATAAAAAGCGAAATCATTATGTCATGTATACTAAGCATTGAAACCTCCACGTCGGTGTGCTCGGTGTCCGTCAGCCAGGACGGCATGTCGGTCTTCTCGAAAGAAGACCACGAGGGGCCTTCGCACGCTACCGTGCTGGGTGTGTTCATCGACGAGGCACTGGCGTATGCCGATGCCCGTGACATCCGGCTGGACGCCGTGGCTGTCAGTTGCGGTCCGGGCTCGTACACAGGGCTGCGTATAGGGGTATCGATGGCCAAAGGCATCTGCTACGGACGAGACTTGCCGCTGGTGGCCTTGCCGACCACCGAGGTGATGTGTGTCCCTGTGCTGCTCTACCACGACCTGCCGGACGATGCCCTGCTATGTCCGATGATTGACGCACGGCGCATGGAGGTCTATTCGGCCGTCTACGACCGGGCGCTGAACCTGCGGCGCGAGATTGCCGCCGACGTCATCGACACGCATTCGTACGCTTCCTTCCTGGACGAACATCCCGTCTATTTCTTTGGTGACGGGGCAGCCAAGTGTCGCAGCCAGATTGCGCATCCAAACGCCCACTTCATCGACGGCATCGAGCCCCTTGCCCGGCTGATGTTCCCTCTGGCCGAGAAAGCCGTCCGACGGGGCGACTTCAAGGACGTGGCCTATTTCGAACCTTTCTACCTGAAAGAATTCGTCGCATCGAAACCGAAGAAACTGTTATAAAAACGAAAGAACAAACTATGTCATTGGAATACAATACCCAACAAAAAAGACTCCCCCTGCCGGAATACGGCCGGAGCGTACAAAACATGGTCGACTATGCCCTGACCATCACCGACCGGGCCGAACGCCAGCGTTGCGCCAACACCATCGTCAACATCATGGGAGGCATGTTTCCGCACCTGCGCGACGTGCCGGACTACAAGCATAAATTGTGGGACCACCTGGCCATCATGTCCGACTTCAAACTCGACATCGACTATCCCTACGAGGTGGTGAAGGAAGACTCGCTGCACGCCAAGCCCGAACCTTTGCTCTATCCGGGCAACCACATCCGATACCGCCACTACGGCAAACTGCTGGAGGTGATGGTGCAGAAGGCACTGGAGTTTCCGGAAGGAAGCCGCGAACGCACACGGATGGTGTCGCTGATTGCCAACCACATGAAGAAATGTTTCCTGGCCTGGAACAAAGACTCGGTGGAGAACGAGAAAATCTACGCCGACCTGCGTGAGTATTCGCATGGGCAAATCGACTTGAAGGAAGGCGACGTGCGGCTGGTGGAACCGCGTAATTTCCCGCAACGAAAGACGCGGCAGAACAACAAGCGATATAAATAGGAGAAATTCCCTTTTTTAACCCGAATAAATCAAGAAACTATGGCATCACTCATCATCGAGGGAGGACACAAGCTGCATGGCGACATCTATCCCCAAGGCGCGAAAAACGAAGTATTGCAAATCATTTGTGCCACGTTGCTGACGTCGGAAGAGGTCGTGGTCAACAATGTGCCGGACATCTTGGACGTGAACAATCTCATCCAGTTGGTGCGCGACATGGGTGTCAGCGTACGGAAACGGGGAGTGGACTCCTATTCCTTCAAGGCCGAAAACGTGGACCTGGCCTACCTGGAGAGCGACGAGTTCTTGAAACGCTGCTCCAGCCTGCGTGGCTCGGTCATGCTGATCGGACCGATGGTGGCCCGCTTTGGCAAGGCCCTGATTTCCAAACCGGGAGGCGACAAGATAGGCCGACGCAGATTGGACACGCACTTCGTCGGCATCCAGAATCTGGGGGCCGAGTTCCGCTACAACGCGGAGCGTGAGGTGTACGAGATTGTGGCCGACAAGTTGACAGGTACCTACATGCTGCTCGACGAAGCCTCGGTGACGGGTACGGCCAACATCGTGATGGCGGCCGTGCTGGCCAAAGGGACCACCACCATCTATAACGCCGCTTGCGAACCTTACCTCCAGCAATTGTGCAAGATGCTCAACCGCATGGGTGCACGCATCAGCGGCATCGCCTCCAACCTGCTCACCATCGAAGGAGTGGAAAGCCTGGGAGGGACGGAGCACACGGTGCTGCCGGACATGATTGAGGTGGGCAGTTTCATCGGTATGGCGGCCATGACGGGCAGCGACCTCACCATCAAGAACGTATCGTACGAAAATCTGGGCATCATTCCCGAATGCTTCCGCCGACTGGGCATCCGCCTCGAACAACTGGGCGACGACATCCACGTGCCCGCACAGGAACACTACCAGATAGAATCGTTCATCGACGGGTCCATCATGACCATTGCCGATGCTCCCTGGCCGGGGCTTACCCCCGACCTGCTCAGCGTGATGCTGGTGGTGGCCACGCAGGCCAAGGGGAGCGTGCTCATCCACCAGAAAATGTTCGAGAGCCGCCTGTTCTTTGTGGACAAACTAATCGACATGGGGGCACAAATCATCTTGTGTGACCCGCACCGGGCCGTTGTCATCGGTCACGACCACGGTTTCACCTTGCACGGCGGAAACATGGTGTCGCCCGACATCCGGGCCGGCATCGCCCTGCTGATTGCCGCCATGAGTGCCGAGGGCACCAGCCGCATCCACAATGTGGAGCAGATAGACCGTGGCTACCAAAACATCGAACAACGCCTCAACGCCATCGGGGCACGCATCACACGCATCTGACACCATGATTCGGAAAGAAGAAGTCTATCGGATAGGAGTCCTCAACAAACCGCACGGGGTGAGGGGAGAAGTGCTGTTCACCTTTACGGACGACATCTTCGACCGGGTGGATTGCGACTACATCGTCTGCCTGATGGACGGCATTTTCGTACCGTTCTACGTGGAGGAATATCGCTTTCGTACGGACACGACGGCCTTGCTCAAGTTGGAGGACATCGACACGGCGGAACAAGCCCGCCGGTTCACTAACGTAGAGGTGTATTTCCCGGTGAAGTATGTGGACGAACTCGATCCTTCGGACCGATACCGGTCGTGGGACTACTTCAAGGGCTTTGTGGTAGAAGACGTCGCATTGGGCCATCTCGGACAGATTGTCGAGGTGGAGAACTCCACGGTCAACACGCTTTTCGTGGTCGAACGCGAGGGACGCGAATTGCTTATCCCGGCACAGGAGGAGTTTATCCGTCAGCTGGACGAGGCGCATAAAAAGATGCTTGTCTGCTTGCCTGATGGACTGGTGAACTTGAATGAATTGCCTGCTGTGGAGGATTGAAAGTTGTCTGATTAACCACGCTACAATATAGCATAGATGATATTTGAAGGGTAAAAGTTTTCCAAAACGGAAAACTTTTACCCTTTTTCTTTTGTGTATGTTTTCTAAAATGCATTACTTTGCACCTGTTCGTCGGTGCAGGCTGTATGCCTGCCAAGAGGGAATGCCGTGCGAATCGGCAACAGTGCCCGCTGCTGTAACTCTCCGTTGTATCGGGGTTGACCCGGTACGGCGCATCGGCGCAGACCACTGCACTAACCTTGTCGGAAAGAAGAAGGGGCGTGTGGGAAGGGGCCGGTGCGGAAGGGACAAGTCAGAAGACCTGCCGACGGACGTCGAAAAACCCACTAATCAATAAAGGTATATGAACTGCGCAGAAATTTGCATTGTCAAGCGAGACGGGAAGCGGGAAGACTTCTCTGTCGGAAAGATTCAGAATGCCATCGGAAAGGCCTTTCGGGCCACCGGGCTGATGGCGGAAACGGAAGCGGTGGCCGAAGTGACGAACCGGGTGGTGGCACAGATGGTGTCGCCCTCCATCTCGGTCGAGGAAATTCAAGACCTGGTGGAACGCGAACTGATGAAGGACTATCCCGAGGTGGCCAAAAAGTACATCATCTACCGCGAGTGGCGAAACACCGAGCGAAACAGGAAAACGCACATGAAACAGGTGATGGACGGCATCGTTGCCATCGACAAAAACGACGTGAACCTGAGCAACGCCAACATGTCGAGCCACACCCCCGCCGGACAGATGATGACGTTTGCCTCCGAGGTGACGAAAGACTACACTTACCGTTATTTACTGCCGAGGCAATTTGCCGACGCCCATCAGTCAGGCGACATCCACATCCACGACCTCGACTATTATCCTACCAAGACCACCACGTGCATCCAATACGACCTGGCCGACCTCTTTGGCCGCGGATTCCGTACCAAGAACGGAAGCATCCGCCCACCACAGTCCATTCAAAGCTATGCCACGCTGGCCACCATCGTGTTTCAGACCAATCAGAACGAACAGCACGGCGGACAGGCCATCCCGGCCTTCGACTTCTTCATGGCCGAAGGCGTTCGTCTGTCGATGCAGAAGCACGTGCGGATGCTGACCTCGTTTTTTGCCGACATGGAAGGCCGCGAACCCAACGCGGAGGAACAGGCGAAAATCCGCGAAAAAGCCTGGGCATTGACGCGGAAGGACACGCATCAGGCCATGGAAGGCTTCATCCACAACCTCAACACCATGCATTCGCGCGGAGGAAACCAGGTGGTGTTCAGTTCCATCAACTACGGTACCGACACCTCGGCCGAAGGACGGATGGTGATGGAGGAACTGCTGAATGCCACCATCGAGGGGCTGGGTACACGGGGCGAAGTGCCGGTGTTCCCCATCCAGATTTTCAAGGTGAAGGACGGTGTTTCGTATTCGGAAGCCGACTTCCAACGCGCCATGCAGGACTTCGATGCCGCCTTGGAGGGACGGATGACCTTCGAAGCCCCCAATTTCGACCTCTTTCTGAAAGCCTGCCGCACCACGGCCAAGGCTTTGTTCCCCAACTTCATGTTTCTCGACACGCCTTTCAACCGGCACGAACGTTGGCGGAAGGACGACCCTCTGCGCTATCGTTACGAACTGGCCACGATGGGGTGTCGCACACGCGTGTTTGAGAATGTCAACGGAGAAAAGACTTCGCTCGGTAGGGGCAACCTTTCGTTTACGACGATGAACATGCCGCGCCTGGCCATCGAGGCACGCCGGCAGGCGGAGAACGAGGGTGCGGCGCAGGTCGAAGAACGGGCCAAACAATTGTTTCTGGCCGCTGTGGCCGACAAGGCTGCGCTGATAGCCGAGCAACTTTACGTACGCTACCAGTATCAGCGAACGGCTCTTGCACGCCAGTTCCCTTTCATGATGGGCAACAACGTGTGGAAGGGAGGCGGACAGCTGTCGGCCAACGAAGAGGTGGGCGACGTGTTGCTCAGTGGTACGTTGGGCATTGGGTTCATCGGCGGCCACAATGCTATGGTGGCACTCTACGGCGTGGGACACGGCCATAACCGGCAGGCGTGGGACACGCTTTACGAAGCCGTGCAGGCCATCAACCGGGTGGCCGATGCCTACAAACGGAAATACCGCTTGAACTACTCCGTACTGGCTACGCCGGCCGAGGGCCTCTCGGGCCGTTTCACCCGGATGGATCGCCAACGTTACGGGGTGATTCCGGGCGTGACGGACCGCGACTACTACGTCAACTCCTTTCACGTGGACGTGAAGGAGCCTATCAGCATTGTCGAGAAAATCCGCTGTGAGGCACCTTTTCATGCCATTACACGCGGCGGCCACATTACGTATGTGGAACTGGACGGCGAAGCGCAGAAGAACGTGCGCGCCATTGCCAAGATTGTGCGTGTGATGCACGACGAGGGTATCGGCTACGGTTCCATCAACCATCCGGTGGATACCTGCCATACCTGTGGCTACAAGGGCGTGATTTATGACAAGTGTCCGGTGTGTCAAAGCGAGAACATCTTGCGGATGCGGCGCATCACCGGCTACCTGACCGGTGATCTGGCTTCTTGGAACTCGGCCAAACGAGCCGAAGAACGCGACCGGGTGAAACATGGATAGGCAGAGCGATGAACCTGTTGTATACCTATTCGGAAACAATTGTAGATGGAGAAGGTATCCGCTTCTCCATCTACCTGGCCGGTTGCAGCCACCGGTGTCCCGGTTGCCACAACCCAGCCAGTTGGGACCCGAAGGCCGGTACACCGCTGACCGACGAGGTGCTGACCGGCCTCATTCGCTCCATCCGTTCCAATCCGTTGCTCGACGGGGTGACACTGTCTGGTGGCGACCCTTTCTTTTGCCCGGAGGAGTTGCTGACGCTGGTGCGTCGGCTTAAGCAGGAGACCGGATTGAACCTCTGGTGTTATACCGGCTATACCCTCGAACAGTTGCAGGCGCGTCCGGCCTGTGCCGCTGTGTTGTCCTATGTCGACGTGCTGGTGGACGGGCCGTTTGTCGCGTCGCTCTATTCTCCTTATTTGGAGTTTCGGGGCAGCAGTAATCAGCGCATCGTCCGCTTGTCTTCCTGCATGGAGCAGGCAATGCCCAATTCCAGCCCGCGCAGTTCGGCCAGTCCGCGTAGTCTTCCTAAACAGGAATAGCCAGGGTTGGTCTGTTTGTGTAGGTCGTCAATCATCTGGTGTCCGTGGTCTGGGCGCATGGGGATGGATTGTCCTCTGCGCTGCTGCATAAGCAGGAAGTTTTTCATCACGTGGTACATATCAACATCGCCTTCCAGGTGGTTGGCCTCGTAGAAGTTGCCGTCTTTGTCGCGCTTGGTGCTGCGGAGGTGTACGAAATGAATCCTGTCGGCATAACGCTCCATCATACCGGCCAGGTCGTTGCCGGCATCCACTCCGAACGAGCCGGTGCAAAGGCACAGTCCGTTCGATGGATTGGGGACGGCCTCGATCAGCATCTGGAAGTCCTGCTCTGTGCTTAGGATGCGGGGCAGTCCGAGGATGGACTGCGGTGGGTCGTCCGGATGGATGACTAACTTGATGCCGGCTTGGTCGGCCACGGGACAGACTTCTTTCAGAAAGTCGATTAGGTGGTGGCGCAATTGCTCGGGGCTGATGTCCCGGTATCGGTCTAGTTCGGCTCGGAACTGCTCCAATGTGAAACTTTCTTCCGCACCGGGAAGTC
This sequence comes from Bacteroidaceae bacterium, assembly GCA_051875715.1. Classification (GTDB taxonomy): domain Bacteria; phylum Bacteroidota; class Bacteroidia; order Bacteroidales; family Bacteroidaceae; genus DYCT01. The sequence goes on from JBJEHD010000054.1 coordinate 26,742, forward strand.
CGGCAATCATGTTGCTGGTGAGGCGTTGGATGTCGGTTTCATCCATCTGTTCGAATCGTCGGCGTGCCTGCGCCTTTTCTTCCTCGGTGTACTCGTCGGCGGCCTGCGGACGCTGCAGGATGAAAAGGTCGAAGGCCATGAAAGCAGCCCGTTCGAAGCGGAGTGCTCTGGAGCCGTCGGGCATAGGGTAGGCCAGATCGGTGCGGGTCCAATCGAGCACTGGCATGAAGTTGTAGGTCACCGTGCGGATGTTGCATTGGGCCAGGTTACGCAGGCTTTGTTTGTAGTTCTCAATGTATTGCCGGAAGTGCCCCGTTTGCGTCTTGATGTGTTCGTGTACGGGGACACTTTCCACTACACTCCATTTTAGACCGGCTTCTTCAATCAACTGTTTCCGTCGGAGGATTTCGTCTACCGGCCATATTTCTCCATTCGGAATGTGATGGAGGGCGCTGACGATGCCGGTAGCTCCGGCTTGCCGGATGTCGCTCAGTGATACTGGGTCGTTCGGGCCGTACCAGCGCCATGTCTGTTCGCATAAGTACATAAGGGATTTGTTTTTAAGTGGTTTTAGATGGAGAAGGCATCGAAGCCGCCGTCGACGATGGCTACGGTTCCGGTAACGAAGCGCGAGGCATTGCTGATGAGGTAGTGCACGGTGCCGCATAGGTCCTCTGGCTCTCCAAATCGTCTGAAGGGCGTGTGGGCGATGATGGTTTTGGCCCGGTCGGTGAGCGAGCCGTCCGGATGGGTGAGCAGTGTGCGGTTCTGTTCCGTCAGAAAAAAGCCGGGGGCGATGCTGTTCACCCGCACTCCGTTGCCGAACTTGGTGGCCAGTTCGGTGGCGAGGTATTTCGTAAAGTTGGCGATGGCGGCTTTGGCAGCACTATATCCGACCACGCGGGTCAGTGGGCGCAGGCCGGATTCGGAGCAGAAGTTGAGGACGACCCCCTTGTTTCGGGTGGCCAGGTCCTGTCCGAACACCTGGGTGGGGAGTACCGTCCCGAACAAGTTCAAGTCGACCACGCTTCGGAAGGCATCCACCGAGAGGTCAAAAAATGTCTGGTCCGGAGCGATGGTGGCACCGGTCATATTTCCTCCGGCTGCGTTGATAAGCACATCGATACGTCCGTAGCGTTGCAGGATGGCATCTTTGGTGCGTTGGAGAGCCTGCTCGTCCAGTACGTCAGTCCGATAGAAGGAGGCTTCGTTTCCTTTGGCCCGTATGTCGGCCGCCAGTTGGTTTCCCGCATCCTCCTTGCGAGCCAGGATGGCTACCTTTGCGCCCTGTTCGGCTAAGTAGGCGGCGATGCACCGGCCCAGGACTCCGGTCCCGCCGGTGATGACCACCACCTCGTTTGTCAGGTCGAATAAGTTGTTTTTCATGTTTTGATGCGATATGGTTAGCGGTTTTGCTTTGCCTGCAAAGGTAACAATAATTTCCTACGCTCGTGCAATATTGGCTGCCGACATCATCTTGACGACGGCGGAAGTACGAAAGATGGACGAGGAACTGGACCGCATGAGGATGAGTGAAGTGTTCAGCGGATCGCCCGTGAGGAAGCGCGCGGAAGCGAATAAGATAGAAAAAGGTTGAATCTCCTATGGGGCGGATGGACCGGAGCACGCAGGATGCCGAATCACGGCAACGAAATCCGAGGCGATTGGGGCTCCAGGCAGGCGGAGCGTTGACATAAGGGCAAAAAAAAGGAGTACCGCTGTACTCCAACCTTTGTTAACCTTAAAATCTAATACTATGAAAAACACATTGCAAAGGTACGGGCTTTGGATAAACTTCCAAAGAAAAGGGCGAGAAAATGATGTTATATAACATATATTAACCATGCGGGGTCGATTCTCTCATTTATCCTACGGTAACAACAGCCTCCAAAAGTTTTAGCGGAAAGCAATAATTCGCAAACCGTCACGCGAGTACACGTAAATCGCAATGCGAGTACTCGCATACGCAGAGGGGGCTACATAAAGATAAAGAGAGAGGGTGTATCAAACAACTTTCATTTGACACACCCTCTCTCGGAGGAGTATTGGGATAAGCCTCGCGCCTTATTTCTTCAGCGAAGCGATGCTTTCTTTAATGGCTGCAATCTTGCTTTCGGCGTCGGCCTGCTTTTTGCGCTCCATTTCGATGACTTGTGCGGGGGCCTTGCTGACGAACTTTTCGTTGCTCAGTTTCTTGAGCACGCTGGCGAGGAATCCCTCCTGGTATTTCAGGTCAGCCTCGAGTTTCTGCAGTTCGGCTTCCGTGTCGATGAGGTCGCCCATCGGGATGGCGAATTCCGTGGTGCCGACCAGGAAGGACACGCTGCTGGCGCTCTTTGCGTCGACCACGCTGACCGAACGGATGTTGGCCAGGCGGGCGAACAGGCACTGGATGCGCGACATCAGCGAGGGGATGCTTCCCGTCAGTTCCAGGTCGAGCGGTTCGCGCGGCGAGAGGTTTTTCTGTGCACGGATGCTGCGGATGTTCGTCACGGCCTGCAGGAGCAGGTCGTATTGCGCCAGGCTGTCTCGCTCGTCGTCGGTGAGCGGTTGCACCTTGTCCATCGGCTTGCACATGATGCTTTCTCCCTCCTGTCTCGGTTCGAGGGCCTGCCACAGTTCTTCGGTGATGAAGGGCATGAAGGGGTGCAGCAGTTGGAGCAACTGCTCGAAGAAGCGGCGTGTGCCGTAGTAGGTGGCGGCATCGGCCGGTTCGCCGTAAGCCGGTTTCACCATTTCCAGATACCACGACGAGAAGTCGTCCCAGAAGAGTTTGTAGATGGCCATGAGGGCCTCGCTCAGACGGTATTTCGAGAGGAGGTCTGCCGCTTCGGCTTCTACCTGTTGCAGACGCAGGCCGAACCAGGTTTGGGCTTCCTTCACGGTGTCGGGCGTCGGGCGCGACTCGTCGAGTTGCCAGCCCTGTACCAGGCGGAAGGCGTTCCATATCTTATTGCAGAAGTTGCGGCCTTGCTCGCACAGCGACTCGTCGAACAAGATGTCGTTGCCGGCGGGTGCGGCCAGCATCATGCCCATGCGGACGCCGTCGGCTCCGTAGCGGTCGATCAGGTCGATGGGGTCGGGCGAGTTGCCCAACGATTTCGACATCTTGCGTCCCAGTTTGTCGCGTACGATGCCGGTGAAGTAGACGTGGCGGAAAGGCATGTCGCCCAGGTATTCGTAGCCGGCCATGATCATGCGGGCCACCCAGAAGAAGATGATGTCCGGACCTGTCACGAGGTCGTTGGTCGGATAGTAATAGTTGATTTCCTCGTTGCCGGGGTTGTTGATGCCGTCGAACAGCGAGATGGGCCAAAGCCATGACGAGAACCACGTGTCGAGGCAATCTTCGTCTTGCCGCAGGTCGGCTGCCGTCAGGGCTTGGTTGCCGGTCTTCTCGATGGCCAGGCGCAAGGCCTCTTCGGGCGTTTCGGCCACGACGTATCCGCCTTCGGGCAGGAAGTAGGCCGGGATGCGGTGTCCCCACCACAACTGGCGGCTGATGCACCAGTCCTTGATGTTTTCCAACCAGTTCTTGTAGGTGTTCTTGTATTTGGGCGGATAGAACTTCAGTTCGTCGTTCATGACCGGTGGGAGGGCCATGTCGGCAAAGTGCTGCATACGCAAGAACCATTGCATGGAGAGTTTCGGCTCGATGGGTACGTGGGTGCGTTCCGAGCAGCCCACCTTGTTGGTATAGGCTTCCACTTTCTCCAGCAGGCCGGCGGCGTCGAGGTCCTTCTCGATCTGGCGGCGTACATCGAAACGGTCCATCCCGACGTACATGCCGGCGGCTTCGGACAGCGTGCCGTCGTCGTTGAAGATGTCGATGCTGGGCAGGTTGTATTTTTCGCCCAGCATGTAGTCGTTCACGTCGTGTGCGGGCGTCACCTTCAGACATCCCGTCCCGAACTCGATGTCTACGTATTCATCTTCGATGACCGGGATGACGCGGCCCACCAGCGGCACGATGACCTTCTTTCCCTTCAGCCACTGGTTTTTGGGGTCGTTGGGGTTGATGCACATGGCCGTGTCGCCCATGATGGTTTCGGGGCGCGTGGTGGCGACGATGGCATATTTCTCCGGCTCTCCTTCCACGTAGTAGCGCAGATAGTAGAGTTTGCTGTGCTCTTCCTTATAGATGACTTCCTCGTCGGAGAGGGCGGTCAGGGCCTTGGGGTCCCAGTTGACCATGCGCACGCCTCGGTAGATGAGGCCCTTGCGATAGAGGTCGCAGAAGACCTTGATGACGCTGCTGCTGCGTTCTTCGTCCATGGTGAAGGCGGTCCGGTCCCAATCGCACGATGCTCCCAGCCGGCGCAACTGCTTGAGGATGATGCCTCCGTGCTCTTCAGTCCAATTCCAAGCATGGCGCAGGAATTCTTCGCGGCTGAGGTCTGTCTTCTTGATGCCTTGCTCGGCCAGTTTGTTCACCACCTTGGCTTCGGTGGCGATGGAGGCGTGGTCGGTGCCCGGCACCCAGCAGGCGTTCTTGCCTTCCATGCGTGCGCGGCGTACGAGGATATCCTGGATGGTGTTGTTCAGCATGTGGCCCATGTGGAGCACACCGGTCACGTTGGGAGGGGGGATGACGACGGTATAGGGCTCGCGTCCATCGGGTTTCGACTTAAACAGTTTGTGGTCCAGCCAATACTGATACCATTTCCCTTCCACGTCGGCGGGATTGTACTTGCTTGCTAATTCCATGGTTGTATCTATTCTGTAATGTTTCTGCTTATGCGGATATTTTGAGCCTGCAAAATTACGTATTATAAATTTAATAATGTGTACGTCGGATGTTCTTTTCTGAACAAAGGAGTTTCCGCATACGGGATTTTTTTGCAATTTTGCACCTTGATTGAATAATCTATAAGATAAGATACTATGAAACGATATTGCCAGACATTGGACTTGTATGACAATCCGGAACTGATTGCTGCGTATGTAGAGGAGCATCGGCATGTGTGGGACGAGGTGAAGGCCGGTATCCGCGAGGTAGGCATCCTCGATATGCAGATTTATATCTTGGACAACCGCCTGTTCATGATTGTGGACACGGTGGACGAGTTCGACTGGGAAAAGGACAATGCGCGCTTGGCCACGCTGCCCCGTCAGACGGAATGGGAGGCCCACATGGCCAAATACCAGCAGGCCCTGCCCGGACAGGCTTCGCACGAGAAATGGAAAATGATGGAACAAATATTTCAATTATAAAGGGTATGAAGAAGCTGTTGTCACTTCCGCCCAATCTGGTGTCGTGTTTCCACGAGGTGGAGCACGCTGATCCCCGAGAATGGTTTTGCACGAGCGACCCGGCAGGCAGCAAACTTGGGTCGGGTGGGGGTACCACCTGGCTGCTGGAAGAAGCCATGCGTGCGGAGCAAGGGACCGACTTCCTTGCCTGGCTGTCGGCCGAGAAACGCATCCTGCTTCATGCCGGCGGACAGAGCCGCCGTCTGCCTGCCTATGCCCCTTCGGGCAAAATCCTGACACCCATCCCCGTGTATCGCTGGGGGAGGGGCCAGCGGCTGACTCAGAACCTGCTTTCGCTGCAACTGCCGCTGTACGAACAGATGATGCAGAAAGCGCCCGCCTCGCTGCACACCATGGTGGTGAGCGGCGACATCCTGGTGCGGGCCAACGAGCCCTTGCAGGAGATTCCAGAGGCTGATGTCGTGTGCTACGGCCTGTGGGTCGACCCCTCGCTGGCTGTCAACCACGGCGTGTTTGTGATGGACCGGGCCTGTCCCGACCGTCTGGACCGCATGCTGCAGAAGCCCTCGATCCAGACCCTGGGCGACCTGATGCAAAACTACTTCTTCCTGATGGACATCGGAGTGTGGTTGCTGAGCGACCGGGCCGTAGATTTGTTGCGCCGCCGTTCGTTGCGCGAGGGACGCGTCTCCTATTATGATATGTACACCGACTTCGGTCGTTCGCTGGGGGCGAACCCCACGCTGGACGATTCCGAACTGGCCGCCCTCTCGGTTGCCATTCTTCCGCTGCCGGGTGGTGAGTTCTACCACTATGGGACGAGCCGCGAGATGATTACTTCCACCCTGGCTGTGCAGAACTTGGTGCTCGATCAACGCGAAATCACCCTCCATAAGGTGAAACCACATCCGGCCATCTTCACCCAAAACGCCCGTGTGGAGGTGGCTCTGACGCCCGACCACGCGATGCTATGGGTGGAAAACAGCCATGTAGGTCCGAAATGGACCCTCCACGGCTGTCAGGTCATCACGGGTGTCCCGGTCAACGACTGGACCTTGGATGTGCCTGCAGGCTGCTGCATCGATGTGGTTCCTTGGGGCGAGACGGATTATGTGGCCCGTCCGTATGGTTTGATGGACCAGTTCCGGGGTGCGTTGGCCGATAGAGAGACGCGGTGGATGGGGCTGCCTACGACGGCCTGGCTGGAAGAGCGCGGCCTGAAGGCCGACGACATCGAAGGATCCGCCGACCTGCAGTCGGCCCGTTTGTTTCCGGTGTGTGCGTCGGTAGAGGAACTGGGGCTCGTGCTTCGCTGGATGACGAATGAACCCGATTTGACGGAGGGAGCCTCCTTGTGGCGAAAGGCACGCCGCCTTTCGGCCGATGAAATCTCGGCCGGGGCCAACCTGCGCCGCCTGGTGGCCCAGCGTGAATCTTTCCAGAAAGACAACTGGACGGCATTGGCCCACAATTACAAACAGAGTGTTTTCTACCAACTCAATTTGCAGGAGGCTGCCGAGGCGTATGCCCGCCATGCCCTTCCCTTGCCCGAAGTCTTGCCCGTCGGCGCACCTTTGCTGACCCGGGCGAACGACGCCATGTTCCGTTCGCGTGTGTACCAGTTGCGCGGACAAGCCGGCGAGGCCTCCCGCATGGAAGAGCAGGCCTTCGGCGTGTTGCGCGAGGGCCTGTGTCGGGATGGCTTGCATCGTCAGCAACCCCGTTTGTCGGTTTATGCCGACCAGATAGTATGGGCTCGAAGTCCGGTGCGCATCGACCTGGCCGGTGGGTGGACCGACACACCTCCTTATTGTCTGAGCGAAGGAGGAAGCGTGGTGAACATCGCCATCAACCTCAACGGACAGCCGCCTTTGCAGGTTTATGTCAAACCTTGTCTGCGCCCCGAGATAGTCATTCGCTCCATCGACATGGGGGCGAGCGACGTGGTCCGTACGTTCGACGAACTGATGAACCTCCGCGTAGGCTCGGCCTTCTCCATCCCGAAGGTGGCCTTGGCCTTGGCTGGTTTTCATCCCGATTTCTGCCAGGAGTCCTTCGCTTCACTCGAAGCACAACTGCAGGCCTTCGGATGCGGTATCGAATTGACCATGCTTTCCGCCATCCCGGCCGGTTCGGGACTGGGCACCAGCTCCATTCTGGCTGCAACGGCCCTGGGCGCGCTCAACGATTTCTGCGGATTGGGTTGGGACAAGCAGGAAATAGGTCGGCGCACGTTGGTGTTGGAGCAGTTGCTCACGACCGGAGGAGGATGGCAAGACCAATATGGAGGCCTGCTCCCCGGTGTGAAGTTGTTGCAGACGGAGGCCGGATGGCAACAGACGCCCACTGTGCGTTGGCTGCCCGAACACGTTTTCACCGATCCCTGCCACAAGAACTGCCATCTGCTTTATTACACCGGCCTGACACGTACGGCCAAAGGTATCCTGGCCGAGATTGTGAAAGGCATGTTCCTGAACGATACGGAACATCTGGAATGCCTGCGACGCATGAAACAACATGCGTGGGACATGTATGAGGCCATTCAGCGAAACGATTACGAACGGATGGCGCGCTTGGTAGGCGTTACCTGGCAGCAGAACCAGACATTGGACAACGGTACGAATCCGCCCGAGGTGCAGGCCATCATTCGGCAGGTGTCCGACCTGTGTCTGGGCTACAAACTGCCTGGTGCCGGTGGTGGAGGTTACCTCTACATGGCAGCCAAGGACGAAGAGGCGGCAGCGCGGATTCGCCGTATCCTCGAAACGAATCGAACCAACGGCAAGGCCCGTTTTGTCGAAATGGCCTTGTCGGAACACGGAATGGAAATCAGCCGAAGTTAGCGGCATCCAAAAACAAGAATAGTCAACTGAATAAAGAAAAGATATATGCATACGAGAGAAGAAAAGATGGAGGCCTTCGGGCGTTTTCTGGACATATTGGACGAACTGCGGGTGAAGTGCCCGTGGGACCGCAAGCAGACAAACGAGAGTCTGCGGCCGAACACCATCGAAGAAACGTACGAACTATGCGACGCGTTGATGCGTGACGACAAGAAGGATATCTGTAAGGAGTTGGGTGACGTGTTGCTCCATGTGGCCTTCTACGCCAAGATTGCTTCCGAGACCGGTGACTTCGACATCAAGGACGTGTGCGACCATCTGTGCGAGAAACTGATATTCCGCCATCCGCACGTGTTTGGCGACGTCAAGGCCGAGACGGCCGGACAGGTGGTGGAGAACTGGGAGCAACTCAAACTGAAAGAGAAAGACGGCAACAAACGCGTGTTGAGCGGTGTTCCGGCGGCTCTGCCTTCGCTCATCAAAGCCTATCGGGTGCAGGACAAAGCCCGCAACGTAGGCTTTGATTGGGAAGAACGCGAACAGGTGTGGGACAAGGTGAAGGAGGAGATTGGCGAGTTTCAGGCCGAGGTGTCGCGCATGGATAAAGACAAGGCCGAGGCCGAGTTTGGCGACGTATTGTTCAGCCTGGTCAATGCCGCCCGCCTTTATGGCATCAATCCGGACAATGCGTTGGAGCGTACGAACCAGAAGTTCATCCGTCGCTTCAACTACCTGGAGGAACACACCATCCGCCAGGGACGCAACCTCAAGGACATGACGCTGGAGGAGATGGATCGCTATTGGAACGAAGCCAAACAAATGGAGCGCGAAGGCAAGTAGCCTTTGTGAAACGGAAAGATATCGGAAACAGACATGGCTGAACTCGCACCCCTGATTGCCGACCTGACGCTGATTCTAATCAGTGCCGGCATCACTACGCTCATCTTCAAACGGCTGAAGCAACCTTTGGTGCTGGGCTATATCATGGCCGGTTTTCTGGCCAGCCCGCATCTGTCGTTCACCCCTTCGGTGGTGGACAGCGCCAGCATCCAGACGTGGGCCGACATCGGCGTCATCTTCCTGCTTTTTGCGCTGGGCTTGGAGTTTAGTTTCAAGAAAATCATGAAGGTGGGTGGCCCTGCGGCCATCTCGGCCGTCACCATCATTGTCTGCATGATTATGGTGGGTGCCGGGGTGGGGGCGTTCTTCGGGTGGAAGCGGATGGACTGCCTCTTCTTGGGTGGTATGCTGGCCATGTCGTCCACCACCATCATTTACAAGGCTTTCGACGATTTGGGCTTGCGCCAGCAGCGGTTTGCCGGGCTGGTGCTGAGCATCCTGATTCTCGAAGACATCCTGGCCATCGTCTTGATGGTCATGCTGTCCACCATGGCCGTCAGCCAGAATTTCGAGGGAGGCGAGATGCTGGACAGTATCGGCAAATTGATTTTCTTCCTGGTGCTTTGGTTCGTGGTAGGCATCTATCTGATTCCTCTTTTCCTGAAACGGGTGAAAACGCTGATGAGCGACGAAACCATGCTGGTGGTGTCGCTGGGCCTGTGTTTCGGCATGGTCTATCTGGCTGCCTCGACGGGCTTCTCGGCAGCCTTCGGTGCGTTCATCATGGGCTCTATTCTGGCCGAGACGGTCGAGGCCGAACAGATAGATCGCTTAGTGAAACCTGTGAAGGACCTGTTCGGAGCCGTGTTTTTCGTATCGGTGGGCATGATGGTGGACCCGGCCATGATTGCGGCCTATGCGTGGCCCATTCTGGTCATCACGTTGGCCATCATCCTCGGGCAGGCCGTGTTCGGCACCTTCGGCGTGTTGTTGGGCGGACAGACCTTGAAGACGGCCATGCAGGCCAGTTTCAGTTTGATGCAGATAGGCGAGTTCGCCTTCATCATCGCTTCGGTCGGGCTGAACCTCCACGTCACCAGTCATTTCCTCTATCCCATCGTGGTGGCCGTTTCGGTCATTACCACTTTCCTCACGCCTTACATGATCCGTCTGGCCGGCCCGGCATCCGAGTGGGTGGAGCGACACATGCCGGAATCGTGGAAGCAACTCATCGAGCGTTATTGCTCGGGTGCGCAATCGTTCAATCACGACAACAACTGGCGGAAACTACTGGGCGACATCGCCCGCATCGTGACGGTCTATTCCATTCTGTCCATTGCCGTCATCATCCTCTCGTTCCGCTTCCTTGTCCCCTTCTTCCGCGAGAATCTGCCTCCGTTGTGGGCTTCGCTGTTGGGGGCGGTCTGCACCATCCTCTGCATTGCGCCGTTCCTGCGTGCCATCGTGGTGAAGAAGAACCACAGCATCGAGTTCGAGGCTTTATGGAACAACAGCCGCATGAATCGGGCTCCGTTGGTGGGCACCATCGTGCTGAGGCTCATCCTGGCCGTGGGCTTCGTGATGTTTGTCCTGACCGGTTTGTTCAAGATGTCGGTCGGCCTGGTGTTCGGCACTGCTTTCCTGCTGGTGTGTGCGATGATTTATTCGCGTTCGCTGAAGAAGCAGTCCATCCTGCTGGAGCGCACGTTCATTCTGAATCTTCGTTCGCGCGACCTGCAGGCGGCCTATCTGGGCAAGAAGCGGCCGGAGTATGCCGGCAAGTTGCTTTCGCGTGACTTGCACCTGTCTGACTTCACTGTGCCGGCCGACTCGTTGTGGGCCGGCCGCAGCCTGAAGGAACTTTCCATCGGGCAGAAATACGGTGTACACGTGGCTTCTATCCTGCGCGGTACGCATCGCACCAATATCCCCGGGGCGGATTGTCGCCTTTATCCGGGCGACAAGGTGCAACTGATAGGCACCGACGACCAACTCACCCGTTTCGGCCGCGAACTGACCGAGGTGGCGGTGGCTCCGGCCGACCCCGACTATAGCAAGCACGAGATGACGTTGCGTCAGTTTGTGCTCGATGCCGATTCGGTGTTCTTGCACCGCACCATCCGCGAGAGCGGCTTCCGAAACCGCCATCGTTGCCTGGTGGTCGGTGTGGAACGGGGCGAAAGGGGGCTGATGGCCCCGGAGGTGGACATCCCGTTCGAGGAAGGCGACATCGTATGGGTGGTGGGCGAAATCGAGGATGTGTACAAATTGGTCAGTCAAAAAACGGATAATTCCCCACTGGACTGACGGCATTGCCTTACTTTTGCTTCATGTTTAACCCTGAACCCTTGGTCCGGACTGCGACGTGACGGAAGCCCCGAAACGCAGGCCGGCAGAGGGCATAATACATATTGAAAGATGAAAACTGATCCGAAAGATTGCCTGTATTGCCAGAACAACGAGACCCTGCACAACCTGATGATTGAAATTGCCAAATTAGGGGTGTCGCGCGTATTCCTTTTCAAAGAGCAGACCTACCGCGGCCGTTGCCTGGTGGCCTATGACGAACATGTCAACGACCTCTTCGAACTGACCGACGAACAGCGAAACGCCTTTATGGCCGATGTGGTGCGGGTGACTCGTGCCATGGACAAGGCCTTCCATCCGATAAAAATCAACTACGGAGCGTATTCCGACAAACTGTCGCACCTCCATTTCCACCTCGTCCCCAAATATGTGGACGGACCGGACTACGGCGGCATTTTCCAGATGAATCCCGGGCAGGTGTACCTGTCCGATGCCGACTATGAAGGCCTTGTTGAGGCCGTCCGGGCCAATTTGTAACCCTTTTGGGTAAGGAAACGGGGCTCATGCCTTTCATATTTCGGAAAAAAACACGAACTTTGTCGCCTCAAAAGGGAAGACAACGAACACCTTTATCGAATAATAAACTATAATTGAACAAAATGACAAAAAGCGCTTTGCAAATCGCTCGTGCGGCTTACCAGCCGAAACTTCCGAAAGCCTTGAGAGGCCATGTGAAGGTGAGCGAAGGCCGGCCCACCCAGTCGGTGGCCGACCAGGAAGAGATTCAGAAACTGTTCCCCAACACGTACGGAATGCCTTTGATTCAGTTTGTGGAGACTGACGAGGTTGTTTCCTATCCCGCCATCAACGTAGGCGTCATCCTTTCCGGCGGCCAGGCCCCGGGCGGACACAATGTGATTTCCGGCTTGTTCGACGGCATCAAACGCCTGAACAGCGACAGCCGCCTTTTCGGCTTCATCCTCGGCCCCGGCGGATTGGTGGACCACAAGTACATCGAACTGACGGCCGACATCATCGACGAATACCGCAACACCGGCGGTTTCGACATCATCGGTTCCGGACGTACGAAACTGGAAAAGGTGGAACAGTTCGAGAAAGGCTATGAAATCCTGAAAGAACTGGGCATCTCCGCTTTGGTCATCATCGGTGGCGACGACTCCAATACGAACGCTTGCGTGCTGGCCGAGTACTATGCAGCCAAGAATTACGGCGTACAGGTGATTGGTTGCCCGAAGACCATCGACGGCGACTTGAAGAACGAGATGATCGAGACCTCTTTCGGTTTCGACACCGCTTGCAAGGTCTATTCGGAGGTTATCGGCAACATCCAGCGCGACTGCAACTCCGCCCGCAAGTACTGGCACTTTATCAAATTGATGGGCCGCTCGGCTTCGCACATCGCACTGGAATGCGCCCTGCAGGTACAGCCCAACATCTGCATCGTGTCCGAAGAAGTGGAAGCGAAGGACATGTCGCTGGACGACGTGGTGACCTACATCGCCAAGGTGGTGGCCGACCGTGCCGCACAAGGCAACAACTTCGGTACGGTGCTCATCCCCGAAGGTCTGATTGAGTTTATCCCCGCCATGAAGCGGCTCATTGCCGAACTGAACGACTTCCTGGCCAACAATGCCGTGGAATTCTCGCACATCAAGAAGTCGCACCAGCGTGAATACATCATCTCGAAACTGAGCGCCGACAACTCGGCCGTATACGCCAGCCTGCCCGAAGGCGTTGCCCGCCAGCTGACGCTCGACCGCGACCCGCACGGAAACGTACAGGTGTCGCTCATCGAGACCGAGAAACTGCTTTCCGAGATGGTGGCTACGAAACTGGCCGCCTGGAAGGAAGAAGGCAAGTATGTGGGCAAGTTTGCCGCACAACACCACTTCTTCGGCTATGAAGGCCGTTGCGCCGCTCCGTCCAACTACGATGCAGACTACTGCTATTCGTTGGGCTATGCCGCTTCGTCGCTCATCGCCAACGGAAAGACGGGCTATATGTCGTCTGTCCGCAACACCACGGCTCCTGCCGAAGAGTGGATTGCAGGCGGTGTGCCCATCACGATGATGATGAACATGGAGCGCCGTCATGGCGAAATGAAGCCTGTCATCCAGAAGGCATTGGTTCGTCTGGACGGAAAGCCTTTCCAGAAGTTCGCTTCCATGCGTGAGGCGTGGGCCTTGAATACCGACTACGTCTACCCGGGCCCCATCCAGTATTTCGGTCCGTCGGAAGTATGCGACCAGCCTACGAAGACGCTTCAGTTGGAGCAGAGCAAGTAATCGTTGCATTTTGCAGAACCGAATAAAGACAGCACCGAGAGGGCGTGCCGCCGGAGGAAACTCCAGTGCGGCACGCCCTCGTCGTGCCTCTGCGGGCCAACGTAAGCCGCGCACACGCAAGGCCGGCAAAGCGTCGAAGCCCATGCCGGCATGGTTGTTCCGCCTGCTGATGGTGGTTTCCGGCGTGCTGTTCATGTTCGTCTGCTATTTTTTTGGCATCCGGCCGTATGCCTACCGCTGGAAGCCTTGTGCCGGTTGTCGGGCCTACGGCGTGTGTATGCCTGTGGGCTATGCCATTCATGGCATCGACGTATCGCACTATCAGGAACACATTGACTGGGCCGCTCTCAGCCAGGCGCAAACAAGCGAGTTCCCTCTCCGCTTTGCCTTCATCAAGGCCACCGAGGGAGGCGACCTGGCCGACGAGTGCTTCGCCTACAACTTCGACGAAGCCCGCCGGAACGGATTCATCCGGGGTGCCTATCATTTCTTCATTCCTTCCACACCGCCTGAAAAACAGGCCGATTTCTTCATCCGCACCGTCAGCCTGGAGCCCGGCGACCTCCCTCCGGTGCTCGATGTGGAGCAGCGCGGGCAGAAGTCGGCTGCCGAACTGCAGGCCGACGTGCGCACGTGGCTGGAACAGGTGGAACGCCACTACGGCGTCAAGCCCATCCTCTATACCTCCCACCGGTTCAAACTGCGCTATCTGTCCGACCCCTTCTTCGATGCCTATCCCTATTGGATAGCCCACTACTACGTCGATGCAGTCCGCTACGAAGGCCCTTGGCTGTTTTGGCAGCATACGGATGTGGGCTCCCTCCCCGGCATCCGCCGCGAGGTCGACCTCAACGTTTTCCGTGGTTCTCTCGAGCAGTTGCAGCAACTGACGCTGCGCTGAGGCTTGCCTCTTTGTTTGGCGCGGACGAATTGCCACGAGGCATTTTCGCTCATGTCGGAGGAAAAGCGTATCTTTGCCGCTTGACAAGACCGGGCTGCAGTCCGGAGGGAAAACACATCATCGGCCATGAAAAAGAGAATCATAGGAATCATCGTCGTGCTGGGCGCGTTGGCCGCCTGCGGCGCGAATAACAAAACAAATAAGCAAATGGAAAACAAGAAAGAGACGATGGTGCGTGTGGAGACCAACATGGGTCCCATCGTGCTGAAACTGTATGACGAAACGCCCGGCCACCGGGACAACTTTGTAAAACTGGTGAAGGAGGGGACGCTGGAAGGGACGTTGTTCCACCGTGTCATCAAGGACTTCATGATCCAGGCGGGCGACCCCGAATCGAAGAACGCACCGCAGGGAAAACGGCTGGGAGCCGGCGACGTGGGATACACCCTGCCGGCTGAGTTCGTCTATCCGCGCTATTTCCACAAGAAGGGAGCTTTGGCGGCAGCCCGGCAGGGCGACCAGGTCAATCCGCGCAAGGAATCGAGCGGATGCCAGTTCTACATCGTGACCGGAAAGGTCTATGGCGAGACGGAGATGCTCGACATGGAAAACAGCCTGAACCAGAACCGCTTGAGCCAGACCTTCAACCGATTGGCGCAGCAGCACATGAAGGAAATCTACAAGATGCGCAAGGCGAACGACATGGACGGACTCTACGACCTGCAGGAGAGACTGGTGGCCGAGGCGCAAGCCGAGGTGGACAGCCTGCCTCCCTTTCAGTTCACGCCCGAGCAACTGAAGGCCTACACTACGGTGGGTGGTACGCCGCACCTCGATGGTGAGTACACCGTGTTCGGCGAAGTGGTCGAGGGCATGGAAGTGGTGGAAGCCATCGGACGGGTGAAGACCTCGCGCGACGACCGGCCTCTGGAGGACGTGCGCATCGAGAAGACCACGCTAATGGACCCTGCGCAATGATAGAGGTGAACCGGACCATGCTGGCCAACGGGTTGCGCGTCGTACACTGCGAGGACGAAACCACCCGGATGGTGGCGCTGAACGTGCTGTACGACGTCGGTGCGCGCGATGAGCATCCCGACCACACGGGTTTCGCCCACCTGTTCGAACACCTGATGTTCGGCGGCTCGGTGAACATCCCCGATTACGACACACCGCTGCAACTGGCCGGCGGCGAGAACAACGCCTGGACAAACAACGATGTGACGAACTATTTCCTCATCGTGCCGGCGCACAACGTCGAGACTGGCTTCTGGCTGGAATCCGACCGCATGTTGGGCCTGGCCTTTACGCCCGAGAGCCTGGAGGTGCAACGGCAGGTGGTGAGCGAGGAGTTCAAACAGCGATGCTTGAACCAGCCGTATGGCGACCTGGGCCATCTGATTCGTGCGATGGCCTACCGGGAGCATCCGTATCAGTGGCCGACCATCGGCAAAGAGTTGTCGCACATCGCCGATGCCACCATGGACGAGGTGCGCGGTTTCTTCTACCGCTACTATGCGCCGAACAATGCCATCCTGGCCATCACCGGAGGCATCGGCCGTGACGAAGCGTTCGCCTTGGCGGAGAAGTGGTTTGGCGACATCCCAAGGCGCGACGTGCCGAAGCGGTGCCTGCCGTGCGAGCCGCCTCAGACGGAAGAACGCCGGCAGACGGTGGAACGCGACGTGCCGGCCGACCTCCTGTACATGGCCTTCCACATGTGCGATAGGCATCATCCGGACTACTACGTGTGCGACGTGCTGACCGACCTGCTGGCCAATGGCAGTTCGAGCCGCTTGCCGATGAGGCTGGTGAAACAGCGCCGCGTGTTTTCCGCGGCCGATGCCTGCATCTCGGGCAGCATCGATGCCGGCCTGCTGCAGATAAACGGACGCTTGCTGCCCGGCGTGACGTTCGAACAGGCCGAGCAGGCCGTATGGGACGAACTGGACCGCCTGCGCCGCGAACCGGTGGATGCGTACGAACTGGAGAAGGTGCGCAACAAGTTCGAAAGCGACCAACTGTTCGCCAACATGAACTACGTGGACCTGGCCGCCAACATGGCCCTCTTCGAACTGCTGGGCAAGGCCGAGGACCTCAACCGGGAGGTCGAACGATACAGGAGCGTACAGCCCGAGGACCTCATGCGGGTGGCCGGGCAGACGTTTGTACGCGAAAATTGTTGTACCTTATATTATAAAAGAAAAAGACATGAATAGAAACGTGCTGCACACCTACGGCGAACATTACAAGACACTGCTCGCCGTGGGCATGCCGCTCGTCATGGGACAGATTGGCATGCTGCTGGTGTCGTTTGCCGACACACTGATGATTGGCCATCATGGTCTGGAAGAACTGGCGGCGGCTTCGTTCGTCAACAATGTGTTCATCCTTTGCATCCTTATCGGACTTGGGTTCGCTTCGGGGCTGACCCCGATGGTGGGTGCACTGTATGGGCAGGGACGGCTTCGCGAGGCCGGCCGGGTGCTGCGAAACAGCATTGCCGCCAATGCACTGATGGGCGTCGGCCTGACAGGGGTGATGGGCGTCCTCTACTTCTTTCTTCCGCGGCTGGGCCAGCCGGAAGAACTGCTCCCGCTCATCCGCCCCTATTACCTGGTGCAACTGGCCTCGTTGCTGCCGGTGATGATGTTCAATTCCTTCAAGCAGTATTCCGACGGCGCATCGGACACGAAACCCTCGATGTGGATTGTGCTCAGCGGCAACCTGCTCAACATCGTGGGCAACTACCTGCTCATCTACGGCCGTGCAGGCCTGCCCGAGATGGGCTTGATGGGGGCCGGCGTCAGCACGCTGCTTTCGCGCCTCTACATGGCCGTGGCGTTCGCCTGGCTGTTCTTCGGCACACGTCGGTACGGCCCGGGCCGCCGGGGCTTCTACGCCGGACGCATCGACCGCGTCGTCTTCCGCCGCCTCCACGTGCTTGGCGTGCCGCTGGCCTTCCAGATGGGGATGGAGACGGCCGCGTTCAGCCTGTGTGCGGTCATGGTGGGATGGTTGGGCACCCTCGAACTGGCGGCCCACCAAATCATGGTGACTATTTCGCAAGTCTGCTTCATGGTGTATTGCGGCATGGCGGCCGCCGTGTCGGTACGCGTGAGTTTCTACCACGGCCGGGGCGACAAGGTGTCCGTGCGGCGTACGGCCTATGCAGGCCACCACCTCATCCTTTTGTTCGCCCTCATCACCACCGTGCCTTTGCTGCTGCTGCGGAACGACCTGGGCGGCCTGTTCACCGAGAGCGCCGAAGTGTCGCGGCTGATAGCCATGCTGGTGCTGGTGCTGGCCTTGTATCAGTTTGGCGACGGGATGCAAATCAACTATGCCAATGCGTTGCGCGGCATTGCAGACGTGAAGTCGCTGATGCTGTATGCCTTCATCGCTTACTTTGTGGTGTCGCTTCCGGCCAGTTACCTCTTCGGCTTTGTGATGGGGTGGGGGCTGGTGGGCGTCTGGCTGGCCTTCCCCTTCGGCCTGACCACGGCCGCCTTGCTCTACTTCTTCCGTTTCGAGAAGCAGACACGCCCGGCGGAGGGCATGCGGGCCACGGCCCTCGGGCAAGAGTCGACAAACAAGTAAAAATGAATCGATAAGAGAAAAAGTATGGAAACCGTTTTTGAAGAACAAGTGCAAGCCGACCTGCGGACGTATCTGGGCGGCTTGGGCCTCGTGGACGAACGCATGCCGGAGTGTCCCGACGTGGAGGAAAAATGGGACAGCCTGCTGCAGGCCTACCTGCCCGACGGGATGCGCGAGTATCACGACTATCCCTTGGTGTCGCTCGGATGGACCATGTTTCTGGGTATGGCCGTGGCCAAGTGCTGGGACGAGGACTGGGCCGACTACGGGCGGCGCGATGACCTGTACGCATCGTTGCGCGACGTGCGTGGCTATGACTGCATGGACGAATACATCCTGGAGGATGTGTTGAAACTGGATGCCGAGGCGTGCGGACGCATGAGCCGTGTCGTGGGCGAGTGTGCCGCCCGTACGGAGAGCCTGTTGCGACGCTCTCCGATAGAGCCCGGCACCCGTCAGGCTTTCGATGCCTATGTGGCGTGCCTGCACCAGCTGTACCGGATGGGCGTGGCCGTATGGCTCCATGCCATGGGCTATCGGATGCGTCCTGCCCAGTTGGGATGAGGGGCGAACAATGCCAATGCGGGTACGATTGTTAATCGTACCCGATTACGATTAATAATCGTACTGCGATACGATTAACAATCGTACCGGCAATGCGGGTATATGGCGTGTGCCGGTGATGCCGTCTACGCGCAGCCAGCACATACCTCAGTCCGTTGTTGGGATTACCATTTTACCGCTTCGTTCAGTATCGTCCCGTCTGTGGCATCTTCCGTTGTGAAGGTTCCACCCCGATACTGAACGCAGAGCATGACGAGCGGCGATGTCCCGTTGTTTCGTACGGAACGACGGCCTTCGGGGGCCACGCGGACCACGCTGCCTTCCTCTACGGGGAACACCTGTCCGTCCACTTGGAACTCGCCGTTGCCGCTGAGGAAGAAGTAAAGTTCCTCGTGCTGCTTGTGCGTGTGCAGGAAGCCTGTTTCCGTATTCGGCTGGAACACCTGGAACGAAAACTCGCCGCCCGTGGCACCGAGGGCGGCACCGCCAAACACCTTGCTGGGTATTTTCACCTCAGGGCAAGTGGACTTTGCTCGCTTGGACGTTTCTCCTGGGTCTGCTGAAGAATAATCGCTCTTTTGTAATCGATTATGTTTTTTATTCCTATTTTTGCATGTGGATAGAGTAAACTCTCTCCAAGACATGTGAAAAATGAGAAGAAGCGTTATGCTTATCTTGTGATTTGGAAACGTAGGAAACTTTCAAATTTAGCACAAGGAAGGCATAGTGGTTCTCACGCTATAGCGTGGGCTGCTATTACCATATCCGTGCTAAAGGTACTTCCTACGACCTCCAAATCAGAATATGGTAGCATTGCAGTTCCACGCTTCGTGGTTTAATAATAGAGGGTCTTTGAGGAACTGGAAAGACGCACGATATTTCGTATGAATTGCTTTTTTCATGAAGACAGGCCTGCGGTAGCAACCTGTGCCCAATGCCATGTGGGACTTTGTCGAGATTGCGTAAACAATGCCATCACGCTGGATGGTCAACCATTGTGCCCCAACTGCGGCAAGTCTATTGTAATGGAGAGAATAGGAGAAGCGCAAAAGGATAAAACATGGTCGTTGGTCAAGTTTATTTTCAGTGGCGTCTTTTTGGGGATAGGATTGTCGGCTCTTGCTGGGGGAGCGGACATCATGCATGTGTGGATTGTATCGGGGGTTGCCGGTCTTCCTACCGCATTCAGTATGACACGCCGAAGCCGGGAACAACGCATGATGGATGACATTCACGACCGCTACGAAACGGATATGATGAACTTGCTGTTCGGGTGGATCATGCGCTTGCTGCTAAAACTCGTGTTTGTGATCGGATTGGCACCGATATGTGCTATCTATACCTGCATTTCCAACTTGATTAAGTTCTTCTCAAGCAAGAAATCAATCCGAACGTACGAAGGCTTGTTGGCCCAAGTGGAACAATGCCTCAATGATGGCGCTAATTCATTTGCAGGACAACAACCGCAAATGGAAAGCAATATGGCAACTGATGCCCTGGTGCAGCCGGAAATACCCGAACGGACTTTTAATCCAGCCCAACCACAGACAAACACTGTACATACACAGCCCACCCAGGCTGCTCAAACTCCACCCGTGACATCGTCTCGTCAGGCACCGGCATCAAAGCCTGCCAAGCGGAGCAATCCGATGCTCATTGGCATTGCCGCAGGAGCGGTAGTGCTTGTGGGACTTGTAGCCGGATATTTCATGTGGTACGTTCCTTATGCGAAAGACAGGGATGCGCTGCGCACTTATGTGGTGGCTAACAATGTCTTCCTGCGTTCGTCAAAAGTGGCAGGAGTGGAATACAACGTCTTGTCCAAAGTCCCTTATGGTGCCGAGCTGATTACCTATTTCAAGGATACGGAATGGGCGGAAGTCAAGGTGAAAGGTGTGGAAGGGTTTGTCGCCTCTCCCTATTTGCTTGAGTGGAATGACTTCAAATTGCTGAACGATGTATGGGGCGGTGCAGACACAAAGGAGTACATCGAATCTTCCAAGTGCCGTCTGGCATTGCTTGATTACTGCAAACATAGTCAGTTTGCCACCGGGAATGGCGATTGGCAACTTTATACGCTGCAAAAAGACGTAAAGCCCAATAATGTGCTGTTCCCTCGTCTGAAGAATGGGTATGACAAGTTCACAGAGTTTGCATTCATCCTCAAAAACAACACCACGCAAGAACGTCGGCTCGCCATCTATTCTTTTGATGAAGAAACGGAGAGCCCCGTATTCTTATATGAAGAGACTGCACCTGAAGACGGGCAAATAAAACAAATCAGATACACGGGAGGTGAATACATCGTCAGTTATACAGGAAATGGCAAAGCCGTGACTCCTCCCAAGGCAAGCATGCAGCCAACAGCGGAAATCAAACGCGCAGCACCGGTAATTGAAGAGGAGAAAAAGGAAGAAGAATTGGCAACGGTGGACGGTGACACGCCGACTGCCTCCAACGAAGTGGCTGCCGCCAGTGCGGAGGACAATAACATCTACGAGACGGTGGAACAAATGCCGGAATATCCCAATGGCGGAGTGACAGGCTTGATGAATTTCATCAGCAACAATCTGAGGTATCCGACTATCTGTGAAGAGATGGGCGTGCAAGGCAAGGTCGTCGTGTCGTTTGTGGTCGATAAAGATGGCAGTACCACTGATTTTCGTGTCGTACGGAGTGTGGACAAACACCTGGATAAAGAAGCCATCCGGGTGTTGAGCACGATGCCGAAATGGAAGCCCGGCATGCAAAAAGGTGTGCCCGTAAGGGTCAAATACGCCGTTCCTATCAATTTCAGACTTTCATGAGGACGGTATTACGAATATCTTTGTTCCTGCTGGGTTGCCTCTGCACATGGCTGGCTTGTAGTTATTATCATTTGCAGATTATCTCGAAAATTGAGAATGCGAACATGATAGTCATATCCAAGCAGGATATGCGGCTGCATCTGATTGACTACAAAGGAGACACCTTGTTTTGCGCTCCTGTTGCCGTAGGAAAGGCATACGGGAACAAGCAAAAGCAAGGGGATATGCGTACTCCGGAAGGGGTGTTTCAGGTTGTGGATATTCAGAATGCGTCAAGATGGAAACATGATTTTCATGATGGGAAAGGAGAAATAGAGGGTGCATACGGGAACTACTTCATACGCTTAAACGTGCCCGGACACAAAGGAATAGGAATTCATGGAACGCATGCCCCTGAAAGTATCGGAAGCCGAGCGACAGAAGGGTGCATCCGGCTAAAGAATGACGATTTGGAGCGGTTGGTGGGTTTGATATATCCACCGCTGACGGTTGTCGTTACTCCCTCCGTGATGGACGAAAGACAGAATTTGAAGAATCGAGAATAGGGTGAATACCTGCGGTAGGGATTGTCGGAAAAGAGATCCTATTTTGTAGGGGAAGCCTTTGCTTATTAAAATGTCATTTCCTATTTTTGAGGGGAAGTATGAAATCTCGATAGATGGGGATGCCTATGAACGATCGTGCTGCGCAAGTGATAGCCATACAATATTACAACTCGCCATGTGGGGAACTTGTCCTGGCATCGATGGGCAATAAGTTGTGCCTGTGTGATTGGAAGGGGATGCCATGTGCCGAACGGCACATACATCGGATTGCGCGATACGTGAGTGCCGATTTTAGGACGGAGACCTCCCCAGTCCTTGAACAGGCAATGCGTCAACTCGTTGAATATTTTGCAGGCAATCGTAAGGCGTTCGATATTCCGCTGCATCCCGTCGGGACAGGTTTTCAACTCCTGGTTTGGAGGGCATTGCTCGACATCCCGTACGGAGAAACCAGAAGTTATCAGGAGATAGCCCGGAGCATCGGCAATCCGAAAGGCGTAAGGGCCGTGGCACAAGCCATTGGTGCCAACGGCATCGACATCTTCATCCCTTGCCATCGCGTCATCGGCAGCAACCACTCGCTGACCGGCTTCGCAGGAGGGTTGGACAGAAAGAAACTGTTGCTCGGACTGGAGTGGGCGAACTCCACGAAATAAACTGCTGTGATACAACAACGCCATCCAACGGGCCGGTTGAGGCCTGACGGATGGCGTTGTTGTGTTGGGGCGGGAAGGTTGTCAGACCGACAAGGCTTGCCACAGGCGGTCGGCGGAAGGGACGGGCGCAGTGGCCTGAATCTCTTCTTTCGACACGGGATGGACGAAGCGGACGCTTCGGGCCAGCAGGCTGATGCTGCCGTCGGGATTCGAACGGGGATATCCGTACTTCAAATCTCCCTTGATGGGGCATCCGATGGCGGCCAGCTGACAACGGATTTGGTGGTGGCGGCCCGTCTTGAGGTCGACCTCCAGCAGGTAGTAGTTGTCCGAACGGGACAACAGCCGGTAGTGGAGGACGGCCCGTTTGCTGTTTTTCACCTCATGGTCGTAGGCGTACGATTTGTTCTGTTTCTCGTTGCGTACCAGGTAGTGGGTCAGTTCGCCTTCCTCGGCCGGCGGACAGTTCTTCACGATGGCCCAGTAGGTTTTTCGTACTTCGCTGTTGCGGAACATCTCGTTGAGCCGCGTCAAGGCCTTTCCCGTTTTGGCAAAGACCACCAGTCCGCTTACCGGACGGTCCAGACGATGGACAACGCCCAGAAACACGTTTCCCGGCTTGTGATACTTCTCTTTCAGGTATTGTTTGACCAAATCGGAAAGAGGGATGTCGCCGGTCTTGTCACCTTGAACAATCTCAGAACTGTTCTTGTTGACGATGATGAGGTGATTGTCTTCGTAGACGACCGTCATGCCGTTTCCGAAATTACATGTTCATGCCACCGTCAATCTGGATTACCTGTCCGGATACGTAGCTGGACAAGTCGGAAGCCAGGAAGAGGCATACGTTGGCGATGTCTTCCACCTGTCCGCCGCGACGCAAAGGAATCTTCTTCATCCAGTCGTTGCGAACTTCCTCGGGGAGCTGTGCGGTCATGGCCGTCTCGATGAAGCCGGGTGCTACGGCGTTGGCGCGTACGCCCTTCGGTCCCAATTCCTGTGCGATGGACTTGGCCAGGCCAATCATGCCGGCTTTGGAAGCCGAGTAGTTGCACTGTCCGGCATTGCCGTGTACGCCTACGACGCTCGACATGTTGATGATGGATCCGCCGCGCTGGCGCAGCATGATGGGTGCGCAGGCATGGATGAAGTTGAATGCACTCTTGAGGTTTACGTTGAGCACCTGGTCCCACTGTGCTTCGGTCATGCGGAGCATCAGTCCGTCTTTGGTGATGCCGGCGTTGTTGACCAGGATGTCGATGCGGCCGAAATCTTCTTTGATTTTCGCCACGATGGCTTCTGTCTCGGCAAAGTCGGCGGCGTTTCCGGCGTATGCATTGCATTTCACACCGATGGCTTCGATTTCTTGGCGAGTGGCTTCCAGTCCGGCGGCCATGTCGTCGTTCAGTACGAGGTCGGTGAAGGCGATGTTGGCACCCTCTTGAGCAAATTTGATGGCAACGGCCTTTCCGATGCCGCGGACAGCTCCGGTTACGATAGCTGTCTTACCTGTTAATAATCCCATAATGTTCTGTTTTATTAGTTGATGATTGAATTCGGATTGTTTTCTTTGCGCCGCAGGGCGCCGAACACGATGTTTTGCACATATTGGCGACGCAGGTCGAGGTCGAGGCCCGCCCCTATCTGACCGCGTATGTAGGGCACTTCGATGCCTTTTACGCAGTAGTGGAGGATGTCGGCCGTCATGTCGAGATTGTCGATCTCGAACACGCCTTTTTCTTGCCCTTCGGCCAGGATGTTGCGGATGAGGGTGCGCTCTTTCATGTCGAACTGCTTGCGCACTTTTTCTACCTGCCAGATGTCGCGGAAGAAATTGGCCCGCAGCGTACCGTTGCGATAGACAGCCTCTTTGATGGCATCCAGCCGGGTATAAATCATCTCGATGAGTTTCATGTCGGGCGAGATTTCCTTTTCCGTCAGCGACTGCATTCGGTCCAGCAGTTTGTCGAGTTCCTGCTCGACGACGGCCCCGTATATTTCTTCTTTGCTCTTGAAATAGGTGTAGAGCGTACGGCGGCCTTTGTGCGAGGCGGCGGCGATGTCGTTCATCGTCGTGTTCTCGACGCCTTCCTTGGCAAAAAGTTGTCGGGCTACGTCTATCAACTGGGCTCTGGTCTTGGATACGGTCATTCTCTCTGTCTGATTGCGCAATGCGTGAAAAACTGTGCAAAAGTAAGGCTTTTCTTTGTTTTAAACAAGTAAAGGGTAACCATCAAATAGACGAGGAAAATTTTTTGCTGGCGTAACGGGCTGGTAACAAATGTGGTACGGGATTGTTAAATGAAAACAGAGAAAAAATAGACGCGAATATTTGCGTGGTTCGACAAAAGTACATACCTTTGCACTCGCAAACGAAGGAATAACATCGCGGAGTGGAGCAGTTGGTAGCTCGTTGGGCTCATAACCCAAAGGTCGTCTGTTCGAGTCAGGCCTCCGCAACT
>JBJEHD010000055.1:0-12164 GCA_051875715.1 Bacteroidaceae bacterium
CGGTGGAAGACGGAAGACGAAATCGTCAGAACCGCAAAATGATAGAGGACTTGCCTGTACTGGAGACCGATACGAATGTTTTTGCTGCCCCCCCTTGTTTTCAGGGCGTTTCACCCCTATCTTTTCGCAATGGGGCAGGACGGCCTTTGCCTCCTCCCGGCAGGCGCAAGGCCCGGGCGCACGGGGCCGACAGAGGGAGGGAATGCGCTCCGGCGGAAGAAAATAGGGGAGGAAGCCTCAAAAAAAAGGAGATTCGTTTGGCCGTGTGAAACAGAACGCATACATTTGCCATAGATAAAAAGATATAGCCGCATTGGTTTGACTGGGAAACTCATCAATTCTATCAGAAAACCGAGAAAGCTTCGCTCTTCAATGGCGGGCCACGCCTTCGGGTAGCTTTATGCCGGTGGATTACAAAGAGGACGGGCACTCAAATCATATTCTCTCGGAGTTTCATCACATCACTCGCCAGTGCGGCTTTTTTTTGCCCCGACCTCAACCTTGGCCCTTGCGTATCTCGCCAAGAAATCCGTTCTTTGCCGAAAAAAAGAAATGAAGAACTTGTTTGCCTGCCTCCTTGCCGGTTGGGGGCTTTATGCGGGATGCACGGCCGTGGAGGACATCCGCGTGCTGGAACCGCTGGAATTTGTCGAGGCCGTCCGTTCGGACGGGAAGGCCGTCGTGATGGACGTGAGACGGCCGTCGGAATACGAAGAAGGACATCTGGCGGATGCCGTCAACCTGGACTGGCTGGACCAAGCCGCCTTCCGAAAGGGCTTGGAGCAACTGGACAAGAATCGTACCTATTATATATACTGCCGGAGCGGACGAAGAAGCCGGGAGGCTGCGGCCCGGATGCGGCAGGAGGGTTTCGACGTTGTCGACATGAAGGGCGGCTACTTGCGCTGGATGGAGCAGACCGGCCGGTGAGGGAGGTCGAGAAGTGGACAGAACAACAAAGGAGGAAATGAACATGGATTGTAGACGATGGATGGCCGCACTGGCGGCCGGATGGCTGCTGACAGGCGGCATGGCGGCACAGGAAAAGACCGTGCGGCTGAAATTGGTGGAAACAAGCGACGTGCATGGCAATTATTATCCGTATGACTTCGTCCGGCGGCAACCTGCCCGGGGCGGACTGGCCCGAGTGTGCGCGTTCGTCAGAGAGGGACGGGCCGCCCTTGGAGACAACTTGCTGTTGATGGACAACGGCGACATCCTGCAGGGACAGCCCACCGCCTACTACTACAACTTCGTGGACACGATATCGACGCATCTGGCGGCCGACATGCTCAACTACATGGGCTACGACGCGGCCAGCATGGGCAATCACGACGTGGAAACAGGACACCCGGTCTACGACCGCCTGCGCAGGCAGTGCCGCTTCCCGGTGCTGGGCGCCAATGTGGTACGTACGGCCGACGGTGAGCCTTACTTCGCACCTTACGCCCTGATTGAGCGTGAGGGGCTCCGGGTGGCGGTGCTGGGCATGATTACGCCCGCCGTGCCCAACTGGCTGCCCGAGAGCCTGTGGAAGGGCCTGCGCTTCGACGACATGGTGGAGACGGCGCGCAAATGGATGCCGGTGCTGCGCGGACGCGAACGGGCCGACGTGGTGGTCGGCCTCTTCCATGCCGGGACGGAGGAGGTGCTGGTGGCCGACGCCTACCGGGAGAACGCCTCGGAGGCGGTGGCCCGTCTGGTGCCGGGATTCGACGTGGTGTTTGCCGGACACGACCACCAGGCCCGCTGCTACCGGGTGGCCAACGCGGAGGGTGACTCCGTATGGGTGGTGGATCCGGCCAGCGCGGCACGCATGGTGGCCGATGTGGACGTATGCGTCCGCATGAAGGACGGCAAGGTGGCAGGGAAGGAACTGACCGCCCGTCTGACTCCGATGGATGCCTACGAACCCGATACGGCTTTCCTGAACCGCTTCGACGCCCAGCGGGGCGAGGTGGAACGCTTCGTGTCGCGACGGATTGGCTCGTTGGCCACGGGCGTAAGCACACGCCCGGCCTATTTCGGTCCTTCGGCCTTCATCGACCTCATCCACACGGTCCAGTTGGAACTGACGGGGGCCGACGTCTCGTTCGCCGCGCCGCTTTCGTTCGCCGCCGAGATTCCGGAGGGCGACGTCGACATGGCCGATTTGTTCAACCTATACAAGTTCGAGAACCGGCTCTACACGGTGCGCATGACGGGAAGGGAAATCAAGGACTACTTGGAACTGTCGTATGCGCGATGGACGAACCGGATGCAGACGCCCGACGACCATCTGCTGCGCATCGTGCCCCGCAAGGAGGGGAAGGGATGGCAGTTCGAACATTTCAGCTACAATTTCGATTCGGCCGCAGGGCTTCGCTATACGGTGGACGTGACCAAGCCCGAAGGGGAACGGGTGGGCATCCTTTCGATGGCCGACGGCAGGCCGTTCGAGGAGGACCGCGACTACGTGGTGGCCATGAATTCCTATCGGGCGCACGGGGGCGGCGACCTGATGACGGCAGGGGCCGGCATACCGCGCGAGGGATTGGCGGGACGCATCCTGACCGCGACGGAGATGGACCTGCGCTTCTGTCTGATGCGTTACCTGGAGGAACACCTCCGGCTGGACCCGCGTCCGCTCGACCTGTGGAAGTTCGTCCCCGAGGAATGGACGGCGCCGGCAGCGGAGCGGGACGCCCGCCTGCTGTTCCCCTGACCCCTCTTCACCATCTTTGCATAAGACAGGCTGCCCCTCAGGCGGTGTGTCATAATGGCCAATCTGCGGCGTTGCTATCGGCATTCGGCCTTGGTCGTGTACGCCAGTACACTCCCTTCGGCCTCAGCCTCAGCGCCTTGCATCTCGACCATTCTGACGCACCTTTGAGGCTGCGCCAAAACATTCAGTTTTGACACAACCTCATTCGGTTTGCACCATTTTTTCATAAGACAGGCTGCACCTCAGCAAAAAAAAATAAGCGAGCTTATTTCCTTTTACATTCGGTTTGCACTATCTTTGCAGCCCAAAACGTGTTCGGTGGGAGTCATGCCCCTTTCGGAGAGGCATGGCCCCTGCCTTTTCTTTGTATTCAACAAACAAATAAAGCATTTCCGCTATGTTTAAAAACTTTCATGGTTTCAGTCTGCTGAACGAGCACCAAGAGCGCAAGCAGCAGAAAAAAAGAGAAAATGCCAATCTGTGGATTTCGAAGGTCATCAAGTTGGCCGTCATCGTGGCCGCCACGCTGACCATCTGGCTGCTGCCTACCGAGGCTTTCGGCATCGAAGGATTGAGCGCAGTGGAGCAGCGCATCATCGGCATCTTTGTGTTTGCTACGTTGATGTGGGTGCTCGAACCGGTTCCGGCCTGGACCACCTCGCTGGTGGTGGTGGTCTTGCTGTTGCTGATGGCTTCGGACAGTTGTCTGTGGTTCATGCGCAGCACGGATGCGTCGGTGGAACTGGGGCAACTGATCAAGTACAAATCCATCATGCAGTGTTTTGCCGACCCCATCATCATGCTGTTCATCGGTGGGTTCATCCTGGCCATCGCCGCCACCAAGAGCGGCCTGGACGTCACGCTGGCCCGCGTCATGCTGCGGCCGTTCGGCACCCAGTCGCGCTTCGTCCTGCTGGGATTCCTGATGGTGACGGCCTGCTTCTCGATGTTCATCAGCAACACGGCCACCGCGGCCATGATGCTCACCTTCCTGGCCCCGGTGCTGAAGGCCCTACCGGCCGACGGCAAGGGTAAAATCGGGTTGGCGCTGGCCATCCCGGTAGCGGCCAACGTGGGAGGCATCGGCACGCCTATCGGCACGCCGCCCAACGCCATCGCCTTGAAGTACCTCTGCGACCCGGAAGGCCTGGGCATGGACATGGGCTTCGGCGAATGGATGGCCTTCATGCTCCCGTTTGCACTGGTGCTGCTCTTCATCTCGTGGGTCATCCTGTTACGCCTGTTCCCCTTCAAGCAGAAAACCATCGTGCTGAACATCGAGGGGCAGCATGAGAAGAGCTGGCGCACCATCGTGGTATACGTCACCTTCGCCGTCACGGTGCTGCTGTGGCTGTCGGACAAGGTGACGGGCGTCAACGCCAACGCCGTGGCCATGATTCCCGTGGCTGTGTTCTGCGTGACGGGCATCATCACCCGCCGCGACTTGGAGGAAATCAACTGGAGCGTGCTCTGGATGGTGGCCGGCGGTTTCGCCCTGGGCGTGGCCCTGAACGAATCGGGCCTGGCCAAGCACATCATCGCCTCCATCCCGTTCCACACGTGGCCGCCCATCGCCATCCTCATCGGCTCGGGCTTGTTGTGCTACGCCATGGCGAACTTCATCTCGCACACGGCCACGGCGGCCCTGTTGGTGCCCATCCTGGCCATTGCCGGCATCAGCATGCGCGAGCAGCTGATTTCGTACGGCGGCGTGCAGACGTTGCTGATTGGCGTGGCCTTGAGCTCGTCGCTGGCCATGGTGCTGCCCATCAGTACACCTCCGAACGCGTTGGCCCATGCGTCGGGCCTGATCCGCATGCGCGACATGGAAAAGGTGGGCCTGCTGATAGGCGGCATCGGCCTCGTGCTGGGCTACCTGATGCTGGTGGTGCTGGGCAGCAACGGACTGCTGTAAGTCCGTCTCTGCTGCATCGGTAAAAACAGGGGGGCTGTGCCGGAGGGATGATTCGTCGCCCGGCACGGCCCCCTGCATGTTCCTCCGTCCCGGTGTCGCAGTGGTCTGGTTGGCCCGAAAGGTGTGCTTTTGTGCGCATGGCGGGGTGTGAAAAAGTATAAAACCGAGGCGGAGGCAAGGAGTTTTCATAAAAATAGCCTACATTTGCGCGAATTATTCACATCCATGAAGAAAGGAAAGTTTGCAATACGCGGTTTGTGGGCGTTGGTCTGCCTCGTCCTGGTCGGTCTGCCGACAACGGGCCGGGCGAAGGATTTCACGGTGGTGATCGACGCCGGACACGGAGGCCACGACCCCGGGGCCGTGGGCAAGACGGCCAAGGAGAAGAACATCAACCTGAACGTGGCGTTGCGGCTGGGCAAGAAGATAGAAGAACGGTGCAGCGACGTACGGGTGGTGTACACGCGTCGGAAGGACGTCTTCGTGCCGCTGGACAAACGGGCCGACATGGCCAACGAGGCCAAGGCCGACCTGTTCATCTCCATCCACACCAATGCGGCGACCAAAGGCAGCACGGCCCGTGGGACGGAAACGTACACGCTGGGTCTGGCACGCTCGGAGGCGAACCTGGAGGTGGCCAAGCGTGAGAACGCCGTCATCCTCATCGAGGAGGACTACAAGCAACGATACGCTGGCTTCAACCCGAACTCGGCGGAAAGTTACATCATGTTCGAGTTCATGCAAGACAAGCACATGGGGCAGAGCGTGAGCCTGGCCCGCCAGATACAAAGCCAGTTTCGCTCCTACGCCAAGCGCACGGACCGCGGGGTGCATCAGGCTGGATTCCTGGTGCTGCGGGCCACGACTATGCCCAGCGTCCTGATAGAACTGGGCTACATCTCCACGCCCGAAGAAGAACGCTTCCTGTCCAGCAACGAAGGGGCGGAAAAACTGGCGGAAGGCATCTGCCGTGCGTTCTGCGCCTACAAGAAGGCGCACGAGAAACCGATGCTTGCCGCCGGAAAAGATTCGACCGACGAGGCACCGGCACCGACGGACGCCGCGCAAGCCTCGGACAAGGAAGAGCGGACCGACGGCGCACGCCCGAAGCCGGAAGAGAACACCGGCGGGGCACCCGTGTTCAAGGTGCAGATCTTGGTGTCGACGAAACCGCTGAAACAGGGCGCGCCCCAGTTGAAAGGACTGACCGACGTAGACTGCTATCAGGAAAAGGGACTGTACAAGTACACCTGCGGGGCATCGACCGACTACAACCACATCCTGCGGATGAAGAAAAAGGTGGCCGACCGATTCGCCGACGCGTTTGTGGTGGCTTTCCGCAGAGGGGAGAAGATGGACGTGAATGAGGCCATCGCCGAGTTTAAAAAGAAAAAATAAGGAGATATGACGAAGTTTTTTACAAAAGAGTTCAAAATGGGGGTAGCCGGCGTGATTGCCCTGCTGATGGCTGTGTTCGGCCTCCATTACCTGAAAGGCATCAACCTGTTCAAACCAAGCAGCTACTACTACGTGAGTTATGCCAACATCAACGGACTGGCCAAGTCCAGCCCCGTGTATGCCGACGGATTCCGGGTGGGCATCGTGCGCGACATCTATTACGACTACGAGCATCCGGGCCATGTGACGGTGGAAGTGGAGATGGACACGGACATGAGGGTGCCCAAGGGTAGCAAAGCGGAACTGGTGACGGAAATGCTGGGCACGGTGAAGATGAACCTGCTGCTGGCCAACAACATGCGCGAGGCATACCAGGTGGGCGACACCATACCAGGCGTGGTCAACAACGGCTTGATGGACGTCGTAGGGCAGACGCTGATGCCGATGGTGCCCAAACTGGACTCCATCCTCTGCTCGCTCAACCAACTGCTGGCCGACCCCAATATCAAGGAGACCTTGAAGTCCACACGTCAGACCATGGCCAACTTGGAGGCTACGTCCGCCCAACTGCGCAACCTGATGGCCCACGACGTGCCCCAATTGACCGGGAAACTCAACCGGATAGGCGACAACTTCGTCGTCATCAGCGAGCAACTGAAGGACATCGATTTCGCCGCCACGTTTGCGAAGGTCGACGAGACCATGGCAAACCTGAAAGGCGTGACCGAACAACTGGGACGAAAGGACAACACCATAGGACTGCTGCTGCACGACCCCTCGCTGTATCAGAGCCTGAACGCGACAGGTGCCAATGCGGCCGCCCTGCTGCTCGACCTGAAGGAGCATCCGAAACGGTATGTGCACTTCTCCCTGTTCGGCAAGAAGGAAAAAGCCGCGAAGCAATAGAAAATAGAATTCATCTAAATAAAAATGGCCTCGCACGGTCGGCACACAGGCGGATAAAACGCCTACAGACGAACGTGTGAGGCCTTTTGGCATGAAAGGCGACAAATGGGATTGGAGCGTGGAATATGTGTATAATCGTTTGTGAAACAGGAGTTTCGATATAAGCAAATGCCTGTCGGGAGATGTGAAACAGGAGAGTTTTGTAAGTGGTTGTACGTAAAATACTTACTATTCCTGCGTAAAATGCAAACTTTTCTTCATTTGTTTTTCTAAAAATAGATTATCAATTTTGCAAGCGAAGAAATTTCGCTAATTAAAAAAGCCGATTAAAAAGAATCCAACTGAAGTATGCAAATGTTTGACCATATCGAACTGTGGAACCGTTGCTTGGACTTTATCCGCGATAATGTTCCGCCGACGGCATATAACACTTGGTTTGCGTCCATCGTTCCGATGAAATACGAGAACGATGCCTTGACCATCCAGATGCCGAGCCAGTTCGCTTATGAGTTTCTGGAAGAGCATTACGCCGATTTGGTCATCAAAGGCATTCGGAAACTGACGGGGAAGAACACCCAGCTGATGTACATGATTGCCGGTACGGAGGTGAACATGCCTGCCGCTCCGGCTTCCGCCCCCGCCGCCCCGGCGGTGAAGGACGAACGCAAGTCGCCGGCACCCTGGCAGGAATTGGATTCGCACCTGAACACGAAGTACACGTTCGACAATTTCGTGGAAGGCGGCAGCAACCGGCTCTCACGTTCGGTGGGCGAGGCCGTGGCGCAAAATCCGGCTTCGGCTTTCAATCCGCTTTTCATCTATGGACCCTCCGGCGTGGGCAAGACGCACCTTATCTCCGCCATCGGACTGAAAATAAAGGAGCTGCATCCCACCATGCGGGTGCTCTATATCTCGGCCCACCTCTTCCAGGTGCAGTACACCAACGCCGTGCGCGACAACAAGGTGAACGACTTCATCATGTTCTACCAGACCATTGATGTGCTCATCATCGACGACGTACAGGAGTTTGGCGGCCTGACCAAAACGCAGAACACCTTCTTCCACATCTTCAACCATCTGCATCAGAACGGTAAACAACTCATCATGTCGTCTGACCGTCCGCCGGTGGCCCTGCAAGGCATGGAAGAACGCTTGCTGACCCGCTTCAAGTGGGGACTGATTGCCGAAATGGAACGACCGAACGTGGAACTCCGCCGCGACATCCTCTTGGACAAGATGCACAAGGACGGACTTCGTTTCCCGGTCGAGGTGGTGGATTACATTGCCGAGAATGTCGACAACAGCGTACGAGACCTGGAAGGTACGGTCTTGTCGTTGATGGCCCGCTCCATCTACATGAACCGTGACATCGACGTCGACCTGGCCCGTCTGATTATCAAGCAGGTGGCCGACCGGAACGAAACGGAACAGCCCATCACGATGGAACAAATCGTGGAACGGACGTGTGCGTATTACGGCCTGGACAAAGCGCTCATCCAAACCAAGACGCGCAAACGCGAAGTGGTGAGGGCACGGCAGGTAGCCATGTATATGGCCAAAAAGTTCACCGACAATTCCTCGTCAAAGATTGGTTTTGTCATCGGACGGAAAGACCACGCGACGGTCATTCATGCCTGCAAGATTGTGGAGGACCAACGGACGGTGGACAAGGCTTTCAGCAGCGAACTGCACGAGGTGGAGGAACTGATCCGCAAAAGAAACTGAGCGGACGGGCTCCGCAGGCGGGGCGGACCGCAGGGACGGAAACCCTGACGACCGGACGGGAGGACCCTTCCCGCAAAAAAAGAAATTCACAGGACATCTTGTTGAGAAGAGAAGGTAAAATATTCATTTCCGGATGGTTGCTGATGCTATTCTTGTGTTATCAGGTCGGCATCATCGCGTTCACCCACGTACACTACGTCAACGGGGTGATGGTGGCGCATTCCCATCCGTCCGGAAGCGATAAGCACGAACATACGGCCACGCAGTTGCTGCTGATCGGGCAACTGAGCCACGTGGAGATGGCGACGGCGGACCTTGCGTCGACCCTGTCCGCCGATTGTCCGCTGCTGTACGTCGTCGAGCCAATCCGTCGGGTGGGTTGGCTCATGGGCGTGCGACTTCCTGCGGCGCTTTTGCGTGCTCCTCCTTCGATGGATTGAGGAACCGTCTGTTTCGGCACACGTGTCTGCTGTGCCGTAATCCCAAGAGATAAACCCAAAACGGTCATTAGGCCGCCCCTGCGCAAACGAACTTTCTTTTTGGCATCTGTGTTCCCGTTTCTCGTTTACAATGGAGCCCCATTGCGCCCTCAAAACGAGAACACATCTGTTCAAAAATAGAAGTTGTTATCATCATAATGCTAATGACCGATTTGGGATAAATAAAATTTTTTAGGCCGCATCGGTGCGGACGGAATCGACGTGTCCGCACGGGATGTGCCACGGCCGGGCGAGGCGTCATGCGTCGTGCGGCCGGCAGAAGCGGAGGAATGCCGCATAACAATAGAATCGACATAGATGAAGCAATACATAATCGCTATCATGCTCCTGATAGGGGGCATGCATCTTTGCGCAAACAGTCCGGTGCGCGAAGGAAACCTGATTGACGGACATGTGGTTGAAAAAGGGTCGGAGGAAAACATTCCGTATGCGACGGTGCAGATTGTCGGCACATCGCACGGATGTGTGACGAACGAAGAAGGCCAGTTCTTTTTCCGGCATCTCCGGCCTGGCACGTACACGTTGCGCGTGCAGGCACTGGGGTACAAGACTCAGGAGAAAAAGGTGGAGGTGAGCCGCGAATATGCCACGGTGGTGCATTTCCTGATGGAGGAAGAAACCTTTGTGACCGACGAAGTGGTCGTGTCGGCCAATCGGAACGAGGTGAGTCGACGGGAAGCCCCTGTCATCGTGAATGTGATGGGAGCGAAGTTGTTCGAAACGGTCAACTCGACCGACCTGGCCAAATCGCTCAATTTCCAGTCGGGACTCAGGGTGGAAAACAACTGTCAGAACTGCGGATTCCCGCAGGTACGCATCAACGGCCTGGAAGGCCCGTATTCGCAAATCCTCATCAACAGCCGCCCGGTCATCAGCGCCTTGTCCGGCGTGTATGGCCTGGAGCAGATACCGGTGAACATGATCGACCGGGTCGAGGTGGTGCGTGGCGGCGGGTCGGCCCTGTTCGGGGCCAATGCGGTGGGCGGCACCATCAACATCATCACAAAAGACCCGGTGAGCAATTCGTTTCAGGTGGCCAGCTCCTTGTCGAATATGAACGGGCAGAGTTGGGAACAATACATGGGGGCGAATGCGTCGTTGGTGGCCAAGGACAACACTTACGGGATAGCCTTGTACGAATCGTATCGGAACCGAAACCCGTATGATGCCGATGCCGATGGCTTCTCGGAACTGGGACGGCTGAACATGAACACCTTCGGCCTGCGATCGTACTACAGGCCTACGCAGTTCAGCCGCATCAGCCTGGAGTATCACACGACGAACGAGTTCCGCCGGGGTGGAAATAAATTCGACCGGCAGCCTCACGAAGCCGACATCACCGAGCAGACCCGCCATATCATCAACAGCGGAGGGGTCGCCTACGATCTGGCCTGGAAAGAATACCGCCACCGGGTGTCGGTGTACGGTTCGATACAGCATACCGACCGGGACAGCTATTATGGCGCGCAGCAAGATCCCAACGCCTACGGGAAGACCAACGACCTGACCTGGGTGGTAGGGGGCACCTACACGGGGCGTATGGAGCGATGCTTGTTCGCGCCGGCCACGTTCACAGGTGGAGTGGAGTATCAGGAAAACGACCTGCACGACGTGATGACGGGCTACGGACGCGATATGCAGCAGAATGTGCGCATCTGGGGAGCATTCGTCCAAAACGAATGGACCATGAAACGCCTGACGTTGCTGCTGGGAGCCCGGCTCGACAAACACAACCTCATCGACCATCCCATTTTCAGTCCGCGCGTAAACCTGCTGTACAAGCCGTGGGAGCAGTTGCAGGCTCGCCTGACCTATTCGACGGGCTTCCGGGCACCGCAGGCCTACGACGAGGACCTGCACGTGACGGCCGTGGGAGGAGAGGGGATGATTATCCGCCTGGCCGACGGGCTCAAGCCCGAACGCTCCAACAGTTTCAGCGGTTCGGTGGACTGGACGGCTCGTTTGGGACATTTCCAACTGAACCTGCTGGTGGAGGGATTCTATACAGACCTGCGCCATGTGTTCGTGCTGGAATCGGTGGGGCAGCAGGGCGGCTATCTGGTCAAGGAACGACGCAACGGCGATGGAGCCCGCGTCTTCGGGGCCAATGCCGACCTGAAGGTGGCGCATGGCAAGGATGTGGCGCTTCAGATGGGATTCACCGTTCAGCGGAGCCGGTACAAGACACCGGAGTCGTGGAGCGAGGACCCATCGGTGGAGGCGATAAAGAGGATGCCCCGTACGCCGGACTATTATGGCTATTTCACCTTGTCGACCTCTCCGCTGAAAAATTTCGATGCCTCCCTGTCGGGTACCTATACCGGACGGATGTTGGTGCCCCACTATGCCCCGGCCGATCTGCCCGAGGCCTATGCCGGACAATACATCACGGAAGACCGCATGGAACATACGCCGGATTTCGTCGACCTGAACCTGAAACTGGCCTACACCTTTGTGCTGCACGATCACGTGAAACTGCAGGTCAACGCCGGCGTGCAGAATATGCTCAACAGTTTCCAACGCGATTTGGACAAGGGGGAATACCGCGATTCGGGCTATTTTTACGGGCCGACCCAACCCCGGACGTACTTCGTGGGCATCAAGTTCACGAACTGACATCGGCGGATCTGGTCTGTTTGAAAAGACGAACTTTCAGATTGTTACGCGATTTTGCGGGAGATTGTGAAGAATTGCGTATATTTGCAGGCTTTTACGCTGAAAAGCATGTGCCTGCTTACAAATTTTTGGGAAAAATAGGGAATACTGCCAAAACATGTTGTAAGACATAGTTTATTTCTTGTCGCATCCAAATAAAAGGGGCATCTTTGCAGCGTTATCCTGAAAACAATCTTTTTACCTTAAAAAAACTAATACCTATTGAAAACGGGAAAAGGGACTTTGTGAAAAGTCCCTTTTCTGTATTTAATGCGCTCCTTCGCTTACATTTTGTCAGCAGTTTCGGGCACAGTAGCAAAAAGGTGTGGGTATAAATAAAAAATGTTACCTTTGCAGTTAT
>JBJEHD010000056.1:0-50808 GCA_051875715.1 Bacteroidaceae bacterium
AGGGGCTTCGGACAGATTTTCCATGCTCATTTTACTTTTACCGGACAGCAATAATTCTGTATGAATATGATGCGTTTCTTGTCACGCATCTTTGGGCTATTCTTTGGCGCACGGCCTCTCAAGCGTAGGGCTGCTTTTGCGCCAAGAGTTGGCGGTGAGTGTGAACGAGGAGGGTGGTGGAAGTCTCGCGAATGGTCGGATTTGGGCACAAAAAAACCTGCACGAACAATGTGTTCGGCAGGTTTGTGCCTTTTATAGGTCCGTAGCAATTAGCCCTCTACAACGGGAGCCTCAGCAGGAACTTCGCCTTCAGCGGGAGCTTCAACTTCAACTTCAGTTGCAGCAGCCTCTGCAGCGGCAGCAGCTTCAACAGCGGCGATAGAATCGGCGATGCGGATAGAGTCAGCCTGAGCTGCTTCTGCGTTGTTACACTTGTTTCCGCAGCAAGATGCGAAAGATACTGCTACCATGGCTACGAACAAAAATGCTAATTTTTTCATGTCCTTTGCTTTTAAAAAAACTATAATACTATTGTTGCTTATTAAAACGCTGCAAAGGTAGATACTTTTCCCATACGTTGTTCTCAAAAAGTGAACTTTTTTGCGTAAAAATAAAATTTTCCCAATCAAAAGCAAGAATGGCTGTATGTTGTATAACATTTATGTACCTACAACTTTGCGTCTTCACGTGTTTTTAGCAACATTTAGGAGTTTTTCATCAGCAAATATCGGCATAGAGGTAGCGTTTGATGCTCTTCTTGGGCGTTTTCTCAAACTCCGAAGGATAGAGCTGTATCTGGCTCACTTGCTCGTAACCGGCCACGCTCTTGTTGAGGTTCTTAAGGTTCTCGTCCATGATGGCCTTTAGGGTGTCAGGATTGTTTAGACCCATGGATTCCAGAGCCTCGTAGTCAGCGTAGACCAGTGCCACCAGTTTTTTGTTCCGCTCGATGACCAGGCTTTCAACGACGAAGGGCTGTGTGTTCAGTTTAGCCTCGATTTCTTCGGGGAAGATGTTTTGCCCGCTTGAAGAGAGGATCATGGTCTTGCTGCGTCCGCGGATATAGATGCGTCCGTCGGTGTCGATGGTGCCGAGGTCGCCCGTGTGTAGCCATCCATCTTCGGTGAAAGCGTCTGCTGTGGCTTGTTCATTTTTGTAGTATCCCATCATGACGTTCTCGCCTCGTACTTGTATTTCGCCGATGCGTCCGGGTTCTTCGGCATCGATGCGTGCTTCCATGCAATCGAGCACTTTACCTGCCGAACCAGGCACGAATTCGTTCCAGGGGCTGTAACTGATGAGCGGTGCGCACTCCGTCATGCCATAACCGATGGTGAAGGGGAACTTGATTTTGTAGAAGAAGTCGGTCACTTCAGGGTTCATGGCTGCTCCGCCGATAATGACTTCCTTGAAGCGCCCGCCCAGGGCTTCGACAATGCGCTTGCGTATCTGGGCATAGATTTTGGCATCGAGCAGGGGGATGTTGAGGGCCCATCGCATGCTGCGTTTGCCCAGCAGAGGCAGGATGACGTTGCGATAGATTTTCTCGATGACGAGGGGCACGGTGATAATCAGGGTGGGTTTGATTTCTTCGAAGGCTTTCATCAAGATTTTGGGCGAGGGAGTGCGCCCGAGCAGGGTCACGTGTGTGCCAACGGCTGTAGCGGTGAGGAAGTCGAATGCGCATCCGTAAGCATGGGCCAGAGGTAGGAACGAGAGCACGCGGTCACCTTTTTGCAGCAGTTTGGTCCGGATGCCAAAGGTGACGTTTCCTGCCAGGTTGTTGCCGGTGAGCATGACGCCCTTGCTAAA
Source organism: Bacteroidaceae bacterium (assembly GCA_051875715.1). Lineage (GTDB taxonomy): Bacteria > Bacteroidota > Bacteroidia > Bacteroidales > Bacteroidaceae > DYCT01. The sequence goes on from JBJEHD010000056.1 coordinate 1,813, forward strand.
GCCGGTGGTGCCGGAAGTGTAGTTGATGAGCATCACCTTGTCGTTGCTCAGATCGGTGTAACGGATGTCTTCGGGGCGGAAGCCTTTGGGGTAGGCCTGTCGCATAGCCAGGTCTTGGTTGCGCAGGAATTTCTGGATGGTTTCGCCGTCACGCTGGTAGAGGCAACGGTAGTCGTTCAGCGAGAAGACACCGCGTACGCCGGGCAGTTTCTCTTCCTCCAGGTTCTCCCATATAGCATCGGAAGTGAAAAGGAACACTGAGTCGGAGTGGCCTACGATGTGGTGCACGTCGTTCGGATTGAAGTCTTGCAGGATGGGGACGATGATGGCTCCATAGGTGACGGTGGCCATGTAGCAGATACACCATTTGGCTGTATTTTTCCCAATGAGGGCTATCTTGTCGCCTCGGCGAATGTGGCAGTGTTCGAACAGCAGGTGGAGGCGGGCTATTTCTTCCGCCACTTGTCCATAAGTGTAGGTTTGGCTTTCACCATAGTCGGTGTAGCAGGGGAGGTCCCAGTTTCCACGGAAACTCTTCTCGTAGAGTTTGATGAAATTTTCTTGTATCATGATGTTTCTATTTTAGTTCAGCGTATCGTATGTCAGGTGGAAGGTGGTCACGGCTTCGATGCCTTTGCGGAGCATGTCGAGCGGGAAGTTCTCGTTGGGCGAGTGGATGGCATCGGCTTCGAGTCCGAAGCCCATCAGAATGGTTTTGACGCCCAACACGCGTTCGAAGGTGGCGATGATGGGGATGCTTCCTCCACGGCGTACGGCCAGAGGTTTGCGTCCGAAGGCTTGTTCAAAGCCCGCTTCAGCGGCCCGATAGGCAGGGTGTGTGATAGGGCAGACATAGCCTTGTCCTCCGTGCATGGGGGTGACTTTCACCTCGACACTGTCGGGGGCCAACTGGCATATGTGGTCGGCCAGGAGGCGTGAGATGACTTCGTGGTCTTGGTGGGGTACCAACCGGCACGATACTTTGGCGTAGGCTTTCGAGGGCAATACGGTCTTCGAGCCTTCGCCTGTGTATCCTCCCCAGATGCCGCATACGTCGAACGAGGGGCGGCAACTGTTGCGTTCGAGGGTAGAGTAGCCAGCCTCTCCTGCAAGGGCTTTCACGCCGATGGCGCGTTTGTAGGCTTCTTCGTCGAAGGGGATTTGGGCAATCATGTTGCGCTCTTCGGCAGAAAGTTCTTCTACGTCGTCGTAGAAGTGTGGGATGGTGATACGTCCGTCTTTGTCCACCACTTGGGCCAGCATCGTACAGAGGGTGTTGATGGGGTTGGCCACAGCACCTCCGAAATGGCCGGAGTGGAGGTCGCGGTTGGGTCCGGTCACCTCGATCTCCCAATAGGCCAGTCCGCGCAGGCCGGTGGTGAGCGAGGGTAGGTCGGCTCCCAGCATGCTGGTGTCCGATACGAGGATGACGTCAGCCTTCAGCAGTTCTTTGTGCGTGGTGCAGAAAGATTCCAGACTGGGTGACCCGATTTCTTCTTCGCCTTCGAAGATGAATTTGACGTTGTGGCGCAGGAGGCCGCTGCGCACCAGATATTCGAAGGCTTTTACCTGGATGAACGACTGTCCTTTGTCGTCGTCGGATCCGCGGGCCCAGATTCGTCCGTCGCGAATTTCCGGTTCGAAGGGCTGACTAGCCCAACTTTCCAGTGGTTCGGCGGGCATTACGTCGTAGTGGGCGTAGACGAGTACGGTGCGTGCGGCGGGGTCTACCGTTTTCTGGGCGAAGACGATGGGGTTGCCGTCTGAGGGCATCACATGGGCCTCGTCGGCTCCGGCTTCCAGTAGTAGTTGTCTCCAGCGTTCGGCACAGGCAGTCATGTCGGCCTTGTGCTCGGGTTGTGCGCTGACCGAGGGGATGCGGATGAGGCTGAAGAGATCGTCGAGCATTTGCGACTCGTGGGTTTGGATATACGTTTTCATAGTCGTATCGTTTTTTTTGAGGGGTTAGACTTTTGACATTTCGAATGCCGGGCTGCGAACTTTGTGTTTCCTCCTTTCCGGGATGTTGCTTCCCTTTTCGGTAGGGGCGGGGGGCTCGTGGGCATCCGGCGTGTGCCTTTCAGGCGAGGCGGGTGGTCTTGGCCAAAAGGTAGTAATCCAGCAGGGTCATGGCGGCCATGGCCTCGACGATGGGAACGGCTCTGGGCAGCACGCAAGGGTCATGGCGTCCTCGGGCCTTGACGATGGCGGGTTGTCCGTCGGTATCGACGGTTTCCTGCTCCATGAGCAGTGTGGCTACGGGTTTGAAGGCGACGCGGAAGAAAATGTCCTCGCCGTTGCTAATGCCCCCTTGGATGCCTCCCGAGTGGTTGGTACGTGTGCGTATGCCGTCGGTAGTGCTGATGAAGAGGTCGTTCTGCTCCGAGCCTCTTTGGACCAGGCCTTCGAAACCTTCGCCGTAGTCGAATCCTTTGGCGGCATTGATGCTCAGCATGGCGGATCCGAGGGCGGCGTGCAGTTTGCCAAACACAGGTTCTCCCAATCCGACGGGGCATCCGCTTACGAGGCAGCTCACGACACCTCCGATAGTGTCGCCTTCGGCCTTCACTTGGCTGATGAGTGCTTCCATGGCTGCGGCAGTTGGTGCGTCGGGGCAGCGTACGGGGTTTCGTTCTATCTCGTCCCAGCAGAGCGAGTGCAGGTCTTTCTGCAGTCGGATGGGACCTACCTGCGATGTCCAGGCCGTGATACGTATGCCTGCCTGGCGGAGAGCCAACTTGGCCAAAGCGCCTCCCACTACGCGGGCCACGGTTTCGCGGGCGGATTGGCGGCCGCCTCCACGGTGGTCGCGCAGACCGTATTTCTGCTGGTAGGTGTAGTCGGCGTGCGAGGGGCGGTATACGTCCTTGAGGTTGTCGTAGTCGGCGGAGTGCTGGTTGGTGTTCCAGACCACGAATCCGATGGGGCATCCGGTGGAGCGTCCGTCAGCGATGCCGGACAGGAAGTGCACCTCGTCTGCTTCGCGTCGGCTGGTGGTGAGGTGCGACTGTCCGGGCCGTCGGCGGTCCAGTTCGTGCTGTACGAAGGCGGTGTCGATTTCGATGCCGGCGGGCATGCCGTCGACGATGCCTCCGATGGCTTCGCCGTGCGATTCGCCGAAGCAGGTCAGGCGGAAGATGTTTCCGAACGTATTTGCCATGGTCTGTTTTCTCCTTTCTGTCTTTTTATCGTGGGGGGTCAACTGTTGCGGTAAGCCTGTGGACTCATGCCCATGTGCCGTTTGAAGTATTTTCCGAAGAACGATACGTTGGCAAAGTTGAGTGACTCGGCTATCTCGGCGATGGGCACGTTGGTGGACTTCAACTGAGCCTTTGCATCGGTGATGACCATCTCGGCGATGATGTCCATGACGGTTCGCCCCATCACCTGTTTCACGGTGTTGCTCAGGTGGGTGGGGGTGATGTTTAGCCGGTTGGCATAGAATCCGATGTTGCGTTCCTGCGTGTAATATTGGATGGCCAGGTGGGTGAACTCTTTGCATATCTGCTCGTTTCGGTTGTACGAGGGCGAGTCCATCAGCCGGCTTTGGGCCTGGTAGAGGTCTTTCAGCCGGTAGAGGATGGCCAACAGGATGCATTTCAGCACCTCCTTGTTCTGATGAGGGTTCATCTCGTAGTTACGTATCATCAACTGGAAATATTCCTCGTAGAGTTGGGCGAACTTGGTTGGGGTGGCCACAACGGGATTACCTTTTACCACATATAGGAAGTCGATGAGCGTCTTGGCTATGGTGACGCTGTTGATGAACTTCGACGAGAACATCAGGTAGTAGATGCGCAGTTCGCCTTCGGCCTTGTGGAGCTGGATGATGCTTCCGGGCGAGAGGGTGATGAAGTCGTTCGGCCCGATGTGGTATCGGTTGAGGTTGATGGTGGCATCGATGTTGCCGCTTCTGCAGAGCACGAAGATTTCGGCGTTGAGGCGGCATGGGAAGTTGCTGTAGAGGTTGAGGATGCTTTCCGTGATGCCCGTCCCGATGGCGAAATCCATGGGAATGTCCAGTTTGGGTAGTTTCTTTTCCATCTGTAGTGCGGTATTGAGTGGTTTGTCAGAATAGGAAGCGGATGATGTCGTTGAGGTTGGCCCAGAGCAGGAGAGCAAACAGGAGTGCCATACCGGTCATCTGGGCGTATTCCATGAACTTGTCGCTGGGCTTGCGCCGGGCCACGATTTCGTAGAGGAGGAATAGCACGTGTCCGCCGTCGAGGGCGGGGATGGGCAGGATGTTCATGAAAGCGAGGATGATGGAGAGGAAGGCCGTCATGTACCAGAAGCGTTGCCAGTCCCACGTAGAGGGGAAGATGCTGCCGATGGTGGCGAAACCGCCCAGACTGCCTGCGCCTTCTTTGGTGAAGACATATTTCAGGTCGCTGACGTATCCTTTCAGGGTATTCACGCCCAGACGTGCGCCAGCCGGCAGTGAGGCGAAGAAACCATAGCGGATGTGTGTGGCTTCATAGAGTTCTGTCGGCGACATCGGGGCCACGCCTATCTGGAAGGCCTCGCCCACGGCGATACGGAGCGTGTCGGTTTGTCCGTCGCGGCCGATGGCCAGCGTGAGCAGGTGTGTATCGGTGCGGGTGGAGTCGGCTGCAGCCTGTGCCTTTAGGGCATGCAACTGGCGTAGGAGATCGGTCCACGAGGCCAGCGGTTGTCCGTTCAGGGCCAGCAGGTTGTCGCCGGCTTTCAATCCGGCGGCTTCGGCCGGCATGTCGGCCGCCACGGTGCCGGCTATGGCGGGCAGGCGCAGGCTGACGAATGGTTCGGCATCTTTGCTCACTTCCAACAGGCTCACTTCGGGCATGAGGATGTCCACCGTTTGTCCGTCGCGTCGTACGCTGACGCGCCGCGCGTCGATGATGCTGCGCAGCATGTCGCCTCCGAGGCGTTCGAGGGGAACATCGTCGGCTGCGAGCAGGATGTCGCCGTCGCGGAAACCGATGCGTTCGGCTCGTTCGTTGAATTCCATGCCGTAGGTCATCTGTTGCAAGGGGATGTACGAATCGCCCCATTTGTAGAGAATCATCGAATAGATGAACAGGGCCAGGAGGAAATTAAACAACACGCCGCCTATCATCACCAGGAGGCGTTGCCCGGCCGGTTTCGAGCGGAACTCCCAGGGTTGTGCGGGTTGTCTCATCTGTTCGGTGTCCATCGACTCGTCAATCATGCCGGCTATCTTCACGTAGCCGCCCAAGGGCAACCACCCGACGGCGTATTCCGTCTCGCTGCGTTTGGGCTTGAAGCGGAAGAGGGTGAAGCCGGGGTCGAAGAAAAGGCAGAATTTTTCGACGCGGATGCGGAACAGGCGGGCGAAAAGGAAGTGACCTCCTTCGTGGATGATGACCAGCAGCGAGAGGCTCATGACGAGTTGCAGCGTGCGTATGAGGAATGTTTCCATGCGTTGTTTCTTTTTTCTTTAAGTGTATGTTTTTTGTTTGATGATTCTGTTTCGGTGCGTAACGGGGTTTTACGAGGGGAGCAGCGACTGGGCCAGGCGGCGTGCTTCGGCGTCGGTGGCCACATAGTCGTCGTATGTGGGTTGTTCCACGAAGGGCATCTGCTGCATCACGCGTTCGATGATGTCGCTCATGGCGAAGAATCCCACGCGGTCTTCGAGGAAGGCGGCCACCATCACCTCGTTGGCGGCGTTGACGATGCACGGCATGTTCCCTCCGCGGTTCAGGGCTTCGTAGGCCAGGGCCAGGTTGCGGAAGCGTGTGGTGTCGGGCTGTTCGAAGGTGAGGTGGGTGCAGCGGCTGAAGTCGAGCCGTTCGAACGAGGCGTGCAGGCGGTCGGGGTAGGAAAATGCGTACTGGATGGGGAGGCGCATGTCCGGCATGCCGAGTTGGGCCTTGACGGCTCCGTCCTCAAACTGTACCATCGAGTGGATGACCGATTGCGGATGCACCACCACCTCTATCTGGTCGGGGCGCAGACCGAACAGCCATTTGGCCTCGATGACCTCGAAGCCCTTGTTCATCATTGTGGCGGAGTCGATGGTGATTTTTGCCCCCATCTTCCAGTTGGGATGCTTCAGGGCCTGTTCTTTGGTGACGCGGCTCAGTTCGTCGCGGTCGAAGGTGCGGAAGGGGCCTCCCGAGGCGGTCAGGATGACTTTCTCGATGGCGTTTCCTGCCTCCCCGGCCAGACATTGGAACACGGCCGAGTGTTCCGAGTCGACGGGCAGGATGGGGGTGTGGTATTGCTGGGCCAGGCGGTTGATTAGTTCGCCGGCCACGACGAGGGTCTCTTTGTTGGCCAGGGCGATGGCTTTTCCGGCCCGTATGGCGGCGATGGTCGGGCGCAGTCCGGCGTAGCCCACCATGGCGGTCAGCACCATGTCGATGGGGCCCGCTTCGACCACCTGGGCCAGGGCGTCGCTGCCTGCGTACACTTTGATGGGGAGGTCGGCCAGGGCCTCTTTCAGCTGGGGATACTTGCTTTCGTCGGCGATGACGACGACTTCGGGCTGGAAGCGCCGGGCCTGTTGGATGAGTTGGTCCACACGGCTTCCGGCCGTGAGGGCGTATACCTCGTAGCGGTCTTGCTGTTCGGCGATGACCTCGAGGGCCTGGGTGCCGATGGAGCCGGTAGAACCTAATAGAGCGATTTGTTTCTTCATGACGGTTCAGAATAGGATGTATTTCTCCGGGTCGACGGGGCGTCCTTTCCGCCACAGTTCGAAGTGGAGGTGAGGGCGGGTGGAGCCTTCCGGTGTGGTGCCTACGAGGGCCACGGCCTCGCCGGCCTTCACCTTGTCTCCGATTTCCTTGAGTGTCGATCCGCAGTGTTTATAGAAAGTGATGAAATCCTGGTTGTGCTGGATGCCGACGACGTAGCCGGCATCGGCCGTGTAGGTGCTGATGACCACGGTGCCGTCCAGGGCGGCCACGATGCTCTCGCCCTGCTTGGCGGCCACGTCGGTGCCGAAGTGCCGCGTGTGGGTGTCGAAATGGGCCGACACCATGCCGCGTGTGGGACGGAAGAAGACGAGGCCCTCGGCCTGGCGTGTCTCACCCAGGGTGGTGAGGTTGTATTTCTCGTTGTCCTCGTATTGGTGGCGGAAGTCGTCCTCAGCCTGTGTGCGGGCCATCAGCGAGTCGGTGCGCAGGTTGGTCAGCGAGTCCATGGAGTGAACCGAGTCGGCACGCACCTTCCCACCCAGAATGTCCTGGATGTTGAGCACGTAGAGGTGGTAGCGTTGCAGGGCTTCCTGCAGCGAGTCGGCCTGGAGGGCATTTCGGACCACTTGCTCGCGTACCTCGCTGTTCATGTAGCCCGGCAGGTAGTTTCGCAGGGGGGTGAAGGCGATGACGGCGGATGTGGCCACGAATACGACGAGCAATGCCGTCAGCAACACCGATATGCCGTTCAGTTTGGACACGTGCAGGCCGGCCACCTCCTCCAGCGTGTTTTCGTTGATGATGGTGAGTTTGTATTTGAACTTGATGTTGTTCCAGAAAGCTTTGCTTTTCCTTTTTTTGCCCATAGCCGTTTGTTGTAATGAACGTGCAAAAATACGAAAATCTTTCTATCCGTCCAATCGGCTGCTGCTCTTTTTCGGTCCTGCCCCGTCCGGCCTTCAGTCGTCAACGCCTTTCACGCGGATGCCGCCTCCCTCGCCGGTGAATTCGAACGAGCGGCTGCCGAAGACGGCCTGTATGCTGCCGTCGGCGGCGAGGGCTCGGGGTGTGTCGGTGCGTACGCCTCCGCCTGCCGGGCTGAGTAGCCATACGCGGTCGGCCGTTTGGAGGGCTAGGTCCAGTTCGTGGGTCGAGATGAGTACGGCCTTGCGGGTTTGGCGGGCCAGGTTGCGCAGCAGAAGCATGATTTCGACGCGTCCGGGCAGGTCGAGGTGGGCGGTGGGCTCGTCCAGCAGGATGGCCGGGGTGTCTTGCGCCAGGGCTTTGGCGATGAGGGCGCGTCCGCGTTCGCCGTCAGACAGTTCGTCGATGTCGCGGTGGGCGTATGCTTCGAGGCGCACCTGTGCCAGGGCTTCCCGTACGATGCGGCGGTCGGCTTCGGAGGGTGTGCCGAGCCATCCGGTGTAGGGGTTTCGGCCCAGCATCACCAGGTCTTCCACACCGAGGCGGGGGGCTTCGATGCGGTCGGTCAGGACGAGGGCGATGAGGCGTGCGCGCCGGGCTGCGCTCTGCTTGCCCAGTTCCTCGCCTCCGATGCGTATGCAGCCGCCGAGGGCGGGCTGCAGGCCCGCCAGGGTGCGTAGCAGGGTCGACTTTCCGCTTCCGTTGGGCCCGATGAGGCAGGTCAGGTTGCCCGTTTCGGCCGTGAGGTCCAGTCCGGCCTGCACGAGGCGGACGCTCCGCCGTACGGTGTAGCCGATGTCCAGGCCGCGTGTCTCGATGAGGGGTGCGTCAGTCATGGGGCGTGTCGGCGCATACGGGTTCGAGGCCCATTTCCTTGGCTTTCGCCAGCATGTATTGCCGGGCGGGTTCGTATTCGTTGGGGATGACGCCGTCCAGGATGGCGTCCTTGATGGCCGTCTTCAGCGTGCCAATCTCGCGGCAGGGCTGCAGGCCGAACACCTGCATGATTTCTTCGCCGCTGACGGGAGGCTGGAAGTTGCGGATGCGGTCTTTCTCCTCCAGGTCCTTCAGCTTTTGGCGCACCAGTTGGAAGTTTTGCAGGAAGCGTTGTTTCTTCTCGCGGTTCTTCGAGGTGATGTCGGCTTCGCAGAGGGTCATCAGGTCGTCGATGTCGTCGCCGGCGTCGAACAGCAGGCGTCGTACGGCCGAGTCGGTCACCTCTTCTTCGGCCAGCACGATGGGACGCATGTGCAGCCCGACCAGTTTCTGCACATACTTCATCTTTTCGTTCATGGGCAGTTTCATTTTTCGGAAGATGCCCGGAATCATTTTTTCACCGATGTAGTTGTGGTTATGGAATGTCCATCCGGCTTTTTGCTCCCAACGTTTGGTGGTTGGCTTGGCGATGTCGTGCAGCAGGGCGGCCCATCGCAGCCAGAGGTTGTCGGTCTGCCGGGCGATGTTGTCCACCACTTCCAGCGTGTGGTAGAAGTTGTCTTTGTGGGCTCGTCCGTTGCGTGTCTCCACACCCTGCAGGGCGGCCAGTTCGGGAAAAATCAGTTCCAGCAGACCGCATTGGTCCAGCAGCACGAAGCCGATGGAGGGGGTGGGGGCGAGCAGCATCTTGTTCAGTTCTTCGGCGATACGTTCGCGCGAGATGATGCCGATACGTTCCCGGTTGCGCCGGATGGCGTCGAAGGTATCATCGTCGAGGTAGAAACGCAGTTGGGTGGCAAAACGTATGCCGCGCATCATGCGTAGGGGGTCATCGCTGAACGTGATGTCCGGGTCGAGCGGTGTTCGGATGGTGCGCTCTTTCATGTCGTCCAGTCCGTCGAAGGGGTCTACCAGTTCGCCGAAGCGGGCCTTGTTGAGGCAGATGGCCAGGGCGTTGATGGTGAAGTCGCGCCGGTTTTGGTCGTCCTCCAATGTGCCGTCCTCCACGATGGGTTTTCTCGAGTCGTGCGAATAGGATTCGCGTCGTGCTCCGACGAATTCCACTTCTGTATGGTGGTACTTGACCTGGGCTGTGCCAAAGTTTTTGAATACAGAAAGGTGGGCACCGCGTCCCAGCCGTTTGGCCAAGGCTTCGGCCAGGCGGATGCCGCTTCCTACAACCACGACGTCAATGTCCTTGGACGGACGGTTCAGGAAAATATCGCGTACATAGCCTCCTACGACATAACATTCCATCCCCAACTCGTCGGCTGTAGCCGAGATGAGTGGGAAAATCGGATCGGAAAGATGTTTCTTCAGTTCTTCTTGTTCCATCGGGCGACAATCGGTAAGATTAGAATGCAAAACTACGGAAAACCTCGGAATAATCAATCGAAATTGTGGGATAATACGAGATAGCCCTCGAATCCCCCGGGGCTTTTTCGTGTTTTCTTGAAAATTTTCGGGGGGGATGTTTGGAGGGTCGTGAGAAATGCGTACTTTTGCGATGTGGGGCGAAGTTCCGGCGCGATAACTTCAAGCTTTCCCCTACGCATCAAAGGTGGCTTCGGTCACCTTTGATTTTTCAAGTTCTATACTGATCAGCCCGCGAAGTTGGACAAAGCGAAAGAAGGGTGTTTACATCCTTCTTTTTTCATATAGTTCCCCATCGATGACGAAACTTCTCTTCTGAAAATTTTCATGCGGGATACGCGAAATATGAAGGACTTGATGGGACATCGCAGTTCAAGAAATTCAAATATATCTATTGCATAGATAGAGATAAAATTGTTGAAATAAAAAAGCCAAGTTGAAAAACCTGGCTGGAGCAAGAGCGGGTCTCTGAAGGTTAACCCATCCCTCGCATCGCAAACATACGCATTTTCCACGAACCTCCAAACATTTTCCGCAAAAAAATAAAGAAATACATCAAGAGATATACAAATACGCTATATTATCTGCATCGTCAACAGCGCGAAAGGGCTTGAGATAAAGAACTTTGATTTTGAGTAAAAAAAAGCGGCATCGGACCCGAAGGCTCCCCAACACCACCAAATTGGATGCCACAAATGTAGCAACAAGTTTCGAACTACCAAACATTTTCCCCCCCCCCCCCCCCCGAAAATTTTCAGAAAAACGCGAAAAAACGCGAAAAAAGCCCCGGAAGGACCTCGAATCCCACCGGGGCTTTCCCGTTTTTCCGCATCGGAAGGCCTATATCCCGCGCGCCAGCAGGAAGCGCGCTTCGAACGTCTCCGTGCAGTCCGTCAGTTCGGACCGCTCGGCCTGCGTCGCGCTCTCGGCGTGGCGGGCCAGCACCCAGCCGTCGCCGCGCTGGAAGAGCAGCGCCTCCGTCACCCGGTCGGCCAGCGCGAAGGCCTCGGCATAGCCGTCGCCGCAGGCCGTCACCACGTGCAGCCTCATCATCGCGATTCCGCGCTGCGAGCCTCCGCTCAGCGCGTTCCACCCGATGGGCCCGAACGGATAGCGGTCCTGTTCGGGGAAAGGAAATGCTAAAGCCAGGGAAGGCCCGGCCCACGGTCGCGCCCACGAATGACGTCGTAGATCCACATGAAGATTTGAATTATAAAACTAATCAAGCCGATGAAAAGCGAACCGCCGACGATCCAGGCAAACAGTTTTATCAAGAATTCCATAATCAGATGATTTGAATAATGCCACAAGTATAAGAAAAATCGTAATGGCAAGCAAGTTTGAGTATATATTTGCCGGAATGTTCTTTATCCCATCAACGACATCGTTGAAAATAGAAAGCACCGAAGGCGACAGTTATGATCCAAGCCAAGGTAGTCAAGCCAACGATGCTCGACACAAATGTAGCTACAACATTCGAACCTCCAAACATTTCCACCGAGATTTTTCAAGAAAACGCGAAAATAACCCCTTGGTAGCGTCCAGTGCTTGTGGTAAACGAAAGAGTAAACGAAGGAGCCGCGGACCTTAAGCGAAAAAAGAGCGGAATGGGCTGGGGTATGGATGGGAAATTCGTACCTTTGCCGGCTGGAAAAACAGTAGAAGACATGAAAAAGGAAACGTATGTTTGTATATTGGCCCTGTTGGCCGCGACGGCTTGCAACCGTGCCGATCGGCAGGCCGAACCGTATCTGATGCGGGCCGAGGAGGCTTTGGCTCGTGGAAACTACGCCGATGCGAAGCGGCAGATCGACACCATCCGCCTGTGCTATCCGAAGGCTTTCGCGGTGCGCGAACGGGGCATCGGACTGATGCAGCGTATCGAACTGGAGGAGCAGCGTCGCAGTTTGGCTTACTTGGACAGCATGGAGGCGGTACGTGTGCAGGAATGCAACGAACTGATTCCGCGTTTTGTGCTGGAGAAAGATACGGCCTATCAGGAGGTGGGCAACTATTTCTATCCTACGCAGACGGTGGAGAAGAACGTTGGGCGTACCTATTTGTGTGCGCAGGTGGACGAACGTGGGCGGATGAGGTTGACCTCGGTGTATTGTGCGGCGCGCAAGCTGAATCACCGGTCGGTGCGTGTAGTGGCACGCGACGGTAGTTTTGCTGAGACACCGGTGTCGGACGATGTGTATGTTTCGTCCGACTTGGGCGTGTGGACCGAGAAGGTGGATTACAGTGTGGGTGCCGATGGCGATGTGGCCGGATTTGTGGCCCTGCATGCCGACCAGCCCCTGACGCTGGAGTTGGTGGGCGACCGCACGTATCGCATCGCCCTGACGGCTGCCGACCGGAAGGCCATCGCTGAGGTCTACGGACTGACCGGTGTGCTGTCGGCCTTGGAGTCGATACGGAAGCAGCAACGCGAGGCACGTCTGAAGATGGAGTTCGTGCAACGCAAGATGCAGGAACGGGCATCCAAGTAGAGTGACCGGAGAAAAAACGGAAAAGGACCGATGCTGGCGGAGTGTCTGCATCGGTCCTTTTTTTGATGGAAACCGGGGTTGGCTCGTGCGGGTACTCGCGTTGGCTCATGCGAGTACTTGCGTTGGTTCATGCGAGTACTTGCGTTGGCTCATGCGGGTACTTGCCCTCGATGGGGCTTAGTGGCGGAACGGCGGGCGAACCACGACGGCTTTCACGCCTTTGCCGCGTACGCTGACGTAAATTTCGGTGCCTACGCGGGCATATTCCGGTTTAACGTAGCCCATGCCGATGCCAATCTTGCGGCAGGGCGACATGGTGCCGCTGGTGACGTGACCGATGGTTTCGCCTTCGGCATTGAGCAAATCGTAGCCATGACGCGGAATGCCGCGTTCGATCATTTCGAAGCCGACCAGTCGGCGTGTGGTGCCTTCGGCTTTTTGTTTCTCCCAGAGGGGGCGGGAGATGAAGTTCTTGCCTTCGGTGAATTTCGTAATCCAACCTAATCCGGCTTCGATGGTCGAGGTGGTATCGTCGATGTCATTGCCATAGAGGCAGAAACCCATTTCGAGGCGAAGCGTGTCGCGGCATCCGAGTCCGACGGGCTTGATGCCGAATTCGGCACCGGCTTCGAACACGGCATCCCAAATCTTCTTCGATGCTTCGGGATAGAAATAGAGTTCGAATCCGCCGGCACCGGTATATCCGGTGTTGGAGATGATGACGTCTTCACCGGCCAGCTTGCCCACCTTGAAAGTGTAGTAGGGGATGGACGAGAGGTCTATGTCGGTCAGTTTCTGCAACGTGGCGAGCGCCTTCGGTCCCTGTACGGCCAGCTGGGCTGTGCGGTCGGAGGAGTTCTCCAGTTCGACGCCCTCGGAGTTTTGTTGGCAGCACCAGGCCCAGTCCTTCTCGATGTTGGCGGCATTGACCACCAGCAGGTATTTCTGCGGATCGTATTGGTAGAGCAGGAAGTCGTCGACGATACCTCCCTTGTCGTTGGGGAAGCAGGTGTACTGCACTTTTCCCGGAGTCAGTGCAGCCACATTGTTCGACGATATTTTCTGCAGATAGGCCAGCGCATTGGGGCCTTTCACCCAAAATTCGCCCATGTGGGACACATCGAACACGCCGACGGCGTTGACCACGGTCATGTGTTCGTCGATGATGCCGCTGTATTCGATGGGCATGTTGTAGCCGGCAAATTCGGCCATTTTTGCACCGAGTGCGATGTGCACGTCGGTAAACGGAGTCGTTTTCATGGTAGTGGATTTATTTTGAGGGGTTAGCAATGAGTTCGATGATTTTCACGACGACGTCGCGGGCCTTCTCCATCGACTGCACGGGGACGAACTCGTAGCGGCCGTGGAAGTTGAGTCCGCCGGCGAAGAGGTTGGGGCAGGGCAGGCCTTTGAAGGAAAGTTGTGCGCCGTCCGTGCCGCCTCGGATGGCTTTGATGCGCGGTTCGACCCCGACGGCGAGCATGGCCTGCTGGGCCAGGTCGATGATGTGCATCACGGGCTCGATTTGCTGGCGCATGTTGTAGTACTGGTCGTGCATCTCGAGCGTGGCCACGGGTTCGCCGTAGTGTGCGTCGACCTTGTCGGCCAGGCGGCGGAGCAGCTGCTTGCGTGCTTCGAAGCGTTCGCGGTCGTGGTCGCGTACGATGTAGTGGAGGGTGGTTTGTTCGACGGTGCCTTCCATGCCCACCAGGTGGAAGAAGCCTTCGTAGCCTTCGGTGCATTCGGGTGTTTCGTCGGCCGGCAGTCCGTTCATGAAGCGGCGTGCAGCGTGCATGGAATTGATCATTTTCCCTTTGGCGTAGCCGGGATGGACGTTGCGTCCCTGGAAGGTGATGGTGGCGCCGGCGGCGTTGAAGTTTTCGAATTCCAGTTCGCCCACCTCGCCTCCGTCGACGGTGTAGGCCCAGTCGCATCCGAATCGGTCGACGTCGAACTGGTGTGCGCCGCGTCCGATTTCCTCGTCGGGGTTGAAGGCGATGCGCACACGTCCGTGTTCGATTTCGGGATGCTCAATCAGATAGGCCACGGCCGATACGATTTCGGCGATGCCGGCCTTGTCGTCGGCTCCGAGCAGGGTGTTCCCGTCGGTGACGATGAGGTCCTCGCCCCGGTGGTCCAGCAGTTCCGGGAAACGTTCGGGCGAGAGCACGATGCCTTGTTCGGCGTCGAGCACGATGTCGCCCCCGTCATAGCCATGTACGATGCGCGGATTCACGCCCGCACCGCTCATGTCCGGGCTCGTGTCCAGATGGGCGATAAAGCCCACGGTGGGCAGCGGACGGTCGGTGTTGGCCGGCAGGGTGGCATAGAGGTAACTTTGTTCGTCGAGGACGATGTCCTCCAGGCCCAGGGCTTCGAGTTCAGATTTGAGATACTGGGCAAACACCCGTTGGCGTTCGGTGCTGGGGGTTGCCTCCACTTGTTCGTCCGACTGGGTATCGAAGCGGACGTATTTCAGAAAGCGTTCAGTCAGGTTCATGGTTGAAAAATTAGCGCGTTAGGGTTTCTTGTTCGTGATTCTTGGCTCAGAAGCACCCTGTCCCGTCGAAGCAGTGGGTGCAGACGCGGCATTTGGGCAGGCCGATGGCCTCGATGAGCGTTTCGAGCGAGTTGAACTGCAACGACGAGAGGCCGAAGCGTTCGGCGATGATGCCCACCATGCGCCGGTATTCGGGCGAGTCGGTGGTGGCGTAGCGTTCCAGGTTTTTGTTTTCGTCGCCCTCCAGTTCCTTGATGATGCGCCGTGTCACCAGTTCGAGGTCGCTTTTCGAGGCGGTGAAGCCGATGAAGGGGCATCCGTAGATGATGGGCGGGCAGCCGATGCGCATGTGTACCTCGCGTGCGCCGTAGTCGTAGAGAATCTTGACGTTGTCGCGCAACTGGGTTCCCCGCACGATGGAGTCGTCGCAGAAGATGACGCGTTTGCCCTCCAGCATGGCCCGGTTGGGAATGAGCTTCATCTTGGCCACGAGCGAGCGCATGCTTTGTTGGCTCGGGGTGAAACTGCGCGGCCAGGTGGGGGTGTACTTGACGATGGCGCGGTGGTAGGGGATGCCCTTGCCTTCGGCGTAGCCCAGGGCTTGTCCGATGCCCGAGTCGGGGATGCCGCATACGCAGTCGGCCTCGCTGGTGTCCTTCAGACCCATCTTGAGACCGCTGGTGAAGCGCACGTCCTCTACGTTTCGTCCCTCGTAACTGGAGTTGGGGAAGCCGTAGTAGACCCAGAGGAACGAGCATATCTGCATCTTCTCGCCGGGTGCGCGCAACTGTTCGATGCCGTCGGCTCGCAGGCGCACGATTTCGCCCGGCCCGAGGTAACGGTCTATTTCGTAGTCGAGGTTGGGGAAACTGCTCGATTCGCTGCAGGCCGCCCAGGCTCCTTCTTTCCGTCCTATGACGATGGGCGTGCGACCCCACTTGTCGCGTGCGGCCACGATGCCGTCCTCGGTCAGGAGCAACAGCGAGCACGAACCCTTGATGCAGTCCATCGCATGGGCGATGCCCTCGGCCAGGGTCTTTCCCTGGATGATGAGCAGGGCGATGAGTTCGGTGGGGTTGATGCTGCCCGAACTGAGTTCGGCGAAGTGCATGCCTTCGTTCAGCAACTCTTGTTCCAACTCTTTGATGTTTTGTATCTTTGCTACGCTTACGATGGCGAAGCGGCCCAGGTGTGAGTTCAAGACGATGGGCTGCGCGTCGGTGTCGCTGATGACGCCGATGCCGGCGTGCCCTTTGAACTTGGGCAGGTCGGGCTCGAATTTCGAGCGGAAATAAGCACTTTCAAGGTTGTGGATGGAGCGGGTGAACCCGCTTTCGTGGGAATAGGTGGCCATGCCGCCCCGTTTCGTTCCCAGGTGTGAATGATAGTCTGTGCCGTAAAACAGGTCGGTGGCACATTCGGTCGTCGAGACCGTTCCGAAGAATCCTCCCATAGGTTGATAATTTTTTTGCGGCCCAAACTTAGGCAAAATTCTTGGAAAAACAGATATCGCCAGCCCTACTTTTCGTAATTTTGATGCCGAAAATCCTGCAAGCCGGACGAAAGCCGTCGTATCGGAGTGGCGGTCGAGGTTGTGTGGGGATGAAACGAGATAAAATAGGAAGAGAAGAATGATAAAAGACTTGCTTGCCGTGTTCGTCGGTGGCGGACTGGGCAGTGCGGCCCGCTATGTGCTGGGCCTCTGCCTGCCAGCGCCGGCCGGCACGTTCCCTTGGCCCACGTTTGCGGCCAACGTATGCGGATGTTTCCTGATTGGGTTGTTTGCTGCCCTTTCGGCCGGCGGGGCGTGGCCCGTGCGTGTGCGCCTGGGCCTGACGGTGGGCCTGTGCGGTGGATTCACCACGTTTTCCACGTTCAGCCGCGAGAGCCTGTCCTTGCTGCAGGGCGGACACCCGCGGCTGGCGGCGGCCTATGTGGCGGCCAGCCTGGTCGTAGGCCTGATGGCCGTGGCCTTCGGGGCCTGGGTGGGCGTGCGTTGCCGTCCGGCGGTGGGCTAACGGCGCGTTCGGGCCCACTCCATCACCCCGGCCGGCGGGCGTTGGTTCAGCAGTTCGTGCTTCATGAAGTCCATGTAGGGTGCGGCGTGCTGGAAGAAGCGGCGGTAGCCCGCGCAGAGGTAGTTCAGCCCCGGCTCGCCGTCGGCCGTGCGGGCGAAACGGTTCTTGGGGCACTCGCCGTTGCAGGCGAACAGGTAGTCGCACGCGAGGCATTGGCGGGGCAGGCTGTCGTACTTCTGTTGTCCGAAGCGTTGCTGCTCGGGACTGTAGAGCATTTCCACTAAGGTCTTTTCGTAGATGTTGCCCAGTTTGTGTTCGGGGAATACGAAGTGGTCGCAGGCATACACGTCGCCGTTGAATTCCATCACGGCGGCATGGCCGCACGTGCGTGCCATCGAGCACAGGCCCGGTTGGGCACCCACCCAGTTGGCCAGTGTGGCGTCAAACAGTTGTACGAAGAGGCGGCCTACGTCGTGGCGCACCCACTCGTCGAAAACGGTGCAAAGGAATCGTCCCCAAGCCTCGGGGCTCACGCTGAAGTCGGCCAGTTCGGCCTCGGCCTGTCCGGCGGTGGAGAGCGTCAGCCCGTCGGTGCGCCGGCTCAGCCGTTCCACGATGGGTGTGAACTGCAGGTACCGGCATCCGATGTCGCGGAAGAAACGGTAGAACTCCAGCGGATAGTCGGCGTTGAAGTCGTTGACCACGGCCATGGCGTTCCATTCCACCCCGTGCTTGTTCAGCAGTTCGATGCCGTGCATCACTTTCCGGAAGGATGGCTGCCCTTGTCGGTTTCGCCGGTACTCATCGTGGAACTCCTGCGGGCCGTCGATGCTGATGCCAACCAGGAAATTGTTCTCGCGCAGGAACTCGCACCATTCGTCGGTCAGCAGCGTCCCGTTGGTCTGCAGGCAGTTGTCAATCTGCCGTCCGTCGGCGTAGCGTTTTTGCAGGGCCACGGCCTTGCGGTAGAAACTCAGGGGACGCATCAGGGCCTCGCCGCCGTGCCAGGTGAAGAGTACCTGGGGCATGGTTTGCGCGTGGATGTATTCTTCGATGAATTTTTCCAATAGCTCGTCGCTCATCACGTGGCGCGGCTTGTCGTCGTAGAGGCGGGCCTTTTCCAGGTAATAGCAGTAGCGGCAGGCCAGGTTGCACACCGCGCCCACGGGTTTCAGCATCACGTAGAGCGGGCGGGCCAGAGGGGCGTAGGTCGATTGGTTCATGGCGTTTGTTCTTTTTCGGTTTTCCAAAGAGAGGGGTAGTGTTCGAGTAAAATGCGCGTCCGGCTCAAGGCACGTCCTGGTCGGGGTTCGGGCGCATGCCCTTCCGTTCGGCCGGGAGAGCCTGCTGGATGGCATCGTACGAGGCGTGCAGGGCGTGCTGGATGTTGTCCGGCCCTTGTCCCTGCGGGGGGATGGGCGCGTGGATGGTGAGCGTCAGCGGATGCCACGACACCCAGTGTCCGGTGCGCGGAAGTACCTCGAACGAACCGTCGATGGTGAGCGGGACAACGGGCAGTTGCAGTTCGTCGGCCAGTTGGAATGCGCCTCGCTTGAATGTGCCCATGTGGCCGCTGAAGGTGCGTGCCCCCTCGGGGAACACCACGAGCGAGGTGCCGCCCGTCAGTGTGGCACGTGCCTGCCGGATGGTCTCGTAGATTTTGCGTGGTCCCGAGCGGTCGACGAAGATGTGGCCGGCCGACTGGCACGCACGCCCTACGAAGGGGATGCGGCGCAGGCTCTTCTTCATCATCCACTTGAAGTTGCGGCCCAGGAAGCCGTAGATGAGAAAGATGTCGAAACTGCCCTGGTGGTTGGCTACGAACACGTAAGAGGTGTGGTGGTCGATGTGTTCGCGTCCGTGCACCCGTACGGGCAGGAGCAGCACGTGGCAGACCAGACGCGACCATACCTTGCCGGGGTAGTAGCCCCAGAAATGGGCGTTGAACACGCTGCCGGCCATCGTAATGAGGGCGGCCAGGATGGTGAGCACCAGCAGCACGGGCAGGGCGACGACGACTTGGTAGATGCGGTAGAGGATTTTCATAATCGTATGCTTTTTTAGGAGTTGGACGTCAGCTTTTGAGGTTCGCGGCCAGGAAAGGCCGCATCTGTTCGGGGGTGAAGCCGCGGCGTGCGGCATAGTCGGCCAACTGGTCGGCTCCGATGGGCCCCACGCTGAAGTAGCGGGCGGCCGGGTGGGCGAACAGGAAGCCGCTGACGGAGGCGTGGGGCTGCATGGCCCCGTGCTCGGTCAGGCGGATGCCTATCCGGTCCAGGCCGAGCAGGCGGTCGATGAGGAAGTTGATGCTCTGGTCGGGGATGGACGGATAACCCACGGCGGGTCGGATGCCTTGGTGGCGTTCGGCCAGCAGGTCGGCCATCGGCAACTGTTCGTCTGGCGCATAGCCCCAGTAAGTTCGGCGCACCTCTTCGTGCATCCGTGTGGCGGCCGCTTCGGCCAGACGGCTGGCCAGCGTTTGGGCCAGCAGGCGGCGGTAGGCGTCGTCTTTCCAGTGTTCTTCGGCCTCGGTGCTCACGCTGGTGGCGAACACGCCCACGATGTCCGCTGCTCGTCCGTCGGGTTGTAGCGGACGGACAAAGTCGCTCAGGCATAGGTTGGGGCGTCCGTCGGGCTGCTGTCCTTGTTGGCGCAGGAAGGGGACGACGAGTCCGCCCATGTGGATGTCGTCGCCCACCGAGCCGGCTTCCAGCAGGCGGAAGGCGGCCTGTACGCGCACCATCGGGTCCATCTCGTCGAGCAGGCGGTTGGCTTCGTCCCACAACACCCGGGCGGCTTCGGCCTTGCGCCGGTCGGCTTCGGGAAAACCCGCCAGCCAGCCGCGTCGGCAGGCTTCGCAGCTGTGTATGGTAGCGATGGAGGCAAAACGAGCCTCGAACTGCCAGGCATGGAAGAAATACTCCCAGTGGATGTAGGGGCGCAACTCGCCGACGGGGTAGCAGCGTATCATCGGCTGAATGTTAGGGCTTGTCCGCACGGACAGGCGTCGGCGATGCCGCCATCGTATATCAGGTGTCCGTTGACGAAGGTTTTCTCTACACGGGCGTGGAACGTGCGCCCTTCCAGCGGACTCCAGCCGCATCGGCTCAGAATGTCGTCAGAGGTCAGCGTCCACGGCTGGTCGGGGTCGAGCAGGACGAGGTCGGCCTGGTAGCCCGGGCGGATGAAGCCGCGCCGTTCGATGCCGAACAGCAGGGCGGGGGCGTGGCACGCGCGTTGCACCACCTGCTCGATGCTGAACACCCCTTCGTGCACCAGTTCCATGAGGCTCACCAACGAGTACTGTACCATGGGCATACCCGAGAGGGCCTTCAGCGCTCCGCCCCGCTTCTCTTCGGGCAGGTGGGGCGCATGGTCGGTGGCGACGACGTCGATGAGGCCGCTGCGTACGGCCTCGCGCAGGGCCTCGCGGTCTGAAGCCCGTTTGACGGCAGGGTTGCACTTGATGCGGCTGCCCAGTGTGGCATAGTCCGCTTGGCTGAACAACAAGTGGGGCACGCAGGCCTCGGCTGTGATGCGTTTCTGCTCCAGCGGCCCTTCGGAAAGCAGTTCCAGTTCGCGTGCCGTGCTGATGTGCAGCAGGTGGAGGCGTGCACCAGTCTGGCGGGCCAGCCGGACGGCCAGGGCCGACGAGGCGTAGCAGGCCTCTTCATTGCGAACCGATGGGTGCAGGCTGACGGGTGCCTGGTCGCCGTACAGGCTGCGGATGCGCTCCGTAGCCGTACGGATGAGGGCGGGGTCCTCGCAGTGGGCGGCAATCAGCATTCCTGCCTCACCGAACACGCGCAGCAGGGCCTCTTCGCGGTCCACCAGCATATTGCCTGTGCTGGAGCCCATGAACAATTTCACGCCGCATACGTGCCGGCGGTCCAATTGGCTCAGCAGGTGGTGGTTGGTGTTGGTCGCACCGAAATAGAACGAATAATTGACCACGCACGTCCGGGCGGCCAGTTCGAATTTCTCGTCGAGCAGTTCAAGGCTCGTTGTCGGTGGCACCACGTTGGGCATGTCCATGAACGAGGTCACCCCTCCGGCGGCTGCCGCCCGGCTCTCGGTGGCCAGGTCGGCCTTGTGCGTCAGTCCCGGCTGCCGGCAGTGTACATGGTCGTCGATGAGGCCGGGCAGCAGATAGTGCCCCCCGGCGTCGATGCACTCGTCGGCCTCCACGGCCGGCCGTCCTTCGCCTTCGCCCATGGCGGCGATGACCTCTCCTTCGGTCTGCACCCAGCCTGTGCAGGTGCGTCCTTCGCCCACGATGTGGGCGTTGTATATCAGTATGCGTTTCATGCGTTCTTTTTTTGCGGGTAATGGCGGAACCAACTGTCCCATTTCAGCCGGATGACACCGAATACGGCTTCGCCGAAGATGCTGCTGTTCATTTTCGACGTGCCCAACTCGCGGTTGATGAAGATGACCGGCACCTCCTGCAGGCGCAGGCCGCACAGGTAGGCGGTGTATTTCATCTCAATCTGGAAAGCGTAGCCCTTGAAGCGGATTTGGTCGAGGGGGATGGTTTCGAGGGCCTGTCGGCGGTAGCACACGAAACCCGCCGTTGTGTCGTGGACGGGGATGCCCGTGACGAACCGCACGTATTTCGATGCGAAGTACGACATCAGCACGCGTCCCATGGGCCAGTTCACCACGTTGACGCCGCTCACGTAGCGCGACCCGACTGACACGTCCGCTCCCTCCTCCGCACAAGCCCGGTAGAGGCGGGGCAGGTCGGCCGGTGCGTGCGAGAAGTCGGCATCCATCTCGAACACGTAGTCGTAATTCCGCTCGAGGGCCCACT
This sequence comes from Bacteroidaceae bacterium, assembly GCA_051875715.1. Taxonomy (GTDB): domain Bacteria; phylum Bacteroidota; class Bacteroidia; order Bacteroidales; family Bacteroidaceae; genus DYCT01. The sequence continues at coordinate 23,517 of JBJEHD010000056.1, forward strand.
GGAAACCGGCCAGATAGGCCGTGCCGAGGCCCAACTTGCCCTTCCGTTCGAGCATGAAGAGCCGGCTGGGGTAGGTCGGCTGCAGTTCGCGTACGATGTCCGCCGTGCCGTCCGGAGAGTTGTCCTCCACCACCAGGATGTGGAACGCCTTCTCCAGCCCGAACACGGCCCGGATGATGTTCGCTATGTTTTCCCGTTCGTTGTAGGTCGGGATGATGACGATGCTGTCCGAAGTTTGCATAAGACAAAAATGTTTTTTTGGAATGAAAACCACGCAAAAGTACGATTATTCAGTTGAAAAACGAACGCACGGCGCGGAAAATCTCCGTCCGTCGTGCCGCCGCACCTGTGAATTGCTTACTTTTGCACGCGAAAAAGGCGAAAACGTTTACACCTTTATAATATATAGAAACCCAAAAGAGACGTGGAGATAACCGAACTCAAACAACTGTATGCGAAACACCCGAACGGGAGCGCATGGAAGAAGATTGTCGCCGACGACACCCTGCGGAGTGTTCACCTGAAAGGCTTGTGCGCCTCGGCCGCGCCTGTGTGGTTCGCCTCATGGCAGGCGTCTGCCGTCCAGCCCCTCGTGTTCGTGCTGGCCGATGTCGAGGAAGCCGGATACTTTTATCACGACCTCACCCAAATGCTGACCGACGAGCGGGTGCTTTTCTTTCCCTCGTCCTACCGTCGGGCCGTCAAGTATGGGCAGAAAGACCCTGGCAGCGAAGTGCTGCGTACCGAGGTGCTGAGCCGCCTGCAGAAAGATTCTGCCGGGCTGTGCGTGGTGACCTATCCCGATGCCCTGGCCGAAAAGGTGGTGTCGCCCGGCGCCCTGGCCGACCGCACCCTCCGCCTGAAGGAAGGCGAACAGGTCGACACCCTGTTCATTGCCGAGGTGCTGGCCGGATACGGCTTCGAACGTGTCGACTACGTTTACGAGCCCGGCCAATACGCCGTGCGGGGCAGCATCATCGACGTCTTCTCCTTCTCTTGCGAATATCCCTACCGCATCGACTTCTTCGGCAACGAGGTAGAAAGCATCCGCACCTTCGAGGTCGACACACAGCTCTCCAAGGAGCGGAAAGAAAGTATCGCCATCGTCCCCGAACTCCGGCCTGCCGCCGGGGAAAGAGGTGCCGCCGTATCCTTCTTCGACTTCCTGCCGTCCGACACCCTGCTCGCCACCGCCGACTACGAGGGAATCGGGCCGCGCATTCGCGAAGTAAGCGCCGAGGCCCTCGCCCCCGCCGCACAAACTCTCCGCGCCGAGGATGAAGGTGCCGATCCCGATTTGGCCGAACGCCTCGTCGACGACGACTGCACGGCACGGCTCGCCCGCTTCCGCCGCATCGAGTTCGGACATGCTGCCACCGAGGCTCCCCAGGCCGTGCTCAACTTCGATTGCGCTCCGCAGCCCATCTTCCACAAAAACTTCGACCTGGTCAGCACCACCTTCCGCGCCTTCCTCGACAAGGGCTACACCCTCTACATCTGCACCGACAGCGCCAAGCAGGCCCAACGCATCCGGGCTATTTTTGAGGAGCGGGGAAACCAACTGCCCTTCACTGCCGTGGACCGGACCTTGCACGCCGGATACGTGGACAATAGCCTCCGATGCTGCTTCTTCACCGACCATCAGGTGTTCGACCGCTTCCACAAGTACAACCTCAAGAGCGACAAGGCCCGCAGCGGCAAGGTGGCCCTTTCGCTCAAGGAACTCAACCAGTTTCAGCCGGGCGACTACGTGGTGCATACCGACCACGGCGTCGGACGCTTCGCCGGATTGGTGCGCCTGCCCGTCGGCGACACCACGCAGGAGGTCATGAAACTTGTGTTTCAGAACGACGACGTCGTGTTTGTGAGCATCCACGCCCTCCACAAGGTGTCGAAATACAAAGGCAAGGAAGGCGAGCAGCCCCGCCTCAACAAACTCGGCACGGGTGCCTGGGAGAAGATGAAGGAACGCACGAAGCGGAAAATCAAGGACATCGCGCGCGATCTCATCCGCCTCTACTCGCGTCGGCGCGAAGAGAAAGGTTACGCCTTCAGTCCCGATTCCTTCCTGCAGCACGAACTGGAGGCCTCTTTCCTCTACGAAGACACCCCTGACCAACTCAAGGCCACCCAGGATGTCAAGCGCGACATGGAGCAAGACCGGCCCATGGACCGCCTGGTGTGCGGCGACGTAGGGTTTGGTAAGACTGAGGTGGCCGTCCGGGCTGCCTTCAAGGCCGTGGCCGACAACAAGCAGGTGGCCGTGCTCGTCCCCACCACCGTACTGGCCTACCAGCACTTCCAAACCTTCAGCGAGCGGTTGAAGGGTTTTCCCTGTCGGGTCGAATACCTTAGCCGCGCCCGCAAACCTGCCGACACCCGGCGCGTCCTTGCCGAACTTCAGAGCGGCGAAGTCAACATCCTGGTCGGCACCCATCGCATCATCGGAAAGGATGTCCGTTTCCACGACCTCGGACTGCTCATCATCGACGAAGAGCAGAAGTTCGGCGTGGCCGTGAAGGAGAAACTCAAACAACTCAAGGTCAACGTCGACACGCTCACGCTGACGGCCACTCCCATCCCGCGCACCCTGCAGTTCTCGCTGATGGGCGCGCGCGACCTCTCCGTCATCAGCACTCCGCCGCCCAACCGCTATCCCATACAGACCGAGGTGCACACCTTCAGCGAGGACATCATCCGCGAGGCCGTCTCCTTCGAGATGAGCCGAAACGGACAGGTCTTCCTCGTCAACAACCGCATCCAGAACCTTGAGGAACTGAAGGCGCTCATCGAACGAAACGTGCCCGACGCCCGCGTGTGCATCGGTCACGGACAGATGGAGCCCGAGAAACTGGAGAAGGTCATCCTCGATTTTGCCAACTACGACTACGACGTGCTCGTCGCCACCACCATCATCGAGAGTGGCATCGACATCCCCAACGCCAACACCATCCTCATCAACCAGGCCCAGAACTACGGACTGAGCGACCTGCACCAGATGCGCGGACGCGTGGGCCGGAGCAACAAGAAAGCTTTCTGCTACCTGCTCGCGCCGCCCTTGGCCTCGCTCACCCCCGAAGCCAAACGTCGCTTGCAGGCTGTGGAGAACTTCTCCGACCTGGGCAGCGGTATCCACATCGCCATGCAAGACCTCGACATCCGTGGCGCGGGAAACATGCTCGGGGCCGAACAGAGCGGCTTCATCGCCGACCTCGGCTACGAAACCTATCAGAAGATACTGGGCGAGGCGGTCAAGGAACTCAAGAACGAAGAGTTCGCCGACCTGCTGGCCGACCAAGCCCGCACCGCCGACGGCACCTTGCACGGCGACCGCTTCGTCGACGACTGCGCGGTGGAGAGCGACCTCGAACTCCTCTTCCCTGCCGAATACATCCCCAGCAGCAGCGAGCGGATGGCCCTCTACCGCGAACTGGACGGACTCGAACTCGATGCCGACGTCGAAGCCTTCCGCCTGCGGATGGTCGACCGTTTCGGGCGGCTCCCCCACGAAAGCGAAGAACTGCTGCGCATGGTGCCTCTGCGGCGTCTGGCCAAACGGATGGGCGTGGAGAAAGTGTTCCTCAAGGGCGGACGCATGACCCTCTTCTTCGTCAGCAACCCCGACAGCCCCTACTATCAGAGCGACACCTTCGACAAGGTGCTGGTCTATGCCTCGACCCATCCGCGCGAATGCCTCTTGCGCGAGCAGAACGGCAAGCGCAGCATGGTGATTCCGGGCGTATCGACCGTGCAGCAAGGGGTGGACGTGCTGCTGCAATTGGTGGCCCAGTAAGGCCTCCGCGCCAAGGCCCTGCTCAGGGCCGCTTCTTCCGAGCCGACGGTTCGGGGCGGCCTGCCGGATAAATCTTTCCGATGAGGTCGGCCCGCCCGATGCGGCGCAGCGACGCCACGATGTCCGCCTTGCATTCCGGCTTGTACCAGAAGAAGAAGCGGCGTTGGGCCTGCTTCTGCCTGGGGTCGCGGGCCACGTAGAGCGGCTCCATCGTATATGGGTGCAGGCCCGTGTAGTAAGCCTCCGTGGCCAGCGTCATGGGCGTAGGCGTGAAGTCCTGCACCTGTTCCAAGTGGAAATTCATCGTACGGGTGATGGCCGCCAGTTCGGCCATGTCCGCTTCCGTGCATCCCGGGTGCGACGAGATGAAGTAAGGGATGATCTGTTGGCGCAGGCCCAAGGCCCGGTTCAGCGCGTCGAACGTCTGTTTGAACTGGCGGAACTGGGCGAACGGTGGTTTGCGCATCACGGCCAGCACGCCGTCCGCCGTATGTTCGGGGGCCACCTTCAGCCGTCCGCTCACGTGGTGGGCAATCAACTCGCGTGTGTACTCCTCGGCCGCCCGGTTCAGTTCGGGTTCGGGGCTGACGTGCTGCAGCAGGTCGTAGCGCACCCCGCTGCCGATGAACGAATGGCGGATGCCCGGCAGCGCATCCACGGCGCGGTAGATGTCGAGCAGAGGCCGGTGATCGGTGCAGAGGTTGGGGCAGACCCGCGGATGGAGGCACGACGGGCGCACGCAGCGTTCGCACCGTGTCTTGTCGCGTCCGCCCATGCGGTACATGTTGGCCGACGGGCCTCCCAGGTCGGTCAGCACTCCCTTGAAGTCCGGCAGTTGCATCACCTTTTTCACTTCCTCCAGAATCGACCGCTTGCTACGGTTGGCCACGAATTTTCCCTGGTGGGCCGAGATGGTGCAGAAGGCACATCCTCCGAAACATCCGCGGTGGAGGCAGATGCTGAACTTGATCATGTCGTAGGCCGGGATGCGCTTGCCCTTGTAGCGTGGGTGGGGCAGGCGCGTATAGGGCAGGTCGAACGAGTGGTCCAGCTCTGCCTCGGTGAGCGGCGGATAGGGCGGATTCACCACCACGGTGCTTTCTCCTGCCTGTTGCAGGATGCGCCGGGCGTGCATCCGGTTGCTCTCCTCCTCAATCAGCCGGAAGTTTCGGGCCTGTTTGCGTTTGTCCGTCAGGCATTCTTCGTGGGCGAAGAGGCAGATGTCGTCGGCCGTCGGTTCGCACCGGTGCGTGGCGTAGGCCGTCTGGGGGACATCGGTAGGCAGTGGTCCTTCGGGATGGGCTGCCATCCGCCGGGCCAGTTCGGCGATGGTTTTCTCGCCCATGCCGTAGACGAGCAGGTCCGCCCCCGAGTCGAGCAGGATGCTGCGCCGGAGTGCGTCTTGCCAGTAGTCGTAGTGTGTGAGGCGGCGCATCGATGCCTCGATGCCTCCCAGCACCACGGGCACGTCGGGGAAGAGGCGTTTCAGAATCTGCGTGTAGACGATGCTCGGGTATTCGGGCCTGCGGTCCGGTCGGGCATCGGGCGTGTAGGCGTCGTCGGATCGCAGGCGTTTTCCCGCCGTATATTTGTTGACCATCGAGTCCATGGCCCCGGCCGATACGCCGAAGAAGAGTCGCGGCCGGCCCAGTTTACGGAAGTCGCGCAGGTCGTCCTGCCAGTTCGGCTGGGGCACGATGGCCACGCGCAGCCCTTCGTCCTCGAGTATGCGTCCGATGACCGCCGCGCCAAACGAGGGATGGTCCACGTAGGCGTCGCCCGAGAAGAGGATGACGTCCAGTTGGTCCCATCCGCGCAGTTCCACCTCCTTCGTGGTGGTGGGCAGCCAGTCGGTCAGTCTGTATTCGTTCATGGTGCAGGTGTGCTGAGGTTTGTCTTATTGGCTGCGAAGATAGCGCAAAACCTGTAAATCCGAAAACCGCGAAGAGGAAAAGAATGGGGGAGGGAGGAGATGCTCGACTGAGGAGGGAGTCGCCCGAGTCTGCATGGAAAGGCAGGAGCGAATATACACCGAACGAGTACGATTAATAATCGTCATGCGGTACGATTAATAATCGTACTGGCTTACGATTAATAATCGTATCAGCGACGGGATTACGGACGTTTGGCCGGACTTCTAAACATCCCTTTCTTGCCGAGCCGTAGAACTGCCTCCTCGGCCGCATGACAACCTTTCCCGGACATTCTTCTTGCCTTTGTACAAGGCATGGAGGTAATGGATGCCGTTCTCCTCCACGATACATATATCTGTGAAGAACTGCGTCTGGTCGTCTGCATCAACGACGATGGGACAGCGCGTGGATCAGCCCGGCAAGGGCATCTATATCATTGGTGGCAAGAAGGTGTTGCGCTAAGCCGTCTGTATGCCTGATGGGGTAAGCCTATGGCGGATGTGTCAAAAGTAACTGGCACACCCGCTCTGTTTACTGTAGTTGCCTCCTATGTTGAATATGTAGTCGAAAACGCTTGCCATATCAGTATATTTTATTACCTTTGAATCACAGAATTAAAGTTTTACGCATGGTCAACTTTTTAGCTCACATAATCGGATGGCTTTTTATTGCCGCCCTCGTTCTTGGCGTTATCGGGGTGGTAGTATATATTATTGACCTTTTCCGCTTTGCATTATCCAAGAAATCCTCCGGTCCGCTTCCTTGGTGGATTTTCTGGCGTCATTGACGCTTCCCGAACAGGGCGGCCGGCAGTTCGGCCTGGTTCCTGCTCCTCCACCTTTCCAGCTACAGGGCCTGGGCGTACAGTTCGGTCCATTCTTCCTCGCAGTGTATGGTGTCGGTGTCGACGGCTTCGGCCAGGGCGTGCGCCGCTATGCGTTTCTTAGCCTTCCGACACAGCTGTTTTCGGCACTACACCTGTTCTGCGGTCACGCCTCCGTCGAATGCGGCGGCTGCGCCATGCAGTTGTCTGTTTCCTTGTCTTGATAAGCTTTTTAAAAGGGTTTTAAATCGGGTTTAAACGGCCTTCCCCCGATGTTGTTGCAACGCCGTTGCAATGGCGGTGTGTCATAATGGCCCATCTGCGGCGTTGCTATCGGCATTCGGCCTTGGTCGTGTACGCCAGTACACTCCCTTCGGCCTCAGCCTCAGCGCCTTGCATCTCGACCATTCTGATGCACCTTTGAGGCTGCGCCAAAACATTCAGTTTTGACACAGCCTCCTCGTTTTTCGCGTGTACACGCATCGGCCTTCGCGTGTACACGTAAGTGCCTTTACGTGTATACGTAAATGGCTTCGCGTGTATACGCGTCATCCGCGCCGTCGGAACAATACGGCAAGAAAAAATAAAGCCGCTTGCGCGGCTTTATCGAGGGGGTCACTACATTGCCACACCTCTAACAAGGGTTAACGTTGCCCTGGCGGTCATTTCTGACGATGCAAATTTAATGACTTTTTTATTAGAACAAACGTTTCACCAAAAAAATCAATAAAATGAACGAAAGAATCACCATCACCGCCGAGTTCACGCAAACCGATGTCGCCGCCGCGCTCCTTTTCCTAGGCGGGGAGCTGACGCCCGAATACCGGAGAGCGAAAGCACCCGGAGGCCGCTTTCTTCCTGTATTATGAGGTGGAAATTGCCGGACATAAATACTACGCGAATGTCAAAGCGCACAAGGGTATGAAATCGGAGGTTCTTTATTGCATCTACGAGAAGATCAAGTTTGACGAGTTGAACCATAGTGCGCCTCCCGGCATCGATGAATGGTAAAAGCAAAGACCTCTGAAAGCGTTGAGGCGAACAATGTCTTCGCTGCGACTTACTTCAGAGGTCTTTACTACCGCAAAGTTAATAACTTTTTTCAAACAACAACAATTATGACAAAAGTATTTGAAATAATGCTCCCGATAGTGCGAGAATCGCACACCCGAAACATATTGAAGCGGTGGCTGTCAAAGCGTAAAGCCGCCCAAATATCTGTTCTCCCGCCAATGCCCGAGGGGGTAATCTGTCAACCAATTGTCGCACTGATTCATCTTTTAGCTTCTCAACTTTATCTGTCGCGTCCCTTATCTCTAATAATATCAGCCATAAGCAACACGCCACTGCAACTAATAGAAACACGACCGCTGCCAAAAGGAAAACCCGGGTGGCTGACGATAGTGCAGACAAAAGACTCAAAGGGAGTAAAAGCGTCATTAAAGTTACTGACAACCCCAACAGACGGTGGCCTGTTGCTGAGAGTTTATGCCCTCGCTCCGTTATCGCTTCCGCGTATTGCATTAGTATCTTTGGCGTTTCCATTCGGTTAATTTTTTAATCACTCGCAAATTTACTCATTTCCATTCACATAAACAGAAACAATCACAATGAACGAAAGAATCGCCATCACCGCCGAGTTCACGCAAACCGATGTCGCCGCCGCGCTCCTTTGCCTCGGCGGGGAACTGACCCCCGAATACCGGAGAGCGAAAGCACCCGGAAGCCGCTTTCTTCCTGTATTATGAGGTGGAGATTGCCGGACGCATCTATTCTGCCAACGTCAAGGCGCACCGACATTACAAAGCCGAGGAACTATATTGTATCCGAGATCGCTGCAATGTAGCGGGGTTGAGGCATGATGCACCGCCCGGTGTCGAAGAGTGGTAAAAAACAAAATAGACCGCTGAAAACGTCGGGGCGGGTCATCTATCCGCTGCGATTTATATCAGCAGTCTTTCTTTCCGCAAAGTCAATAACTTTTTTTCTGAAAACAAACTCAAACCTCAAAAAATCAACAATGAACGAAAAAATCACCGTTACAGCAGAGTTCTCACAGACCGATGTCGCCGCCGCGCTCCTTTGCCTCGGCGAGGAACTGACGCCCGAAGTGTGGGGGCAGCCAAATTTTCTACTAACCCCGCGAAGTTGATCGGGGATGGGCAAAAAAAAGAGAAGCACATGGCTTCTCTTTTGTACACCCTCAGGGATTCGAACCCTGGACCCACTGATTAAGAGTCAGTTGCTCTACCAACTGAGCTAAGAGTGCATTTTTTTCGTTTGCGGGTGCAAATGTATGTGTTTTGTCTGAAACCGCAAAGTAAAACTCGCTTTTTTTAAGGCGGTGTGCGTGTTTTGTCGTCCTTTGGGTGTAAGGGGTGGTGCGCTGAGGTCAATCGAATTCGTACAGTTCGGACGGGGTGGTGCGGCGGAGGGCAACCAGTTGTACGTCTTTCCCTACGACGACACCACGGCTGCGCATGGCCAGTTCTACGGTCTTGTACGCCAATTCCGGATGGTTGTTGTCGCGGCTCAGGTGGCATAGCCAAATGTGTTTCAGGTGGGGTTCGTAATGCTCGGCCAGGAAATTGGCGGTTTCCCGATTGCTGAGGTGGCCTCTTTCGCTGCGGATGCGTTCTTTCAGGTAGGCAGGATAGGGGCCCATTCGTAGCATGTCTTCGTCGTAATTCGCTTCCAGGACCAGATAGTTGGCCCGGCGGATGTAGTCGGCTGCAGTGGGGGTGATTGTGCCCAGGTCGGTGAGGAAAGAGAACGTCTTGCCGAATGCCTCGATGCAATAGCCCAGGTTTTCCGTTCCGTCGTGCGGCACGGGAAAGGCCGTGATTCGGAGGCCTTTTATTTCGACGGATTCGCCAGGCTCGATGAAACGTTGCGAGGCGGCTGACAACTTCTCCTTCATGCAATAGTTGCGGTCCATGCCTCCGTGTATCTTCCGGCTGGTGTAGATGGGAATGTGGCACCGTTCGCCCAGTCCGCCCACTCCTTTGATGTGGTCGGCATGATCGTGCGTAACGAAAACGGCAAGGATGCTTTCCAGGGGAATCTGGAAGTCCTTGAGGTTCTTTTTGATTGTTCGTCCTCCGATACCTGCGTCGACGAGTATTCCGTATGTTTCCGTGCCCAGATAGTAGCAGTTTCCGCTGCTGCCACTGGCCAGGCTTATGAATCTGAGTTTCATTGATGATGCGATTTTGTCTTTTCTCCTCCTTCCCGGGCGGGAAGGCGAAGTGAGGCGCAAAGGTAGGAAGAACTTGTGAGATATGGTAGCAGGCGTTCCTGTTTTCTTTGTTTCGGGAGTTAATGTTTGATTTTGCTTTTGTAGTATTCGAACCGTTTGGTGATTTCGCGCACGAAGTTATATGTCTCAATGCCCCTGAAGTATCCGTTGCGGCATACCGGGTCGGTAAAGTATTCTTCGTTGCTCTTCAGCAGGATGTATTTTTCTACGTGTCCCTCCCAGATGGTCTTGTCCATGCCGTATTTGTCGGCAAGGGCCATGGCGTCGTATATGTGTCCAAGCCCGGCATTATAGGCTGCCAGGACGAATTTGACGCGTTCTTGTGCATCGCCGACCGACCGGAGGCTTTTCTCCATGGCGGCGATGTACTTGACGGCGGCCTTGATGCTTTCTTCGGGGTTTTGCTCTCGGCCGGGAGGGACGCCCATGGCTTTGGCGGTGCGCGGCATGAGTTGCATCAGCCCCTTTGCGCCGGCCCACGACACGGCGGTGGTGTCGAAGTTCGACTCCGTATAGGCAAGCGAGGCCAGCAGACGCCAGTCCCAGTCTATTTCTTGCGCATATTTTCGGAAGAGGTGGTCGAAATGAGAAATTTTGCCGTCGCGTATTGAGAGAATGGAGGTGTGCGGGACGGACTTGCTTATCTCGAAATACCGTTTCGTGCTGGCCCGGTATGCCGGTGAGGTGAGGTTTTGTTGGTGCCAGCGTGTAGCGGCCTCGGCCAGCAGGGGGGAGGCCTTCCTGACGGCCCATGAAGACCGCTGGCTGAAACTGATTTGCAGGTTTGTGTTTAGATTCGGATAGTAGGTTTTGTTCAGTTGGGCCAGGTCGTTGTCGGCTACGGTGTAGTCGATTTTTCCTTCGGACACTTGCATCATCAGGTCTTCGGTGGTGATGCTGTCGTTGCATACTTCGTGTATGCGGATTCCGCCGCCCAGTTCCTGGTCAAGGTTTCGCAGGCGCTGGAGGTATTTCCCCGGCTTGGCATAAACGTCTTTTCCTACTAGTTGGGTGACGTTGGTCAGCACCTGCCGGCGCTTGTCGTTGCGTTGAACGATGACTTGGTGAGTGATGACGTCCTCGCCGCAGTAGGTCAGGCTGTCTTTGCCTTCTTTCGTGACGGGCAGGTTGTAGGCTATCAGGTCTCCTTCTCCATCGAGCAGTTTGCGTATGAGGTCGTCGGGATTGCGAGCCACCTCGATGCGCAACTTCAGTCCCAACGAGCGGGCGAATTGCTCGCTCAGTTCGTATTGGAAACCCATCGGCTCGCCCCGGTAGATGAAGTAGGATGTGGAACGGTAGAGGGTGAGCACCACTAATTCGCCACTGTCTGTTATCTGTGGCAAATCGCGCAGGACGGGACTGCTGGCCTCATGGGTGCGCCGGTGATGGCAACCGACCGCAATCCCGACCAGGCAACCCAGCAGGACGAGTATGGGCAATAGTTTCCGCATGTCTGTTCTAAGGATGCTGGTGGAGGTTCTTTTCGATGACCGTGGTCAGGATGTCGATGGCCACCTGGTTTTCGCCGCCTTGGGGGACGATGAGGTCGGCGTAGCGTTTGGTGGGTTCGATGAATTGCAGGTGCATGGGTTTCAGTATGCGGGTATAGCGTTCCATGACAGCTTCGGCCGTTCGTCCGCGTTCCACCACGTCGCGTTGTATGACTCGTATGAGGCGTTCGTCCGGATCTGCATCGACAAACACTTTCAGGTCCATTTGGTGCCGCAGTTTCTTGTCGCACAAAGCCAGGATGCCTTCTACGATGATGACCTCGCGCGGTTCGATGTGGATGGTTTCCTTTTGCCGGGTGCAGGTCAAGTAGGAATAGATGGGCTGTTCGATGCTTTTCCCTTGCTTCAATTCGCTCAGGTGTTTGGTCAGCAGAGGCCAGTCGAAGGCGTCCGGATGGTCGAAATTGATGGATTGGCGTTCCTCTACTGGCACGTGACTGCTGTCTTTGTAATAGGAATCTTGTGGGAGCAGCACGACTTCTCCTGCCGGCAGACTTTCGATGATTTTGCGAACGACGGTGGTCTTTCCCGAGCCAGTGCCGCCTGCGATACCAATTATTAGCATAAATTTTAGTTTATATAAAACAAAACGTTTACTTTTGCGCGAATTACCTCTGTTAAAGAGGGGCAAATATATGAAAAAACATCAAATAACAGCGTATGGTAAGACATATTGTATTGTTCAAGTTGAAAGAAACTCTGCCGTTCGATGAAAAGTTGCGGGTGATGAACGCGTTCAAGTCCGCTATCGAGGCGTTGCCAACCCAGATTGGCTGGATTCGTCGTATCGAGGTCGGTTTGAATTTCAATCCGGGCGAATCTTTCGACATCGCTCTGAACAGCGAGTTCGACACCTTGGCCGACGTGGAGGCCTACGCATCGCATCCGGCCCATGTGGCTGCCGCTTCTTTGCTGAAAGAGGCGAAGGAAAGCCGGGCGTGTGTGGATTACGCTTTTTGAAAACGTTTGCCTGAAATTGATTTAACCACTCATAAAAAAGAAGAAAGCAATGAAGAAGAAAACAGGGCTTCTGCTGGGTTTGCTGTTGTGCTGGCTGACTGGCATACAAGCGCAGATTTTAGAACCCGTCAAGTGGAAGACGGAGTTGAAGACGTTGTCGGCCGAGGAGGCCGAGGTGATTTTTACGGCTACCATCGACAAGGGATGGCATGTGTATTCAGTCGAATTAGGTGAGGACGGGCCTGTCTCCGCTTCCTTCCATACCGATGTGCTGAAGGGTGCCAAACTGGTGGGCAAACTCACTCCGCAGTCGAAGGTGACGTCGGAATACGACAATATGTTTGGGATGAATCTCCGTTTCTTTGTTGACAAGGCTGTTTTGTCGCAGAAGATCCGGTTCACCGAGGCTGCTTATGAGATAGAAGGTTATTTGGAGTTTGGCGCGTGCAACGACGAAAGTTGCCTGCCTCCCACGCAGGTGCCTTTCCAATATGCCGGGAAGGGTGTGGCAAAAGTGGCCCAAGAGGTTGCAAAACAGGAAGCGCCTGCGGAAGAGGCTGCTCCGTCCGTTGTGGCCGAAGAGCCTATGCCTGCTGCAGACGAGACGGCGGCCTCCACTTCGGACGAGTCCGGCTGGTGGACACCGGTCATCGACCAGTTGAATGCGGGAGGCGGGTCTGCCGAGCAGACGGAGGACCACTCGTGGCTTTACATCCTCTTTACCGGTTTCGTGGGAGGTTTGTTGGCCTTGTTTACGCCTTGTGTGTGGCCAATCATCCCGATGACGGTCAGTTTCTTCTTGAAACGTACGAAAGATAAAAAGAAAGGCATACGGGATGCGTGGATTTACGGTGCATCCATCGTGGTCATCTATTTGGTGCTTGGCTTGGCTGTGACGTTGCTGTTCGGCGCCAGTGCGTTGAATGCGTTGTCGACGAATGCCTTGTTCAACATTTTGTTCTGCCTGATGCTCGTGGTGTTTGCCGCTTCGTTCTTTGGCGCGTTCGAAATCACTCTCCCGTCGAAATGGAGCAATGCGGTCGACAGCAAGGCCGAGGCCACGAGCGGTGTGCTGAGCATTTTCTTGATGGCTTTTACGCTCACGCTGGTATCCTTCTCGTGCACCGGTCCCATCATTGGTTTCCTGTTGGTCGAGGTGTCGACCACGGGTAGCGTGGCCGGGCCGGCCATCGGAATGTTTGGCTTTGCATTGGCGTTGGCTTTGCCGTTCACGTTGTTCGCCATGTTCCCTTCCTGGTTGAAGTCGATGCCGAAGTCGGGTGGCTGGATGAACGTCATCAAGGTCGTCTTGGGCTTCCTTGAGTTGGCTTTTGCGTTGAAGTTCTTGTCGGTGGCCGACTTGGCTTACGGATGGCACATCCTCGATCGCGAAACCTTCCTGGCTCTTTGGATTGTTATCTTCGGATTGCTGGGCTGCTACTTGTTGGGTTGGATTAAATTCCCGCACGACGACGATGACAACAAGGTGTCCGTTTCTCGTTTCTTCATGGCGTTGGCCTCTTTGGCATTTGCCATTTATATGGTGCCGGGCCTTTGGGGTGCTCCTTGTAAAGCGGTGAGTGCTTTTGCTCCCCCTATGCAGACGCAGGATTTCAATTTGTACACCAACGAGGTGCATGCCCAGTTCGACGATTATGAAACAGGCATGGCCTATGCCAAGCGAACGGGCAAACCGGTCATGGTGGATTTCACGGGTTACGGTTGTGTCAACTGCCGTAAGATGGAGTTGGCCGTGTGGACCGATAGCAAGGTGGCCGACATCATGCAGAACGACTATGTGCTGATTCAGTTGTTCGTCGACGATAAGACTCCGTTGGCTGCACCGATGGAGGTGGATGAAAACGGCACGAAGCGCAAGTTGCGCACCGTAGGCGACAAGTGGAGCTATCTGCAGCGCAGCAAGTTCGGAGCCAATGCGCAACCGTTCTATGTGTTGCTCGACAACGGCGGTATGCCGCTGACGTCGGCCTATTCGTATGATGAGGATATTGACAAGTACCTCAATTTCCTCCAGTCTGGACTGGAACGTTATAAAAAAGCAAAATAAGCGCAATGAAGAAATTGCAGAACCCATGGAAAGGCATGAAAGGCTATCATTGTTTCGGCTGTGCGCCGGACAATGAGGCCGGCATGCGCATGGAGTTTTACGAGGATGGTGACGATATCGTGAGCGTGTGGGTTCCTCAGGCTCAGTATCAAGGCTGGTTGAACACGTTGCATGGCGGTGTGCAGTCGGTGCTGCTTGACGAGATATGCGGATGGGTGGTCTTCCGAAAACTGCAGACCGGAGGTGTCACGTCCAAGATGGAGACCCGCTATTTGAAGGCCGTCAGCACCCTCGAACCCCATTTGTTGCTGCGTGCCCGTCTGCAGGAACAGCGAAGGAACCTTGCGCTGGTCGAAGCAGAGTTGTACGATTCGGCGGGAGAACTTTGTTCGAAGGCGGTGTGTACTTATTTCTGTTTTCCACCAGAGAAGGCTCGTACGGAGATGTTGTTTGCATCGTGCGAAACCGAAGAAGGGGAGTATCGCCTGCGAGACGGGATGGTGGAGAGGTGTGACTGACAGGCCCTCGCCTTGTGCCGAGACGAATGAATACAAAAGCAATGGGAAAAGAGAAATTTGTGACACTCGGGGAGGTGATGTTGCGTTTGACGCCTCCCGGACGCTTCCGCTTGCGGCAGGCAGAATGTTTGAATGCTTCGTTTGGCGGCAGCGAAGCAAACGTGGCGGCCTCGTTGGCCTCTTTCGGGCTGGATTCGCTGTTGGTCAGCCGTCTGCCGGAAAACGATTTGGGCGAGGCCTGCCTGCACGTGTTGCGTGCCGCCGGCATCGACACCACGCACATCGTCCGCGGTGGGTCGCGCATCGGTGTCTATTTCTTGGAAAATGGGTCGGCGGTGCGGCCGCCTCGCGTGGTGTATGACCGGGCGGATTCGGCATTCGCCACCATGGCCCCGGGCCTGGTAGACTGGAGGGCCGTGTTTGCTCAGGCGAAGTGGTTCCATTGGTCGGGCATCGTGCCGGCTACCTCGGCCTTGGCTGCGGAGGTGTGCAAGGAAGCCATCCAGACGGCCCGCCAGATGGGCTTGACCATTTCGTGCGACCTCAATTACCGGAAGAATCTGTGGCGTTATGGCAAGCGGGCCGACGAGGTGATGCCGGAGATGGTGGCCATGAGCGACGTCGTGTTTGGAGCCATGCCCGAGTATCGGGATGCGTTGGGCATCGACGAAGTGCCGTTCAAGGCATGCGATGCGTCCTACGAACTGGACGAAGCGGCGTTCTTGCAATCGTGCCGGGACTTCATGGGGCGTTTCCCGCGATGCCGGAAGATGTTTGTGGAACTGCGCAATTCGCTGGGTGTGGATCATGACATCCTGGCTGCTGTGCTTTATGCCGATGGCGTGTTGCGGAAGGCTCCCATCTACGACATCGACCACGTGGTCGACAAGGTCGGGGTGGGCGATGCCTTTGTGGGCGGCATGATCTATGGAATCACAGCCTACCCGACTGACGACCAAAAGGCTTTGGAGTTCGCACTGGCTGCTTCGGCATTGAAGAACACGATTGTAGGCGACTGGAACTATGTCTCGGCCTCGGAGGTGGAAGCCCTGATGTCGGGCGACCGGTCGGGACGTGTGCGCCGCTGAGGCTCAGTCCAGCCAGGCCGGTTCGTGGACGCGCGTCCGGGCCGGATTGTAGCGGACCGACGAGGGACGAGGCAATTGCAGCACATACGTGCGGTTGGCCTTGTTGTTCAGATGCTCGCTGCGTAGCCAGGGGTTGGCATCCTTCAGTTGGGCATAATTCAGTCCGTGATTTTTAGCGTACGCATACAGGTCGGCGACAGGGCCTCGTACCGTGTCGGTCGTATATTCGAATGGCGGATAGAGGTTCTCGCGGCGCAGGTGGAATCCGTAGCGTGAGGGACGGGCAAAAAGCGTCTTTACGGCAAGGATGCGGAACATGTAGCGTGAGGTTTCTTCGTTCAGCCAGAGGTCGAGGGCCGTTTGGGCCCCTTGGCGCGACAGGGACGACGAGATGCGTCCCATGCCGGCGTTGTAGGATGCCGCCACGCTCATCCAGTCGCCATATTTCGCATACGCCTGCCGGAAGTAGCGGCAGGCGGCGCGTGTGGCACGCTCCGTATGGTATCGTTCGTCTATTTCCGCGTTGACTTCCAGGCCGAATTCCCGGGCGGTAGTTTCCATGAACTGCCAAAGGCCGCAGGCACCCCGTGGCGAGCGGGCGCGTGCGTCGAGGTTGCTTTCGATGGTCATGAGGTATTTGAAGTCGTCGGGGATGCCTTCTTCTTTCAAGATGGGTTCGACGACGGGGAAGATGCGGTTGGCGCGCTTGAGCAGCAGCATGGTGGAAGAGTGCATGTAGCAGAAACTGCTTAGTTCGCGGTCCATTCGTTCGCGCAGGTCATAGCGGTCGAGTACGACGGACTTCTCGGCAAAGACTACTTGCCGGGGCACGTCGGGCGAACATACGGTTGCGAAACGTGCGTCGTCCGAACCGGCCGGTACGGCAGGCGCGGGTGGGGTGCTCCCTCCTAACAGGAAGGGTATCGAGAAACCGATGGCTATGGAGGCCGTCACAAGCGTGCGAGGCGAAAACGGGTTGTTCAGTCTTATCATGACAAGGTCTTTCTTTAAAGGCTTTTTCGAAAGGCTGGCAAAGATAGTGCAAGCCGAAGGCAAAAGGAAATAAGTTCGCTTATTTTTTTTCTTTTCTGAGGCGTAGCATGCCTTATGAAAAGATTTGCTAACTTCGCGGCTTCATTCAGAAAACAGCAACTTTTTGAAGTATGAAACGATGTATGTTATTCTTGGCCGGGATGGCAGCTGCCGTCTGCGTTCTGGCACAAAAAAAGAACTTTGATTATTCCTTTTACGGACAGGTGAGGGCCGATTTGTTTTACAACACGCGTGCCAATGTAGAAACGGTGGACGGATTGTTCTATATGTATCCGAAGGACGTGAGCCCGGATGCCGATGGGAAAGACCTCAATGCGACGCCGGGTGGCAATTTCTACGTGCTCTATACCCGGTTGGGCATGGACCTGAAAGGCCCTGCTTTGGGGAAGGCCCGGACTTCGGCCAAGGTGGAGGTCGACTTCAGAGGTTCCGGGACGAGTTTTTCCACCATTCGTGTCCGTCAGGCGTATGTGCGTCTGGACTGGGCGAGGGCTTCGCTACTGGTCGGCCAGACCTGGCATCCGCTGTTTGGCGACGTGGCGCCCCAGTTGCTCAATCTTTCCACCGGGGCTCCGTTTCAGCCGTTCAGCCGGGCTCCGATGGTGCGCTATCAGCAGCGTTGGGGGGCGGCTCGGCTGACGGCCGCTGCCGTGTGGCAATCGCAGTACCTGTCGGCCGGCCCGGCGGGGAAAAGCCAGAACTACCTGAAGAACAGTGGCGTGCCCGAGTTCTATGTCGGGGTGGATTATATAAAGGACGGTTGGACCGTGGGTGCTGGTGCCGAGATGCTTTCGCTGACACCGCGTACGCAGTCGGTCGTGGGCGAACGGACGTATAAAGTCAAAGAGCGCGTGACCAGTTTTTCGGGCGAAGCCCACGCAAAATATGTAGGCCACGGATGGATGGTGGCCGCCAAGACGTTGCTGGCTTCCAACCTGACCCATACGTCGATGCTGGGAGGCTATGGCATCTCCAAGGTGGACGTGCGGACGGGCGAACAGCAGTACGTCCCGCTGAAGCACAGCAGCACGTGGGTCAATGTGGTGTATGGCAAGCGTTGGAAGGCAGGGGCCTTTGGCGGCTTCGTGAAAAACCTCGGGACGAACAAGGCGCTGGCCTCGGCCACGTTGTACGGGACGGGCACCGATGTGGACCGTCTGGGCACAGGCGGAGCGGAGCTGACCTACAACCTGCCTCATTGGAAGGTCGGCGTCGAATACATGTTCAGCCGTGCCTGCTATGGCAAGCCGTCGTTGAAGGACGGACGTGTGGGGCAGACGCATGGGGTGAACAACCACCGTACGGTCGTGTCGGCTTTGTATATGTTCTGATGGCGCGATGTACCGTTCTTTTTGATATGAAATTGAACAAAATTGCAAGTGCCTTCTACGTTTCTGGCTGATAAAAAGGAGAAACGGATAGGCCGTCCTGCCGGGATTCCCTATCTTTGTCGTGTTAATCCTAACTAAAAAGAACGCATGAAACCTTTTACAATGAAGACATGGACATTTTTGCCGCTTGTGTGCGCACAGGCGGCGGTGGCAGGCGAACGCCCCAACATCATCTACATCTTTACCGACCAGCATACGGCAAGTGCCATGAGTTGCGCAGGCAATGCCGACGTGCATACCCCCAACCTGGACCGTTTGGCCGCGGCAGGCGTACGTTTTCAGAACGCCTATTGCACGTCGCCCCTTAGCGGTCCTTCGCGCGGGGCCATGTTTACGGGCTATTATCCCTCCACGGTCGGCCTGTCGGTCAACGGGGCTCCCATGCCCGACTCACTCAAAACCTCCGTCCTGGGTACGTTGGTCCGGGAGGCCGGATACGATTGCGCCTACGGGGGCAAGTGGCATGTGCCCGAACTGGATGTCCCCGACGAGGTTTATGGTTTCGAACAAATCTATCGGCATAGCGACGAAGGCTTGGCCGAGGCTTGCGTCGACTATCTGTCCCGTCCCCATGCGAAACCCTTCTTCCTGGTGGCGTCGTATGACAATCCGCACAACATCTGCGAATATGCCCGGCAGCAGAACCTGCCGTACGGCAACCTCGTCGAGCCGGACCTGCGCGACTGCCCGGGCCTTCCGGCCAATTTCGCCAAAAACCCTTACGATGCCGACGTGATCGAGGAGGAGCGCGACAACAACTTCAACGTCTATCCGACGGCCGATTTCACACCCGAGGACTGGAGGCGCTACCGCAATGCCTATTTCCGACTGGTGGAGAAGGTGGACGCCGAGATAGGCAAGATCATCGATGCCATCGACGCGAAGGGCTTGTGGCGCAACACCGTCGTCATCTTCTCGAGCGACCATGGCGACGGCACGGGAGCGCATCATTGGAATCAGAAGTCGGCTTTGTATGACGAGGTGGTCAACGTCCCCCTCATCGTCACCTTGCCGGGTAAGAAGCATGCCGGCGTGGTGCTTCCCCAGTTGGTGAGCACGGGCGTTGACTTCTTTGCCTCGGTGTGCGACTGGACGGGTGCGAAGATGCCGGCCGGCCGTCACGGACGTTCGTTCCGTCAGGTGGCGGAAAGCGGCAAGGCCGATACGCCCCATCAGGCATACATCGTCACCGAGACGCGTTTCGATGGCAGCAAGACCCGGGGATGGATGGTGCGCGGCACGCGCTACAAATACGTGTTGTACGATAAGGGGCGCAACCGCGAGCAGTTGTTCGACATGCAGGCCGACCGGGGCGAGATGCGCAACCTGGTGCAAGAGCGGGCCTACGAGGCGGAACTGCTGACGTGTCGCGACGTGCTGGCCCGTTGGATGAACGAGCATCGGGTGAAACCCACGCGTCCCATCCTGCACGACGTGCCGGGCCACGTATTGCCGAAGAAAAATCACTAAATCAGAATAGAAAGATGGAAGAGAGAGTAGAACGGGCAGTGTCCCTTTTCAAGAGTGGCTACAACTGCTCGCAATCGGTTGTGGCGGCCTTTGCCGACCTGTATGGTTTCACCGACGAGCAGGCCTTGCGCATGGCGGCTTCGTTCGGAGGCGGCATCGGACGTATGCGCGAAACGTGCGGAGCGGCCTGCGGCATGTTCCTGCTGGCGGGGTTGCATACGGGCAGCACGGACCCGAAGGACCGGGAAGGCAAGGCGGCCAACTACGCGCTGGTGCAGCAGTTGGCGGCAGAGTTCAAGAAACGAAACGGCTCGCTCTGCTGCGCCGAATTGCTGGGCTTGAAGCCCTCCGCACCGACTCCGCCCACCCCGGAGGCCCGCACCGAGCAGTACTATGCCAAACGCCCTTGTTCGAAGATGGTGGAGGAAGCGGCACGCATTTGGGCCGAGTATCTGCAGCAAACAAGTGAAAATGAGGCAGAATAATCGAAAAAAGTCCCGATAAATGTGTTGTATAACATATTTTTATTATCTTTGCAGCGAAATTCCTATGAGACATTCGTTTATGTAGCATAGGAACGGACGTTTAACTAAAAAGAGAAAAAAGAAATGTTGAAAGAAAAAGCAGGCATGGTGGCAGGCCAGATTTGGAATGCCTTGAATGGTACTGAAGGTTTGACTCACAAACAGATTAAGAAAGCAACAAAACTGTTGGACAAGGATTTCTTCTTGGGCTTGGGCTGGTTGCTGAGAGAAGACAAGGTCTCCACTTCGGAAGTGGGTGGCGAACTCTTCGTGAAACTGAACTAATTGCTCCATAATTTTTGGATAGGACAAGCGCTGGCTCCCGACGGGCCGGCGCTTTTCTTTTGCTTGGACGTCCTGCTGCCGTTGCAAAGAAAAAAGGCGGTGTGTCATAATGGCCAATCTGCGGCGTTGCTATCGGCATTCGGCCTTGGTCGTGTACGCCAGTACACTCCCTTCGGCCTCAGCCTCAGTGCCTTGCATCTCGACCACTCTGACACACCTTTGAGGCTGCGCCAAAACGTTGCGTTTTGACACAGCCTCTTTTCGATTGGGTGATTCCGGAGCGATTCGAACGCTCGACCCACGCCTTAGAAGGGCGTTGCTCTATCCAGCTGAGCTACGGAACCGACCTTATTTGCGGCGCAAAGGTACGAAATCTGTCGGAATCGGCAAACATTACGCCTGTTTTTTCGCTTGCTCACGCTCGTTTTTTCGCCGTTTCCCCGTGCGAGGCACGCTGCCGGGGTACGCATAGGGAAAGAAATGGCAAGTTTATCGGATTTTTATTCCGTATTTCGATGGTTTTTGTTTATGTTTGTCCGTAGAAAAAAGCCTTAACCTTATTTGTTTTGCATTATGAATCATACACCAATTGAACCTCGGTTCGTCGACGAGGCCATCGACGAACTCCAGTTGAAGGATTTGTCCCGCGCCACCATCCGCGAAGTGAAAGCCATCGCCGCCCGTGCCGAGCAGTTGTCGGGCGTGGAGTTTATCAAAATGGAGATGGGCGTGCCGGGGCTTCCCCCTTCGTCGGTAGGCGTGGAGGCAGAGATTGATGCGCTGCGCAAGGGCGTGGCGAGCATCTATCCGGACATCAACGGCCTGCCGGAACTGAAACAGGCCGCTTCGCAGTTCGTCAAGGCCTTTGTGGGGGTCGACGTGAGCCCGGAGGGCTGCGTCCCTGTCACCGGCTCGATGCAGGGCGGCTACGCCTCGTTTGTGGTGTGCAGCCAGTGCGATGCTGCGAAGGACACCATCCTCTTCATCGACCCCGGCTTCCCCGTCCAGAAGCAACAACTGGTGGTGATGGGCGTGAAGTACGAAACGTTCGACGTCTATCATTTCCGGGGTGAGAAACTGCGTGGCAAATTGGAGAGTTACCTTTCGAAGGGGAACATCGCCGCCATCATCTATTCGAACCCGAACAATCCCAGCTGGATATGCCTGAAGGAGGAGGAACTGCGTACGATAGGCGAGTTGGCGAACCAGTACGACACCATCGTGCTGGAAGACCTGGCCTATTTCGCCATGGACTTCCGCACGGACCTGGGCCTTCCGTTCGTGCCGCCTTTCCAGCCCTCGGTGGCCCGTTACACCGACCGCTACGTGCTGCTGGTTTCCGGTTCGAAGGCGTTCAGTTATGCCGGACAGCGCATCGCCGTGGCGTGCATCTCCGACGGGCTTTACCATCGGGCCTATCCCGGCCTGACCGCCCGCTATGGCGGCGGCACCTTCGGCACCGTATTCGTCCATCGGGTGTTGTATGCCCTTTCGTCCGGCACCAGCCATTCCGCCCAATACGCCTTGGCCGCCATGCTGCGGGCCGCTGCCGAGGGTTCCTACCGCTTCCTCGACGAGGTGAAGACCTACGGCGAACGGGCGCGTCGGCTGAAGGAGATTTTCCTTCGTCACGGGTTCTACCTGGTGTACGACAATGACCTGGGCGACCCCGTGGCCGACGGCTTCTATTTCACCATCGGCTATCCGGGCATGAGCAGCGGCCAGTTGATGCGCGAACTGATGTACTACGGCGTGAGCGCCATCTCGCTCGATACGACGGGCAGCACCCAGCAGGGGCTCCGCGCCTGCACCTCGTTCATCCGGGACCACCAGTACGCCCAACTCGACGAGCGCATGGCGCTGTTCGAGGCCAACCATCCTTTGCGGTAGGGCTCTCAGCCCTCCCTGTTGATTTTCTGTACGAGCACGGCGTCGTGGTAGCGTCCGTGCTCGTTTCGTATCCACTCCTTCAGCACGGCCGTTTGTGCGAAGCCGCAGGCATCGAACAGGCGCAGGCTGGCCTCGTTGCCGGCCGCGATGAAGGCGCACAACTGATGCAGGTGGAGGTGTCCGAAGGCGTATTGCTCCAGCAGGGCGAGGGCCGTGGCGGCGTATCCCTTCCGGCGTGCGTCGCGGTGCATCATGATGCCTACGGAGGCCCGGTTGTGGAACGGGTCGAAGTCGAACAGGTCCGCCATGCCCACGGGTTCCATCGTGGGCTTCCGTGCGGCCACCAGCCTCACCTGTCCGTCTGCGAAAAAGTCGTTGCGTGTCGAGGCCAGGTATTGCCGCAGCGCGTAGCGCGAATAGGGTGCGGAGGTGCTGCCCACCTCCCAGAGCGAGGAGTCGTTTTCCACCTCGTACATGAAGTCCAGGTCCTCCGGTTCGCAGGCCCGCAGCAGCAGGGTTTCGTGGTTCAGATAGGTCGGCATCGGGGGTTGGGGGAATCAGACAAAACTTTGTTCGGGGGTTATCAGCACGTGGCTCCGGGTGGAGTAGGTGCCCAGGCTTAGCCGGTGTCCCTCCCGGGCCGACCGCTCCATCAGGCGGAGGATGCGGTCGTAGCCGAAGCAGTCGGTGTCGTACACCACGTGCGTGAAGTTCTCCAACTTCAGGTCCAGGCCCAGGTGTCCGTTCGCCGTCGTCCGCTCGTTCGCCGCCACGTAGTGGTGCGCCTCGTCCAGTCCGTTTTGCCGGCAGATGTGGCGTACGTCGCGCAGGCAGGTCTCGCCGCCCACCACGAGCAGGCGGAACCGCGCGGGCCGCCGCCGGGCGAAGCGGCCCACGAAGCGGCGCAGGTAGGCGACGGAGGCGCGCAGGCCGATGGCCCCCTTCACCATCGCCGACAGGAGCAGCCCCGAATGCGGGAAATGCTTCTTGAAGAAGATGCGCATGGCCTCGTAGAAGGTGTAGACGTATTTGTACGACTCCTTTTTGGTGCTCTCGCCCTTGTAGTGCAGGATGGGGGAGGGCAGGTAGACGTTCGTGTATCCGACCTTCGTCACGCGGTATGACAGGTCGACGTCCTCGCCGTACATGAAGAACGTCTCGTCCAGCAGGCCCGTCTTGTCCAGGGCCTCCCGTCGCAGCATCATGCAGGCGCCGGACAGGATGTCGACGGGGTTGGCCTCGTCCTTGTCCAGGTAGCGCATGTAGTAGCGTCCGAACAGGCGCGAGGTGGGAAACAGGGCGCACAGGCCGCATATCTTGAAGAAGGCGGTGAGGGGCGAGGGGAATCCGCGCCTCGACTCGTAGGCGAACGAGCCGTCGGGGTTGAGCATCTTCACGCCGATGCCGCCCGTCTGCGGGTCGGCCTCCATCCGCTCCGTGCACGCCCTCAGGGTCTGCTCGCCCACCAGCGTGTCCGGGTTGAGCAGTAGCACGTATTCCCCTTCCGAGCGACCGATGGCCAGGTTGTTGGCCTTTGCGAATCCGATGTTCGCGCCGCTCTCCACGAAGTGCACCTGCGGAAACCGCGGGCGCAGGTATTCCATCGAGCCGTCGCCCGAATCGTTGTCCACCACCCAGATGTCGGCCTTCAGGCCGTCGGTGGCGCGAATCACGGAGCAGAGGCACTGCTCCACAAAGTATTTCACGTTGTAGTTGACGATGATGACCGATAGTTTCATGGCGTTCCTGTATGGAGTGGGGGATTTGGGGACGTGTGTGGGGGTTAGTGCGAACGGTTTTCGATGGCCTCTCCGATGCGGATGAACAGGTTCTTCTTCCGTTTCTTCACGGGCAGGTCCTGTAGGGCCTCCTCGAAGGAGACGCCGTCGTGCACCATGCGGTAGACGACGCCCCAGTCCGGCATTCCGCCCAGGTTTCGGTCGTCGATGAAGAGGTCGGCCTTCAGTTTGCGCGAGTATCGGTCGCTCTGCGGCGTCTCTTCGGGGAAGTCCTTGTTGACGGCATAAAACTCCAGTCCGCGCTTCCGGCAGTATTCCACGGCTTCTTCCAGCAGGGTTCCTTCGCGCACGGTCCATAGGATGATGCGGTGTTGTTCCTGCTGCAGTTTCTTCAGCGTGTCGATGGCGAAGGGCAGTTCGGGTCCGATGCGTGGATAGTCGTGTTCCACGATGGTCCCGTCAAAATCTACGGCGATGTTCATGGTTCGGTGGTTTCCTTGATGTTCAGTTCTTCGGTTATTTTTTCCCGGCCCGGCAGGCAAAACAGCGAGGCCGTCAGCGTTATCAACGCACAAAGTCCGCCGATATTGTCCAGCGTGAGGTAATAGACGACGATGTCCACCCAGGTGACGACGGCCAGCATGGCCAGCCGAAGGGTGTTCCAGCGTCGGTAGCGGCGCAGGGTGTCGGCCGTAGGGGCTTCGCCGGCATGTTTCCGCAGGGTGTAGGCGTACAGTTTCAGGGCTGCGGGGACTACGGCCAGGGTGGCCATCACGCCGATGGTGCCGCCGACGTATTGCAGGCGTGCGTCGCCGGCCCAGAGCCCTTCGGGCAGCAGGCCGCTTTCGTATCCGATGGCCAGCAGGAGGCTGGCGGCCCAGTAGGCCGCGTATTCCGCGCGCAGGCGTCGGTAAGTCAGGTCTGTTTCTTTCTTCATGGTGGGGTGTGGTTGTTTTTGGGGATGGATACGGGGGTCAGATGGAGGTTTCGAAAGGCGTCCGGTTGGCAATCGAGCGCCCCAGGGTGGCCTCGTCGGCATATTCCAGTTCGTCGCCGACGGCTATTCCCCGAGCGATGACGCTCAGTTTCACGTGCGTGGGGGCCAGTTTCCGGTAGATGTAGAAATTGGTTGTGTCCCCCTCCATGGTCGAACTGAGCGCGAGGATGACCTCTTTCACGCCGCCCGCCTCCACGCGTTTCGTCAGGCTGTCTATTTGCAGGTCCGAGGGCCCGATGCCGTCCATGGGCGAAATCACACCACCCAGCACGTGGTAGACTCCCTGGTATTGCTGGGTGGCCTCTACGGCCATCACGTCGCGGATGTTCTCCACCACGCATACGGTCGAGGCGTCGCGTGCCGGGTTGGCGCATATCTGGCAGGTCTCCGTGTCGGCTATGTTGTGGCACACGTGGCAATATTTCACCTCCCGTTTCAGGGTGGTCAGTGCGTGTGCGAGCGCTTCGGCGGTCGCGGCGTCTTGTCGCAGCAGGTGCAGCACCAGCCTGGTGGCTGTTTTCCGGCCGATGCCCGGCAACTTGGCGAACTCGTTGACTGCCCGTTCCAGCAGGAGGGATGGATATGGCTGATTCATGGTCTTTTCCGTTTTCGGGGGACAAAGATAGCCCATCTTATCCAAAGATAGTGCAAGCCGAGCGAAAAACAATCAAGCCTCGGCTTGAAATTGTTTTGCCGAGGCGCAGCCTGTCTACGTCTCGGCGGTACGCCAAGGGTGAGGACGGCTGTCCAAATGTACATGAAACCTCAGGGGCGAATAGATGCGGATTGAGTACGATTAATAATCGTCATGCGGTACGATTAATAATCGTACTGGCTTACGATTAATAATCGTATCAGCGATGAGCCTATGGACGGTCGGCTTTGCGTCTGATGGCGCGGTCGGCTTTGCTGCTTTGTGGTCATCTATCTCTTCCCGCTATCACTATTGTCCTTACCGCCCAAAAGTTTCTTCTGCTCTCGCTCAAAGTTTTCGAGGAAGTGTATTTCTACTGGGGAGAGTTCGTTCTGGGTACGCTCCTTGAACTTGTCATACTCTTTCTCAGCCTTTTCCTTTGCCAATTTTGCAGAAATCTTGCCAGCATGGGTAATTCCCATCGCCGGCACGTTTCAGCAGGTCGTCATTCAGGGCAAAACCTTTCACGATATATTCCTTCAGCACCTTGGTTGCCCAAATCCTGAACTGAACACCACGGTAAGAGTGAACACGGTAGTCAACACTGATAATCATGTCGAGGTTATAGAAGGCAACTTTGTGTTCTTGGGTCTTACCTTCCATGGCTCCGTGTTGAGTGGTTGTTGCAAAAAACGCAACGACCTCTTCTTGGCAATTCTCGTATATCAATCTCCAAGATGTCCGCTATCCTTTACCTTCCATAATAAATCAATTAAACTTTAGGGCTAAGTTATTTTCTTTTTTCGAGATAGGCGAGGAAAATCCGAGAAATCTGTATTCCTGAAGGTGGGATTTGACATTTGTTGCACTGTCTGGTTGTCGATATTGCTTCGGAGTGGTTGGCAAATAAGAATGAATGGTAACAACCCCTAATAGATTCCCTTGCCACGAGGCTGTAATAGGTCTCGTTTATATGCTCTTTGTGGCTTATGTACACAAAAATCTCGGTTGTCCAAACTTTTTCTGTTCAATTATGAGTTGAATATTGGGCTTGTCCCCTTGTTTTTCAGTTATTTTATATACCTTTGCATCACTGATTGGAGGATCCGTACAAAGGAGAATAGCCAGTCGGTCAAGAGAAGGCATATTTGCTTTATCCGTTTCAGTTCTGAAATGTCTGGAAAACAAAAAAGAAAGAATGGATAGAGAGATGTGTCATCCGTGGTGTATTGTATAGTTACAGCACAGCCCCAACTGTGTCTCGACATATCGTACACAGGATGGGGCATATTTCGTTCATTCATTTCAAAGGTTAATTTGGGTCAGCGGATTTTCCCGGTTGGCGGGGAAGATGTCGGAGTATAGTGTTACCT
>JBJEHD010000057.1:0-50024 GCA_051875715.1 Bacteroidaceae bacterium
TGCTCAAAAATAGAAGTTGTTATCATCATAACGCTAATGACCGATTTGGGTTTAACGCGTATACACGCGAAGCCCTTCACGTGTACACGCGAAGGCCGATGCGTGTACACACGAAGGGCCTCGCGTGTATAGACGAAAAATCGCGTCCGCCGGCGCGTCGGAAGGGCTCAATCGGACGCACCTTTGAGGTTGCGCCAAAACACTGAATCGAGACGGACAGAAGGCAGTTCGGACGAACCGGCGTTCATTGGGCAAAGTCGGCCGCCAGGAGGCTCACCCGCTGGCCGGCAAAGAGACGGAGCGTATGGGTCGCACCCCGATGGGTCAGGCGGTACTCACCCGTACGCGAAGCCGTCAGCACGGCCTCACGCAACGAGCCCTCCTTCCAGCGGAGGTCCACCGTGAGGCCGCCACGGGCCTTCAGCCCCTTCACGTGGCCCTCAGGCCAGGCCGTGGGCAGGGCCGGAAGCAGGTCGACCGTCTCGCCATGGCTCTGCAGCAGCATCTCGGCCATGCCGGCCGTGGCGCCGAAGTTGCCGTCAATCTGGAACGGAAGGGCGTTGAGCAGGTTGCGATACACCCCTCCGGCCAACGCGCCGTCCTGTCCCTCGCGCACCGGGCAAAGCAAGTTGCGCAAGGTGGCATAGGCACGGTCGCCCTCGTGCAGACGTGCCCACAGCGACGTTTTCCAGGCCATGCTCCAGCCCGTGGTCTTGTCGCCCCGGTCGAGCAGGGTCTGACGGGCGGCATCACGCCAGACCGGGTCGAGGGCCACGTCCGAGCCCGGATAGAGGCCGAACAGGTGCGACACGTGCCGGTGCTGCGGTTCGAACTCGGCGTATTCCTTGTCCCACTCCAGCAACTGGCCGTGGCTGCCCTTCTGATACGGGCGGAGGTGCGGCAACTGGCTGCGCAGCGTGTCGGTCAGCGCATCGTCCACGCCAAGCACGCGGGCGGCATCGAGCGTCCGGGCGAACAGGTGGCGCACGATGGCCATGTCCATGGTCGGACCAGGGCAGAGCGACGCCTCACCCCCGTCGGGCAGTAGATAATGATTCTCGGGCGAGGTGCCCAGAGGGGTGACGAGATGGCCCCGGCCGTCGTCGACGAGCCACTGCGAACAGAATCGGGCCGAGCCGGCCATCACCGGATACATCTCGCGCAGGAAGTCCACATCGCCGGTGTAGGCATAGTGTTCCCAGATGTGCTGGCACAGCCACGGGCCGGACATGTTCCAGAAGAACCAGTAGACAAAGCCGTCGCTGGGATAACCCTCGCGCCAGATGGACATATTGTGGTGGACGGTCCATCCGTCGAGGCCGTACATATCCCGCGCCACCGCCTCGCCGCGTGCGGCAATCTCGCGCAGGAAGCGGAAGAGCGGTTCGTGGCACTCGCTGAGGTTGGTCACCTCGGCCGGCCAATAGTTCATCTGCAGGTTGATGTTGAGCGTATAGCCGGCGCACCAGGGCGGCACCACCTTGTCGTTCCAGAGCCCTTGCAGATTGAGCGGCTGGCCTCCGGGACGCGAGCCGGCAATCATCAGGTAGCGGCCGAACTGGAAGAAGAGCGCGTAGAGCGCGGGGTCGTTGTCGCCCGTGAAGCGGCGCAGGCGTTCGTCGGTGGGCAGGGCGGCCAGGTCGGCCGGCGTGGGCAGGGTGAAGTTCACCCGTCCGAAGAGTTCGGAGAAGTCGTCGACGTGGCGGCGACGCCAATCGGCATAGGTGCGGCCCTGCACCCCACGGCGGGCCTTTCCCTCGGCCACGGCCGGGTCGACACCTTCGCGGCTGGGACTGCGGTCGGGTCCGTTGTACGAGGTGGCCGCCGACAGCACGAACGAGGCCCGCGTGCAGCGGCGTACGTGCAAAGCCGTATCGCCCGGGAGGGCCACGACCTCACCGTCCTCGCAGTAGGGCGACACGGTGGCACGGAAGCGGGTGCCGCGACCGTCCAACTGGTCGGCATAGAGCACGTGTCCGCTGCGTATCTGCCGTCCGTCGGCATCGAAATACTCGGGATGGAGCCGCTCTGTGCCAGCCTTGCGGATGGCTTCGGGCGTGCGGCGCTGCACGTGGGCCGGAGCCTGCCCTTCGATCAGCAGAAAGAGGCTGTCGGCCACCCGGATGTGGGCCGGGTGCGGTGTGTTCAGACGGATGTCGAAGTCGATGGGCCGGTCGGCCTCCACACGTACCACAACGACCTGGTCGGGATAGGAGGCGAAGACCTCGCGGCGGATGTTCGTCCGCCCTTGCCGGTAGGTGGTCACGGCCATGCCGTCGCACATACGGAGGCGGTGGGCATAGTCGGTCACCTTGCCGTCGAGGTGGAAGTCGAGCCAAAGGTCGCCCAGTGGCTGATAGGCCTCATCGAGCCGTCCCACCCACTCGCGCTGGGCGATGGCCTCGGCCTCGCCCTGTCGCCCCTCGGCCAGCAGACGCATCACCTCCGCCTTTCGTTCGCCGAGCCGGATGCCGTCGACGGCCATGTCCGGCTCGCCGCTGTAGAGCGTGTTCTCGTTCAACTGGATGCGCTCGCATCGCGTGTCGCCGAACACCATCGCACCGAGCCGGCCGTTGCCCACGGGCAGGGCTTCCTCCCACCGCGTGGCAGGCGTACGATACCATAGTTCGTTTTCCTGCGCTGCCAGCGGCAAGATGCAAACGCATCCCGCCAGCAGCGCCATCATCTGGGATATTCTTTTCATGTCAGTTCGTTTGATTATTTAGCAGTCAGACAGATGGGATAGTTGCGGCCGCACACGGTGGTCAGTTCCACCACGGTCTCGCCGTCGGCATGGGTCACAGTCAGGTCGCCGTCGGGGCAGGAAGCCACGAACGAGCCTTTCAGACGGAGCACAGTGCGGTGGGGTGCTTCGGGGACGAGCACGCTTTCCTCGGTCAGCTGGCCCATGTGGTCGACCTGCGTGCGGCGCATATCCGGCTCGCACACCGTCAGCACGGCCTCGCGCTTGCCCGTCTGCTGCCAGATGTAGGAGAGCGGGATGTTGACCCGAGTCACGGGCAGGCCCTCGTAGGTCTGTTCGTGGTCGTAGAGGGCGGCATACACCAGGCCTTTCCCTTTGTGGCGCACGATGTGGGCCGCGTTGTCCTGCCGCACCACCTGCACGGGCGATGCGGACGAGAGCAGTTTCTTGCCCATCTTCGCTCCTTGCTCCGTCACCATATAGTAAAGGTAGGATCCGCCCTTCGGTGCCCGGCCGTGGTCGATGGCGGCCACGGTGAACGGGGCCTTCGTGTGCAATGCAGGCTGTGCGCCCTTCACGGCATAGGTGATGCCGGCATGGTCGGTCAGCAGATAGCCGTTGCCCTCCTTGCGCGGGGCAGGCAATGCATCGGCACCCTTCGACTGGAACAGCGTGGTGACGGTGGTGTGGTCGGCATCATCGTTCTGCACGTCCGAGCCGAGGCACATCACCACATCGTCGAAGAAGAGCACCGTCTTGTTGGCCCGCAGCGTGGGGCAGAAGGCCTGGTCGTGCAGGCGGAAAGAGAACAGGGCCACGTTGTCCGAGGCCGAAACACCGGCAAGGAAGGTCTCGTCGGAGTAGTTGCGATGGTCGGAGAAGCCCTTGGCGTGCTCTTTCTGCTTCAGCTCGTCGTACGGCATCACCAGCGAGGTGGCACCGGGGATGTAACTCCAGTCGAAGGTCTTCTCCTTCGGATTGAACGACTTGCGGCCGGAGGTCAGGTCGAAGTATTCCACCTGCCCGTTCGAGAGGTAGCGGCCGGCCAGGTTCTCGTGGTCGGACGACTCATAGTCCCAGATATAGCGGCTGAAGCCTTTCACATTGAAATGGAAATGCGGATTCTTCACCACCAGCAGGCCGGAATAGGGCATGAAGCGTGTGCCCACGGGTGCCTGTTCGGCCTCGACGGACAGGGCCAGCGCACGGGTCAGCACCTCGGCCTCGCCCACCGTCGAGGTATAGGAGAGGTTGGAGTTGACGTCGTCGAGTACCTTCTCCACCTTCGTGCGGTTGTGCTCGGCCAGGCGTTTCAGCGCAGCCAGCAATTCCGCGTCGGGTGCATCGTAGGCGAAAGCCGCATAGGCGAAGGCAGGCAGCAGTTCGTGCAGCACTTCCTGTCCCTCGGGGAAGCGTCCCACCGTGCCGGCCGGCACTTCGAGGTTGGCACTGAAGAAACGGAAGGTGAGCAGTCCGCGCTTCACGTGGTCGACCGCCTCGGCCGACAGGGAATAGGGTGTGTCGTGCAGCAGATAGGCCACCAAGGCCCCCACGTAGAGGGCATGGGGATAGTAGGCACTGTTGTAGGCACCACGGTGGTGGTAGCCCGAGCCGTCGCTCTTGAAGGTGCCGAAGTAGCCGGGGCCGTAGCCCAGGGAGAGGTTCATGTAGTCGCGGAAAGCAGTCAGGGCGGCCTGCTGTTCGCGTGCGTCGGTCAGCGCCAACGCATACGCCAGTTTGGGCAAGGCCAAGGCGCGGAGGTTGTCGGCCACCTCGCCGGGATGGTCGGGCAGGTCGTAGCACATGCCGAAGAGGGTCATCCAGCGCATGGTCTGGAGTTCGCGCCGGCGCATCTCCGGAGTCATCTGGTCGCGCAGCAGGAAGATGGAGTGGAAGTAGCCCGCGCTGCGCAGTTTCTCGAAGGTCAGGTTGCCCAGCGCACTATAGTCGGCCCAGCCCTGGTCGTTGAACCAGTCGTAGATGTCGAACGCGCGCTTCAGGCTGGCCTCGTTGCCATGCTTGCGGTAGTCCAAGGCCAAGGGCAGCAGCACGTTCTTGTTGATGTCCATGAAGAAGAGCGTCTTCTCGCCGTCCATTTTGGCCGGTGTGCGCATGGCATAGAGCGGCTCGGTCAGCGTGTACTTCTGCGATGCCTTCACGCCGCGAAGGATGAACCCGGCCTCCTTGTCGGCACGGCGTTTCACCCACTCGTGGCGGACACTGCCGCTGCCCAGGTACCACTGCTCCAGCCTTTCGGCGATGGTCCGGATTTCGGCCGGTGTGGCAGCCACAGTTTTCGCATAGTCCGGCTCGGCCTGACGGTAGCGCAGGAAGTCCATGACCAACGCAAAGTCGGTACGGTTCACCTTCACCTGTCCGTCGGTCATGCGGAGGTAGGACACGTTGCGCGTCAGTTCGAGGTTGTCGAGGCAGACGACGCCCCCTTGTGTCGTGGCGGGAAAGCGCACCTCCATGCGGGTCAGCATGGTCTTACGGTCTTTGCCCATGTCCTCGGTGAAGCGGTTTTGCAGGGCGCGCCAGCCCCGGAAGTTGAGGTGGAAGGGCACCTGGCACACGTCCCGGCCGGCCTCGTCCTGGAACACCACCCGGAGATCGGCGTCGACGGGTTGCTCGTTGTAAATCCAGGCCGTCACGCCTCCGCTGCCGGCCTTGCAGGCCTTGTCCAGTCCGGCAGGCCGGTCGATGGCCAGCACGGCACCCGGCTGCCAGGCCACACGCAGCGATTGTTTGCCCAATTTGTAGCGCGCGGTCGTCGCGCTCAGTTCGGCCTGCTCGGCCTGCCAGCCGTCCGTCGGCGCGTCGCCCTCGAACGAGTAGATTTGCGCCTGTGCCGTAACGGTCCACAGGCAGGAAGCCATCAGGGCTCCCCAAAGTGATTTTTTCATCATGTGTATTTCTATTATCGGTTATGTTTACGGATACAACACGGGCCGACAGAGCACCCTGCGGCCTCCCCCGGCCCGTGTTCTGTTCTTATCTTATTGTTTCAGCAGTTTGCGTCCGAAGGGTTGTCCGTCCACCTGCAGGAAGTAGAGGCCGGAGGCCAGCGAAGCGGTGGCAAACACCACGATGCGGCCCTGTGCCGGCTGCGCGAGCACCACGCGGCCCGACACGTCGCACAACTGCACCTGCGAAGCCTCGGCAGGCAGTTCCACCGTCAGCCGGTCGGCAAAGGGGCAAGGCCAGGCCGAAACCGACGCATCGCCGGTGGTCGCGGCGATGTCCACCACGCCTTCGTTCACCAACGCCACCTCGAGCGACTGGGCATCCTTGCCGTGGAAGCGGAACGTGGTGAGGTCGTTCGTCTCGTCGTATGCCAGGCGTTCCACTTGCTCGTAGGTGGAAGCCAGCGTCCAGTTGCCTTTCAGCGTCACGTCAACCGGCTGCTCCTCGCTGTCCAGGTAGGTGCGGCTGCCGTCGATGGCCCACACCTGATAGGGGAACTTGTCGGCCGGATAGAAGCCCAGTTCAGGGTTGCACACACTCAGGTTGATGTGCGCCTTGTCCACCTCGCGCAGCATAGCCATACAAGGCACGGACACGGCAGAGAGGTAGTTGTCGTCGAGCGCGGCAGACGTCTGGAAGAAGGCATATCCCTTCAGGCCTTTCGCCGGATGGTAGACGATGTGGGCCGTGGCATCGCGCTGCTGCACGACGTAAGGCAGGTCGGGCGTACCGCTCATGGCCTTCACCTTGTCGGCTCCGCCCACATAGATGAGGTATTCATAACTGCCGTCGGTGTTCTTGCCGTGGTCCAGCCAGGCCTTGGCATAGTTGCCCGTGGTCGTCGTGGCCGTATTGGCATCCTTCACCGAAGTCTGCGTGGCACGGGTCAGATGAAGGCCGTTGGCGTTCGGGATGACGTAGCCGTTGCCCACCGCGTCGGTCAGGTAGCAAGGAGCGTCGGTGCTCTGCGTCTCGTCGACGGTCAAGCCCGTCTTGGCCTCGCCGTTCACGTAGAGCGGTGTGTCGGCCGTCTGCAGTGCATTCTGGAACAGCGTGGTATGCGCGTCGTAGGTGGCGTGTGTGTTCTTGATGGCCGAGCCCAGGGCCACCACCTCGTCGTCGAAGAAGAAGTAGGACTTGTTGGCCGTCAACTTCACGCCCAGCCAGGCACGTTTGTTGGCGTAGTCGTAGGCCTGGCGGATGTCGTCGTAAATCATGGCGTACATACCGTGCTTGCCCTCCAGCGAAACGCCGCCCACATAGGAACGCGGCGAGAATTTGGCCCATTCGAAGTATTTGGCCTCCTGTACGATGTCGTCAATGGACATATCGAGCACCGTGGCACCGGGCACGTGAACCCAGTCCCATCCGTCATAGCCCAAGCCGCTGGCCGCAGCCGTCACCACACCTTCGGCATCCTTCGTGGCATAAATGGCCAGGCCGCCCGCGCTCTGGTTGCGGCCAATCCAGTTCTGTCCGCTGTTGGTCTCGAAATCCCACACGTATTTGCTATAGCCCTTGGCCGACACCATCCAGTCGCCGCGCCGATGCACCTGCATGGCGGCGTAAGGATAGGCGCAGTTGCTTTCCTCCACCTCAGTGTCGGTCAACTCCTTCGCCTTCAGTTGGTTCATCAGTTGCACAGCCTGAAGGCCACCGTGGAAGTAGATGTCGCACTTCACGTCCTTCAGCGTGCTGCCCACCACGCCCGAGTAGGCCGGGTCGTACAGGCGGCAGAAGGCGCCGCCGATGCGTTCCTTCATTTCGCCTCCGATGGCCTGGTAGAGATACGCAAAGGCCGGCATATTGCTAAGCAGGGTGCTCAGTTGGTTGGGGAAGCGTCCGCACAAACCGCGGTTGATGTCGTATTTGCCGCTATACTGGCGGAAGGCCAGCAGGCTGTTGGCCAGGTTGGCCAGCGCGGTCTCGGACAAGGCGTAGGACGTTTCGCGCAGCATCATCGCCATCTGGCACGAGGTGTGGAGGGCATCGATGTTGTAGGCGTTGCCCCAAGGGCCGTAGTGGTGGTAGCCGGTGTAGTCGGGCTTGATGAAACCGTCCCAGGCGGAGTTGACCGAAAGGTTCACCTCCAGCACCCGAAGCAGGTAGTCGAGGTCGGCTTCGCGGGCGAGGTCCTCATCGGTCTGAGCAGCCAGAGCCATGAGGCGGTTGTGGTATACCGAGCGAACTCCGTCGCTGCGCATGCCGTTATGCTTGGTGTTGAGTCCCCACACCTGGTCTTTCGAGTTCATATCGGCATTGTCGTCGGTCACCATGCGCGTCAGCCAGCGCATCGTTGCGCCAACCGTTTCCCACTGTCCGGCACGCTGCAGTTCCTCACGCATCAAGATGCCGGCATAGAAGTAGCCGGCCAGACCCAGATACGGGCCGTCGGTTCCAAAACCGAGGTCGCAACCGGGGGCAAAGCCGCGCTTCTCCAGGTAGGTGAACAGGTCGAGGATGTCGGCCCGCAGCGAAGCGTCGTGATAGTCGGCATTCGGGTCGGCAGCCGGACCTTGCAATTGATAGCACATCGACAACGGCACCAGCACGTTGCCGAGCAGGTCGCGCAGGTCGGCACACTTGGTATTGAAGTCATACGGAGCCAACCCTTCTTCCCACTGATAAGTGGCCAGTTTCTGCTTGGCCGAAGCCACCAAGGCCATCAGGGCTTGATAGCGGGTCTTCACTTGCTCGTTGGTGTAGTCCGGGTTGTCACCCGTCAGGAACGTAAAGTAACGCTGATAGATGATTTCGGCATCGCCGGCAGGCATCACCACGGTGGTACGCACCTCGCTGTATTCACTTCCGCTCTTGAGGCAGGCGTACAGGTAGTAACGCTGCGCCGAGAGATTGTCGAGGTCGAAGGTCACGCACGTGCCTCCCTTCGCCACCGCCGTACTTCCGTTGCGCCAAGCGCCGGTGCCTTGTTCCACCTCGGCGGCCGTAGGTTCCTTTTCTTCCTGCGTCAGCATCCAGTAGAGTGTGCCGTTGTCATTGCCCATGGCTTCCATCGTCACGGCATCGGCCGTACGGCTCAAGGCAAACAGTGTGTTCATGGCCAGCGGCTGCGCCGTGGTAAAGGTTTCGGTAGCGAACACCTCGGATGTGTTGCCCAAACCGTCGGCCAGCACATAGAAGATGACCTGGTCGGTCACCGAACCGACCGTAAGTGTCTCGGTGTACAGTTTGCCGCCCTCTGCCAAGGCGAACGACGCGCCCTGCTTCACGGCCTCCACCGTCGGCATCTCGCCGGCCGCACCGACTGTCCAGTACACCGTGGCGGCCTCATCGGCCATCAAGGAGAAGTCCACCGTGGAGCGGGTCACACGGTCAATGCTCTGTTTCGAAGGAATCGGGGCGGTCACGTCGGAAGCGTTCCAGCGCACCACCTTGGCCTTGCCGGCATCGGCTACGTAAAGGTTGTCGGAGGCATCCACGGCCAGGCCGTAAGGCGAACCGAAATCGTCGGCCGTCGCAATCTGGTCGACAAACGCGCCCAGTGCATTGAAGCGATAGACACCCCTGTAGGAGATGGTTTGCCCGCCGGAGGACTTGTTGGCATCAAGCGAGACGAGCAGGTTGCCATTGGAGGTTTCAGCCATGCCGGCCACATTATTATAAGCGTTGGCACCGCTGCCGTCGCGTTTGATGAGGAAGGCCGGCGTCACCGTGTCGTCGTCATACGAAGCCACCTTGAGGATACCCGTATTCTGGTCGATGATGAACATCGCACCGTCGTGCGAGAAGAACACGTCGCGCATCACGCGGAACTTGTCGCAGCCCGCAATGGAGTTGGAAGCCATCTTCGTCAGCACCTGCGTCTGCTGCAGGTCGGTGTTGAAGACGTGGATGCCGTTGTAGGCCGAAGCGCCGACCGTCGCAAACAAGCGCCCCTGCGCGTCCACAGCCACGCCGCTGAGTGTGCCGCCCACGGCCGATCCGTCCATCGCCTTGATGTCCAGCGTAGCCTGCAGAACCCCCTGGGCATCATACACCCCAATCGTCTTCGAGCCTTGATTGGCTACGAAGATGCGGCCCTGTCCGTCCACGGCCACGTCGAATGGTTTGTTCAGCCCCGTCAGTTCCAGCAAGACGGTCTTTCCGTCCAACGAAGTCTTTACCACCTTGTTGTCGCCACTGAAGGCGGCATACAAGGCATCACCTTGAATCGTAATTCCCTTCGGGGTAGTTCCGGCCACGGAGATGTCCGAAGCCGTGTAGGTCTGAGCCTGCGCCAGACCGGCCAGGCATAACAACCAACCAAGAAGTTGCGTTTTTCTTTTCATAGTCATTATTATTGTTGTTTTGTTCAAGTCAACAAAGCTGTCGCGACAATTTACCTGTCCGCCACCCGATTCTTCCGCACGAGGGGTGCAACAGGCGAATTTGCTTGATGCAAAGATAGAAAGAGCCCCTCACAAGGGCATCTACTTTTGTTCGAAATAGTACGGCATACACCTGCGGACGATTGCACTTCTGTCGAATTTCCTTGCAGATTTGTGCAAGCGCCCCCGATGCAGACCGTTCCGAGGCATCCTCCCCCTCCGTCAAGCAATCGAAACGGACCATACCTTTCACTTTTGTGCAAAATCCGTCCTTGATTTTCCTCAAGAATGCCTCCGAACAGCCTGCTGTAGAACAAACAAGCCCCTATCAAATTTGTTTATTACTTCGGATTCACTACCTTTGGCAACAATTTAACCGTTGAAAGGATTTACTATGATGAAATACTGTCCCTGCATCCTCGCAATGCTCCTTTGCTGCCTGTCCACCAAAGCCATCGAAACCGAGAGCGCCCCCATCACTTTCTCGCGCATCTCCATCCACGAAGGATTGTCGCAAAGCACCGTCTTCTCCATCTCGCAAGACCGGCAGGGGAACATGTGGTTCGCCACGTTCGACGGTGTGAACAAATACGACGGCTACTCCTTTGCCGTCTACCGGCACGAGTTCAACGACCCGAACAGCCTGGCCAACGACATCGCCCGAGTCATCAAGACCGACGACGAAGGACGCGTGTGGATTGGCACCCGCGCCGGGCTCTCGCTCTACGACCCCGACAACAACAAATTCCACAACTACACCTACCGCGTCAATGACGAAGAGGCACAAGTCAACTGCTTGGAGCAGGTCGACGAAGACCTGTTCTTCGTCGGGACGGACAAAGGTGTCGCCCTGTTCGACGCCAACGAGCAGCAGTTCTCCATCGTCCCGGCCAACAGCGGCCTGCAAAGCGTCCAGGCCGTGTGCATGCTGCGCATCGACCAGAAACTCTACATCGGCGCACGCGACGGCCTCTACCGCTACGACCTGCAGAACCGGCAACTCGTCTCGCTCGTCCCCGAACTGAAAGGCAAACTCATCCAGGCCATCCTCCGCCAGAACATCCACCGCTTGTGGATTGGCACCGAAGGCGACGGCCTATACCTTTATAATAAGAAGACCGAGGCCTTGCAGCACTTCCGCCACGACCCAGCCGACCCCAAAAGCATCAGCAACAACTACATCCGCTCGCTGGCCATCGACTCGCAAAACCGCTTGTGGGTTGGCACATTCAACGAGTTGAACATCTACATCGAAAACAACCGCCTCTTCAAGAAATACCACCACGACCCGATGGACAGCCGCAGCCTGGCCCAAAACTCCATCCGTTCCATCTACCACGACTCGCAAGGAGGCATGTGGCTCGGTTCCTACTTCGGCGGACTCAACTACTACCATCCGCTCAAGAACCGCTTCCACCACATCAAGCACATCCCACAGCAGAACTCCATCCACGACAACGTCATCAGTTGCATCGTGGAGGACAAGCAACGAAACATCTGGATAGGCACCAACGACAAGGGACTGGACTGTTTCCACTTCCCCACCAAGACCTACCACTACACCAACCTCGAGGCCATCACGGGCGGCGCCGTTTCCAACAACGTGAAGGCTGTCTATGTCGACGAGGCAAACGACCTGCTATACGTCGGCGTACACGCCGGAGGCCTCTGTGTGCTGAAACGGCTTCCTCTGGGCGGCACACGCCTGACAGCCGTCTACACCCCGAAGAACAGCAACCTGGCCGACGAGAACATCTACGCCATCCTGCCCAGCACCGACGGCCGACGCATCCTGCTCGCCTCCCTCTCCGGCTTGATAGCCTTCGACCCCGTCAAAAAGACTTTCACCCCGATACGCAACGACAAGAAAGGCGACCGCATCCGCAAACCAAGCCGCATCACCAACCTGCTCCGCGACTCGCAAGGGCGCATCTGGGTGGGCGGCGAAAACGGCCTCTCCGTCTACCGCGAACAAGGCGAAGCACTGGAACGGCAATACGCGTGGGAACAAGATTCGCTCCTGACAAACGCCTTCGTCAACTGCGTCTACGAACAGAAGGCGGGCTCCTATTGGATTGGCACCCGCCACGGCCTGTACCACCTGAACGAGCAAGCCCGGTCCATCCGGCGCTATACCACCGAAGACGGCCTGCCCAACAACGTCATCTACGGCATCCTGGAAGACACCTTCGGCCGCCTCTGGATGAGTACCAACCGAGGCCTGACCTGCCTGACTCCCTCGAAAGGAAGTTTCCGAAACTTCAACGAGAGCGACGGGCTGCAAAGCAACCAATTCAACAACTACGCCTACTGCAAAGCCTCGAGCGGCGACCTGCTGTTCGGCGGCATCAACGGCATCACCCGCTTCCGTCCCGAACTGCTGACCGACAACCCCTATACCCCGCCCGTCGTCATCAAAGAACTGAAACTGTTCAACAAAAGCGTATCGCCCAACGACGAGACCGGCATCCTGGAGAAAGACATCAGCCGTACACAGGCCATCACGCTGAAAGCCTCCCAATCGGCCTTCTCGCTGGAGTTCGTCGTGTCAAACTACATCTCCGGACGGCACAACACCTTTGCCTACTACCTCGAAGGCTACGACAAGGAATGGTACTACGTGACCAACCGACGCACCGTGTCCTACTCCAACCTGCCCCACGGCACCTACCTCTTCAAAGTGAAGGCCGCCAATAGCGACGGAAAATGGAACGAGACACCGACCACCCTCAAAATCACCATCCTGCCCGTCTGGTACAAGACTTGGTGGGCTGTACTGCTCTTCCTCATCGCCTTTGGCGCACTCGTATCCTTCATCATCCGCTACTTCTGGATGCAAAAGAGCATGGAGGCCGAACTGCGGCTGGAACAATTGGAAAAGGACAAGCAAGAGGAAATCAACCAGATGAAGACCCGCTTCTTCATCAACATCGCCCACGAACTGCGCACACCGCTCACGCTCATCCTGGCCCCCCTGCAGGAACTCCTGTTCCGCGTCAGCGACAAATGGACGCGCGAACAATTGCGCCACATCCAGCGAAACGCTAACCGCCTGCTCCACTTGGTGAACCAACTCATGGACTACCGCCGCGCCGAACTGGGTGTGTTCGAACTGAAGGCAGCCAAGGGCGACATCAGCCGGCTGGTGAACGACATCTTCCTGTTCTACGACAAACTGGCCAAACGCAAGAACATCAGTTACTCCTTCAACTCGGAGGTAGGCGAAAAGACGTACCTGTTCGACAGCAACTACGTGGAACTGATTGTCAACAACCTGCTGTCGAACGCCTTCAAGTACACCAACGAGGGCGGCAACATCACGGTCAGTGTAAAAGACTCCGAAGGCCACCTGGCCATCGGCATCAGCGACACTGGCATCGGCATCCCCAAAGACAAACAGAGCAAAATCTTCGAACGTTTCTACCAGGTGGACGGCGACCACTCGGGCAGCGGCATCGGCCTCTCGTTGGTGCTCCGCCTGGTAGAACTGCACCACGGACGTATCACTCTCGACAGCGAAGAGGGCAAGGGCAGCACCTTCACCGTCTTCCTGCCCCAAGACGAGACATGCTACCAGTCCGGCGAGCTGCAATCCAACAATCCCTTGGAGGAAGCCGACCGACCCCAGCACGCCATCAACACACGCGACACGTACTACCTGGAGACCGAACCGCCCGTCGTCGAGGATGACGCGCCGGAAAAGGAAAACAAGAAAGGAAACATCCTCATCGTCGAAGACAACCAGGAAATCAGCCAATACCTCACCGAGGGACTCTCGCACCTTTACAATGTCTACCATGCCGAGAACGGCGAAGTCGCCCTCAACATCCTCAAGGGACAGCCGGAAATCGATGTCATCCTGACCGACGTGATGATGCCCGTCATGGACGGCATCAAGTTCTGCAAGCAAGTGAAACAAAACATACGCACCTGCCACATCCCTGTCATCATCCTCTCGGCCAAGGTCGACATAAAGGACCAGTTGGAAGGGTTCCAGGTGGGAGCCGACGACTACATTCCGAAGCCGTTTACGCTTTCGGTTCTGTCAGCCAAAGTGCAGAACATGATTCGTACGCGCCGACGCATCTTCGAACGCTATTCGAACGATCTGACGATAGAGCCGGAAAAGATTACGTTCAACGCCATGGACGAGGAACTGCTGAAACGCGCCATAGCCGTCGTCGAGAAGAACATGGACAACATCACCTTCTCCGCCGACGAGTTTGCCCGCGAGATGAACATGAGCCGTTCCAACCTCCACCTGAAACTGAAAGCCATCACCGGAGAGTCCACCATCGAGTTCATCCGGAAGATTCGGTTCCACGAGGCTTGCCGGTTGCTTAAGGAAGGACGCTACACCGTGTCGGAAATCAGCACGAAAGTCGGATTCAACACCCCTTCGTATTTCGCTACCAGCTTTAGGAAATACATCGGGTGCCTGCCGACGGAATACGTCAAGAATCTACGCGGATAAGGCATTCGGGCCTATCCAGAATGGCTTCTTTCGCGAAATGTTATAGGAAATTCAACAAAACTGATAGCATTTCCGCCATTGACTGATTCCTTTTCAACATTCCTTAACGCGTATGAGCGGAGGAGTGTCTACCTTTGCCGTACTTAAAAACAAAAACAATTGCTAACTTTAATTTAATAAGTATGAAAAAGAACTTCATTCTTTGCGCCTCTGCGGCACTGCTTGCCTTTGCTTCGTGCAAGCAAACACCTCAAGAAGACTACGGTTGGATCAAGAAGGGCATCGATGCGGCCACTTACCAACTCCAATTCACAGCCCAGGAGATTGCCGACTCGGCCAAACTGCCCCGTTCCATCTGGGCCGGCTACGACATGGATTTCCTCTGCGCCCAGTTGGAGAAAGACCCCGAAACCTTCAAAGACTCCCTGCGTCCGAAGCGCACCGAACGCCTCGGCCAGCGCCGTCTCTGCAGCGTGTACGACTGGACCAGCGGATTCTTCCCCGGCAGCCTTTGGTATACGTATGAACTGACCGGCAACGAAGCCGTCAAGGCCGAAGCCATCCGCTTCACCAATCTGCTGAACCCGGTGCGTTACTACAAAGGCACGCACGACCTCGGCTTCATGGTCAACTGCAGCTACGGCAACGCCCTCCGTCTGGCTCCGAACGACACCATCCAGGCCGTCATGATTGAAACGGCCAACAACCTGATCGGACGCTTCGACAACGG
The DNA here is from genome assembly GCA_051875715.1 of Bacteroidaceae bacterium. GTDB lineage: Bacteria > Bacteroidota > Bacteroidia > Bacteroidales > Bacteroidaceae > DYCT01. Next base: position 15,204 of record JBJEHD010000057.1, read on the forward strand.
AATCGGCGCCATCCGTTCGTGGGACTTCGGCACCTGGAACTTCCCGGTCATCATCGACAACATGATGAACCTCGACCTGTTGTTCAACGCCACCCGGATGACCGGCGACTCCCGCTATCGCGACATCGCCCTCACCCACGCCAACAAGACCTTGGCCAACCACTTCCGTCCCGACGCCTCTTCGTGGCACGTGGTCAGCTACAACTCCGACGGAACGGTTGAGAAGAAACAAACCTTCCAGGGCAAGAACGACGACTCGGCATGGGCACGCGGACAAGCCTGGGCCATCTACGGCTACACCTGCTGCTACCGCGAGACACAAGACACCGTCTATAGCAACTTCGCCAAGCGTGTGGCCAACCTCATCATGACCCGTGTGAAGACCGACGACTGCATCCCCTATTGGGACTATGACGCACCCGAAGGCCCGCAAACCCCGCGCGATGCTTCCGCCGCTGCCGTTACAGCTTCCGCCATGCTGGAATTGAGCACCCTCCTGCCCGACGGTCAAATCTACTTCGACTATGCCGAGAAGATTCTGAAGAGCCTCTCGAGCGATCAATACCTGGCCAAGAACGGCGAGAACCAGGGCTTCATCCTGATGCACTCCACCGGCTCGCTGCCCAACGGCTCGGAAATCGACGTGCCCCTCAACTATGCCGACTACTACTACCTCGAGGCCTTGAAACGCTACATGGACATCAAAGGCATCTCCTACAAAGACCTGAAATAAATCATCCAACTTAATTCACTAACCCACATGAAGTCACTGAAATATTATTTTCTGTTCGCACTTGTATGCTGCTTCGGCCATCTCGGTGCACAAGAACTGCGGACCGAGGTGTTCAACCTCCTCAACCTGGACTATCCGGGACTGGAACAAGTCAAGGCCCTGCACAACGAAGGCAAGGACGCGGAAGCCGCCCAAGCCCTGCTGACCTACTATCGTCAACGCACCCACGTGAACCATCCCGACATCAAGGACCCCACCAAGGTGACCATCAGCAAGCAGGAGCAGAAATGGGCCGATGACGGCATGGAACACACCTTCTTCGTTCACAAAGGATACCAGCCCTCCTATAACTACGGCAAGGACATCAACTGGCAGTACTGGCCGGTGAGAGACAACGAACTTCGCTGGCAGCTGCACCGCCACAAATGGTTCACCCCCATGGGAAAGGCCTACCGTGTGAGCGGCGACGAGAAATACGCCAAGGAATGGGTCTACCAGTACATGGACTGGATTAAGAAGAACCCGCTGGTAGGTGTCGACAAGGAAGAGTATGAGATTGTGAGCAGCGGCGAAATCAAGGGAGATGCCGAGAACGTCCGCTTTGCCTGGCGTCCGCTCGAAGTGAGCAACCGTCTGGCCGACCAAACAGGACAATTCCTGCTCTTCAAGGACTCGCCGCATTTCACGCCCGAGTTCCTCACCGAATTCTTGCTCAACTACTACCGCCATGCCATCCACCTGATCAACAACTACTCCGACCAGGGCAACCACCTGCTGTTCGAGGCACAGCGCATCATGTATGCCGGTGCCTTCTTCCCCGAATTCAAGAAAGCCATGGAGTGGCGTGCCAGCGGCATCAGCGTCCTCAACAAGGAAATCGACGTGCAGGTGTACCCCGACGGCGGGCAGTTTGAGTTGGACCCGCACTACCATCTGGCGGCCATCAACATCTTCTACAAGGCCATCCAGATGGCCGATGCCAACAACTTCCGCAACGAGTTCCCCCAGCACTACATCGACATGGTGGAGAAGATGATTGAGTTCTACCTCAACATCGTCTTCCCCGACGGCAGCAACCCTTGCTTCAGCGATGCCAAGATTACGGGCATGAAAGAACTCGTGAGCGACTGTAAGAAATGGTCGAAGGTATTCCCGAAGAACGACTTCATCCGCTACTTCGCCACGCAAGGCAAGAAAGGCGCACTGCCCAACCACCTCTCCCAGGCATACCTCAACTCCGGTTTCTTCGTGTTCCGTTCTTCGTGGACCGAACCCGCTACCATGATGGTGGTCAAGGCCGGTCCGAAAGCCTTCTGGCACTGCCAGCCCGACAACGGCACGTTCGAACTTTGGATGAACGGACGCAACCTCTTCCCTGACTCGGGCAGTTACGTCTATGCCGGCGACGACGAAGTGATGAAATGGCGCAACTGGTTCCGTTCGACCAAGGTGCACAACACCCTGACGCTCGACAACAAGACGCTTGAAACGACCGAATCGAAGACGCTCCTTTGGGAAGGTGAAGGCGACGTACAGAAACTCGTCACCGAGAACCCGAGCTACACCGACCTGAAGCACCGCCGCTCCATCTTCTTCGTGGACAACAAGTTCTTTGTCATCGTGGACGAAGCCGTCGGTACGGCCAAAGGCGACATCGATGTCCACTATCAACTCTGCGAAGGCAAAGTCAACCTCGACCCGAAAAACTGCGCCCTGCTGTCGGCCTTCGAAGGCGAAAGCAATGTGGCCCTGCAGTGCTTCGGTCCGAAAGGCACGACCCTGGTGGAAGAAGAAGGCTGGCGCTCGACCGCTTACCGAAAGAAGGTAGAACGCACTGCCGTGGCCTTCCACGCCCCGAAGACGACCAACGAGGCCGTACGTTACATCACCGTCATCTATCCGGTCAACGACGGACAGATGCCGGCCATCAAGGCCTCGTTCAAGAATAAGAAGTTCGACGAGAATGGTCTGAATGTCCAAGTGAAAGTGGGCAAGCAGAAATTCGACCTGACATACCAACTGAATCGCTGATTTTTCAATGATCCTTGCGGGCGGGGCTCTTTGCCCCGTTCCGCAAGGGTTTCCTTTGCTATCATGAACAGACACCTTTCCTTTTTACTCCTGCTTCTGCTCCTGACTCCGTGGCAGCCGGTCCATGCCGACACGCTGTTCTCGTTCGAAGAGGGCGTACCCGCCGGGTGGGCAGTAAGCAAAGGTGTACTCTCCCGTTCTGCCGAGAAAGCCAAACTCGGCCAATCCTCCCTCTGCTGGCAATGGAAAGGAGGAGACCTCCTCACTGCCACCGACCAGCAAATCGCCCTCACCTCGAAAGCCAACCGGGGCGGCATCCGCTTCTGGATTTACAACACCGTCGCTTCCAACCAGGACCTCGTCCTGTCCTTCCACCTGTCCACCGGCGAAGTACGCAAATGCAGCCTTCCCATCCACCTCGACTTTCAGGGTTGGCGTTGCGTCTGGGCCGAATACGTGGCCGACATGAAACTGGCGCAGGCCAACAAGGGGAAAATCACCGCCATGCAGTTCAAAGCCCCCTCGTCCGGCAGCGGCACCCTCTATCTGGACTTCTTGGAGTTCACCTCCACCGTTTCGTGGGAAAAGATGTCCGACTTCCAATACACCGTGACCGAAAGTGCCGGCATCGACGGCTATCTGGATGCACGAAACGTCCCCGTGCCGCCGGCCACCTCACCCACTCCGGCCCAACAGGCCGCCTTTACCGAAATCGAAAACCGGCTGGAGCAGTGGTACCTGGGCTCCACCCTCCACGAGGCCGACGAAACCTACCTCCTGCGCAAGCAGGCAGTGAGCAGTTACCTCGCAGCCGGAACAGCCCGGGAATACACCTTGAACGCAAACGGGACCTTGCGTCTCAACACCGGCAGCACCTCCAAGCCCGTCTACAAAGAGTCCGGACTCCTGCCCTTCGACCACTACCACAACCAGACCATCGACGGCCAGGCCGTGGTCAGTTCGCGCGACGTCGGCGAAGGCCTGCTCATCCAGTTGGCCTACGACTACCGCCTCCACGGCACACAAGCCAGCCGCGACAAGGCCCTCGAACTGCTGCGTTGGTATGCCGACCAGGGCTGGGCCGATGGCAGTGCCTTGGGCACGCTCCGCTTCGAGATGCTGCGCAGCGCCGGTTTCTACCATGCCGCCTTCCTCCTGCGCCACGAAATGGACGACGACCTCTACGCCCACCTGTCCGCCGCATGCCGCTGGTACACCCGCTTCGGCGATGCCTACCAAACGCCGGATGTCCCCGGCGAACTGGCCGACTATGTCCGCGCATTGGCCGTACCCAAACTCTTCTACGCCCTCTCCCTGACAGACGGAGGTCAACGCACCACAGCACTGAACGCCTTCCGCACCTACATGGACAATGCTCTGTCCCATGCACCCGGTTACCTGGGCTCGCTCAAGCCGGACGGCTCGGGCTACCACCACCGCGGTGCCTACTACAGCGCCTACTATCCGCAGGTGCTCTACGTGGGCTGCTTCCTCTACTACATCCTGCGCGACACTCCGTTCGCCCTCAGCGAAGCCTCCTACCAGAATCTGAAACAAGCCCTGCTGAGTTTCCGCTTCCTTTGTGCCGACTACAACATCCCGGCCGGCACCGCCGGACGTTTCCCCCATCAGACGGAGATGCTCTACAAACTGGCTCCGGCCTTTGCCTACCTGGCCCTGTCGCGCGACGACGCCGAACTAACGGCCGCCTACAAGCGCATCTGGAGACCGGACGACCCTCTGGTGCGCACCTATCTTGCCAAAGCCTCCACCGACATCACCTTTTGTAGCACGCTGGGCGAAGCCGAAGTCTTGCTCGAGGCCTCCGCACTGCCGGGCGAAGCCGAAGCCAACCCGACCGGCACCGTTTTCATGCCCTATTCCGGTTTGCTCGTCACTCGCCGGGCCGACTGGGTTGTCACCGTCAAAGGCTTCAGCCGGTACATTTGGGATTACGAATCCTCCGGCACCGAGAACGTCTACGGCCGCTACCTCAGTTACGGCACGATGGAGTTCAGCGACCTGACCAACGGAAACCGCAGTTACCGCCTCACGGCGGCCGACACCAAACAGAATACGCCGTGGGACTGGCGCCACCTGCCCGGCACCACCGCTCCCTTTGTCAGCGAAGAACAGTTGCACTACGCTTCCGTGCAGAAGCACCGCAACTTCTCCGACGAGGCCCACCTGGGTGGCCTCAACCTGGACGAACGCTACGGTATGTTCTCCAACCGGCTGCACGACCGTGAAATCACCGGCACGTTCCGGGCGGACAAATCGGTCTTCGTGCTCGACGACCTCTTCTACTGCTTAGGCAGCCGGATTACCGGCACGGCCGATGCCCCGTCCTGCCACACCACCTTGTTCCAAAACCCCATTCCGGCCGGCGATGAATCCATCACCGCCGACGGCCTCCCTGTGGCCGACGGCACCGTCTCGTCTGCCAACCCGCTCGTCTGCGACAATTACGGAAACGCATACCTGGTGGACGGACCAGTCCGCTTCAGCCGCAACGATGCCTATTGCACCGCCTACATCGACCACGGGCCCTCCCTCCAGTCCCCACAGTCGTACCGATATGCCTGGTTCGTCCAGCCTGCCGACCGTTCACGGACGGCCCTCGAGCAACGGCTGAACGACATCCGCGTGCTGCGGCAGGATGCCTCCGCCCATGCCCTTTGGGACGAGCAGCAACAAGTACTGGCCGCTTCTCTCTTCGGGGCCGGGACGAACTTAGCCATCGACTGCCTCCATAGCGCCAGCCTTCCTTCGTTGGTGATGGTGCGCAAGCAGGCCGACGGCGGCTGCGAAGTGGCCTTCAGCAATCCCGACCTCAACCGTCCCAGCGCAACCAGCAACGACGAACTGGATGCCGACAAGGTGAAAGAGCCCGGCCAGGCGCAAACCTACAGTCTGATTCTGAAAGGCAACTACGAAAAAGCCGACGGCGATGCATCGGTCCTCGTCGAGACGGCCGGCGGCTATACCACCCTCACCCATCCGGCCACGTGCGACGGGCTGACCTATCGCGTCCGGCTGCAGCCCTTGGGGACCAGCACCCTTGCGTCAGTTCCCGACGAGGCACTGCGCATCCGTACAGCCGACGGGGTCTGCCACATCGATGCCCCCGAGGGGAAAACATACCAATGGCAACTGACCGATGCCGGAGGATGCCTCCTCGCTGCCGGGCAGGCCACCGGGTCTCTCGCCCTGCCGCTTCCGAAGCCGAAAGGGCTCTACCTGCTGCGCCTGCACACCGCCCAAGAAAACGTCATTTATAAACTAATTCAATAACCTACAACGTATGAGACAACATCCTTCATCTACGCTTCTGCTTCCCTTGGCCACCCTCGCCCTCGTGTCGTGTGCCGAGAAAGGGAAAGAACCGCGCCGTCCGAACATCATCTTCATGATGACCGACGACCACACCACACAAGCCATGTCGTGCTACGGCGGCAACCTCATCCAAACCCCCAACATGGACCGCATCGCCAACGAAGGCCTGCGCATGGACAACTGCTACGCCGTCAACGCCCTGTCCGGCCCTTCGCGGGCCTGCGTGCTGACGGGCAAGTTCAGCCACGAGAACGGATTCACCGACAACGCCTGCCGCTTCAACGGCGACCAGCAGACGTTCCCGAAGTTGCTGCAGCAGGCCGGTTACCAGACGGCCGTCATCGGCAAATGGCACCTCATCTCCGAACCGCAAGGCTTCGACTACTGGAGCATCCTGAGCGGACAGGAGGAACAAGGCGACTACTACCAGCCCGATTTCCACGAAATGGGCAAGGAGGTGCGTGAGACCGGCTATGCCACCGACATCATCACCGACAAGGCCATCCAATGGTTGGAGGGACGCGACAAGAACCGACCCTTCATGATGATGTACCACCAGAAGGCACCCCACCGCAACTGGATGCCCGCCCAGCGCTATCTGGGCATCTTCAACGATACCACCTTCCCCGAGCCGGAAACCTTGTTCGACAACTACGAGGGACGCGGACGCGCCGCCCACGAACAGGACATGAGCATCCTGCACACCCTGAAGAACGACTGGGACCTGAAACTCCTGACCCACGACGAAATCCTGGCCTTGCCGGACAACAGCAAATTCAAGCAAGTCTACACCCGCATGACCCCGGCCGAACAGGCCAAGTGGGACTCGGCCTACGCACCCCGCATCGCCGAATACCGGGCGCTGAAGGGTAAGATGAGCGACAAGGAACTCATCCGCTGGAAATATCAACAGTACATGCGCGACTACCTCGCCACGCTGCTGGCTGTCGACGAGAACATCGGCCGACTGATGAACTACCTCGAAGAAATCGGCGAACTGGACAACACCATCATCGTCTATACCTCCGACCAGGGCTTCTTCCTGGGTGAACACGGCTGGTTCGACAAACGCTTCATGTACGAAGAGTGCCAGCGGATGCCTTTCATCGTCCGCTATCCGAAAGCCATCAAGGCCGGCAGCACCTCCTCGGCCCTCAGCATGAACGTGGACTTCGCTCCCACCTTCCTCGACTATGCCGGCGTGGAAATCCCGGCCGACATCCAGGGTCGTTCGCTCCGCCCCGTCTGGGACAATGCCGGACAAACCCCGACAGACTGGCGGAAGGCCGCCTACTACCACTACTACGAATATCCGGCCGAACACTCGGTGAAACGCCACTACGGCATCCGTACGCAGGACTTCAAACTCATCCACTTCTACAACGACATCGACGAATGGGAGATGTATGACATGAAGAACGACCCGCGCGAACTGAGCAACGTGTTCGGCAATCCGGACTATGCCCAGCAGCAGGCCGAACTGATGCAACTGCTCCGCGAAACCCAGCAGCAATACGGCGACACCGACCCCGACGAGAAAGAACGCGTACTCTTCAAGGGCGACCGCCGGCTGATGGACCGCACCAAGCAATAACACCAATCGCAAACAAACCTTTTAATATGCTATATCATGGATAGAAGAAAATTCTTAAAAAACACCGGTTGGTCCATGCTCGGACTGGCCGCTTCGGGAAGCCTGCTCCAGGCATGCACCCCGGGAACCAAAGAAGCAAAAAAAGTGATGCCCTCGGCCAGCGACCTGAAGATGTTCTGGGGCGACCTGCACAACCACTGCAACGTCACCTACGGACACGGCGATATGCGCGACGCCTTCGAGGCCGCCAAAGGCCAGCTGGACTTCGTCAGCGTAACGCCCCACGCCATGTGGCCCGATATCCCCGGTGCCAACGACCCGCGCCTGAAATGGGTCATCGACTACCACACCGGTGCCTTCAAGCGTCTGCGTAGCGGCAACTACGAGAAGTACGTGGCCATGACCAAAGAATACAATAAGGAAGGAGAATTCCTGACCTTCACCGGCTACGAATGCCACAGCATGGAGCACGGCGACCACGTAGCCCTCTGGCACGACATCGACGTTCCCCTCGTGGAATGCACCTCGGTGGAAGACTGGAAACAGAAACTGAAAGACGAGAACGTCATGATTACGCCCCACCACATGGGCTATCAGGAAGGCTATCGCGGCTACAACTGGAAATGCTTTACCGAAGGCAAGCAGACACCCTTCGTCGAGATGTATTCCCGCCACGGACTGGCCGAAGCCGACATGGGCGACTACCCCTACCTCCACGACATGGGTCCGCGCCACTGGGAAGGAACCGTGCTCTACGGACTGGAGCAAGGCCACAAGTTCGGCCTCATCGGAAGCACCGACCAGCACTCGGGCTATCCGGGCAGTTATGGCGACGGACGCGTAGGCGTACTGGCTTCGTCGCTCCACCGCGACAACATCTGGGACGGCTTGCAAAACCGCCACGTGTGCTGCGCCACCGGCGACAAAATCAACATCGACTTCCGCATCAACGACGCCTTCATGGGCGACGTCATCCGGGGCAACAGCCGCCGCATCTACCTCAACGTGGAAGGCGGTAGCTGCATCGACTACATCGACATCATCAAGAACGGCCGCCTCATCGCCCGCATGAACGGACCGCAATTGCCTTTGATGCCCGAGGGTGACACCGTACGCTGCAAGGTGAAGATGGAGTTCGGCTGGAACCGCGAGGAGAAGCCCGTCCACTGGCAAGGCCGCCTCAGCATCGACAAGGGAACCATCAACGAAGTGGTACCCTGCTTCCGGGGTGCCGCCTTCACGTCGCCGCAGGAAGGCGAAACCGAGTTCCACACCCACGTCAACCGCATCCTCTCGGCCAACGACAAGCAGACCGAACTGGACCTCTACACCAGCAAGAACCCCAACACCACCACATCGGCCACGCAAGCCGTCATCCTCGACGTCACCATGCCGAAGGACGGGGTCATCACGGCCGAGTTCAACGGCAAGAAGTTTGCGCACACCCTGGGCGAACTGCTCGAAGGCGCACGCACGCACTTCATGATAGGCTGGCTGAGCGAAGCCCTGCTCTTCAACCGCGCCATGCCGGAGAGCTGCTTCCAGTTCGAACACTACATGGAGGACAACGAGCCTGAGCGCGACACGGACTACTACTACGTCCGCGTCCGTCAGAAAGACCAGCAGTGGGCTTGGAGTTCGCCGATTTGGGCCGAACGCATCTAACCGCGAAGGCCGGGAAACAGGGAGGATTCCGGTCCGCACCTGTTTCCCGGGTTCGCCTTACTAACCTTTTTAAATCGCACACATGCTTTACGCAATCGGAATAGACCTGGGCGGCACCAACATCAAGTACGCCCTCATCGACCAACAAGGCGGCTTCCTCTTCTCGGGCAAACTGCCTTCCCATGCCGACATATCGGCACAGGCCGTCATCGACCAACTGGTGACCGCCATCGACATCGTGAAACAATACGCCGACGAGCACAATTGCCCCATCAAGGGTGTGGGCATCGGCACGCCGGGCATCGTCGACCCCACCAACCGCATCGTCCTGGGCGGCTCGGAGAACATCAAAGGCTGGGAGAACCTGGAACTGGCCTCCATCATCGAGCAACGCACCGGCCTGCCCACCGTCTTGAGCAACGACGCCAACCTGATGGGTCTGGGCGAGACGCACTACGGAGCCGGCATGGGCTGCTCCCATGTGGTGTTCCTCACCGTAGGCACCGGCATCGGCGGCGCCATCGTCATCGACGGCAAACTGTTCAACGGCTACGGCAACCGGGGCACCGAACTGGGACACGTCCCCTTGATTGCCAACGGCGAAGCCTGCGCCTGCGGCTCCGTCGGCTGCCTGGAACACTACGCCTCCACCACGGCCCTGGTGCGCAACTTCGTCAACCAATACGCCCGCATCGGCATCGTCATCGAGCCGGAACAGGCCAACGGGGTGGAAATCATCCGCCGCTTCCATGCCAAGGACCCCATCGCCATGCGCTGCCTGCAGGAACACTGCGACTACCTCGGCCACGGCATTGCCGGCTTCATCAACGTGTTCAGCCCCCAACGCGTCGTCATCGGTGGCGGACTGTCCGAAGCCGGAGAGTTCTACATCGACATGGTGCGCAAACAGGCGTTCCGCTACGCCATGCCCGACTGTGCCGTCAACACGGTCATCATGGCGGCCGAGTTGGGCAACAAGGCCGGCAGCATGGGTGCCGCCTGGCTGGTATTTTCGTCGTTCGAATAGGGAGGACTGCCGTATGAAACGTAACTTCGGCCTGCTGGCCCTCATCATGGTGTTCTGGTTCGTCATCTCGTTCATCACGAACATCCTTGGCCCGCTGATTCCCGACATCACCAGCGGTTTCCGCCTGGCCAATCTGGCCATGGCCGCCTTCATCCCGACCTTCTTCTTCATCGCCTACGCCATCATGAGCATCCCTGCGGGCATCCTCATCGACCGCTACGGCGAGAAACCGGTCTTGTTCGGCGGCTTCCTGATGCCCTTCGTCGGCACCCTGCTGTTCGCCCTCCTGCCCACCTACCCCACGCTGCTGGCCTCGTGCTTCATCATCGGTCTGGGCATGGCGATGCTGCAAACGGTGCTCAACCCGCTGCAGCGTGCCGTCGGAGGCGAAGAGAACTATGCCTTCGTAGCCGAGTTGGCGCAGTTCATGTTCGGCATCGCGTCGTTCGTCAGTCCGTTGGTCTACACCTTCCTCATCAAGCGTCTGGACCCTGCCGCCTACGAGGCCGGCAAGAACTTGTTCATCGACTCGCTCCACGCCGTCACGCCGGAGCACCTGCCCTGGGTATCGCTCTACTGGGTGTTTGCCGCCATCCTGCTGCTCATGCTGGTCAGCGTGGCCGTCAGCAAGTTCCCGCGCATCGAGCTGAAGGAGGACGAGAAGTCAGGCAGCCGCTCGTCGTATTTCGAGCTGTTTCGCCAGCCCATGGTGTGGCTGTTCTTCCTGGGCATCTTCTGCTACGTCAGCACCGAACAGGGCATCAGCATCTTCATCAGTACCTTCCTCGAGCAATACCACGGTGTCGACCCACAGGTGGCCGGTGCACGCATCGTGGGTTGGTTCTGGGGTAGCATGACGGTGGGCTGCCTCTTCGGCATGCTCCTGCTCAAGTTGTTCGACAGCAAGCACATCCTCATCGTGTCGGGCGTGCTGACGTCTGTTTTGATTGTCACCTCCGTATTCGCCCCGGCCCAGGTGGCCGAATTCACCTTCCCGGCCATCGGCTTCAGCATCTCGATGATGTACTCCATCATCTTTTCGCTGGCGCTCAACTCGGCCTCGAAGCATCACGGCTCGTTTGCCGGCATCCTCTGCTCCGGTATCGCCGGCGGTGCGGCCGGTCCGCTCATTGTCAGCGCCGTGGCCGATGCCACCAGCCTACGTGTCGGCCTGCTGTTCACCCTGGTGTTCGTAGGCTACGTCACCGCCATTGGTTTCTGGGCTCGTCCGCTGGTCAACAACAAGACCGTCAAGCTGAAAGAGCTCTTTCAACACAAATCACAATTATAGGGTTATAGCGACAACTCAACAAGAAGGGGTGTGCGCGGCTCGTCATGTGCCGGCACACCCCTGTTTTTATCCCAAATCGGTCATTAGCGTTATGATGATAACAACTCCTATTTTTGAGAAGATGTGTTCTCGTTTTGAGGGCGAAATGGGGCTCCATTGTAACCGAGAAACGGGAACACAGATGCCAAAAAGAAAGTTCGTTTGCGCATAAAGGCCTAATGACCGTTTTGGGTTCATGTTATATATTGGACATGGCATACAACGGACATATCGTTATCGGTTTACCTACCGGACTCACAAACTGCCCGAAATTCTCCAAAGAGCAACGTATGGCATACGGTATGTCTTTCTGGGGCTTGGATAACAACTCATAAAGGCTTTTCATCGAGCCTTTCACACCCGACTTGACTTCGACGGGGATGACATGTCCATTTTTTGATATGACATAATCCACCTCGGCCAGATTCCCTTTATTGGTGTCTTGCCAATAATAAAGGTCATGCCGTTCGTTCGGAGACATATATTTCAGAATCTCCAGTCCCGCCATCATCTCAGCCAGTCCGCCTTTATCGACAAGGTTTTGCGCAGTTTCTGTCAGGATTGTTTTTTCTATGTCCTGGCTGTTATCGCTCATGCCGAGGAAATCCAGCATCAACGCGTTGTCTATCATTAGGTATTTCACAAATTTACTATTGGTTTCCGCCCCCAACGGTATACCATTTGAGGCCGAATGATAGACGGGTATGATCAGACCGGCATCTCTGAGATACGTAAGCGCTGTTTTCACCTGTTCTGTACGATAGCCGCCATCGACCATACTATAGACAAACTTTTTCCCTGTCTGTTGGGCGACACTGACCAATGTATGTCTCAGCAGAGCAGGGTCCACCCTTCCGGAGTATTTCGAGAAATCATCCATGTAGGCCACGCGCAAATCCGACAGGACATTTCTGGATTTCAAGTAGGAGTTCGTATCAACATAATTGGATACGGCAGCCGGCATTCCCCCGATAAGCATATACTGGCGGAATTGCTCAACCAGTTTGTTATGGAACATCTCCATGAGAGGTTTCCTGTCCGAAGCCTCCTGCTTCATCCGTATCAGTCCTCCCAGCCCTTGCGCGTCAAGAAACTCGTCGAACGACATCGGATACACAAACAAACTGCTTATCCTTCCCACACCATACGAACGAATTTCCTTTAGTGCAAATTCCAACAAACTTCCCGCTGCTATTACATGCAATTGTGCATAATCTTCCCGGAAGAACCACAAACTATGCAGGGCTTTGGGGCATGACTGTATTTCATCGAGAAACAACAACGTTTTGCCCGGTTCTACGGGCACGCCATAATACATCGACAGTTTTTCCGAAATATCACGTACATTGGCGTTTCCGTTGAAGAGTTCGGCCACTTCCGCATCCCTTTCAAAATTCACTTCCAAGAAATACTCGAACGACTCGCCTAAATGACGCACCGCACACGATTTACCAACCTGCCGTGCACCTCTGACAAGCAGTGGTTTGCGATCTGCATCCTGTTTCCATGCTTGCAAATGCTTGTCTATCGACCTACTTAAATACCTCATTTTCGATTCCATTTTTCTTCGAGCACCAAATATACAATAAATATTTGATATTCAACCTCATCAACCGACTCTTTGTAAAAAGCAGGTGGTATTTCGGGGCCGAAAGCGTAAAAAGCAGGTGATATCCGAGGGGCAAAAACGTAAAAAGCAGGTGATATGCTTCGCGTCAACGCTTCTGCACGAACGACTCGCCTTCGATGAAACAATCCATCGTCAGCGTCTCACCGTCGAGCACGGCATACGAGAACTGAGTAATCCAATCGCCCAGGATGAGCACGCGGGCCGACTGGCTCAGCATCAGGTCGAGCATGATGTGGCGGTGTCCGTAGATGAAGTAGTTGACGTCGGGGTGCGTCTTCAGGTAGTCCTTGGTGTAGAGCACCAGGTGTTCCTTGTCCTCGCCCATATAGTCCGGCTCTTTGCCTTCGGCCCGCTTCATGCGGCTATGCTTGGCCCAGGAGAGGCCGAGGTCGACGCTCCAGCGCGGATGGAGCGCGGAGAAGAGGCATTGCAGCGTATGGCTGTGAAACATGGTCCGCAGCAGGCGGAAGGTCTTGTCGGGATCACCCAGTCCGTCGCCATGCGCCAGGTAGAACACCTTGCCGTGAATCTCTGTGGTCAGGGGTTTGCGGTGCAGGACGACGCCGCACTCCTTGGTCAGATAGTCGCCGCACCAGATGTCGTGGTTGCCGGTGAAGAAGTGGACCTCCACGCCCCGGTCGGTCAGTTCGGACAGTTTGCCCAGGAAGCGTGTGAATCCGCGCGGCACCACGGTTTTGAACTCATACCAGAAATCGAACATATCACCGAGCAGGTAGACGGCCTCGGCTTCGTCCTTGATGCTGTCCAGGAAGTTGACCAGACGGCGTTCTTGCGTGCGGCTGTGTTCGATGGCACGCGAGCCCAAATGGGCATCGGAGAGGAAGTAGACTTTCTTCATATCGTTTTCGTGTATTTGCGGGTAACAAGTTCTCGGAGGATGGTCCGGCCTACAGGAAGCCGAGGTCGAGCTTGGCTGCCTCGGACATCATGTCCTTATCCCATTCCGGTTCGAATACCAGGTTGACCGTGGCGGCTGTGACGCCAGGCACGGACTCCACCTTCTGCCGTACGTCTTCGAGGATGAAGTCGGCCGCCGGGCAGTTCGGGGCGGTCAGGGTCATGTCGATGACGACCTCTCCCTGTTCGCTCACGTCTATCTTATAAATCAGGCCCAATTCGTAGATGTCCACCGGTATCTCCGGGTCGAACACGGTCTTCAACACGCGGACCACGTTTTCTTCTATTGCAAATGTATCCATATACGTCTGTTCGTTAGTTGCCACAAAGATAGAGCAAAAAGTCAAACTTGCTTGTTTTTTCTGCCAAAACATGGAGTTTCGTCACAACCTCGTGCAACACGAAGATGGCCGCGTCCGGAGGAACTTGTCCCCGCAAACGCGGCCATCCGTCTATGTAGGGTTGCGTCCGTCCGGGTCTATTCGGCTACGACGGCTTTGCGCAACGCGGTGCCTTGCCGTATCAGGTAGACTCCTTGCGGCAGGCCGGTGGTGGCCTCCGTCTCGCTGAAGGCGGACCGACGGCGCAGCAGGCGGCCGTTCAGGTCGTACACCTCCACGTCGGCCGGGGTGTCGACCCCGACTGCCGTGATGCCCACCCCCGTCTTGTTGTTCATCGTCAGGAGCAGGTAGGCATCGGCTGCCCCGCGCGACGAGAGTTTCACATAGGCCTCGTGCACGCCTTCCTGGTCGGAAGCGAAGGAGACGGTGAAGCTGCCGCCCGTGGCCGGGATGGTCTTGGTGGACAGTTTGAACTTGCTCGGGTTGCTGCCGCCCAGACTCAGGCTGACCGGCTCCGTCAGGTTCGTCGTCTTGACGGTAATGGCCGGCGAGGTGTATTCCTTGCCCAGTTCCACCACCTCGGCCAGTTGCGTGGTCTGCAGGCTGATGACGGGCAGGTCGGTACGTCCGAAGGTCACATCGTCGATGTAATAGGTGGCGGAGTTCTCGCGGCCGCCCTTGCCCCGGAAGCAGAAGCCCATGAAGAACACGTCGGCCAGGTCTTGCCCTTCGAGGTTGACGTGGTATTCGCGCCAGTCCCCGTTGTCGTCGGCGATGGAGGGCATGGCGATGTCAATCGGGCTGACGAAGAGTTCGCCTTCCAGCAGGTCCATGTAGCAGAGCGTCAGTCCGGCGTCCTGTCCGTCGAACAGCAGGTTGCCCATGACGCGGAAGGTGAATACCTTGCCGGGCGCGTTCTTGAAGTCGAGCGGCGGGGTCACCAGCCACATCTCCGTCTGTTCGTCGGAGGCATTGTAGGCTGTCACCTTGGCCGTCTTCTCCACCACGACGTCGGCTTCGTCCTTGAACTGGTAGCCCCACCAGGCGCGTTTGCCCTGCACGGCGATGTTCTTCCAGCCGTCCACCGACAAGGGTCGGTTGGACTCGATGCCGTCGAAGGTCTCGTTCAGCAGCGTGCGCGGGTTGGAGGGGTCGAGCGGCAGGCTGTCGCCTTCCTGAGGTTCTTCCTCACCGCTGTCGGTAGCCACGCCTTTCAGGTCGACGAACACGCTTTGGGCACCGGCAGAGTAGAGCTCCAGCCGCTGCGTGTAGGTGCCGGCGGCCTTCGGGTTGAAGGTCACCTGCAGTTCAGCGCCGTCCTGGTTCTTCGGCAGCATGGTGTTGGACAGGGTGAACGCGCCGGTCGGCGTGTCGGCCACCTTCACGTAGAGGTAGTCGCGGATGTTGCGGCTGCCTACGCGGATGGTCTTCACCTGCGGCGTCTTGACCACAGTGGCAAACTCCACCGGGCTCTCGGTCTCGAGGGTGATGACGGGCGGGTTGGCCGGGTCGAGGGCTTCGCCGGTCAGTTTCAGCGTGACGTTCTGCTCGGGAGCGCCTACGCAGTCGAACAGCAGCATGGCTTCGTGCGAGCCGGCCGTCGTGGGGTTGTAGGTCACGCGGAAGGCGGTCATGCCCGCATCGGCGGCTATCTCCCGGATGGGGAGGCTGAAGTAGTCGCGATTCTTGCCCGTCACCTCCAGCAGCACGCGGCCCGGCAGGTTCTCGGTCTGCACCACGATGTCCTTCGACTCCACCGGCACGTTCACGTCGGTCGACAGGCGCGGCAACGTCGCGGGCTGTACCGTCAGACGCGGCTCGGTGCCCACCACCTTGCGGAAGCTCAGTTCGTCGAACACCACCACGCTGCCGGCATTCACCTTCAGGGCGAGGTAGAACGACGTGGCCCCCTCGGGCACGGTGGTCCGTACCGTCCGACTGCCCCACTGGCCCACGGAGGTGAACCACGTGCCGTCGTTCAGTTTGTCGCTGTCGTGGTCCATCACTTCCGAACCGCCCTTCCACCAGTAGCTCCGCAGTTGGATGTCGTTGCCGTCGGCGGTGGAGGTCACGGTGTAGTAGTTCAGCGTCAGTTCGTAGGTATCGCCCGGGGTGAAGGCGGCCGGATACGGCAGGCGGAGTTCCTGCTCCAGTTTGCCGGAGGCGGCCGGTGTCTTCCGGGCGGTGATGCGCAGGGCGTAGGTGCCGGACAACGTCAGCGTGGTCTCCTGCGTCACGTCGCCCATGGTCGTCTCCCAGTCCTCGGGGGTCAGTCCGAAGAGGGCTCCTCCGTCTTGCCAGGTCTCAAATCCCGGGTTGTCTATCAGTTCGTCTTGGCCATGCACCGGGGCCGACAACACGGCCCCGAGCATGCACAGGGAAAGAATCGTATGCTTCATGTCTCGTTTACTTTACCATGACTTTCTTCACCACACTTCCCTCGGCCGTATCAATCCGTACCAGGTAGAGGGCGGGGGCCAGGCCTTTCACTTCGCATCCGAACACGTCGGCCACTTGGTTGCCGGCCACGTCGTACACCGTCAGGCGGCAGTCGGCGATGCCCGAGAGGACGATGGCACCCTGTCCGGCCGTCAGGCTCATGCCGGCCTGCTGGCTTTGGATGGCGATGGGTTCGGACAGGCTTTCGATGTCATCCGTCGTACGCGGTGCAATCTGCTTGCCTTCTTTCGACACGGCCAGGCCGGTCACGTTCGCCGTAGCCGGCAGTTTCCGGCCCAGGTAGTCGGCGCCGGCGAAGTACTTCACTTCCACCATCGCGCCGGTCTGGTTGCGCAGCCACAGTTGCGGGCCGTCGGCGGCGAAAGTCTCGCCCAGTTCGACGGGTGCGAACACCTCGTCGTTCATCCAGCCCAGTTCGACGTTCTTCAGGCATATCACGCGGTTCTCGTAGCGTGCAGGTTCGGCGGCCAGTTCTTCGATGGTCACCTCTTCGGGCGTAACGGTCTGTCCGGCAGCCAGCACGGTGGGATCGTTGCCTAAAACGGAGAACAGCGAGCGGTCAATCTGCCCCTCCAGCACGAGGTCGGTCAGTTTGTCGCCGGCCTTGATGGTGGTGTAGTCGTAGTTGCTGAAGCAGATGCCTTGGGTGGCGTCCTGCAGGTAGACCCAGGCGGCCGGATAGGCCGGCTGCACGTGCGTCACGATGGCTTCGCCCCGGTAGATGCACTTCTCGCGGTTGGTATAGTCCAGCGTGGAGAGTTCGGCCAGCGTGTTGATTTCGGTCATGCCGGCCAGCACTTGCCAGAAGGTGGAGAGGGTGATGTCGTCCAGGCCCTGCGTGCGGATGCTGATTTGCGCAATCATCATGTCGGGTTGCGGCACCGGGCCGGCGTCGAGCGTCAGCGTCACCTGGGCGCCGCCTTCGGCTTCCACCTGTTCCTTGGTCAGGGTCGAGGGGGTGGCCATGATGTACGGCGAGTTCGAGCTCACCTTGACCTCGCCTTGCAGGTTCTTGCCGCTGAGGGTGAGGGTGAAGGTGTATTCCTGGTTGGTGAACACCGTGCCGGTTTCGTTGAAGAGGATGGTCAGCGGGTTGACCTTCAGTTCGGGCTGTTCGACCACGGCCGCAATGTCGGCCATCGAGCGCGGGGCGATGAGTTTGCCCGTCGAGGCGGTGGAGAGTCCCGTCAGGTTGGCCTTGGCCGGGACAGGCTGGCCTACGAAGTCCATCGAGGCATCGAACACGCGGATTTCCACCTGGTTGCCGGCAGCGTCGCGCACCTGGGTACGGTTGCCCGAGTCGGTTGTGAAGGTGTCGCCATCCTTTGCCGGTTCGAATCCCTCGGTACCCTTCCGTCCGAGTTCCACGCCTTCCAGCCGCACGAGGCGGTTCTGATACGTCTGCGGGGCGGCCAGCAGGTCGGCAATCGTCACCGTCACGGGTTGCACCGCATTGCCTTCGGACACCACCTCGAAAGGTTTCTGGCAGAGCACGGGGCGCAAATACTTGCTGCCGAACGATACGACTCCCTCGCCCAGCAGGTTCTTCACCTTCATGCCAGTCTGCAGGCCGGCCTCGGCCCACACGCCTTCGGCATCTTCCACCATCACGCCGCGTGCGTCGTCCTGGAGGAAATACTGCGTCTTGCCCATTACGGGCTGCACGTGTGTCACGGTCAGTTCGCCCGTCACGCGGTAGGTATATCCTTCGTCCAGCGAAGCCAGCAGGGTGGTCAGGTCAGACTTGTCGTCGGGGACGATGGTGCCCCACATGGCCTGCAGCGACAGCGGCTCGTCCATGCCTTCGGCCGAAAGCGTCAGCACGTCCTGACCGACGGCGGCCGAGGCTGCCGTCGGACGGAGCGTCACCGTCAGCGTATAGCCGGCATCGGACATGGCTGCATCCTTGTCGATGGTCGTGGCCGAAGCCGTCAGCAGGCCGGTGGTCATGCCGCCCACGGTGATGTTGCTCGTCAGGTTCTCGGCCTTCACCACCACGTCCTGCGTATAGGTCTCGTCGGGATAGACGTAGTTGCCGAACAGGAGGCTCGAAGGCGTCGCGCTGACGGCGGGTTTCGGGGTGTCGGGGACGACGGGGCCGTCGATGCCGAACAGGGCACCGTAGGAAGTGGCCACACGCAAGCCGGCCACGAGGACGTTGGCCGCTTTCTTTGTGCTAGTCTGGCCCTGCCGCAGTTCGATGGCCGTCAAGGCTCCCTTGGCCAAGTTCGCGTCCGAACCGCCGTTGATGTTCACGGCATCGGCCTGGGCGGGCTGCTGGGCAGCGGGAGCGGGATTGACATAGAGGGCCACCTCGTCGTTAGCCGTGCCTTCCACGATGGTGTAGCGTACCACGGCCAGCACGTCGTCGCCGTAGGCAAACTCCTGTGTGGTGTAGGCCACTTTGCCGTCACCCTCACCCTGCCGGGAGATGCCCAGCCGGTACTTCCCGTCGGACGATTGCTTGGCAAACAAACGGGCCACCTCCGGTTTGGAAAGGCTGCTCACCACGTAGGGCATACACAGGAAATAGGTCTCGCTGGCCTCGGGAGCGGCCGTCACACGGAGCACAGCGGCATAGTAAACGGAGCCTTCGGTGAAGTTCTCCGTGGCATAGGTGTAATACAGGTCCTCGCCCGAAGCGATGTTCGTCAGTTCGACGGCGGCGAGTCCTTCGGCCTGTCCGGTGTACTTGTCGGTCAGACGGGTAGCGGAGATTTGAATCGGGGCTGCGGAGTTCGATCCCCACAAGGTCCATGCTCCCTTCCCGTTCAGGGCAGCCGACGCCGATACGTCGTACTCGAATTTCTCATCCAGCAGCAGCGTCTGGGCCTGTATCATGCCCACCGACGCCAACAGGGCCATCAGGAGGCCCGTCGCTCTTTTGTGTAATGATGTTCTCATAACGCAATTGTGTTTAAACGTTGATAAAGTTAAGTCTCTCGTTCGACATCGTGTGTGTCGATTTTGCAATGTTATGCAATCTGCCCCATCTGTGCAAACAAAATCCTTTCTATTTGATGCTTTTTTGCAAAAAGAACAAAGAAATAGTGTTTTTTGGGCCGATTTTCCTTCCACTGCGTCGGGTCGCACATGGCGGCGACCCGGCACGCGAATGCCCACACATGGGCTCGCATTTTATATTTCAAATCATGAAACGTACATTTCAAACTTTGGAACGTACGTTTCAAACTTTGAAATATACGTTTCAAAGTT
The DNA here is from genome assembly GCA_051875715.1 of Bacteroidaceae bacterium. Classification (GTDB taxonomy): domain Bacteria; phylum Bacteroidota; class Bacteroidia; order Bacteroidales; family Bacteroidaceae; genus DYCT01. Next base: position 35,485 of record JBJEHD010000057.1, read on the forward strand.
TGAAATATAGATTTTGTCTACGGCCGCAGCCAAACGCGACGGCTTCCGCCCCGACTTGCCTGCACACGCACCAAACGAAAAACGGCCCCGGACTTCCGAAGAAGCACGGGGCCGTCGATGTATAGATGAGGAGAGCTATCCGATTACTTGACGAATACCTTGCGAACCGTCGTACCGTCGACCGTCGTCACCTGGAGGAGGTAAACCGACGGAGCCAGGCCGGAGAGTTCGGTTGCGGTGGTCTCAGCCAGCTTGTTGCCGACCATGTCGAACAAGGTCACCTGGGCCTCGGCGGCATGGATGCGGATGCTGCCCTTGCCTACCTCGATGAGACCGCTCTGGGCGTTGTGGATGCAGTTCGGGTCGACGAGGGCCTCGAAGTCCGCCAGGTCGCGCGGAGCCACCATGCTGCCGTCGGCCGAAACGGAGATACCCGTCACGTTGGCGTACGACATCATCGGCTGGCCTACGAAGTTGGCATCGTCGAACACGTAGATGGTGAGCGTCGTACCTTCGTCGTCCTTCACAGCGTTCGGCTTGCTGGTCAGGTCGGTGAACGTGTCGTTTTCCTGCATATCCACGAACGCGTCGTCAACCAGCCAGCCCACGTGTACGTTGGCCAGGCGAACAAGGCGGTTCTTATACTTGGCGGCATCGGTCTTCAGTTCGGCAGCGGTGACGATGCTCGGAGCAGCGTCTTGTCCGGAAGCCAGCACGGTCGGAGCCTGCGAGTGCTCGATGCTCCAGAAGCCACCCATTCCATTCGGTGCGAAGAGGATGTTCGTCAACTTGTCGCCACGCTGAACCTCACCGTCCCAGTCATAGTTCTCGATGGTGATGGCACGGCTGTCGTCCTGCAGGTAAATCAGGGTGTTCGAATTGTCATAGTAGGTCACGAAGGCTTCGCCCGTGTACTTGAACTGTTCTTGGTTTTCGATATCCTCGGCCGTGATGTCGGACAACTTGGTGATTTCCTTGTACTGCGGAGCGGCTTCGGCCTGCCACATAGTGGTCAGCGTCATCGGCTCTGCACCTTCCGTGCTAATGGTAATCTGTGCCACCTGCATATCCGTCGATGCGTCGGTCTGGAGCGTCAGCGTCACCTTGCAGCCGCCTTCTGCCTCAGCCTCGGCCTTGGTCACTACGGACGGGCTGGCCGTCACGAGGGCGTGGTTGCTGCTGATGGTCACGTCGCCCTTCAGGTCCTTACCCGTCACGGTGATGTCCACCGTATAGGTTTCGTTCGTGAATACCTGGCCGGTGCCGTTGAACATCGGGTTCTTCGGGGTGGCGTCGATTTGCGGGATGATGGCTTCCTTCGGCGTCCACGTCACGGGGATTTCCACCGTCGCAGCGTCTTCCGACGTCAGCGTGATGGTGCCGGAGGTCGTTTCCAGGCTCGTCGGCTTCAAGGTCACGGTCAGCGTGTAGCCTTCCGCAGCCATCGCTTCTTCCTTCGAGATGGATTCCGTAGCCGAGAGGTCGGCCGTCGCAGCCACGGTGATGGCGCCCTTCAGGTCGGCACCCTTCACAACGATGTTCTGCGTATACGTCTCGCCGATGGTGCAGTCGCCTTCGAAGGCGATGGATTCCGGTTCAACGGTAACAGCCGGGATGATCGGGTCTTCCACTTCGAAGAGTTTTTCCCACGAATTGGCCACGCGAACGTCGCTGATGACAACCTGCGGGGCATTATCGCTCGAACGCTGCAAGAGGGCAATACCGCCCAGGCCGGTAGCATCCGGACGCGTACCCGAATAGGTCACCTGAGCCGATTCCGGTTCGGCAGCGTCGGTAGCCGGGTTGATGTAGAGCAGGACGTTGTCGTTGGCATCGCCGTCCACGAACTCATATTTCATGACTACCAGATACGTCTCGTTGACGTTGAGGCTGGTGGTCGACATGGTGGCACCATACGTGCTATTGCCGTATTGTTCGCTGCGGCCCACGCCCAAGCGGAAGTAGGCATCGCCCGCGTATGTAGCCGTCAGGCGGCAGAACGAAGTGCCCACGTTGCCATCACCGACAGCACCTTCCGGTGTCTGCATCAGGCTGAAGAAGGCATTCGTATTGAACGCAGTCGCACGAACGCCGGCCACATTGATCAACGCCGACACATAGACCGCACCCGAGGAGATGTTTTCGTCGGCAAAGCGGCGAGTCAGTTGTTCGCCATTGGTCACGTCTTTCAGCAGGGTAACGGAGTTGCCCGCACCACGGCTGTAGCCTGCGTACGTCAATCCGCCTTTCGACACCTGAATCGGGCTGGCATTCGAATAGCCTTGCGTCAGGTTGCGAACCCAGCCGCCTTGGCCGTACAGGTTACCCAGCTTATAGTCGAACTTCTCGCGGAGCAGCAAGGTGGAAGGCAGGACTTTTCTCGGCGTCCAGGAAACCGGGACTTCCACTTTGTTTGCGCCCTCGCTTGTGAGGGTAATGGTTCCGTTATTGGTGTCGAGGCTTGTCGGGGCCAAGGTCACCTTCAGCGTGTAGCCGGCTTCGGCTTCCGCATCAGCCTTGGCGATGGTGGCAACAGCCGAGAGGTCGGCGGTCGTAGCCACGGTGATGTCGCCGGTCAAGTTGGCACCTTTAATGACAAGTTCCTTCGTATAGGTTTCGCCGATATTGCTATTGCCCTCGAAGGCAAGCGCATTCGGGGTCACCGTGATGGCCGGAGTTTTCGGAGCCTCCTTCGGCGTCCACGTCACGGAGATTGCGACAGGCTCGATGCCTTCGGCCGTGAGGGTCACGGTGCCGGAGGTCGTCTCCGTGCTGGTCGGGGTCAAGGTCAGCTTCAGCGTGTAGCCGGCTGCGGCTTCCGCATCAGCCTTGGCGATGGTGGCAGCAGCCGAGAGGTCAGCGGTCGTAGCCACGGCGATGTCGCCCTTCAGGTTCTCGGCCTTCACGAGGATGTCCTTCGTATAGGTCTGGCCGATGGTGCAGTCGCCTTCGAAAGCGATTGTGGTCGGGTCTACCGTCACAGCGGGGGTTGTTTCGCCGCCACCCGTGGTGCCGCCGAACAGAGCGGACCACGAAGTGGCTACGCGGATGTCATCGATATATACATCGGGACAACAATTCTTAGATCCATTACGCTGACGGAAGGCGATGCCGCGAATCGGGCCGGCAATGTCGGCACCCGCGCTCATCGAATACGTAGCCGTCGGTTCGGCAGCCGTCACGTCCGGATTGACAATCACGGAAACCTCGTCGTCGGCTGCGCCGTCCTCCTTGAAGTCGTACTTGAGCACCACGAGGCAAGTCTCGCCCAAGTTGAACTCGTCCGTGCTGTATCCTTCCATAATGTAATTATAATAATAACCACTAGAATAATAACCAATAGGATGCACACCGAACTTGAACTTGCCATCGCTACCATTCTGCACGAACAACCGGCCACGGGTGTCATAGCCTCTTTCAAAGTTATAGGTCGAGCCAAAGAGAAAGCCCATAAAATAGTCGGTCTTATTGGCATTACCAGAACTAACGATAGGGATAGAATTGAACTTCATCAAAGCCGCACAATAGACAGTACCCGATTGGGGCATGTCTGCATCCAAGAAGTTCACGCTCACACCTTCATTGTAGTTTCCTATACTAGCATTATTGACCATATACATGGCCTTCCCCGAGGGTATGTCGGCATAGCCTGCATACGACAGATCTTGCGCTACGATCTGGACAGGATTCGTCAAGTTGGAATTTGATCCAAACTGCCACATATCCCACTTATTCCCATTCGTGGCAGTCTGGGTCTTCAGGTTGCCCGTGGTATAGTCGCCGAAACTTTCATTCAGCAAGTATTGCGCCTGCGATGCCGGAAGACCGACAAACAAGCAGATGAGCGCAAGCCATGCTTTGTTTAGTAAATCTTTACTCATAACATTTTGTTTTAGTTAATAAAATAGTTCTCTCTCACCTAAATACCGAAGCATTCAGTTCGGCAATGTTAGGAAAAGGGCCGCTAAAACGCAAAAAAACCTAAAAGAATGTGTTAAGTTGTTGCCCTATGTCAATCCGAATGTCCATCTTTCCCCTCCCCTTTCACCGAGACACCCTTTTTGCACCTTCTTCCGTCTTTTTGCTTCCGTTTCGGCGCATTTGCGAGATTTCCGGTGCAAATCGTGTCCAAATGGCTTATGCGTGTCGCACCTACGGCGCCTGCGGGAGCGTCCTTTCAGGTGCCGGGCCGATGGTCTCACGGCATTGCAACAACGTTTAAACGCCATTGCAACAGCGTTGCAATGGCGTTGCAATGGCGTTTAAAGACCGTTTCTATTCCAAGCGTTCGACGCCCAAAGATTGGGTTTACCCCACGCGGTGCATCCGCCCGATCAGTTCGTCGCCCAAGGCGGACTTGGTTTCGATGTGCTTGAGCACCGCCGTCACGAAGGGGTTGTTCTCGAAGTCGCCGCGCACCTGCTCGAAGTCTTGCTTCTTCTCGCGGCGCGAGCCGTCGGCCCCGAATCCCGTCATGGACGAGAGCGAGAACTCCTTGCGGGCATCCTCGTAGACCATGCGGTCGAGGCCCACCACGGCCTCCTTCCAGCCCTCCACGATGCGGATGACGTCCTGCGCCGTCATCTCGTCGGGACGGATGCCGTAGAAGGCCTCCAGCTGCTGGTAGGCCCAGGTCCACTCGTAGGTGTAGTAGTTGCGGTGCATCTCGGCAAACGCCTCGTTGATGTCCTCCAGGCGATTCTTGCGTCCCGACTCGATGTCGTCAATCAGTTTGTCCACCTCGCTCTTCGGGGCAATCAGCCCGGAGATGTCCACCCACTCGCCCGTCCCGATTTCGGTGTCGGGGCGCAGACGGGTGCGGATTTCCTCGTCGGTGCGGAAGGGCGTCTCCTCCAGCCGCTTGATAAGCGAGTTGCCCAGGAACTTCTGGATGGCCGTTTCGTAGAAGCGGATGCCGTTCTTCAGCGAAGAGTTCTTGATTTTCGCGCTCTGGTAGGCGTAGGTGTCGGACAGTTCGCCCGAAGCCTGGCGCAAGGCGTTGAGCAGTTCGCGCCCCTTGAGCATCTTCTGCACCGTGTAGGGGCTGAGCAGGTTGTAGTTGATGAAGTCGAGCCGATGGTCGTCGGTGCGCTTGTCGCGCTTGGGCCATTTCTGCGCGTCGCGAATGGTACCCACGCTGCGCAGGTTGACACCCGGCACCAGGTAGGTGGTGTTCTTCTGCTCAATCAGGTAGGAGAAAGGCAGGTTGGACGTGTCGGCATGGTTGACGTGCCGGCCCATCACCAGCGAGAAGGCCCCCACGCGGGCGGGCCAAAGGATGTAGGAGTCCGACGTGGTCTTGGCTCCGCGCTCCAGCGTACCCTGATGGATGGGGCCGAGTTTGTACATGTGGTTGCTCTGGTTCGAACCCGAGCCGGCATTCATGAACGAGAACATACCGGCAATGAGCAGGGTGGACTTGTGGTGCGTCACCGTGTACGGCCCGGCGAAGATGGCGCAGGCCTCGCCGTTCTCGCCCTGGCAGTTGCTGAAGAACAGCGAGTCGGAGGCCGAATAGTTGTGGCCCAACTGGCAGGCCTGGCCCACGAAGCAGCGGGTGAGCATGGTGCCGTCGTCGACGTGCGAGCCGGAGGAGATGATGAAATCCTCGCACACCACTCCGCAGCCGATGTGGACGGGTGCCTTCTCGTTGCTGTTGATGCTGCCGTTTTGCAGGCGGCTGGCCCCCTCAATCCGGGTGTAGTCGCCCATGCGCACGTCCTTGATGGAGCCGGTGTTGACGATGAACACGTGGCTGCCTATCCGGCCCACGTCCGACGCATGCTTGTTGGCATAGAAGTCCGTGATGGCCTTCAGCCGCCCGATGAGTTGCGGCCGGTGGCGGTAGAGGGCGAAGATATAGGCCAGATGGGCCGACAGTTTGTCGTTGATGGCCACCTCGCGGCCGCCCGTCTCGTTGAGCACGGAGGCCTCCACGCCGTTGCCGAAGCGCGAGATGCCGTCGACCAGCATCACGTCGAGGTTCTCGATGAAGGTGTGATGGCCAATCTCGTAGTTGGCGATGTAGTTCTGCACGTTCTCGATGCAGCAGTTGTCGCCCACGCTGACGTTGTGCAGCGTGACGTGGCGCAGGCCGCTGTGCTTGCGGATGCCGCCGGGCAGCACGAAGTCGTCCTCGAACACGCCCAGGCGCACACGGCCTGAGAAACGGGTGTGGTGTACGTAGTCGGTACGGAACGCCGGGTCGACCTCGACCAGCGTCCAATCGTCGGCCAGGCAGGCCTGGCTCTGCAGGCGGGCGATTTCGTCCGCCGTCAATGCGCGATAGTTGTTCATTGTTCCTCGTCGTAAGTTTGATACAGGAAGTCGTTGTACGGATACTTCTGTACATGCAGTTCCCGTACTTTGTTGTATACTTGTGTACGTAGCAGTTCGATGTTCTGCTTCTCCGTGGCCGAGATGAAGAGGCAGTTTTCGTTCATCTTGGCCATCCAGGTGCGCATCAGCTCGTCGAGCGTCCAGTTCTCGCGGGTGCGCGGGCTGAGGTCGTCGGCCTCCTTCTCCACATAGGTGTAAGCATCGATCTTGTTGAAGATAATCATGCTGGGCTTTCCGCCGGCCCCGATGTCGGACAGGGTCTTCTCGACCACCTCAATCTGCTCCTCGAACTGGGGATGCGAGATGTCCACCACGTGAAGCAGGAGGTCGGCCTCGCGCACCTCGTCGAGCGTGGACTTGAACGAATCCACCAGGTCGGTCGGCAACTTGCGGATGAACCCGACGGTGTCCGACAAGAGGAAGGGAAGATTGTCGATGATGACCTTGCGCACGGTGGTGTCCAGCGTGGCGAAGAGTTTGTTCTCGGCAAACACCTCGCTCTTGGAGAGCAGGTTCATCAGCGTGGACTTGCCCACGTTGGTATATCCCACCAAGGCCACGCGAATCAGGCGGCCGCGGTTCTTGCGCTGGGTGGTCTTCTGCTTGTCAATCTCGGCCAGGCGTTCCTTCAGCAAGGCCATGCGGTTGAGGATGATACGGCGGTCCATCTCGAGCTGCGTCTCGCCCGGACCACGCAGGCCCACCGAGCCGCCCTTGCCGCTGCCCGAGCCACCGCCCTGGCGTTCCAAGTGGGTCCAAAGCCGCTGCAAGCGCGGAAGCATGTATTTGTTCTGCGCCAGTTCGACTTGCGTCTTGGCGTTGGCCGTCTGCGCCCGCATGGCGAAGATGTCCAGGATGAGCGAAGTGCGGTCGAGGATTTTCACCTTGAGTTCGCCCTCGATGTTTCGTATCTGTTTGGCCGACAGTTCGTCGTCGAAGATGACCATGCCGATTTCCGTCTCGGGGTCGTCCTCGCGGGCCTTGATGTATTCCTTTATCTCGGCCAGTTTGCCCTTGCCCACATAGGTCACGGTGTTGGCCTGGTCGATGCGCTGGGTGAAGCGGGCGGCCACCTCGGCCCCTGCCGTCTCGGCCAGGAAGGCCAGTTCGTCCAGGTATTCGTTGGTCTTGCGCTCGTCCTGCGTCTTGGTGATGAGGCCTACCAGCACCGCCTTCTCGGTCTGTGCCTCGGATATTACAAATTCTTTCATGTCAGTATTTCCTCCTTATATTTATATATAGGCATTGCGGCCCTGTTCCCTCCCGCAGGCCGTCGGCTGCAAAGATAGCAACTTGTTCGAAAAGGTTCTGCCAAGGTGCGGCCTATCTTCTGAAAAGATGCCGCGTCGGCAGAGCACTAACGACAAAGGGAGATGCCACTCCCTTTCGAGCAAGCATCTCCCTTTGGTATGATTCATCACGCACGAACGTGTGGTCAGGCTTTCTTCTTCGGACCGTTGCCGAAGGTAATGTTGAAGCCCATGTTGAAGTTGGCGTTCAACTTGTTGACCGGCACGAACTGCGGCGTCACCTTCGTAATCATGTGGTCCGAACCGATGAAGAAGTTGAAGCCTTTGGGGTGGAAGTTGAGCACCCAGCCCAAGGCATGGCCGAACTTCGACACGCCGTAGTTGATGGACGCATCAAACCACTTGGCCGGAGCCACGTTGGCATAGAAACGACCTTCGGTCCACGAGAAGGGTTTGTTGAAGTGCGAGGTCATCAAGAAGGCCACCGACAGGTTGCGGTAGAACGGCATCTCGTATTCGGCACCGATGAAGAGGTTGGCGTTCAGGGCCGACGTACGGCTGTTGAGCCCTCCGTCATAGAACTCGGCCATGGCCTCGAGGTCGTCCTGCAGGTCGTCGAGTTGGTCGTCGATGTCCTTCGAACCGCTCAGGTTGTTGTCGTTGTCCATCACCTTGAGGTTGTGGAAGCCGTCGAACTCAAACTTCGTGAGACCGTCGTTGTAGGCCACCAGGTTCTTCTTCCAACGGATGAAGCCGAGGTCGGTCAACGAAGCGGAGAGGGTCAGCCCTTCTACGAAGTCGTCCATCTTGTAGGTAGCACCCAGGTCGATGGCCAAACCAAAACCGTTCGGGCCGCCAAAGTCGAAGTCGAAGTCGTCAATCTTCTCGCGCTGTTCGGTCTTGCCGTCCACATCGACGTCGACGGTCTTCGTCTGCCAGGCAGCCCCGTTCAAGGCTACGTCGGCCTGTCCTTCGAAGTCGATCAACCACTTGTCCTCGCCCATCTGGATGTGGGCGTTCTTGATGTAAGCGTTGGCATTGGCGCCGCCCACCAGGAACTTCAACTTACCACCGACGGTGAGGTTGTCGTTGACGGGACGGGCATGGCCGAGGGCCACCTCAGCATACGCGTTGGCACGCACGGTGAGGTCCTTGAAGTTGTAGTTCGTGGTTTGTCCGCCGATTTGTCCGCACTTGGCGAACTCAAACAGTTCGTAAGGCAGGTTCATCCCCGCGTTGGTCCGCAGATTGAGGCCGAAGGTATTGAAGCCGCCCCACTTGTGGAAGCCGAAGGCGATGATGGGCATGCTGAACTCCGTATTGACGAAGTTGTGCTTGTCCAGTCCGCCCAGGAACTCGCTGGCCGAAACCGACGGATGGAGGAAGGTGGTCAACGCATACTTCGATGCCGGGTCGTTCGTCTTAAACAAGAAACTGGAGACACCTACGTTGCCCTGCACACCCACGCCAAACTGTCCCAGGATGGGAATGGCCACGTAGTTACGCTCGCCCATGAAGGCCGGGTTCATCTCGTGTCGGTAGGTAGACCCTTCCAGGAAATAGGTGGAACGGAATCCTTGTGCGGCAACAGACATCGTAGCCAAAGAAAGGCACGCAGCCGCGATATATTTCATTGTACGTTTCATGATGTTCTTATCTCTTTAGTGTTGCATTAGTCGTTCAAATTCAATTTCACACCTCCCGGTATCTTGATGCGGATGTTATCCAACTTCAAGGTCTGGTTCTGGTTGAGCGGCAGGTTCTGGAACTCGGGATAGCCCATGTTGGAGGCCTCGATGCGCAACTTCAACCCATCCAGACGGCGCATGGCACCTTCCTTCTTGAGCGTCAGGTCCACCTTCAGTTCGCTGGCCTTCGGTGTTGAGCCGTCACCCTGCAGGCCATTGCCCGGAGCAATCACTGCGATGTCGGACACCTCGATGTCACTGATGGTGTTACCTTCCGCATCAACCGGCGTGGCATGGAGTTTCATAGCCAACGGAATCTTATTCAGTGCCTGCATCACGATTTCTACCTTTTTCACTTCGATGTCGTTGTCGGCAATGTCTTCGTTCCATCCGTCGATGGAATCACGATAAACGATGTTCAGTTTCTCGCCGAAAGCCAACGGAGCGTTCACCTGATAACTGGTCTCCACATGGAAAGTCTGTCCCAACTGGAAGTCGTACACCTTCGGCAACACCTTGGCTTCGATATCTGTCAGCGTGATTTCGTCGGGGATGGTCTCAATCACATCGTTCAGGTTCTCTACCTTCACGTTCACCTCACCCTTCGAAGTGTCGGCTCCCGTCCCCTGGCGAGAAAGGCAAATGGTGGTGGTAGAGTTCCCTTTGATGAGGATGGCGTTTGCCGTTTCAGCATCGGCCAATTCCTTACCGATGGCTACAGTCTTCAGCAGGGCATTGCCTTTGTACGATCTCAGTGAGCCCTTGATGTTCACGTCGACCGGTGCCTCATTGCGGATGGTCAAGAAAATTTTCGGGTTCGTGAGGTCCATCTTCACCTCGTCGTCGGCAAGGAAATCGGGCAGATTGTCGAACGAAACCGGGTCGACTGTCACGTCGATATCCGGGTCAACCACACCTTCCACCTCTGTGATACGGAACTTCACTGCACTATTTTCATCGCCAATGACGATGTCGGTGTGCAGTTTCATCGCGATGTCCTCGGTAATGGCTATATCCTGTTCCGAAGACTTCAGCAGGACGGTACCGGCAATCACCAACTCGTCGTTGATGTAGAGTTTCTTGTACGAACTGTTATTGGGCAGGATACCCTGACCGGACTTCAGTTGGTCGAAGGCAAGTTCCTCTACCAGCAAGGGGATTTCCAAACCTTTCGCATCCGTAATGGCCTGTGCACTCACGAACGAAAGTACATCGTAGTGGGAAGCCTGTCCGGATATGGATGCCGGCATCGTAGTGGCAGCAGCCAACTTATATGCATTCTCCATGCCCAGTTCTTTTAAGCGAGCCTCGTCCAGTTTGGCATTCAAGAACTTCGGGATATACACCCGGAAGTCATCCTTCAGATTCAGTTTCTTCACATTGTTTCCCGTGCGGTCGAAATAGATTTTAGCTACCACAGCAATCACCTTTTCCGGACGGGCGGTCACAATCCGCACGATGTCCAAAGGCACTTCGTCGTTCGTGATAGACAGTTCCGAAGGGTCACCGTCAATGACAGATTCCGCTTCGCCGGTCGCGCTCAGAACGGCCATAGGGAAATTCAGCGATGACAACACCTGTTGCGAGGTGACATCGCGCACATCGACTGCACTGACATTGACAGTCGAGTTCGAGCCCGTACCGTCCTTGCGCAAGGCGTACCAACCGTCCTTATCCGCCTGGATGATGTTATCCGGGTCAGACTCGTCCAAATCAAACACGTCCTTCAGCGTAATCTCTTCGGTGTTGCAGCCCGGAAGAGTCAGATCACCTCCAACTTGGATTGTCAAGTCTACATCTTTGCTCAAATCATAGTCGTTGTCCACACAAGCAGACAAGGCCAATGAGAATACACATACGTTCAGCGCCGTATGAAACACATTTTTTCTTCGCATAAGCATTGTAGTTCTGGATTATTAATATTGATTTCGTTGTTACTGTCATTCATTCTCCGCGTCCGTAACGTTTCCCAAATCGTCGTGTTTCCTCTTCTGCCGTTCTGTCGCTCCTTCCGTCGATTTGCTCGTCAGCGCGTTGCTATTTCTATATTTTTTTGCAAATATATGTTTTTCTTTATATTCAATGGCAGATTCCACTCTTTTTGTTTTATTTTCTTCGCAATTCTTTCACGTCACAAGGCTTTTCCCTACCTTTGCCACCAAGTTGTAAAGCACAGACGCTCTCTGCAACTTGTCCAAAGGTCAACTAAATTAAAAAAGTATATGATTCTTTTTTTCAGAACCCCTTCAACGAGTGTGATTGCCGTAGAGGTCGATCACGAACTTCCCCAAGAAGACATGCAAAAGTTGTGCTGGCTGTTCGGCGAAGCCCGGCCCGAAGACCGGGCCAACCTGCAAGGATGCTTTGTCGGCCCGCGCAAAGAAATGATTACGCCCTGGAGCACCAATGCCGTAGAAATCACCCAGAACATGGGTCTGAGCGGCATCGCCCGCATCGAGGAATACTTCCCCGTAGAGGATGAGAACGCCGACTACGACCCGATGTTGCAACGGATGTACAAGGGACTGGACGACCAGGTGTTCACCACCAACCGCCAGCCCGAACCGATTGTCTTCATCGAGGACCTGGCCGCCTACAACGAGCAGGAAGGCCTGGCACTCTCGCAAGAAGAGATGGACTACCTGTTCCGGGTAGAAAAGGAACTGGGCCGCAAACTGACGGACTCCGAGGTGTTCGGTTTCGCCCAAATCAACTCCGAGCACTGCCGGCACAAGATTTTCGGCGGCACCTTCATCATCGACGGCAAGGAGATGGAGTCGTCGCTCTTCCAACTCATCAAGAAGACGACCGCCGAGAACCCCAATAAAATCATCTCGGCCTACAAAGACAACGTGGCCTTTGCCGAGGGTCCGGTCATCGAACAGTTTGCGCCGGCCGACCACTCCAAGCCCGACTATTTCCAGGTGAAAGACGTGAAAAGCGTCATCTCGCTGAAAGCCGAGACACACAACTTCCCCACCACGGTGGAACCCTTCAACGGCGCATCGACCGGCACGGGCGGTGAAATCCGCGACCGCATGGGCGGCGGAAAAGGCTCGATGCCGATTGCCGGAACAGCCGTCTACATGACCTCCTACCCCCGCACCGACGAAGGACGTGAATGGGAGGAACTGCTGCCGGTGCGCAAATGGCTGTATCAGACACCGGAACAAATCCTCATCAAGGCCTCGAACGGAGCCTCGGACTTCGGCAACAAGTTCGGCCAACCGCTCATCTGCGGTTCGGTGCTGACCTTCGAACACCAGGAAAACGACACCACATACGGCTACGACAAGGTTATCATGCTGGCCGGCGGCGTGGGTTACGGAACACAACGCGACTGCCTGAAGGGCAAACCGGCCACCGGCAACAAGATTGTCGTGATGGGTGGCGACAACTACCGCATCGGCCTGGGCGGCGGCTCGGTTTCGTCGGTCGACACCGGACGCTACAGCAGCGGCATCGAACTGAACGCCGTGCAACGCGCCAACGCCGAGATGCAGAAACGTGCCTACAACGTGGTGCGTGCCCTGTGTGAGGAAGACAGCAACCCGGTGGTGTCCATCCACGACCACGGATCGGCCGGACACGTCAACTGCCTGTCCGAACTGGTGGAGGAGAACGGCGGACTGATTCACATGGACCAACTGCCCATCGGCGACAAGACCCTCTCGGCCAAGGAAATCATTGCCAACGAATCGCAAGAGCGCATGGGCCTGCTCATCCAGGAAGAAGCCATCGAGCACGTACGGAAGGTGGCCGAACGCGAACGCGCCCCGATGTACGTGGTGGGTGAAACGACCGGCGACGGCCGCTTCGCCTTCGAACAGGCCGACGGCGTACGACCGTTCGACCTGGCCGTCGACCAGATGTTCGGCTCGTCGCCGAAGACCTTCATGGTGGACAAGACGGTGGAACGGCATTACACCATGCCGACCTATGACACCGCCCAACTGCACGAATATCTCACCCGCGTACTGCAACTGGAGGCCGTGGCCTGCAAGGACTGGCTGACCAACAAGGTGGACCGTTCCGTGACCGGCAAAGTGGCCCGCCAGCAATGCCAAGGCGAACTGCAACTGCCGCTGAGCGACTGCGGCGTGGTGGCCCTGGACTACCGGGGCGTACGCGGCATCGCCACTTCGCTGGGACACGCCCCGCAGGCCGCACTGGCCAACCCGGCCGCCGGTTCGGTGCTGTCGGTATCGGAAGCCCTGACCAACCTGGTGTGGGCACCGCTGGCCGAAGGACTGGACAGCGTATCGCTCTCGGCCAACTGGATGTGGCCCTGCCGCTCGCAAGAGGGCGAAGACGCCCGCCTCTACGAAGCCGTCAAGGCCCTGTCGGACTTCTGCTGCTCGCTGCAAATCAATGTGCCCACGGGTAAGGACTCCCTGTCCATGACCCAGAAATACCCCAACGGCGAAAAGGTCATCTCGCCGGGAACGGTCATCGTATCGGCCGGAGGCGAAGTGTCGGACATCAAGAAGGTGGTTTCGCCCGTCATGGTGAACGACCCGCACTCGACGTTCTACCACATCGACTTCAGTTTCGACCACCTGCGCCTAGGAGGCTCGGCCTTCGCCCAGTCGCTGAACAAGGTCGGCGACGACGTGCCTACCGTACAGAACCCGGAATACTTCCGCGACGCCTTCCTGGCCGTACAGGAACTGGTGAACAAGGGCCTGATCCTGGCCGGACACGACATCTCGGCCGGCGGACTCATCACGACCCTGCTGGAAATGTGCTTCGCCAACATGGAGGGCGGTATGGAAATCAGCCTCAACAAGATAAAGGAAGACGACCTCGTCAAGATTCTGTTTGCCGAAAATCCGGGTGTTGTCATCCAGGTGAGCGACAAGCGTAAGGAAGAGGTGAAGAAGATTCTGGAAGACGCAGGCATCGGCTACGTCAAACTGGGCAAGCCGACCGACGAACGCCACATCCTCGTGTCGAAAGGCGACGCCACCTACCAGTTCGGCATCGACTACATGCGCGAGGTATGGTATGCCTCGTCGTACCTGCTCGACCGCAAGCAATCGTTCAACGGATGTGCCAAGAAGCGTTTCGAGAACTACAAGATGCAACCGCTGGAATGGGCCTTCATGCCATCGTTCACCGGCAAACTGTCGCAATACGGCATCGACCCCGACCGCCGCACCCCCAGCGGGACGCGGGCGGCCATCATCCGCGAAAAAGGCACCAACGGCGAACGCGAAATGGCCTATGCCCTCTACCTGGCCGGCTTCGACGTGAAGGACGT
>JBJEHD010000058.1:0-11616 GCA_051875715.1 Bacteroidaceae bacterium
GGGGCTTCGGACAGATTTTCCATGCTCATTTTACTTTTACCGGACAGCAATAATAAAATTTGAGAACCTCCCTCTTTTTGGGGAGGTGTTTTTCAATCGTGGAGCAATTTGACTCTAAAAACACTGTAGCTCGCAATTCAGCGCTTCGTAGCAGCAATCATGAATGTGACGGCAAGCACGGAGATTGCCATGCCCACGAGGATGTGGGCCGTCAGCGCCTCGCCAAAGACAAGAGTGCCCACGAGGATAGCCGTAATGGGCTCGAACACGCCCAACACCGAAGCCTTGGTGCCCCCGATGGTGCGGGTGGCCACGGCAAGCGTCTGCGTGGACACGAGGGTGGGAAGGACGGCCAGCCCGGCCAGATGGAGTCAGTCCGATACGGTGGAGATGCCGGCCGTGAGGGGGCAACCCGAGGTGACGGCCTTTCCCCAAAAGACAACAGCCCCAACCAGCAGGGTGTAGAAGGTGAGCAGCGAACTGGAGAGGGGAGCGACGGCCTTGCTCCGTCCTGCGACGACGATGAACAACGCATAGGAGAGGGCCGAACCCGACGCGAGCAGGAAGCCCAACGGGTGGGCGGACTGCATGGAGCCGCCTTGCGTCATGATGGCGACGCCTGCAAACGTGGCGCCGACGGCAAGCCACACCGGCCACGAGGGGACGACGTGCAGAAAGACCATGATGAGCGCCACCAGCACGGGATAAAGGAAGACGAGGGTCGTTGCCAGGCCCGATGGCATATAGCGGTAGGACTCGAACAACATGAGGCTGCTGCCGGTGTAGAGCAGGCCGAGAACGAGGAGCACGCATGCCTGCCGGAACGTGACACGGAAACGCTGCCTGCCGGCAAGCAGGAGGACTCCGAGCAGTATTGCTACACCATCGAGCACGAACGCGAACACCGCGAAACCGACATCGACGTGGAGTACTGTGAAGCGGTGGGCGAGCCCCATGACGACACCGACATCCTGCGTTTCTACGAGGCCCCGGCCATTGACCAGGCCTTGTGCTACCGGCATCGCGGCCCCTACACCTCGTTTGGCGAATCGATGGCTCGCGTGATGCTCTACCTCGACGAACACGGCTGGAAGCCGGTGGGAGAGCCCCGCTTCGCCTACATCGACGGCGCGTGGAACTGCGACGATCCTGCCGACTGGCTGACCGAGATACAAGTGCCGGTGGAGAAAGTGGAACCCGAAACGTCCTGCCAGCCATGAGCCGGGCGCGTCGGCCCACTGTCGCTTCCTCGAGCGGCATCCGGATAGCGAGGTTGCCGCCGCTGCCCTCCTTTTTGTAGACTTCGCCCTGCTCCTGCATCCATCCGTGTGGGGGAAGGGCGAAAATACATGAGGGGGAAGGGTTAATGAATAGAATCCTCCAAGTTTCTCTGATAGTTTATGTGCAAGTTCTCATGCCTGTCCTTCTTCAAGATAGAATCTCTTCGGGCCGATTCTCTTTTCTCCATGTAGTTTATTATACGTTCTTGGTTTTGATTATTCAAATATGTAGTGTAGCCTTTTATACAGGCAATCATCAAACAAATAAACAAAATGCCATGAATGGTTGACCTGTCTTTTTTAGGGGCAGGTTCTTGGCCTGTATCGACCTTTTCGGTTTCCTTCTTTGTATTATCAGCAGCAGGATCTGTTTTCGGATTAGATGATTCAATTGGGGTTTCATCTCCACTCTTACTACTGCTCCCGCATTGATTGCAGAAAAGAGCATCTTCTGACAATTCTTTACCACATTTTGGACATCTCATGTTGTAAGTAATTTTAGGGTTGTTATATCAATAGAATTATCTTCATCTGTCCCTTACGGACTTTGTGAGGAAAAAGATTCATACGTGGTGTGCAGCCTTTTTGCGTACTGTACCGTATGTTTCCCTTTCTTGCGAAAAAAGTTTATTTCTCGATAGCACTACATCAACTTCTCCTTGCAAATGTTTTCGGGGCCGGGGCCGCTATCTTCCCCTAGGAAACAGGTGCCGGTATGCAAAAAAAGAACTACCTTTGCGGCCTGACGCGCCTCTTCCTCCCCCGAAGGGGACGCCGGGTGGACATACAGAAGAAAACGGAGACGAACCTAAAGAGAGAGAAAAAAGGAAATGGGAATCGTGATAGGAATAGACGTGGGCGGAAGCACCACGAAGATAGTGGGCATCGAGGACGGCGAACTGCGCGCACCCATGCTGGTGAGAGCCGCAGACCCCGTGACCTCGTTGTTCGGCGCGCTGGGGAAGTTTCTCTACTCCGGCGGCTTCGGACTGGCCGATGTGGAACGCGTGATGCTGACGGGCGTGGGCAGCGCGGCCGTGGGGCGCGAACTCTACGGGCTGCCTACGGGACACGTGGACGAGTTTCGGGCCAACGGGCTGGGCGCACGCTTCGGCACGGGCCTGACGCACCTCATGGTGGTGAGCATGGGCACGGGCTCGTCGTTCGTGCGTGTGACGGACGGAGACATCCGCCACATCGGAGGCACCGCCATCGGCGGAGGAACCATGCAGGGCCTGGCACGACTGCTGCTGCAGACGGACGACGTGCGGCGCGTGGCCGAGATGGCCGCACGGGGCGACGCACGGCGCGTGAACCTGCAGATAGGGGACATCTGCAACAGCCCCCTGCCCGGACTCCCGCTCGACGCCACCGCCTCAGCCTTCGGGAAAGCGGAAACCGACGCTTCGGCCGACGACGTGGCGGCCGGCATCGTCCACATGGTGCTGCAGGACGTCGGGCAATGCGCCGCCCTGGCCGCCAAGGCGACCGGCATACGCGATTTCGTGCTCATCGGGAACCTGGCCCGTCTGCCGCAGTGCGCCGAGGTGTTCGATGCCCTGGCCGCCCTGCACGGATGCCGCTTCCACATCCCGCCCCATGCGGAGTTTCGGACGGCGCTGGGGGCAGCCCTGGCCGCATCTGAAGGATAGGGGCGAAGACGGAGAGAAACAGACAGAACCGGAAAGAAAAACAAAAAAAAGATATTCGACGATGGCAACAAAAGGAAAACGATTCATCAGCCCGGGGGCGTGGTTCGCCTTGACCTACCCCGCGGACTGGTTCGAGAGCGAAGATGCGGAAGGCAGCTTCTTGTTCTACAACCCCGAACGCTGGGAGGGGAATTTCCGCGTGTCGGCCTTCCGCAAGGACCGGCGCGAACGGGGAGCGGACCGCTATGCCCGCGAGGAAATGGCCCGCGAACTGACCCGCAACCCGCAGGCCGTCAGCACCCGCGTGGGAACGTGGGAGTGCGTGTACGAGGTGGAGACTTTCGAGGAGGGCGGCGCCTGGTATGCGACCCACCTCTGGCTCACCGGGGAGGGGGACCTCTGCGTAGAATGCTCGCTGACGGTGCCGCGCGGCACCGGGGCGGCCGTGGGCGAGGGCATCGTGGCCTCGCTCGAACTGAGACCCCGTCTGGAGGCGGGACGGCCGGCGTGCATCCCCGTGCGCGTGGCGGAGATAGCGGAGATAAACCTGGCCTTCGACTGGGCCGCACGCGCCGTCAAGGCGGGACTGAAGCGGGACTTCACGGGAAGCGCGGCGGACGTGGCCTCGCTGCAGCAACTGGTGGACCGCGGCCTGGCCAGCCTGGCCGACGCCGGCGTGAGGAGCCGGATGGGGATGGTGCTGGGCGTGATAGCCGAGGCCGAAGCCGACGGGCTGGAATGGCGCACTTGCGTGGAAAGGGGCGACGAATACGCCGCCCTGCAGCACGGCGAACGCGGTCCCGTGGTCCGGCCCGATCGGCTGTTGCGCCCCGATGACGCTTCGCTGCAGCAGACCTTCGACCGTCTGCTTGCCCGCCTGTGCGGGCCGCAGGCGTAGGTACGCTGGGGTGGGGGGAGAGACCCACAAAGACAACAACGAATGACAACCTAAAAAAAGGAGAGAGAGCATATGGCAAACATCATGCAGGCGGAGGGGCTGACCAAGCGGATAGGCGAACGGGTGCTCTTCCGCGACCTCTCGCTCGGACTGGACGAGGGGCAGCGCATCGGCCTGATTGCGAAAAACGGGACGGGGAAAAGCACCCTGCTGCGCATCCTGGCCGGGCGCGAAGGCTACGACGAGGGACGCATCGCCTTCCGACGCGGACTGCGCATGGGATATCTGGAGCAGGACCCGCGCTTCGAACCGGGACAAACCGTCATCGAGGCCTGCTTCGGGGCGGACAACCCGTTGGCCGAACTCGTACGCGATTATGAGCGATGCCTCGCCACGGAGGGGCATCCGGGGTTGGACGACCTCATCGACCGGATGGAGCACGCCAAGGCCTGGGACTACGAACAGAAGGCGCGGCAGATCCTGACGAGGCTGCGCATCGACCGTTTCGACCAACCCGTCGGGACACTCTCGGGCGGACAACGCAAGCGAGTGGCCCTGGCGGGGGTGCTGATAGCTGAACCGGACCTGCTCGTGATGGACGAGCCGACCAACCACCTTGACCTCGACATGACGGAATGGTTGGAGGAATACCTGCGGCGCACAAAGGCCTCGCTGCTGATGGTGACGCACGACCGGTATTTCCTTGACCGCGTTTGCTCGGTCATCGTCGAACTGGACGAGGAGACGCTCTACACCTACAAGGGAAACTACGCCTACTACCTGGAGAAACGGCAGGAACGGCTCGATGCGGCCAAGGCAGAGACGGATCGCGCACGAAATCTCTATCGGACCGAACTGGACTGGATGAGGCGCATGCCGCAGGCGCGCGGACACAAGGCCCGATACCGCGAGGAGGCATTCTACGAACTGGAACGTGTGGCCAAACGGCATCGGCTCGAAACGGACGTGGCGCTCGAGGTGAAAGCCGCACGCATCGGAAGCAAGATATTCGAAGCCGACCGCCTCTGCAAGCGGTTCGGTACGACGGTGGTGCTCGACAACTTCTCGTACGTGTTCTCCCGCTTCGAGAAGATGGGCATCGTAGGGGCGAACGGGACGGGAAAATCCACCTTCGTCAAATTGCTGATGGGACTGGAACAGCCCGACAGCGGCACGCTGGACATCGGCGAAACGGTGCGTTTCGGCTATTACTCGCAGGACGGACTGCAGTTCGACGAGCAGATGCGCGTCGTCGACGCCGTGAGGGAGGTGGCCGAGGTAGTGGACCTGGGCGACGGGCGGAGGCTGACGGCCCAGCAGTTTTTGCAGCACTTCCTCTTCACTCCCGAAGAGCAACACGGCTACATCTACAAACTGAGCGGGGGCGAGCGGCGAAGGCTGTACCTCTGCACGGTGCTGATGCGAAACCCGAACTTCCTGGTGCTGGACGAACCGACCAACGACCTTGACATCGCCACCCTGCGCGTGCTGGAGGACTATCTGGCCTCGTTCAAAGGATGCGTCATCGTGGTGTCGCACGACCGCTATTTCATGGACAAGGTGGTGGACCACCTGCTGGTGTTCGGCGGACAGGGCGACATCCGCGACTTCCCCGGCAACTACTCCGACTATCGCGACTGGAAAGAAGAACGCGAGAGGCGTGAGAAGCAGCACGAACGAAGCCGGCAGGAGAAAACGGCCCCTCGCACGCGAAACACGCCCGAAAAGCGGAAGCCCTCGTTCAAAGAACGGCAGGAAATGCAGCAACTGGAAGCGGACATCGAGGCCCTCGAAAACGAAAAGAAACAACTGGAGGAGGCTCTCTGCAGCGGAACCCTGACGGCCGAGACCCTGAACGAGAAGAGCCGGCGGCACGCCCTGCTGACCGAGTCCCTGGACGAGAAAACGATGCGCTGGCTCGAACTGGGCGAACAGTTCGACTGAGCCGCACGCCGGCAAGAGAAGAGAGAGAAAGATATGTCACATATATAAATAAGGAGAAAGAGCATGAAAAGAGAAGTACCCATATTGCTGCTGACCGGCTACCTGGGAAGCGGTAAGACCACGTTGGTCAACCACCTGCTGGCCAACAAGCAGGGCATACGCGCCGCCGTCATCGTGAACGACATCGGCGAAGTCAACATCGACGCCAGCCTGATACAGAAAGGGGGCGTGGTGGACACGAAGGACGAAAGCCTGGTGCCCCTGCAGAACGGCTGCATCTGCTGCACGCTGAAAATGGACTTGGCCAACCAGGTGGCCGACCTGGTGGACACGGAACGGTTCGACTACATCGTTATCGAGGCCAGCGGCATCTGCGAACCCGAACCCATCGCGCAGACCTTGTGCGCCCTGCCGCAGATGGGCGAGGCGTACAACCGGCATGGCGTGTGCCGACTGGACAATATCACCACCGTGGTGGACGCCCTGAGGCTGCAGAGCGAATTCGCCTGCGGCGAAGACCTCACCCGGAAGGCGCACGGCGAGGAGGACATCGAAAACCTGATTGTGCAGCAGATTGAGTTTTGCAACACCATCGTGCTGAACAAGGCCTCGGAGGTGAGCGCTGACGAACTGAAACGCATTGAGGCCATCCTGCGCGCCCTGCAGCCTTCGGCCCGCATCCTGCGCGCCGACTACGCCCGGGTGGACCTCGACCTGCTGCTGCACACGCGTTTGTTCCGCTTCGAACAGGTGGCCGCCTCGGCCGGATGGGTGCGCGCCATCGAACGCCCTGCGTCGGCCGAAGAAGAGCGGGAGGCTAGGCAGCACCACGACCACGAACACCACCACGACCACGAGGAGCATGTCCATGAGGAGCATGACCATGAGGAGCACGAGGGACATCACCACCATCATCACCACCACGAAGGAGGCGAGGTGGAGGAATACGGCATCGGCACCTTCGTCTATTACCGCCGCCGGCCCTTCGACATCCACCGGTTCGATCACTTCTGTGCCACCCGTTGGCCTCGAAACGTCATCCGAGCCAAGGGCGTGTGCTATTTTGACCACAATCGCGACATGTCGTTCCTCTTCGAACAGGCGGGTGTGCAAAAAAGCATCCGTGAGGCAGGCCTCTGGTTTGCCACCGCGCCTGCCGACGAACTGGCCGAGATGATGGAGCGCGAACCCGATTTGCGTCGCGACTGGGACGAACAGGTGGGCGATCGGATGGTGAAAATCGTCTTCATCGGCCAGCACATGGACCGCGAGTGGCTGACAAACCAACTGGATGCTTGCCTGGCCTGACGGTGTGTGCACCTTGAAGGCGAAAAACCACGAATGGAAGAAAAAGGTTTGGCCGTTTGCATAAAAAATACTAATTTTGCGGCCCGAAACATAGAAAACGAGAAATGGCAGAAGAGTTATTAACCCCCGACTACATTTTCGAAGCCAGTTGGGAGGTATGCAATAAAGTAGGAGGAATATACACCGTATTGTCTACACGGGCCAAAACACTGCAGGACCGATTCCGCGACCGCGTCATCTTTGTCGGTCCGGATTTTTGGCAAGACAAGGAAAATCCCCTCTTCATCGAATCAGACAACCTGTGCAAAGATTGGAAAGAACACGCCTGGCGGGCCGACAGGCTGCGCGTACGCGTGGGCCGGTGGAACATCCCCGGCGAGCCTATCGTCGTCTTGGTGGATTTCCGTCCCTTCTTTGAAATGAAAAATACCATCTACGCTGAAGCTTGGGAGCGTTACCGCGTGGACTCGCTGCACGCCTATGGCGACTACGACGAGGCCAGCATGTTCGCGTACGCAGCCGGACGCGTGGTGGAGAGTTTCTACCGTTACAACCTGTCCGAGACGGACAAGGTGGTGTTTCAGGCCCACGAATGGATGACAGGCCTGGGGGCGTTGTACCTGCAGACGCGAGTTCCGCAGATTGCCACCATCTTTACCACGCACGCCACCTCCATCGGACGCTCCATCGCCGGAAACCACAAGCCGCTCTACGACTATCTGTTCGCCTACAACGGCGATCAGATGGCCGAAGAACTCAATATGCAGTCGAAACACTCCATCGAGAAGCAGACGGCGCATCATGCGGACTGCTTCACCACGGTAAGCGAAATCACGAACAACGAGTGTCGCGAACTGCTCGACAAGGAGGCTGACGTGGTGCTGATGAACGGGTTTGAGGACAACTTCGTGCCCAAAGGGCCGTCCTTCGCCGCCAAACGCCGGCGCGCTCGGGCTGCCTTGCTGGACGTGGCCAACAAACTGCTGGGCACGAACTGGGGCGACGATACCCTCATCATCGGGACAAGCGGACGCTACGAGTTCAAGAACAAGGGCATCGACGTGTTCCTCGAGTCGCTCAACCGACTCAAGCGCGACAAGAACCTGAAAAAGAATGTGCTGGCCTTCATCAACGTGCCCGGGTGGGTGGGCGACCCCCGTCAGGACCTGCAAGAACGGCTCGCCTCGGGACGCTCGTTCGACACCCCGCTCGAGGTGCCCTGCGTCACGCACTGGCTTCACAACATGAGCCACGACCAGGTGCTTGACATGCTGAAATATCTCGATATGGCAAACCGTCCTGAAGACCACGTGAAGGTCATCTTCGTCCCCTGCTACCTCGATGGACGCGACGGCATCTTCAATAAAGACTACTACGACATGCTGCTCGGACAAGACCTCAGCGTATATGCCTCATATTATGAACCCTGGGGCTACACGCCGCTCGAAAGCGTAGCCTTCCGAGTGCCTACCGTGACGACCGACCTGGCCGGATTCGGACTCTGGGTGAAGAGCCTGCCGTCCTGGCAGAAGGACATCCGCGGAGGCGTGGAAGTTATCCA
This sequence comes from Bacteroidaceae bacterium, assembly GCA_051875715.1. Taxonomy (GTDB): domain Bacteria; phylum Bacteroidota; class Bacteroidia; order Bacteroidales; family Bacteroidaceae; genus DYCT01. Next base: position 8,644 of record JBJEHD010000058.1, read on the forward strand.
CCGCTCGGACTACAACTACTCCGAGGTGGCCGACGCTATCAAGGACACCGTTTCTGCCTTCTCGGCCTTGAACGCCAAACAGGTGGAGAATGCACGCCGACAGGCGGCTGCCGTGGCCGAACAGGCCCTGTGGAAACACTTCATCCGCTACTACTACGAAGCCTACGACGTAGCCTTGCGCCGTGCCATGAAACGCCTGCAACAGGGCTGATAAACAACCAACGAAAATTAGAATCATAAACCAATATATCCTTTATGAAAGTCAAAGTAAGCAATGTGAACACACCGAACTGGAAGGACGTGACCGTCAAGTCGCGTGTTCCGGAGGAATTGGTGAAACTGTCTGAAATCGCTCGCAACATTTGGTGGTCTTGGAACTACGAAGCCACCGAATTGTTCCGTGACCTCGATCCCGCCTTGTGGAAGGAAGTGGGCCAGAACCCCGTCCTCCTGCTCGAACGCATGAGCTACGAGAAACTCGAAGCCCTCTCGTCCGACAAGGCCATCCTGCGCCGCATGAACGACGTCTATGCAAAGTTCCGCACCTACATGGATGTAAAACCGGATACAAAACGTCCGTCGGTGGCCTACTTCAGCATGGAGTACGGGTTGAACCATGTGTTGAAAATCTATTCCGGCGGTTTGGGCGTGCTGGCAGGCGACTACCTGAAAGAAGCCTCCGACAGCAACGTGGACCTCTGCGCCGTCGGTTTCCTCTACCGCTATGGCTACTTCACTCAGTCTCTGTCGATGGACGGACAGCAGATTGCCAACTATGTGGCCCAGAACTTCGGACAACTGCCCATCGACAAGGTGCTCGACGAAAACGGTCAACACCTGGTGGTTGATGTCCCCTATTTGGACTACTATGTACATGCCTACGTATGGCGCGTCAACGTAGGCCGCATCGCGCTTTACCTGCTCGATACGGATAATGACATGAACAGCGAGTTTGACCGCTCCATCACCCACCAACTCTATGGAGGCGATTGGGAAAACCGACTCAAACAGGAAATCCTGTTGGGTATCGGCGGTATGCTGACGCTCAAGCGTCTGGGCATTCGCAAAGACGTATACCACTGCAACGAAGGACATGCAGCCCTTATCAACGTACAGCGCATCTGCGACTACGTGGAAAGCGGACTTACCTTCAACCAGGCCATCGAACTTGTACGCGCTTCGTCGCTCTACACCGTGCACACTCCCGTACCCGCCGGACACGACTACTTCGACGAAGGTCTCTTCGGCAAGTACATGGGTGGATATCCGCAACGCATGGGCATCAGCTGGGACGACCTGATGGACCTCGGACGCAACAATCCGGGCGACAAGGGCGAACGCTTCTGTATGTCGGTATTCGCTTGCAACACTTCGCAGGAAGTCAACGGCGTAAGCTGGTTGCACGGAAAGGTGTCGCAGGAGATGTTCTCCAGCATCTGGAAAGGCTACTTCCCTGAAGAAAACCACGTGGGCTACGTGACCAACGGCGTACACTTCCCCACTTGGAGTGCAACGGAGTGGAAACAACTCTATTTGAAATATTTCAATGAGAACTTCTGGTACGACCAGTCGAACGAAAAAATCTGGGAGGCCATCTACCAGGTGCCCGATGAAGAAATCTGGAACACGCGCGTGGCTATGAAGAACAAACTGGTGGACTACATCCGCCGCCAGTTCCGCGAAACATGGCTGAAGAACCAGGGCGATCCTTCGCGCATCGTATCGCTGGTGGAACGTATCAATCCCAACGCTCTGCTCATCGGTTTCGGCCGTCGCTTCGCTACTTACAAGCGTGCACACCTGCTCTTCACCGACCTCGATCGTCTGTCGAAGATTGTGAACAACGAACGCTACCCGGTACAGTTCCTCTTTACCGGAAAGGCTCACCCGCACGATGGTGCCGGACAGGGCTTGATCAAGCGCATCGTGGAGATTTCGCGTCGTCCGGAATTCTTGGGCAAGATTATCTTCCTCGAGAACTACGACATGCAACTGGCCCGTCGCCTCGTCAGCGGCGTTGATATCTGGCTGAACACGCCGACCCGTCCGCTCGAAGCATCCGGTACGTCGGGAGAGAAGGCCTTGATGAACGGTGTGCTCAACTTCTCCGTCCTCGACGGCTGGTGGCTTGAAGGCTATCGTGAAGGTGCCGGCTGGGCTTTGACCGACAAGCGTACGTATCAGAACCAGGAACATCAAGACCAACTCGATGCTGCTACTATCTACTCGATGCTGGAGAACGAAATCCTTCCGCTCTACTACGCACGCAACGTGAAGGGTTACAGCGAAGGCTGGATTCGTTGCATCAAGAACTCTATCGCTCAGATTGCTCCGCACTACACGATGAAGCGCCAACTCGACGACTATTATTCGAAGTTCTACACGAAGGAAGCAAAACGCTTCAAACTCTTGTCGGCCAACGACAATGCAAAGGCCAAAGCCATTGCTGCATGGAAGGAAGAAGTAGCTGCCAAGTGGGATCAAATCGAAGTGGTTTCGAGCCGGAAGGAAGAGGCTCTGCAGCAGGGAAGCATCGAAAGCGGAAAGGAATATACCATCACGTATGTAATCGATGAAAAAGGCCTTGACGACGCTGTCGGACTCGAATTGGTTACTACATACTTCACCCCCGAAGGCAAGCAGCACATCTACTCGGTAGAACCGTTCAGCTTGGTGAAGAAGGAGGGCAACCTGTATACGTTCGAGGTGAAGCACAGTGTGCAGAATGCGGGTAGCTTCAAGATTGCCTACCGTATGTTCCCCAAACATCCGGATCTGCCGCATCGCCAGGATTTCTGCTACGTACGTTGGTTCTACTAATCGGACCATGCGTCGACATACCCCCGACGCAAACCGATTCTCCATAAAAAAGTCGTCCGAATTCATCGGGCGGCTTTTTTTAGTTGTACGCTCGGCAGGAGCATTGTCTAACGGGTGCAAGTCCCTAAGCCACCCTAATAGCGGGAAGGCTAT
>JBJEHD010000059.1:0-11576 GCA_051875715.1 Bacteroidaceae bacterium
TTTTCGCTGATCACCAAATTTTCAAGTACTTATAATTCGTCGAACTCACGTTAAAATACTCATTGACTATGGTTTTACTCGATTTTGCAGGGATGAATGTTCATACTTCGCCGAGGGACAAGAATTTGTCCCCCGCCTGACCTTCAAGGGACAAACGGGGGACAAAACTCAGGAAAACATCTGCAAATGTACGGAAAATGCGGTAAACAAAAGAAAGGAAGAGAAAATGCCCTAACCTAATTATAGCCAATAATTTGTAGTGTATTTTATATAATATATTGATAATCAGATAATTATATCTACTTGCCGATGCAAAACCTGCTGAACACGGACTCGAGGATATCGGACGACGATATTTCGCCGATGATGCTGCCTAAATGGTAGGTGCATTCGCGTAGGTCTTGGCTTACCAGGTCGCCGGATAGTTGGGACTGCAGGCCGTCTTGTACGCGGTGGATGGCATCCAGGGCATGCGAAAGGGCTTCGTAGTGACGCAGATTGGTGACTACGATTTCCTCTTGATTGAGTTGGGGCAGGACGCCCATTTGTAGCAATTGGGTGCGTAGCGGTTCCAGCGTGTGCTTGTCCTTGGCAGAGATGAAGAGAGTGGGGAAGGGCTCTTGTTTGAAGAGACGGGCCAGTTCCTCGGCCTGGGAGGGAGGCAGAAGGTCTACTTTGTTGAGCAGGAGAAGTAACTGTTTACCCTCGCAGCGTGGAAGCAGTTGTTCGGAGAGCGAGGCCCATTGGAACAAGGCAGTGGTACAGTCCATCATCCAAAGCACAATGTCGGCTTTGTCCAATTTCTGGAACGTGCGTTCGATGCCGATGCTTTCGATGGCGTCGTCGGTCTGGCGAATGCCGGCCGTGTCGATGAAGCGGAACGTGATACCATCCCAGTTGATGGTCTCTTCTATCACGTCACGGGTAGTTCCGTGGATGTCGCTGACGATGGCTCGGTCTTCGTTGAGCAGGGCGTTGAGCAGAGTGGATTTCCCTGCATTGGTCTCACCTACGATGGCCACGGGAATGCCGTTCTTCAACGCATTGCCCAGGCGGAACGACTGTACGAGGTGTGAGAGTCGTTTCTCTATTTCTTCTGCCAGCGAATTCAGTTCACGTCGGTCGGCAAACTCCAGGTCTTCATGGTCGCTGAAGTCGAGTTCCAGTTCCATGAGTGAGGCGATGTGAATCAGTTGCTCGCGCAGGCGGTGCAGTTCTTGGCTGAATCCTCCACGCATTTGGTTGACGGCTAAACGATGTGTGGCGGCCGAGGTCGATGCAATCAGGTCGGCTACTGCTTCAGCCTGGCTCAAATCCATCTTCCCATTCAAAAAGGCCCGTTGGGTGTATTCGCCTGGTTGGGCTGTCCGACATCCTTGGTCCACCAACAGTTGCATGATTTGCTGGAGGACATAGGCGGATCCATGACAGGACAACTCGGTACAATCCTCACCCGTGTACGAATGCGGTGCACGGAAGATGCTGACCAGTACCTCGTCGATGGTTTTACCGGCCGGGGTCACGATACTCCCGAACGCCAGGGTGTGTGATGCTCGTTGGCTGAGTGGTTTGCCTGAATGGCCGGGCACGAACAGGCTGTCGGTGATGCAGATGGCGTCGGGACCGGAAACGCGGATGATGCCGATAGCCCCACCCGGGGCAGTGGCTATGGCGCAGATGGTATCGTTGGATGATTGGTTCATGGTTTTCCTCTATTTTTCATTCTCGGGGGACAAAGATAATGCAAGCCGAGTGAAAAGCAATCGAGCCTCGGCTTGAAAAAAGAGGCGTGAAAATCGACTTTGATGTCAGATTCTGTCCAACACGCGTTTGATGAGGTCGTCGATGCTTGATTTATAGCCGGCGTTGGCCTCCTTGGCCAAACGGTTGGCAATGACCATGCATACGGTCATAGCTTTGTGTCCCATCAAACGGGCCAATCCGGCCAGGGCCGAACTTTCCATCTCGAAATTGGTGATGCGGTATCCGTTCCACTCGAAAGCCTCAATCTTTTGATTCTGTTGTGGGTCGGCCAGCGGAATGCGCAGTTCGCGTCCTTGCGGACCAAAGAATCCTCCGCAAGCGATGGTCACCCCGTTCACCATATCGCCTTGGTTGATACGGCCGATCAGTTCGGCCGAAGCATCGATGACGTAGGGGGCGCATAGCAGGGCAGACCAGTTCATGTGCCGGGTGAAAGCGGCTTCGAAGTCCAAGTCGCACACCTCGTTTCGGCCGGCATAGAAGTTGAGCAGGCCGTCGAATCCGATGGATTTTTCCGAGCAGACGTAGGTACCCACGGGCGTATATGGCTGTAAGCCGCCACACGTACCGATGCGCACCAGTTCCAGCGAGCGCAGTTGTGGCTTTTCTTGCCGGGTTTCGAAGTCGATGTTGGCCAGGGCATCCAGTTCGTTGACGACGATGTCGATGTTGTCGCATCCGATGCCGGTCGACACCACCGTTATGCGTTTCCCTTGATAGGTGCCGGTGACAGTGCGGAATTCACGGCTTTCTATTTCGCATTCGCGGCTTTCGAAGTGTGCGGCCACAAGGCTCACACGTCCGGGGTCACCAACAAGAATGACCTTGTCGGCCAGTTGTTCCGGTTTCACATGCAAGTGGAAAATCGAACCGTCGGGATTGATGATGAGTTCGGACGGGGCAAAATACTTGAAGCTTTTCATAAGGCGTTGGTTTAAGATTGGAGGGGTTTTGAAGAACCGACCGAACCGAAGGAAACGCTTTCGAAAGCCGGCATTTCCGGTCGGTCCGGTCGGCATGGTGTGCGAATAGGCTATTCGCTCAGTGGATTCTCGGCCTTCACGCCCTCGGGCTGGGCGATGCTGCGGCGCATGTCCGTATCGGCCTGGATATTTTTCATCCGATAGTAGTCCATGATGCCAAGATTGCCGTTGCGGAAGGCTTCGGCCATTGCCTTGGGCACTTCGGCTTCGGCCTGGATGACGTTGGCTCGTGCTTCTTCGGCCTTGGCCTTCATTTCCTGTTCGAGGGCGACAGCCATGGCGCGGCGTTCCTCGGCCTTGGCTTGTGCAATGTTCTTGTCGGCCTGTGCCTGGTCAATCTGCAGGAAGGCACCGATGTTCTTGCCTATGTCGATGTCGGCGATGTCGATGGACAGGATTTCGAAAGCCGTGCCTGCGTCAAGACCCTTGCGGAGCACCAGTTTGGAGATGGAGTCGGGGTTCTCAAGCACAGACTTGTGGTTTTCGGACGAACCGATGGACGAGACGATGCCTTCGCCCACGCGGGCCAATACGGTGTCTTCGCCAGCTCCACCCACCAATTGCTTGATGTTGGCCCGAACGGTGACACGCGCTTTGGCTATCAACTGAATGCCATCCTTGGCTACGGCTGTGACGGGCGGGGTGTCAATCACTTTCGGGTTGACGGACATCTGTACGGCTTCGAATACGTCGCGGCCGGCCAGGTCGATGGCCGTTGCCATCTGGAACGTCAGTTCGATGTTGGCTTTCGAGGCCGACACCAAGGCATGCACCACTTTCTCTACATGGCCTCCTGCCAGGTAGTGTGCTTCAAGCTCGTCGCGCGTGATGTTGCTCAATCCGGCCTTGTGGGCCTCAATCATGCCCGGCACAATGATGTAGGGCGGAACGTTTCGGATACGCATCAGAAACAGTTGGATGAGCGAGATGTTGACGCCCGCCACTTTGGCCGACAACCAGAGGAAGAACGGCACGTAGTGGAAGAAGATGGCGATGAGTATCACCGCTCCCACCAAGACGATGAGGTGGAAAATAGACAGGTATTCCATACTTTTTAGGTTTGATTTATGGGTGAAACATAAAGTGAATTAGCTTTTGTCGAGGTCGCGTCGCACGTAGATGATACCGTCGGTAATGCGATCGACCACGAGGGGTGTTTTCTCGTTGATGAGGCCCTCGGTGGATCTGACTTCGACGAGGTGTCCGCTGATGTCTGCATTGCCCACAAGGGCCAGACGGGTGAGGCTGATGCCCGTGTCGCCCACACGGATGTCGAGTGCTTCCTTGTTACCCGTATTCGAATCGATTCGCTCCTTCAGGGAAAGGCGTTCGAGGGTTTTCGAGCGCATGAAGAAATAAAGGGCGCCAATGCTGCCCAGTGCCGATACGGCCAGGGTGATGAACCCGGCTGCATTGCCCAGCGTGACGAAGGCATATCCGGTGGCTACAAGCATGCATGCGGCTGCAAGGACGCCGGCTATGCTGATTCCCGGAAGCAGAAATACCTCGGTCAGCAAAAGCAGCAGGCCGATACCGAGCAAAAGGATGAGCGTGAAGATTTCCATATCGATAATTTTTAGATGAATGCTTACCGTTTCAAGAAGGTCAGTTCCAGGCGGCGGATTTCCATGGGTGCTTGCCGGATTTCTACCTCCATCTGTTCGGCCCGTTGTTCCAGGTCGAGCAGGGCAGGGCGCATCTCCTGCCGTTTGGCGGCATCGGCCCGGCTGTAGGCATCGCGTTGTTGTTCGAGTTTGTCGGCCAGTTGTTGCCAGTCTTTGTTCTTGTGTTGCCATTGCTTGAAGGCGGCTCGGGCTTCCGCACACTGGAAATCCGACTCGGCGTGATAGGAAGTCTGGTCGTCCACCACGAATACGAAGTCCGGTTCGGCTTTCTCTTCCGGCTTGTCATAACGGGCGATGGTCAGCCGCTGCTTGGCCGCTTTGAGAACGGCGGTGTCGCCCCACGTATCGGCGATGGCCATCAGTTGTGCCCGTCGGCGGATGAGGTCGGTGTCGTCATTCTCGTAGTTGAAAGTTTCTTTGCTGGTGTTCGGGACGAAGACGTAGACGCACACCTTGCCTTCGGGCTGGTAACGGTCGGAGGCAAACCATCCGAGATTGTTGAACTCGTCGATGACCATCAGGTAGTCGTTGGCCGGCGAGTTGAAGGGCATGCCCACGTTCTCGGGAGAGAAGAATGTGTCGTTGTCTGTGTTGTAGCGGGTGACGAAGATGTCGTATCCGCCCAGCGAGCCTTCGCCGTCGGCGGCATAATAGAAGGTGATGCCGTCGTTCAGCATGTAGGGATAGTTTTCGTTGGCCGGGGTGTTGACGTTGCCGGCCAAGGGCGTGGGCCGCCCCCATTCCTGCAGCTGTTTGTTGGTGGAGTAGAGGTCCCAATGTGTCTGTTGCCATCGGGCAAAGATGCGTTTGTTTCCCAGTTCGGTTTCGTAGGCCGTTCCGTCGGCCGGTTCCTCCTGTCCGGTGTATTCAGCCGCACGGGCCAGTCTGCCCGATTCGTGACCGATGTGGTAGGCCTCCAACAAGTCGGCCTTGTCCACCACGATGCTGTCCACGAAGGTCACTTTTTCCACGCCCTTCAGCATGCGTGCGCCTTCTTTGGCCCGGGCCCATTCGTGCTCGGCCGCTTCGGTGTCCTTCTTGGCCTTTTGCAGCATCTCGATGTACGAGGCGTAGTTGTCGGCCGCTTCATCAAAGCGATAGGTGTCGAAATAGAGTCGGCCCAAGTATCGGAAGGCTTCTTGCACACGGCGCTTGGCGCCTACGAGCAGGTATTTCTCGGCCTTGTCTTTTTCGCCGGTTTCGTAGCAACAAGCTCCGTACCAGTAGTTGTAGCTGGCGTTGCCAGGAGTGTTTTTCACGTAACGTTGAAACACGGGCTTGGCTTTTTCGTATTCTTTGTTTTTGAAGAGGGTTTTGGCCTGCTCCAGCGTCTGCGCAGGCAGGCAGGCGGCCCACAATGTCATGGCGGCCAATAGGATATAGGGTTTCTTATTCGTTTCTGTTTTCATCTGTTCTTGAATTAGGGAGGTAAAGATATAAAGTTTTCCTTAAATCTGTAGGGCGGAGTGGGTCGGCGTGTGTTAATTCTTCTTTAAACCCAAAACGGTCATTAGGCCGCCCCTGCGCAAACGAACTTTCTTTTTGGCATCTGTCTTCCCGTTTTTCGGTTACAATGGAGCCCCATTGCGCCCTCAAAACGAAAACACATCTGCTAAAAAAATAGAAGTCGTTATCATCATAACGCTAACGACCGATTTGGGTTAAACCCCAATCGACCTTTCGGTTTCGGCTCGGCTTTGCCAATCTCTGTGTCAGGTTTCGACCGCTGACCGGTTGGGTCTTTGCTCCGCCTGTCGGGCTTGTCGGCATTCCCGATTCGTGCTTCCGGGCCGTGGGTATGCCGTGGCTGAAAACGGCATAGCCTCTGAAAGCCAGACGCAGGCTTGGCCGAACGAAAGATTTGGCGTACCTTTGCCGCCCGGTCGGACGACGCGCTCAGGAGGTACGTACCGCTGGTCGTTGAGGTCCGAATGTGGATGGGACTGCATGATTCCCATTCTCTATCTATTATATAAGGAGAATAAAACTATGTGGATGCAAGGAGCGCAGACCGTGGGTCTGCTTGTGGTGTCGAACATCTTCATGACGCTGGCCTGGTACGGCCATTTGAAGATGCAGGAATCGTTTTCGTGGTTCAAGGCCCTGCCGCTAATCGGGGTCATCGCCTTCTCGTGGGGGTTGGCTTTTCTGGAGTATTGCTGCCAGGTGCCGGCCAACCGGATTGGGTTCCGTGGCAACGGAGGCCCGTTTGACCTGATGCAGCTGAAGGTCATCCAAGAGGTCATCACGCTGTTGGTCTTCACTGCCTTTTCGATGTGGGCTTTCAAGATGGAGGTGCGCTGGAATCACATCGCCGCCTTTGTCTGCCTGACCCTGGCCGTTTACTTCATCTTTCGCAAATAAACGGGGAGGACGGACGCATGGCAATACCTACTCCGGAGAGCCGGGCCATCCGCCGTGTGCAGGAGCGTTTCCGCAAGGCGATGGTGGACTATCGGTTGATTGACGACGGCGACTGCATCCTGGTGGGCCTTTCGGGAGGCAAGGATTCGCTGGCCTTGCTCGAACTGCTGGCCCAGCGGGCGCGCATCCTCAAGCCGCGCTTCTCGGTGGTGGCCGCCCATGTGGTGATGCGCAACATCCCTTACCAGGCGGACATCGCCTACCTGCGTTCGTATGCCGAGGGCCTGGGCGTACCTTTCGTCTGTGTGGAGACCGAATTTGATGCGCAGACCGACACACGCAAATCGCCTTGTTTCCTCTGCTCGTGGAACCGGCGCAAGGCCCTCTTCACGGTGGCTCGCGAACAGGGATGCAACAAACTGGCCTTGGGCCATCACATGGACGACGTATTGCAGACGTTGCTGATGAACCTGACTTTTCAGGGCTCGTTCAGCGCGATGCCGCCCCTGCTTCGGATGAAGAAATTCGACATGACCCTCATCCGCCCCCTCTGCCTTGTGGCCGAAGCCGATTTACAGACGATGGCCGCCGTGCGGCAGTATCCGCCGCAAACCAAGCAATGCCCATACGAAACCGACAGCCATCGTTCGGACATGAAGCGCATCCTGGCCGAACTGGAGCGACTCAACCCCGAGGCGCGCTACAGCCTGTGGGCCAGCATGACCCATGTGCAGCCCGAGCAGTTGCCGGAGAAGGTAGAGTAAAGCCTCGAGGTGTTCGGCATCCTTTCCCCGGCGGATAAGACGGTGTTACAGCCTCCTGCGGCGGAACTCGGCACAGGCAACGGCAGTGGCGATGGCTACGTTGAGCGACTCCGACGTGGCCCGTTCGGGCGGAAAGTTGGGGATGTAGAGTTTTTGCGTGACCATCCTTTCTACTTCTGCGCTGATGCCATTTCCTTCGTTCCCCATCACCAACAATCCCGTGGCAGACAAAGGCTGCTCGTAGAGGTTCTCTCCGTCCAGAAATGTACCGTAGACGGGGACATCGCCGGCGGCAGCTACCACGTCGGCCAACGGTCCGTAGTGCAGGCGTACGCGGGCCAACGCCCCCATCGTGGCCTGTACGGCCTTGGGGCTGAATACGTCGGCCGTTCCGGGCGAGCAGAAAATGTCGTCGATGCCGAACCAGTCTGCCAGACGGACGATGGTCCCCAGGTTGCCCGGGTCTTGCACCTCGTCCAGCGCCAGGCATAAAGCGCGGTCAGGCCCTGCTTTCGGTGCTGCGTCGGCCGGACGTTCGAACACGGCCAGCACCTCTTGCGGCGTTTTCAGGAAACTGGCGCGCGCCAGTTCGTCGTCCGTCACCTCCACCACTTCTTCTGCCTGCCAGGCCGGCTGGCGGTTCAGCCATTCGCGGGTGGCCACCAGCAGTTTACAGCGCAGGTGTGCACCCAGGTCGCCCACGGCCTTGGGCCCCTCGGCCACGAAAGCGCACTCCTCGTTTCGTCCTTTCTTTCGCTCCAACGAGCGGATGTATTTCAGTTTGTTCTTGCTCAGCATATCGTTCGGTCAAAGAAATCCGCCCATGCACCAGATACCCGGTCCCACGAAAAAGAAAGACCGCTATGCGTACACAGGCGTCACTGTTTTCTGCAAATATATGGCTTTGCGGACAATTAACCGCAGGATTTGCGGTTAATTATCACCGATCGGCGTTCATGTGTATGCCTTGTCAGGAGAGGCGTCGCCCTGTCTGGGCACTATGATTCGTGGCCAACCGATAGTCCGTACCCGATGATTGCCTTCTTCGACAGGAGGCCGTATCTCACTCATGTTAGTTGCGGCCGGTTCATCGGCCTTCTTTTGCGCTACAATACCATGTTATACAAATATCCCAATGCGATAATAAATAAGGTTATCACGCCATAGAATATCCCTATCAGCCGCCAAGTCATTACCTTTTTCAATAGCGTGGCTTCTGGTAATGATAGCCCGACGACTGCCATCATGAAAGCAAGTGCTGTCCCAATGGGAATCCCCTTAACTACAAAAACCTCAATCACCGGCACTATTCCGGCCGCATTAGCGTACATTGGAACAGCCAACACGACCGATAAAGGAACAGCAAACCAATGATCTTTAGACATGTACTGCTCGAAAAATCCTTCCGGCACATAGCCGTGCATAAATGCACCGATACCGATTCCGATAAGAATATACACAAGCACCCCTCTGACAATCTTCCAAGCTTCTTGTATGATAATTGGCAATCGGCTAAAGAACGGAGCATGTTCTTTTTCCCATGTTCCGGAGTCGGAAGTTGAATTTTGCTGAATTTGCTTTACCCAATCACTCAAATAAGGCTCCAATCTCATCTTGCCCAGGATAAAGCCGCCTGCCATACCTAAAAGAATACCGCTGACCACATAGATAGAAGTAATGCGCAATCCAAAGGTGCCGATAAACATGGCAACAGCAACCTCGTTGACCAAAGGCGAGGTTATCAGATAGGCGAATGTTACTCCCAAAGGAATTCCCCCTTTCACAAATCCGATAAACAGCGGTATGGAAGAACAGGAACAGAACGGGGTGATAGCGCCAAACAAGGCCGCAAAGAAATATTGCAATCCATATAGTTTTCGAGAGGTCAAATAATCGCGCAAACGTTCTATCGGGAAATAGGCATTTATAATTCCCATTATCACGCTGATAAAGAATAATAAGATTAGAATCTTTATCGTATCGTAAAAGAAGAAGTCAATGGCTTTTCCTAAAACGGTTGAAGCATCCAAACCGAAGATGTCATACACAAGCCAATCTGCAAATCTTTGTATCATAATCCTATCTTTGTTTGTAACAACACGAACTGCTTGCCTACAATGAAACCATGCGTCATTTGGCTGCGGCAACTATTTCCTGTACATAAAATTAGAATTTTCATAATATGCCCCAATTTATCAATCCATAATAAATGCCAACCAAGACAAACAGTATGGCTACCGCGTTGCTAAACCACTTCTGGAAAGTCTGCACACGGTTATAAAACTTCCCTATCCCTGCTACACTGTATGCCAAAATCCAAGCGGCAAGCATGACGGGAAGCCCTGTTGCCAATGCAAAAACGGCAGGCAGCAAGTATCCCTCGCTTTCCATTGCCGACATGGGTATGAGCATGCCAAAATAAAACAGTCCACTGGTCGGACAAAATGCCATGGCAAGCAATATCCCCAACAACAAACTACCCCATGAGCCCTTTAATTTTTCCGTCTTTTCAGTAGCGGAGAATCCGAACTTGGGCAATGGCAATTTATCCCCGAACAGCATAAACAACCCTATCAATATCAAAGCAGGAGCAAGCAACAGTTCTCCCCATTCACTGATGCTTTTTTGTATGGCAAACATGTCTGCACCCTTTCGGAGTATTGCGATAAGTATCGCGCCCAATGCAGAATAAGCCAATACACGCCCTAAAGTATATAGAACGCCATTTGTAAATATCCGGTTTCGGTTACTTATATCCTTACTGATGAATCCGATAGCGGTAATGTTGGTCGCCAATGGACACGGACTCACGGCTGTCAGCAGACCGAGCAGGAAAGCGGTGATAATAGGTATCTCACTATTATCCAACCATGTTTGCAAGCATTCCATAAAACTGCATTATTTTAGCAACTGATTGATTTTCTGTTCTAATTCCTTTTTGAAAGCCGGTGTGTTGTTTCGGACATTTTGAAATGCAAAGCGTGTCATGTCGTTACGCTCTTCTTTGCCGTTCTTCCATTTATTCACATAAAGAGATGACCAACTGACACGATATTGCTCAGCCAGCTTTTCGCCTTCGGGAGTTGAAATGTCTATTTCTTTGAAACGTAATTTTCCGTTCTTGACCAACTCGGCCAAATCTGCATTGACCACTTCTTTCGTATATTTCTCAATGGCTTTGCAGGTTGCACAACGTTGTTTCCCATGAAAATAAAGAACTTCCACATAAGCATCTGCTGCAATCTGAGCCATTCCCCAAATGGGAAACAAACAAGCAATGGCAAGGAATAAAAAGCGTTTCATCATAATCAGATTTGCTTGGTTAATACATCTTTTACTTCTTTGGCAGAAAGTTTGCCCTTTGCCACAACCTTGCCGTCAACAACGAGGGCAGGAAGTGTCATTACATTGTATTCCATAATCTTCATCAAATCTTCTTCTTTGGTTACTACTGCTTCCAAGGCCAAATCTTTTACTACCTGTTCGACTGTTGCATACAGATCCTTACAGCTCGCACAACCTGTTCCTAATACTTTAATTTCCATAATTTATAAATTTATTATATTAAACGTAATTCGCAAAACAACGAACATCAATATTAAAAAAAGGGGATTATCAGCAACACTCCCCCGATTTACAGATACATTGCCCGAAAAACTCTTTAAAGAGTTCACGAGCCAATTGCCAATTCTCTCGGTTGATACAGTATTTCACTTTAGGCGTTTCAACCTCTCCTTGTATCAGTCCTGCGTCCTTCAACTCTTTCAGGTGTTGCGATACGGTTGCTTTGGCAATAGGAAGTTCTTCGTGAATATCCCCAAAATAACACGTTTTCTGCTTTGCCAAAAAGTGCATAATAGCAATTCGGGCAGGATGTCCCAATGCTTTGGCAAATCTTGCCAACTGTTCCTGTGTAACAGTATAATCTTTCTTTTCTTCCATAACTTGGATGTTGTTCGCAAATATACGAACAATATTGCAAAAGCCAACAGCGTTTCTATGATTTAACAATTTTACAGCGTTGACATGATACAGATTTACTTCACACGTAATTAACAATTAAAGTGTGTAGTATT
>JBJEHD010000060.1:0-2142 GCA_051875715.1 Bacteroidaceae bacterium
TCGTCTTTCTCTTCCTCCGAGCAAGACGCGAAAAGCGTGCAGGCGGCAAAAAGTGGAATTAGAATTTGTTTGTAAGTCATACGTTTGATGTTTAGTGAATAAAACTCTGAAAGGTTTACGCCGGCAAATTTAGGATGTATTGCCGAACCTACCAAGGACAGGAGGGGGACAAATACGGGAAATTGTGCGTTCGTAATTTCTTGTATTTGAATGCGATAGGAAAGGCTTCGGGACAACTATCAATATTGTTGAACCATTTTGCACAAATTTGATAGTCTGTGCAAGGACCGTCCTAATGGAAAGAGGCGATGAATTCTTCCAGCCGCAGGTCGGTGTTGAACTTGTTTTTGCAAAGCCGGCTCGCCCTTTTCTTGAGGGCTTCGTTGCTTGCATTCAGCAGAAGTCCGATGTGGCTGCTTTTGACGCCCAACTTCAGCAGGCAGCAGAGGTGGAGGTCCGTGTCGCTGAGACCGTAGGACAGTTGGAGCCGGGAGGCGAAGTTTCCGAACAAGGCATCTGTGGTGATGAGCAGTCGGGCTAGTTCGTCGGCTGAGAGAATCCGTTCGGAGGCTTTGGTGCCCTTCCCTTCCTCCATCCGGGCGATGCGCTGTTTCAGCAGGGGGCGGACGTCGCAGTCGGCGAGGTATTTCTCCTTGATATATTTCTGCTGGCGAACGTAGTGCTCCATCTGTTTCTTGCTGTGGCTGATGGACTCTTGCAGGTCCATCTCCCGTTTGCTGTATTCCGTCAGCAGGGCTTGCAGGTTGGCGTATTTCATCTCGTGCTGGCGGGCGGTCTTCTCTTTCTGGAGGAACGACCACCTTTTCATCTTCTGTAGTAAGCGGTACATGACGATGCAGGCGAACATGGCCGCCAGTGCAATGGTGACAGGAATCAGAAAAGCCAGCAGCAGACTTTGCTTTTCCGCCTTTAGGCGCATGTTCTCATTCTCCACCCGCGAATAATCGTATAGTTTTTGGAGTTGAACGAGTGAGTATTGGTTTTCATGATGGTAAATGGAATCTTTGCTTTCTGAATATTGGGACATCCATTGGTACGCCTCTGCATATTTCCCCTGTCCGTTTTTCAGACGGGCCATCTCTCGTTGGTAGTTGGCGCGGTCGTAATGATTCTCCCATTTCCGCTGGCTGATGTAGTACGAGACGGAGTCGTATTGCTCCAGTGAGTTGAGGATGATTCCTTTCGTGAAAAGTTTGGTGGTTTGGAATCGTGGGTCTGCCGACGTGTACTGCAATGACAAGTTGATGTATCGGAGGGCTTCGTTGTAACGTCCGCCCAAATGGAGAATAATTCCGAATCGTTGGTAGATATCTTCCAAAGTACTGGTGTCGTTTGCGTGTGTGTAGGAGAGGGCCTTCTGCAAGCAATCAACGGATTGGTTGAAGTCAGTGTTGTATGCGTGGCTCCAAGCTATTTCTTCCAAGGTCGCTACTGCACCAAGTGTGTCCTCCCGTAACCAGTCGAAACGCAAAGACTCCTCGAATTTCTCCAGTCCTTCTGTATGCGGATATTGGCTTTGAAGGATGCTCCCCCAATAGAAATAGAGTAGGCTCTGAAATTTGTAGTCCGATGTGTTCGTGGCCGCAGATGCTGCTTGTTGATAGCATCTGAGGGCTCGGCTCTTTTCTTGTCTGTTGGCGTAAGTGCGCCCCGCGTAGAAGCAGCTCCAGGCTTTTCGGAGGGAATCGGAGGAATGGGCGTAATAGTCCACGGCGATGCGGATGAGGGAGTCGTTGTCCGTGGGCTGGTATGTTTTGAAACGTGCTTGGGTGAGGAGCAGGGCGTAGCGGGCTTGGTGCTCTCCCCGCAGATGGCGGGCCGGTGCGTATTGTTCCAGCACCTGGCGTGCACTGTCCGGGTTGGTGCCCATCAAGGCCTCGGCCTGACGGAGCATCGCGCCTCCGCGCCGGTCGTGGGCGTACCATGCCGCTGCGGCCGCCAGCAGTGCCAGCAGCACGCAGATTCCTATGGTCGTCAGTTTCCTCATCTCCGCGTTCTTATCGTTACGCCATCTTCCACTCCCCGATGGTGCGCCGTTCGCTGTCGAAGTCGATGCCGATTTTTATCACGGGCAGTCCGCAGGTGGCGAAGCGGGCGGCGTAGTCCTTCAGGTTGATTTGG
>JBJEHD010000061.1:0-11120 GCA_051875715.1 Bacteroidaceae bacterium
CCGGATGCGAGTGCGTCTTTAAGCTCCCCGATAAGCGAGGTAAGCGCCTCCGCGGTGAGCTCTGCCGGCTCGGCCGATTCCGCAGCCTTGTCCTGCGCTATGGCTTCGTCCACCTGCTGAAGCAATATGCGTATCTTTTCCTGCAGCTTTGCCCGGTTCTTCTCCACTGTCTTTCTCCATACGAAGGTGTACTTGTTGGCCTTTGACTCTATCTTGGTGCCGTCGATATACTCCACGTCAAGCGAGATGTAGCCACGCTCGGCCAACAGCAGCACCATCTGGGTGAAGATGCTGTTTATCTCGTTCTTCACGCGGTTGCGGAAGCGGTTGATGGTCACGAAGTCGGGACGCTCCTGGGCCGCCAGCCAGATGTAATGGATGTCCCGCTGAACCTGCCGCTCTATCTTGCGGCACGAGTAGATGTTGTTCATGTAGGCATAGAGGATTATCTTGAGCAGCATCTTCGGGTGGTAGGCACAGCGCCCGCGTTCGCGGTACAGTTTCTTGAAATCCTTGAGGTCAAGGTGCTCGACTATGGCATCGACAATGCGCACAGGGTCGTTTTCCGCTATGTCCTCGCTTGGATTGAGCAGGAAAAACAGCCTGTCGTTGTTACTGTAAGATTTTGTATGTATCTTTGTTGACATTTAATTTATTGTTTGTCATAAAGTTACAAAAACTTTTTGACATGACAAAGCCCCGGCTTGTGAAAGTCAGGGCTTTGTTTCATGTTTTACAGCTCATTATAAAAATGAGGCTGCGCCTATTTTGACACAGCCCCTTTTGTTTACGTATGAGTAAGAAAATTAGGGAGATTCAAAAAGACCCACGAAAGCTGGCGGAGTGCCATGCCGTAAAGGCGCTGACCCATTATTTCCTGACCAGCAGGCACAAAAAAAAAGGAGTCCCAAACAGGAACTCCTTTGCGGAAAGAGAGGGATTCAAACCCTCGGAACAGCATAAGCCGTTCGCCGGATTTCGAGTCCGGTCCATTCGATCACTCTGGCATCTTTCCGAATCCGGCGACAAAGATAGTGTTTTATTTCAATATCTTGTATCGCCGGAGAAGATTTTTTTATCAATAAATGCGGCGAAGCAGCCAGGAACCCTGGAAATCAGCACGCTGAGGATACTTTGCTTTGAACGCATCGCGAGCACGCGAAGCCTCTGCATGGTCGGAATAGGTGCTCACCACCACACGATACATGGAATTGTCGGCATTGTACACCACGATGGCCTGATAACCTTCGCCGTCGAGGTAATCCTTCAGTCCTTCGGCATTGGCCTTCACGCTGAAACTTCCGCAAACCACACTGTAGTCTTTCAGTTCGGTTGCACCGGTGCTCACCACCGTCACCTTTTCTTCGCGAACAGGTGCCACGCTGACAGGTTTCGGCTCTACCGGGGCCTCTATTACCTGGGTCTGCTTCACAGGAGTTTCTACGGCCGGAGCAGGTGCTTCAGCCTCAGCCAGTTCTTGCTGTTTGGCCTTCTCATACGCTTTTTTGTAGGCGCTTTCGCTCGATTTGCACGACCCGAAAGCCAATGCCACACACAGCGCCATCCCTAACATTTCAAACTTCTTCATTATTCTATTCTATTTTAAAATTAATATGCGTTGTTCTGATTCATTTCTGCCGATGGGCAATGGTTCCCGTAGCCTGGTAGGTGGGCATCACCAACACCTCGGCCACCTGGATATGTTCGGGCACGGAAGCGGCAAAGAACACCGTTTCGGCCACATCGGCTCCCGTGAGCGGACGGATGCCCCGATAGAACTCGTCGGCCCGAGGTTTGTCGCCCCGGTATCGTACCACCGTGAAATTGGTTTCGACCATACCGGGCTTGATGTTCGTCACCCGCAGCGGCGTGTCGACCAAGTCGATGCGCAAGCCGTCAGACAATGCCTTGACAGCCGCCTTGGTGGCACAATAGACACTGCCACCCGGATAGGCTGCATCGCCGGCTATCGAACCGATGTTGATGATATGGCCACGGCCTCGTTCGACCATGCCGGGCACCAACAGGCGCGTCATGGCCAGCAGCCCCTTTATGTTGGTGTCAATCACCACATCCCACTCGTCCAGCGAACCTTCGAACTCCTTGTCGACGCCGATGACCAGCCCGGCATTGTTGATAAGGATGTCCGGCTCGGCCCAACGACCC
This sequence comes from Bacteroidaceae bacterium, assembly GCA_051875715.1. Classification (GTDB taxonomy): domain Bacteria; phylum Bacteroidota; class Bacteroidia; order Bacteroidales; family Bacteroidaceae; genus DYCT01. The sequence goes on from JBJEHD010000061.1 coordinate 2,167, forward strand.
TGCAGCGAACCGACGGCCTGGGCAGCAGCCTGACGGTCGCGTACATCGAAGGGCAATGGGTATACTTCGATGTCATGTGCCGTTTCCAGTTCCTGCTTCAGCGACTGCAGTTTCGCCTCATTGCGTCCGTTCAGAATCAGGTGGGCACCAGCCGAGGCAAAACGACGGGCACACCCCTCGCCTATGCCACTGGTGGCACCGGTGATGAAGACGACTTTATTTTTCATCATAAGTTTGTTCCTTTCTGTTTTTCGTTTGTAAACTGAGCAAAAGTAAGGCTTATTCACACAGCGCAGACATTTGCTTGGTTAAATTATGTTTATTGTCGGAGGAAGGACGAACATGGCATGGTTCTTTTCGTTAGTTTTGTGTAGACAATCCTATTAAAGAGAAAGCCGTATGAGAAGTTTAAGTGTATTGGCCGCCTTCTTAGGCGGTGCCGCCGTAGGAGCGGCATTCGGTATTTTGTTTGCTCCGGAAAAGGGGACAGACACGCGTGCAAGAATCGCAGACATCCTGCGTGAAAAAGGCATCCGTCTGGGTCACAACGAAATGAACGACCTGGTGGACCAAATCGCCGCTGAAATGAAACCCCAGGAATAAAGACGAACACCTGCTCCAAAGCCTTGTATCGGGAAAAGGCGTCAATCCCTCCCGTGCAAGGCTTTGGACGTATCCATCCTTCCCACCCATGCTATCTGACAACCACCACATCGACAACTTGCAGCAACTCTTCGTCGAAGTGAAGAAGTACCTGCAACTGCAAAAAGAATACACCCAATTGGAAATCGTGGAGAAGATGACCATCCTCATCTCCACCCTCGCCATGGCGGCCATCCTCGTCGTGCTGGGCATCATCGGCCTCTTCTACCTGATGTTGGCCCTGGCTTATGCGTTGGAGCCCCACGTGGGCGGTCTGGCAGGCAGTTTCGGGCTGATAGCCGGCGTCGTCGTACTGCTGATGGGGACGGCATACGTCCTGCGCAAACAACTGTTCGTCAACCCTATGGCTAAATTCCTGGCCAACCTGTTTCTGAACAACGACCATCCGACCGAGCCATGAAAACAAACACATCACCCACCCTTGGCCTCCAGGAGATAGCACAGCGGAAGGCCGCACTGAGGGAACAGTTGAGCAAACAACGGGCCGTCGTCGTACAGACCGCCCAAGAAGTATTCGCCCCTACCCCGGAAGAAAAATCACTGCATCCACTGATGCAACAGTTCAGCCGCGGCCTGGCCTTGTACGACGGCGTAATGACCGGATTGCGCATCATGCGCCGCGTCCGTCGCTTTTTATCGAAATTGAGATAGACTTTTCGAAACATTTTGCGACCTTTGCCGACAACAACTAAAGGAATCGCATGAAAAAGAATCTGAGAACCATCGTATGGACGCTCGTGGCCATTGCGGCCGGCAGCACCGTCATCCTCTCGTCCTGCTCCAAGGAGCCGGAAGTCAAGTATGTGTTTTATTTCATCGGCGACGGCATGGGCGTGAACCAAGTGAACGGCACCGAAATGTATCAGGGCGAACTGCAAGGCCAAATCGGCACGGAACCGCTCTGCTTTGCCAGTTTCCCCTATGCCACCATGGCCACTACCTTTTCAGCCACCAATGGCGTGACCGATTCGGCCGCCGGAGGCACTGCGCTGGCCACCGGCCAGAAGACTTACAACAGCGCCATCGGAGTGGACCGCGACACGATGACCATCCACAGCATCGCCTGGCAAGCCAAGCAACGCGGGCGAAAAGTAGGTATCGCCACCAGCGTCAGCATCGACCATGCCACGCCGGCCTCGTTCTACGCCCATCAGCCCAACCGAAAGATGTATTACGAGATTGCCACCGACCTGCCTGAGGCCGGATTCGATTTCTATGCCGGAGCCGGATTCCTGCAACCGACCAGCAAGAAAGACTCGACCGCCACACCTATCTACCAGTTGTTTGACCAGGCAGGCTACATCGTGGCCAAAGGCTATGACGAATTCCAACAGAAGGCCGTACAGACCGAAAGGATCATCTTGACACAAGCCGAAGGCAAGGAGCCTTCTTCCCTGCCCTACGCCATCGACCGCGAGGAGGGCGACCTGACCCTGGCACAAATCACCGAAAGCGCCATCCGCTTCCTCACGCAAGGGGAGGACAAAGGGTTCTTCCTGATGGTAGAGGGAGGCAAGATAGACTGGGCCTGCCACGGCAACGATGCCGCCACCGTGTTTCATGAGGTAAGAGACATGGACCAAGCCATCTTGAAGGCCTACGACTTCTACCTGCAACACCCGCAAGAAACTCTGATTGTGGTGACTGCCGACCACGAGACAGGCGGAATCGTACTGGGCAAAGGCCCGTACAAACTCAACCTGCAAGCATTGGCCCACCAAAAGACATCGCAAGAAAAACTGTCGGTGCTCATCCACAACCTTCGGACGGAAACGAACGGACGTGCCACTTGGGAAGACATCCAAAGCCTGCTGAAGTCTACGATGGGATTTGGCGACGCCATCACGCTCACCCCCGAACAGGAGGCACGGCTGCACAAAGCCTACGACGATTCGTTCGGTCCGAACGGGGCCAAATTGGTAGCCAGCGAATATGCCTACAACGAGCCGCTGGCCGCCGTAGCCAAGGAAATCATCAACGACATCGCCCTGGTGGGCTGGGTAAGCGGAGGGCACTCGAATGGATACGTACCCGTGTTTGCCATCGGAGCCGGAGCCGAACAATTTCAGGGCCGCATGGACAACACCGAGATTCCCCGGCGCATCGCCCGAATAGCAAAATATTGACGGCCGACACACGGCTACAAGAAAGCGAGGCTGTGTCAAAACTGAATGTTTTGGCGCAGCCTCAAAGGTGCGTCAGACTGGTCGAGATGCAAGGCGCTGAGGCTGAGGCCGAAGGGAGTGTACTGGCGTACACGACCAAGGCCGAATGCCGATAGCAACGCCGCAGATTGGCCATTATGACACACCGCCTCTTTTTTCTTTTATACTCCCCGCACAATAGCGGGACAAAAAGGCTATACGTATGTCTCCAGCAACTTTACCCGTCCGTCCGGCACAAGGGTCACACCCTGAATGGCGGCAGGAAGCAGGACGCTTTCGCCGGCCTGCACGCTGACTTCATGTCCTTCGGTGTCGGTCATGCGGCACGAGCCCTCCAGACAGATGAAGATGACGAATGAGTCGAGTTCGGAATAGTCGCACGTGATGTCCTCGGTCAGGTCGTAGAGCGAAGTGGTGAAATGGTGGCACGACACCAGCTCGGCAGGCGTGTTGACTTCGGCCTCGTAGTGGGTACGATAGTCGTCGAGCACCTCGTAGTTGATAGCACCCTTGGCCTGCTCGGTGTGAAGTTCGCGCGTACGGCCGTTGGCATCCTTGCGGTTGAAGTCGAAGATACGATAGGTGATGTCCGACGTTTCCTGTATTTCTGCAATGAAAGCACCCGCACCGATGCTGTGGATGCGGCCGGCAGGCAAGAAGAACACATCGCCCGGATGAATGTCGTACTCGCGAAGCACGTCGGTGATGGTGGAGTCGGCCACGCGGGCCTCATACTCTTCAGGCGTGACGGCCTGCGAGAAGCCGGAACGCAGACGTGCCCCTTCGGCGGCATCAATCACATACCACATCTCCGTCTTGCCCATGCAGCCATGACGTTGCTGAGCCAGTTCATCGGTGGGATGTACCTGAATGGACAAGTCCTGCTTGGCGTCGATGAATTTGATGAGCAAGGGGAACGTATCGCCAAAACGCTCGTAGCCCGCCTTGCCCAGCAGGTCGGCCTTGTAGGTTTTCACCAGTTCGGTCAGGTTCATGCCCTGCAGTTCGCCTTCGGCCACGACAGATTCATTTCCGCGCACGCCGGAGATTTCCCAACTTTCGCCCACACACGGCAGGTCTTCATTCAGATGCTTGAATGGAATGATACGGTCGCCTCCCCAAATGGTTTGCTTCAGGATAGGCTTGAATTTCAAAGGATACATTGTTCTGATTTTGTTTTTAGGTGATTGGTTTATGAGGGCGAATGTACTACTTTTTTCGCATATCGCACCACTACGGCCGGAAATATTCCCAACGGCACGGCATTACACAGCATCGTCACCTCCATGAAACGTCGTTGAAACATCCGCCCTCTACTTTTGCCGCCGAAACGAAGAGACAAAAGCATGAGAAAGACGAAAATGAACCGAAGAGGCATCGCCCTGCTGCTGGGCACTTGGATTTGCCTCGCCGTTCAGGCCGGAATCCTGGGCGGAAGAATCACCGACGGACAGACCGGCGAGCCGCTCATCGGAGCTACCGTAAGCATTGAGGGTACAACACGGGGTGCCGTGGCCGACCTCGACGGAAACTACCAACTGGAATTGCCGCAAGGAACCTACACCCTCCTCGTCCAATACGTGGGATACCGCGATGCCAGAGCAACGGAAGTCAGCATTCCCGTCCAAGGCGAGACAACACGCGACTTCGCCCTCGAGGCCGACGCGCAGACGCTGGGCGAGGTGCAGGTAACGGCCACGACCCGACGAAACAGCGAGGTGGCCCAACTGCAGCAACAACGCCTCAGCCTGGTGGTACAAACGGGCGTGTCCGCCCAACAGATAGCCCGCACGCAGGACAAAGATGCCTCGGAGGTCATCCGGCGCGTACCGGGCGTGTCGGTCGTCGACGAGAAGTTCGTGCTGGTACGAGGCTTGTCGCAACGGTACAACAACGTATGGATAAACGGTGGCGGAGTGCCCAGTTCGGAGGCCGACTCGCGTGCCTTCTCGTTCGACATCCTGCCCAGTTCGCAGCTGGACCACATGACCATCGTGAAAAGCCCCACGCCGGAATATCCGGCCGACTTCACCGGAGGCTTCATCCTGGTCAGCACAAAACAACTGACCGACGACAACGCGCTGCACCTCTCCCTCGGCACCAGCGTCAACGACCGCACACACTTCCGTTCCTTCCGGGCTGCCAAAGGTAGTTCGACGGACTGGCTGGGGTTTGACGGCGGACTACGCTCGTTGCAGACCGGCATGAAAGGGACGCTTTTGGCCTATCCGGGCTACGAGGGAGGCACCCATCCGCGCCTCAGCCTGACAGGCAACGGACTGAACAACGATTGGAGCGTGCGCACCCGTCATCCGGCCGCCGACGTGAAATGGAGTGCCGACTACAACCACACCTGGCACGCCGAGGGCGGACAAACCATAGGTCTGCTGGCCGCATTGAACTACAGCAACACCTTTCGGACGCAGACCGACATGGAGAACTCGCTCTATGGTCCGTACGACATTTCGAACGACAAGGCCGTGTTCCTACGCAAGGCCACCGACAACCAATACAGCCACGACGTGCGTCTGGGCGGGATGCTGAACCTGTCTTTCCGGCCCAAAGACAACCGCCACCTGCTGGAGTGGAAAAACATCTTCAACCAGTTGGCCAAGGACCGCTATGCCGAGCGGACAGGCTTCAACGCCCAGCCCGACAACATCCACGACCAGGAATACTACTACTCCTCGCGAACGACCTACAACACCCAGCTGACCGGCAAGCACACGGCCGACGACCGACAGACGGACTGGAGCGTGGGCTACGCCTATGCCAACCGCCACCTGCCCGACCGGCGACTCATCCAACGTACCGACCGCACGGAACAGACCATGGGCATCTACCGCATCGGCCGCGAGTTCACCCGGCTGGACGAACACATGGCATCGGCTGCCGCCAACTACCAGCACACGCTGCACGCACGCCGCATCGACCCCGTGCTGAAAGCCGGCCTCTACGGCGAACACCGCACACGCCAATACCGCACACGTCAGTTCCAATACGGATGGCAGCCGGAGAACAACCTGCCGCAGGGGTTCCTCTTCTTCGACGATGTAGCCTCGAGTGTGCTCACTCCCGACAACTACGGGCCGGACAAACTCTACCTCTACGAAGAGGTGAACTACCTGAACAACTACGCCGGACGCCAAAGCCTGATGGCCGCCTACGCCGCCGCCAACCTGCCTATGGGCAACTTCGACCTCTATGCCGGACTGCGCTACGAATACACCCGGCAGACCCTACGCATGAACACGCGCCAATACGAAGAAAGCCTTCACGACACACACTACGACTACGGCGACCTCTTCCCCTCGGTCAACCTGACCTACCGCATCAGCCCGAAGCATCAGTTGCGGGCCGCCTACGGACGGTCGACCAACCGGCCCGAGTTCCGCGAGCTGTCCACCTCGGTCTACTACGACTTCGACCTGGGCAGCAACGTGATGGGAAACGCCGACCTGAAGGCCGCCTACATCGACAACCTCGACCTGCGTTACGAGTGGTATCCGGCCTCAGGCGAACAAATCTCCGTAGCCCTTTTCTACAAACACTTCCGTAACCCCATCGAATGGACCTACACCGTGGCCGGAGGGACCGACCTCATCTACTCGTTCATCAACGCCCGCGGTGCAGATAATTACGGTATCGAGGTGGACATCCGCAAGAACCTGGACTTCATCGGGATGAAGGACTTCTCCTTGTCGTTCAACGGAGCCTGGATTAAAAGCAAAGTGCGCTTCGCCCCAGGCACGAACAACGTGGACCGCCCCATGCAAGGCCAGTCGCCCTACCTCGTCAACACCGGACTTTTCTACCACCATGCCGACAAGGGATGGAACGCCGCCCTGCTCTACAACCGCATCGGAAAGCGCATCATCGGCGTGGGCAACCGCTACGGGACAGCCTCGGACGGTACGGCCCGAAACATCCCCAACTCCTACGAAATGCCGCGCAACAGCATCGACCTCTCCGTCGGCAAGAGTTGGAAGCACTGGGAGGTAAAAGCCACCGTACGCGACCTGCTGGCCGAACACGTGCGCTACAAGCAGTTCGAAACCGTCCACATCGACGGACAGAAACGAACCATAGAAGAAACCACCCGAGACTACCGGCCCGGGCGCACCTTCGGCATCAACCTGACGTATAAATTCTAAAGACAACAAACCACTTTTTTTTAAACAAACATGTGTATGAAAACAACAAGCAAACAATGGAGTGTCCTCGCCCTGGCGTGCGCCCTCCTGGCCGGAACGCCGGCCATCCTGACCTCGTGTTCATCGGACGACGAGCCATCACAGCCGAAAGACCCCGAAGTGACGTATAAAGGCAATGTGGCCTACAGCGACGGGCTCCTCTTCAACAACGGGACGGAAATCGGCAACGGCACGCAACACTTCCACTTCACCGGCGATGTCAGCCTGCCGAAAGGGACCTACCTGCTGAAAGGTTGGGTCTACGTTGACGCCGGCGCCAAGTTGCGCATCCCGGCCGGCACGGTCATCAAGGGTGACAAGCAGACCATGGCGACACTCATCGTCGAACCGGGCGGATACTGCGAAATGAAGGGCGAGAAGAACGCCCCCATCGTCATGACATCGGAAGAAGTCCCCGGACAACGCCGGCCGGGCGACTGGGGAGGCCTCATCATCTGCGGTAAGGCCAAAAACAACCAAGGCACGCAGCAGATTGAAGGCGGACCCACCACCATCCACGGAGGCGACAACGATGCCGACAACTCGGGCATCTACCAGTACATCCGCGTGGAGTTCGCCGGCTATCCGTTCGACACCGACAAGGAAATCAACGGCATCACCTTCGGCTCGGTAGGCAGCGGCACCACCATCGACCACCTGCAGGTGTCGTACACCAACGACGACTCGTTCGAGTGGTTCGGCGGAAGCGTCAACTGCCAGTACCTGGTGGCCTACAAGGGATGGGACGATGAGTTCGATACCGACAACGGTTTCAGCGGCCGTGTTGAATACGGCCTGTCCATCCGCGACCCGCGCATTGCCGACACCTCGCAGAGCAACGGCTTCGAAAGCGACAACAACGCCAGCGGTGCCGAGACCGAACCTTTCACCTCGGCCACCTTCAGCCACTTCACCTTCATCGGACCGAAGACGGCCAAGAACACGGACTTTGTCAACTCATCGGACTACATCACGGCAGGCAGCCTCTTCCCCAACAATGGTTCGAAACTGGGCAAGTTCCAATCGGCCATGCAGATACGCCGCAGCAGCCGGCTGAACGTAGAAAACTCACTGGCCGTGGGCTACCCCATCGGACTCATCATCGACGGTGAGAAGGGCAACACGGTGGGCTATGCCAAGGCCGGACTGTTTCACCTGAAGAACATCCTCTTCGCCGGCATGGGCGTAATTGGTACGGACAAGAACAAGGAGTACGAAAACTACCTCTACGACTACGCATCGAAGACGGAAGACCGCACGCAGTGCTCGTACTCGGAAACATTCTTCCGCAGCGAGCCTTCCAACCGCACGGCCGAAGAAACCGAACTCGGACTGACCGACCCCTGCCAGACGGGTCAGAACTACTGCCCGGTCCAGATGCTGACCGACAACAACGGAGGCTACATCGGTGCCTTCCGCGATGCCCAGGACAACTGGCTGGAAGGCTGGACAAACTTCGACCCGCAAAACACGGTCTACTAAACACTACACTTGATTTGATTTCTGACCACCGTGCGTCTGCTCCCTTCAGCCGGGAAGCGGGCGCACGTTTTTGCTTCGTATGATTGCCTATGCACGCATCGGTCTTCGTGTGTACACACATCAGCCTTCACGTGTACACGCATCGGCCTTCGTGTGCGCACGCATCGGCCTTCGTGTGCGCACGCATCAGGATGAGCGTTGCAACGGCATTGCAACAGCATTGCAACAGCATTGCAACGGTGTTTAAACAGCGTTTAAAATGCTTTCGTTTCCAGCCATCCGAGATCAATTATCCGCATTCGGTTGCTTCAGCGCCAGCAGACGCTCCAGGTCACGACGGAGGCGCCGGTAGTTTTCGATGGCGTAGGTATAGGTGTGGAGGATGTAAGGGTTGTAGAGGATGCGACGACTGAGGCGCGTGGTGCCCTGCAGCAGATAGTCGTAGTCGCTG
>JBJEHD010000062.1:0-2095 GCA_051875715.1 Bacteroidaceae bacterium
CAAGGGAATCCGCACCGCTATGTGCTGGAGGAAAAGATGCAGAAACCGACGGAATGAGCTTCGGGAATTTCATCCGAGCCCGATACAGGCCGTGTTCGTGGCAGTAACCGTTCCGAACGATGTATTTATCTGCACCTTATCACAACCGAGAACGTGGAGTACACCTATGCGGATCTGGGGTCGTATTGAGAAGAAGTCTCCTTCCACCTCGTTCCAATATACCTACGGAAACGAGGTCGAAGGAGACTATCTCTATGTGGACAAGACAGACTTGATTTACCAGTTGGTACACACGACCACATACGTCTTCCTCAGCCGCCCGCGCCGCTTCGGCAAGTCGCTGCTCACCTCCACGCCGCACAGTTATTTCGAAGGGCGGAAGGACCTCTTCCAAGGCCTGGCCATCGAGGGACTGGAGACGGAGTGGACACAACACCCCGTGCTACACTTCGACATGAGCCTGGGCAAGCACCTCGACAAGGATGCACTGGAACGCTACCTGGGAAGCCTGCTCGGTCCGTACGAAAAAGAATACGGCATCGACATGCCGACGGTGGACCTGAACACCCGGCTGGCCGAACTCATCCGGACGGCAAACAAGCGGACACGGCCCTGGCCCAAATCAACCTGAAGGACTACGCCGCCCGCTTCGCCACCTGCGGACTGCCCGTGGTGAAGGTCGGAATCGACTTCGACAGCGAACGGCGCACCATCGGGGAGTGGAAGATGGCGTAAAGGAGCGGTAAAATCAAAGGAATTTTGCAACTTTGCATCCGCATACTTGAACAACAAGAATATACAATGGCTACACTCATATTCTCTTCTCTCCCGATGTTCGTCTGCGGTTTTTGGGCTGTCACGATAGCATGCAACCTATTCTTTGATGGCCGCAACAGAGGGCGCATGATGCTGATGTTTTTTATGGCGATGGCCACATTGCTCTACGCCGGTCACTGCGTTTTCGTGAATCATTTCTATAGCGACATGCCCCTATTCGACAGTATTTACGCGTTTGCAAATCTTGCTGTCTATCCGATATTCTACATCTACATAGTCAGTATAACCTCGACCGAGAGTCAGCTACGTCATACATGGTTGTATCTCATCCCTTCTGCAGTGATAGGCACAACGGTTTCGGCAATATACATCACGATGTCGCCCCAGGATCTGGCCACCTTCGTACACATCATTTCCTACAACGAGAACTTTGGCAGCAGCACGGGACTCTGCCAGGTGATGGGGTACGTCAGGTTGGCGGCAAAAGTTGTATTTGCCATTGAAGTGGTGGCGGTTCTTGTTGCTGGGTCGCGAAAGATTTCGGCTTATAACAAGTCCATTAAAGCATATTACGCGGATACCGAAGGGAAGGAACTGACCGTATTCCAGTGGTTCATGTACCTATTCACGGCGTGTTCCTTTGCTTCCATCATATTCAATTTCCTCGGTCGATACCGCTTCGAGGACTCAGCATGGATGATAGCCATACCCTCACTTACTTTTTCCCCCTTGCTGTTCGGTTTGGGCTTCATCGGTTTCAGGCAGTCATTCACTATTGAGAACTTTGAGCAAGAAGAGGCAACGGATGCAACCCTGCCGGAGAATACTCCCATCTGCGAATCAGAGAAAATACTCGCCCAGCGTATCGAAGAGATTGTAATGGAGAGGAAACTATATCTGCGCCACAACCTTAAAGTTTCGGATGTGGCGGCAGAGTTGGGTACCAATCGCCTATATGTCTCAACTGCCATCAACGATGAGATTGGTGCTTCTTTCTCCGATTACATCAATAGAAAGAGAATTGACTATGCTATCCGCTTGATACGCAAAAATCCTCAGATGACAACGTACGAGATTGCCCACCGGTCCGGCTTTTCCTCTGACAAATCGTTCTACCGCAACTTCAGGAATATTACAGGAAAATCGCCTAAGGAAATACATGGGACTGATATGCCATGCGAATAGCTTTTTGATGTTCATCCCAGTCGGAGCCCAAGTATGGTATCGAGGCTCAGACCACTTCTGCTGACTTCTCACGACAAACGTTACTCCGTCATGGTACATCGAATGAATCATCTTCACCATGCGTCCGTGAGAC
>JBJEHD010000063.1:0-45857 GCA_051875715.1 Bacteroidaceae bacterium
TACATTAGACACACAGCTGAGTCTATTCTGAATTCATCGAACTCACGTTAATTACCTTGTGGAACTCGATGGCACGCTCAATACTGCTGGTTATCACCATGGCACGAGCCTTGCCACCTATCTTCATATAGATCTTCTTCAGGAAGTGTTCTACAATGATTTCCGCCTTTTTCTCAATGGTTTCCGGCTGACGTTCCACGTATGCACGAATCTTGCCCAAAGCCTTCTTCTTATCGTATTCAGGATCGTCTTCTACAGCCTTGAGTACACTGTAATAAGAAGAGTAAGGGGTATAGTTCTTCAGCACATCAAGGATGAAGCCTTCCTCGATGGCTTGCTTCATCGTATATTCGTGGAAAGGAATGTACAGGGGCTCTTCATTGATGCGTTCCACCTTATCACCGAACATTTCCAGAGTCTTGTTCTTTGGTGTAGCGGTAAAGGCATAGTAGTTGGCATTCTTTGCCATCTTCCTTCCCTTTATTATTCTATGAATCTTGTCTTCAATGTCCTCTGGTTCGCCATACTGAGCAGGTTCTTCTGCTACCATACCGATTGACGTTTCTTCAGAATGAAGAGGTATGACAGGGTGCATTTCCAGATATTCCACGCGCCTATGCTCACAAGCCTCTGCAAGTACTTACGGAGGCTCATGAGCATAGGCGCGTGGGCTTGAGAGCATATCCCCCTCAAAAACTCCTCCTCCCCTCTACTCCGCCACATTGTTGACGGGTGAGCCGGCGAGGAAGGCGCGGAGGTTGGACAATGCCGTGTCCATCAGGCGGCGGCGGGCAGCCAGCGTGGCCCAGGCGATGTGGGGCGTGATGTGGCAGCGAGGGGCAGACAGCAGCGGATTGTCGGCCTGGGGTGGCTCGGACGAAAGCACATCAAGCCCAGCTCCGGCCAAACGACCCTGGCGGAGCGCATCGGCCAGGGCCTGTTCGTCGACCAACGGACCACGACCCGTATTGATGAGGTAGGCCGTGGGCTTCATCAGGGCCAGGCGACGGGCGTCCACAAGGTGGAAGGTCTGCGGCGTGAGCGGACAGTGCAGGCTGACCACGTCCGACGTGCGGAAAAGGTCGTCCAGCGCACAGGATTCAATGCCGGGAGGCAACTGGTCGGGCGACTTCGAGGTGAAGGCATGCACCTTCATGCCGAAAGCCAGGGCCAGACGCGCGGTGGCCATGCCCGTATGGCCGAGGCCGACAAGGCCCATCGTCAGCCCGGACAACTCAACAAGCGGGGTGTCCCAATAGGAGAAGTCGCGGCAACGCGTCCAGTCGCCACGGCGCACTTCGGCGGCGTAGTGTTCCACCCGGTTGGTATGGGCCAGCAAATGGGCGAACGCCATCTGGGCCACCGACGCGGTGCTGTAGGCAGGGATGTTGGTCAGCACGATGCCGCGCCGGCGGCAGGCGTCGACGTCGACCACGTTGTAGCCCGTGGCCAATACGCCGATGTAGCGCAGGGCGGGCAGGGCCTCGATGTGTTCAGCCCGGATGACGGTCTTGTTGGTCAGCAGCACCTCGGCGCCGGCGGCGCGCTCCATCAGTTGGTCGGGAGCAGTGCGCTCGTAGATGATGGTCGGGCCCAGGCTTTCCAGCCCTTCCCACGACAAATCGCCGGGATTCATCGCATAGCCGTCTAATACTACTATCTTCATGGGGGTTCTCTTTTTTCTTTGGTTTCTCCTCCCGATGCAGGCAAGGCAGGGCAGCCCGCACATGCGCCGAGCGTTGCCCTGCCCTGCCCTATCGGCACCGACCGAAGTCGGCATCAGGTGTTAATAAGCGAAAATGGGATAGTTCTTCATCGTCTCGTTCACGCGGCGGCGGACCGATGCGATGACTTCCTCATTATCAACATTGGACAGCACGGTCTCGATCATCTCGGCGATTTCGAGCATAAGGTCCTCCTTGGCACCGCGCGTAGTGATGGCGGGCGTACCCAGGCGGATGCCCGAGGTCTGGAAGGCCGAACGGGTGTCGAAGGGGACCATGTTCTTGTTAACGGTGATGTCGGCCGAAACGAGGGCCTTCTCGGCTACCTTTCCGGTGAGGTCGGGATACTTGCCGCGCAGGTCCACCAGCATGGAGTGGTTGTCCGTGCCGCCGGACACGATGGTGAAGCCGCGGGCGATGAGCGCATCGGCCAGCACGGCCGCGTTCTTCTTCACTTGCTTCTGATACTCCTTGTACTCGGGCTGGAGGCATTCGCCGAAAGCAACGGCCTTGGCGGCGATGACGTGTTCGAGCGGACCGCCCTGGATGCCGGGGAACACGGCCGAGTCGAGCAACTGGGACATCATCTTGATTTCGCCCTTCGGAGACTTCTTGCCCCACGGGTTGGGGAAATCCTTGCCCATCAGGATGACGCCGCCGCGCGGACCGCGCAGGGTCTTATGGGTGGTGGAAGTGACGATGTGCGCGTAGCGGACGGGGTTGTCCAGCAAGCCGGCAGCGATGAGTCCGGCCGGATGGGCCATGTCCACCATCAGGATGGCACCCACCTTGTCGGCAATGGCGCGCATGCGCTTGTAGTCCCACTCGCGCGAGTAGGCCGAGCCGCCTCCGATGATCAGTTTCGGACGTTCGCGCAAGGCGATTTCTTCCATCTGGTCGTAGTCCACACGGCCCGTCTCCTTGTCGAGGTTGTACTCGCAGGGGGTGTAGATGATGCCCGAGGTGTTGACCAACGAACCGTGAGACAGGTGTCCGCCATGCGCCAGGTTCAAGCCCATGAACTTATCGCCGGGGTTGAGCACGGCCAGGAACACGGCCGCATTGGCCTGCGCGCCGGAGTGCGGCTGCACGTTGGCCCACTCGGCGCCGAAGATTTGCTTCAGGCGGTCGATGGCTATCTGCTCGCTCTGGTCCACCACCTCACAACCGCCGTAGTAGCGCTTGCCGGGATAGCCTTCGGCGTACTTGTTGGTCAGGCAGGAACCCATGGCCTGCATCACCTGGTCGCTGACAAAATTCTCGGAAGCAATCAACTCGATGCCCTTCAGTTGGCGTTGATGCTCTTTCTCGATGATGTCGAAAATCAAATCGTCTCTTTTCATTTCTCTACTGGATGAATAAAGTTTTGGATTATATAGGTCGGGGACAAATGTAGGCAAAATAAGCGAACGGCACACGGAAAGCCGGAAAAACTTTCGGCGATGGAAGTTTTTCAGTAGAAAAAATCCAGAAAAGATGCAGGGAATCCGCAATTAACCCTATATTTGTGGGACGGAAAACAACGGCCGAAGCCGTATTTAATGGCAAAATGATTATGAGACATCCACACCTGACCGCCCTGTCGGCCTGCGCACTGCTGGTGCTGACGGCCGCCTGCAGCCACAAGCCCGACACGCCGCGACCCTACGGCGGACTGGCCTTCGACACCCTGAGCACCGTTTCCGACACACCCCTGGCTGCCGCCGACGAGGCATCGCCCGCCTGCCATCTGGAGGTGGAACTGATTTGCCCGGCCCGGACAGACAGCAGCCTGCTGGCCCGGAACGTACGCCGCGAGGTGCTGGCCTTCAGCCTGGGCGAAGCCTATGCCGACCGCCCGGCCGACGAGGCACTCGGACGCTATGCGAAAGACTATGCCGACGAATACCGGCGCGACCTGCTGCCCCTGTACGAAGAGAACAAGGCACGCAACGAGGCGGAAAACGACGCCGAAGCCTGGTTCGCCTACACCCAGGAACTCCGCGCGAAACCCTTGTGCGACAACCCGCAATGCCTGGTCTACCGGGTGGACAAGCACGAATACCGAGGAGGCGCACACGGCATGTACAGCATCCACTACCTCAACTTCGACGCCACCGACGGCCGACGGCTGGCTCTGGGCGATGTGTTCCGCCCCGACACCGAGGGCGCACTGACCGAGCGGCTGCTGCAACGCCTGATGGAAAAAAGTGGATGCCGCACCACCGACGAACTGGAGGAACAAGGACTGCTGATGGGAACAGACCTGTACGTCAGCCCCAACTTCCGGCTGGGCGCCGACAGCATCTATTTTTTATATAATGTATACGAAATCGCCCCGTACAGCACGGGAGCCATCGAACTGGCCCTGGCGCGCACGGAGGTGGCCGACCTGACGAAAGACGGCGAATGACCCCCGAAGAAAATAACATGGAACAGATACTGCACTACTTCCCCCACCTGACCGAAAAGCAACGGACGCAACTGGCCGCCCTCTACGACCTCTATACCGACTGGAACGCCAAAATCAACGTCATCTCGCGGAAGGACATCGAGAACCTCTACGAACACCACGTGCTCCACTCGATGGGCATCGCCAAGGTGTTCCAGTTCAAACCCGGCACACGCCTCATGGACCTGGGAACGGGCGGAGGATTCCCCGGCATCCCCCTGGCCATCCTCTTCCCCGAATGCGACTTCCTCCTGGTGGACAGCATTGGCAAGAAAGTGCGCGTGGCCCAAGAAGTGGCAAACGCCATCGGACTGGAAAACGTACGCTTCCAGCACGCCCGAGCCGAAGAAATCAAAGAACGATTCCACTTCGTGCTGAACCGGGCCGTGATGCCCGTACCCGACCTGCTCGGCATCTGCCGGCGCCTCATCGACAAGGAACAACGAAATTCCGTGCCCAACGGACTCGTCTGCCTGAAGGGAGGCGAACTGGCACACGAACTGCAACAGGTGCGCCACATCGCCGAAGAAACCCCGCTCAGCACCTATTTCGACGAAGAGTTTTTCAAGACCAAGAAAGTGGTCTACATCCCTATCGCCTAAAAGAAAACTGACATACCCATGAAAATCAAACGATTTGAATTCAACATGTTCCCGGTGAACTGCTACGTCCTCTCGGACGAGACGCGCGAAGCCGTCGTCATCGACCCGGGATGCTACACCGATGCCGAACGGCAGACCCTGCACGACTACATCGACCGCAACGGGCTGACGCTCAAACACCTGATATGCACCCACCTGCACCTCGACCACATCTTCGGAAGCGACTACGTGGCCCGGACCTACGGACTGAAACTCGAAGCCAACCAGGCCGACGAGTTCCTGCTGGAAAAAGCACCCCAGCACTCGCGTATGTTCGGACTGGAATGGAAAGGGACACCCGCCCCGGTGGGACAATACCTGCACGACGGCGACACCGTCACGTTCGGACACACCCGGCTGGAGGCCATCCACGTGCCCGGACACTCGCCCGGAAGCCTCGTGTTCCACTGTCCGGAAGAGAAATGCATCTTCTCGGGCGACGTGCTCTTCCAAGGCAGCATCGGGCGGGCCGACCTGGCCGGAGGAAACTTCGACGAACTGCGCGACAGCATCTGCAGCCGCCTGTTCTGCCTGCCCGACGACACCGTGGTATACCCCGGACACGGAGCAGCCACCAGCATCGGTGCCGAAAAGCGCGACAACCCATTTTTCCGATAAGCATACAACCCATTATATGAACCATCAACCTATGAAAACAGATTTATTGCCCCATCGGCACATCGGCATCTCCGAACAAGACCTGCCCCACATGCTCGAGAAGATAGGCGTCGGCAGCCTCGACGAGCTGATAGACCAAACCATCCCGGCAAACATCCGCCTGAAAGCACCGCTCGACCTGCCCGCACCGATGACAGAACGGGCCTACGCTGAACACATCGCCTCGCTGGCCGCACGCAACCGCCTGTTCACCTCGTATATCGGCTGCGGATGGTACGACACCGTCACGCCCGCCGTCATCCAACGAAACGTGTTCGAAAACCCCGTGTGGTACACCTCGTATACACCCTACCAGACCGAAGTGTCGCAAGGCCGACTCGAAGCCCTGATGAACTTCCAGACCGTCGTCACCGACCTCACGGCCATGCCCCTGGCCAACTGT
This sequence comes from Bacteroidaceae bacterium, assembly GCA_051875715.1. GTDB lineage: Bacteria > Bacteroidota > Bacteroidia > Bacteroidales > Bacteroidaceae > DYCT01. The sequence continues at coordinate 5,857 of JBJEHD010000063.1, forward strand.
TCGTTGCTGGATGAAGCCACAGCCGCCGCCGAAGCCGCCACGATGATGTTCGCCCTGCGCACACGCGCCCAGCAGAAAGCCGGCGCAAACGTGCTCTTCGTCGATGAAAACACCTTCGCCCACAATCTGGCCGTCATCCACACACGGGCCATCCCGCAAGGCATCGTCGTCAAGACAGGCTCGTACCGCGACGTCGAACTCACCCCCGACGTGTTCGGCTGCATCGTGCAATACCCCAACGCAAGCGGAAGCGTGGAGGACTACCGCGCCTTCGTCGAGAAAGCACACGAAGCCGGATGCAAAGTGGCTGTCGATGCCGACATCCTGAGCCTCGTCCTGCTCACCCCTCCGGGCGAATGGGGCGCCGACATCGTGTTCGGCACCACGCAACGCCTGGGTACGCCGATGTTCTACGGCGGACCGTCGGCCGCCTATTTCGCCACACGCGAAGAATACAAACGGCAGATGCCCGGACGCATCATCGGATGGTCGAAAGACAAATACGGCAAACTGTGCTACCGCATGGCCTTGCAAACACGCGAGCAACACATCAAACGCGAAAAGGCCACCTCGAACATCTGCACCGCTCAGGCCCTGCTGGCCACGATGGTCGGCTTCTATGCCGCCTACCACGGTGCCGAAGGCCTCACCACCATTGCCCGGCGCATCCACTCGCTGACCTGCATGGTCGAAAAAGCCGTGACGGACCTGGGATACACGCAACAGAACGCCTCGTTCTTCGACACGCTGCGCTTCCGCCTGCCCGACCGCGTGTCCGCCCAGCAGATACGGACCATCGCCCTCAGCAAGGAAGTGAACCTGCGCTACTACGTGAACGGCGACGTGGGACTGAGCATCGACGAAACCACCGACCTGCACGACGTGGCCGTGCTGGTGAGCATCTTCGGCATCGCCGCCGAAAAGAACGTGCCCGAAACGGGCGAACCGGACGAAGCATGCCGCCTGCCCGAAGAACTGCGACGCACATCGGCATTCCTGACGCACGAGGTGTTCCGCCGCTACCACACCGAAACGGAGATGATGCGCTACATCAAACGGCTGGACCGCAAAGACATCTCGCTGACCCACTCGATGATTTCGCTGGGCTCGTGCACCATGAAGCTGAACGCCGCCGCCGAGATGCTGCCCCTGAGCCGGCCGGAATTCCTCAACCTGCACCCACTGGTGCCTGAAGAACAAGCCGAAGGATATCGGACACTCATCCACAACCTCAGCGAACAACTGAAGACCATCACCGGACTGGCCGGCGTCACCCTCCAACCCAACTCGGGGGCCGCAGGCGAATACACCGGACTGCGCATCATCCGCGCCTACCTGGAAAGCATCGGCGAAGGACACCGAAACAAGGTGCTCATCCCCGCCTCGGCACACGGGACGAACCCCGCCTCGGCCGTACAGGCCGGCTACGAAACCGTGACCTGCGCCTGCGACGAGAAAGGAAACGTAGACATGGCCGACCTGCGGGCCAAAGCCGAAGCCAACAAAGACCAACTGGCGGCCTTGATGATTACCTACCCTTCGACCCACGGCATCTTCGAAACGGACATCGTGGAAATCTGCCACATCATCCACGACTGCGGAGCACAAGTCTACATGGACGGAGCAAACATGAACGCCCAGGTGGGCCTCACCAACCCTGGCACCATCGGGGCCGACGTGTGCCACCTCAACCTGCACAAGACGTTCGCCTGCCCGCATGGCGGAGGCGGACCGGGCGTCGGACCGGTATGCGTGGCCCAACACCTGCTGCCCTTCCTGCCCGTGCATCCGATTTTCGGCAGTGCACTCAACACCGTGTCCGCTGCACCCTTCGGCAGCGCCGGCATCCTGCCCATCACCTACGGCTACATCTGCATGATGGGGACGGAAGGACTGACACAGGCCACCAAGACGGCCATCCTCAACGCCAACTACCTGGCAGCCTGCCTGGCCGACACCTACGGAGTGGTCTACCGCGGACACGCAGGACACGTCGGACACGAACTGATTCTGGAATGTCGGAAACTGCACGAGGAGACGGGCATCAGCGAAAACGACATCGCCAAGCGACTGATGGACTACGGCTATCATGCCCCCACGCTTTCGTTCCCCGTACACGGCACGCTGATGGTCGAACCGACCGAAAGCGAGAGCCTGGAGGAACTGGACCGTTTCGTCCGCGTAATGCAGACCATCTACCAGGAAATACAAGAGGTGAAGAACGGCGAAGCCGACCCGGCCGACAACGTGCTGGTGAACGCGCCGCATCCGGAGTACGAGATGGTGGCCGACGAATGGACGCACGCCTACTCGCGCCAGAAGGCGGCCTACCCGATTGAGGACGTCCGCGAGAACAAGTTCTGGACGAACGTGGCCCGCGTGGACAACACACTGGGCGACCGCAAACTGCTGCCCACACGCTACGATACCTTCGAATAGCGCAACGACACTGAAACAATGACAAACGCCCCTGCTACAGCGATGTGCGGCAGGGGCGTTTGTCGTTTTTATCCCAAAGGTCCTGTAGATTATTTCGCCATCTCATACTCCTCGACCCCCACGTTGTGACGGTCGAACAAAGCACGGGCGTCGTCGACGAAGCGGTGCATGCGGGCCCGCTCGTTCGGGTTGAGCAACGAATGGTCCACGTTGACAGGATAGAGCACATGGCTTCGCCGCCCACTGAGGGCGGGGCGCGACGTCCACACCAGGCAATAGCGACATTCGGCCAACCGGACGATGCGTCCGTGGCGTTTCAGTTCCAACTTCACCCACGCGCCGCCGTCGGTCTGCGGAGCAGACATGTTGGAGAGGCAGTTGCCCAACGAATAGACCACCACGTGGCGGTCGGGCACACGGCTGTCGGGGCGCACCTCCATGGGCTGCACCACGTGCGGATGCCCTCCTATCACGTGCGTCACGCCCTGGGCCAGCATCCAGTCAGCCAGTTCGCGCTGGGAGGCATCTGGCATCGACCGGTATTCCGTGCCCCAATGGACGCAGGCGATGATGGCGTCGGGCTTCATCCGCCGGGCTTCGAGGATGTCCTTCGCCATCTGCTCGCGGTCGATGTAGTTGACCACGTTGGGGGCTTGCACGGCGATGCCGTTGGTGCCGTACGTATAGCACAGGAGGGCTATCACGAAGCCGTTTTTCTCGATGCGCAGGGGATAACGCCTTGCCCGTTCGTCGGGGGTGAGATACGTTCCCACGTGAGCCACCCGCATGGAGTCGAGCACCCGGATGGTGCGCTCCAAGCCTTGCCGGCCCCGGTCGAGGCAATGGTTGTTGGCCGTCAGGAGCACATCGAACCCGGCCTCGCGGATGGCCTCGGCATAAGCGTCGGGGGCGCTGAAGGCGGGATAACCGGCATAGGGCGGTCCGCCCAGAGTCACCTCCAGGTTACCGATGGCCACGTCGGCCCGGCCGATTTCGTCCTGCACGTGGCGAAAACATTCGGCATAATCGTAGCCATCGGCCGTACGGGCGGCATCGAGTTGCGCCTGATGCTGCATAAGGTCGCCAGCAAAGAGCAACGTCAACCTCTCCTGGGCATACGACGAACGCCCCCCGAGGCCTGCACACAAGAGCAGACCGAGCAGGGCCTTGGATCGAAAGCCGGAAGAAATGAATGGCCACATGGGGCAGAAGCGCCGGAGGTTAGGCGTAGATGGCTTTCTTGCCTGCCAGCAAGGTGTTCTTCATCAGCGACACGATGGTCATGGGACCTACGCCGCCCGGCACGGGTGTAATGAACGAGCAGCGCGGGGCCACCTCGTCGAACTTCACGTCACCACACAGGCGGAATCCCGACTTGCGGGTGGCATCGGGCACACGCGTCGTACCCACGTCGATGACGACGGCACCTTCCTTCACCATCTCGGCTTTGACGAAGTTCGGTTGTCCCAGGGCGGCGATGAGGATGTCCGCCTCCTGGCATTCCTTCGCCAGGTTCTGGCTGCGACTGTGGCACACGGTCACCGTGGCATCGCCCGGGTAGGCCTTCTGCATCATCAGCGCGGCCATGGGTTTCCCCACGATGTTGCTGCGCCCCAGCACCACGCACTTTTTGCCTCGTGTCTCAATCTGATAGCGTTTCAGGAGTTCGAGGATACCGTTGGGCGTGGCCGACACATAACACGGAAGTCCGATGGACATGCGGCCTACGTTGATGGGGTGAAACCCGTCCACGTCCTTGCGGTAGTCGATGGTTTCGATGACTTTCTGCTCGGAAATGTGTCGGGGCAAGGGCAACTGCACGATGAACCCGTCTACATCGGGGTCTTCGTTGAGCCGGCGCACCTGGGCCAGCAGTTCGTCTTCAGTCACATCGGCCTCGAAACGGATCAAGGACGACTTGAATCCACACACTTCGCACGCCTTCACTTTGGCTGCCACGTAGGTTTCGCTGCCACCGTCGTGGCCCACCAGAATCGCAGCCAGATGCGGGCGCTTCTCTCCTCGTGCCACCATCTCGGCCACCTCGGCCGCAATCTCTTGCTTCACCTGTTCGGCAATTGCTTTTCCGTCAATCAATGTCATAGTCTGTATTCTCTTTATTGGGTTTATGGCGCGAAGATACAATAAAGAATTGAGTTTCCGGCGCTATCCGATTTCCGTTCTGCTCAGAAAAAACGGACGGACAAGCTACGCCTCGGAAAAACAATTTCAAGCCAAGGTTTGATTGCTTTTCGCCCGGCTTGCACTATCTTTGTCCCTCCGAGATGGAGAAGCCACACGGGGGCTCCACGCTTCTCCGATACCGACACGTAAAACGGCCGTGGGAGTGGAGCCAGCGGCCACACTTATTGTTTTTTGCCATGGGAAAATATGTACAATCTCACCTCATCGCTGACGAACACGTGGTATACGAAACGAGATACCATTGGATGATTTGGATACGCCCTGTCCTACTGTTTCTGGTCCTCTCCTCCCCTATGATTGGCAACTTGATTTTCGCGAGCAGACTCGACGAGCCGGACTCGGCGTTTCCCCTGATAGGTTGGACACTCTGCTCAGTGGGAGCCGGCGGCCTGCTGTACACCTACCTCAAGAGTTGGACGGCGGAGTTCGCCATCACGAACAAGCGGGTCATCATCCGTGTCGGGGTGTTGTTCAGGAAAACCCACGAGTTGAACCTGTCGAAAGTGGAATCCATCGAGGTAAAGCAAGGCCCTCTGGAGCGCCTAATGAACGGCGGAAACGTGTGCGTTTCAGGCACCGGTACGACCGAGTACTGCCTCTGGAGCCTCAACGCGCCCTACCGGTTCCGTCAGGCTCTCATGGACGCAATGAACGCGTACCTCGCCGTTCCAAAAAGGGAGGCTGACACCGGCCACGGAGTGGATGCAGCCTTCGAGCGGAAGCGCGAAAACCTGCTCAAACTGAAAGAATTGCTCGACTCCGGCATCTTGACGCAAGAGGAGTTCGACACCGAGAAGAAGAAAATCCTGAACGGATGAAGAGCGGAGAAAAAAAACGAAGCATACATTGAAAAAGGCGGCCGGGACACAAAGATGATCCCGACCGCCTTTCTTCGTTGTTATCGTTCGCTCAAGCCTGACATCAGCGGGTGGCGCTCTCCAGGCGTTTCATCAGTGAGAAGATGAAGACGGCCGATACGAGGCAGAGCGCGATGAGGATGGACCACAACGCCCACAGTTCCATGTGTCCCCACAACAAACCAATGATGGACACCAGGTAGTTGCCGATGGCCGTCGCTCCGAACCACAGGCCCATCATCAGGCCTTTGTACTTGGGAGGAGCCACCTTGGACACGAACGAGATGCCCATCGGCGAGAGGAACAGTTCGGCGAAGGTGAGCACCAGATAAGTGTTGATGAGCACCCACGGCGAAACGAGCAGGCCTTCGCTAACCGTCGTGGCCCCTTCGGCATTCGGCACAGGCAGGCCGAACGAGCAGAGAGCCATCAGGCTGAATCCTACGGCGGCAATCAGCATACCGATACCGATTTTGCGGGGAGCGGAGGGTTCTTTGCCCCGCTTGGCCAATGCACCGAACACGGCCAGCGAGACGGGTGTCAGCGCCACTACGAAGAAGGGGTTGAACTGCTGGAACATCTGGGGCAACACGTCGACCGTTTCTTCACCACCCGAGAGGTAGCCGTAACCCAGGAAGGCGGCGGCAAGCAGGCACACGACACCGGCGATGGCCTTCGACTTCGCCTCACGCGACTGGAAGAGCGAGAAGAGTCCGTACACCATCACGATGATGGCCACCAGGTTGATGACGTTGAAACTCATACCCAGCACGCCCGTGGCCGTACGGGCCGTATAGTCGCGTGCAAAGAAGGTCAGCGTCAAACCGTTCTGGTGGAAAGCCATCCAGAAGAAGATGACCACGGCGAACACCAGCACAAGGGCAGTGATGCGTTGGCGCGTTTGTTCGGGCGTGAGTTCCTCGGCCGGTTTCTCGGCGCTTTTCGAGGCGGCCTGTTTGGTGTTGACATCGGCATGGCGGAAGGTACCCCGGAAGCCCCAGTAGATGAGCATGGAAACGACGAGCGACACGCAAGCCACGGCGAAGCCCCAGTGGTAGGAACCAGAGAGTTCGCCGATGTAGCGCTGGGCGAAAGCGGCCAGGTCGCCATCGAAAGCCTGTTGGGCCTGTGCGAACTCCGTGAGCCGGCCGAGCGAGTCGGCAGCCATTTCGCTACCCTTGCTCAGATATTCGTGGCACAAGGCGGGGATGTCACCCTGGTACTTCAATCCGGCCTTACCCATGAAATACTCCGTAATCTTCGAGGCGGCCGTCGGGGCGAAGAGCGCACCGATGTTGATGGCCATGTAGAAGAGGCTGAACGCCGTGTCGCGCTTGTCGGCATAGCGAGGATCGTCGTAGAGGTTGCCGACCAGCACCTGCAGATTCCCTTTGAAGAGGCCCGTACCCAGTGCGATGAGGAAGAGCGCGCCGAACATGGCGACCACGCCCAGCGTGCCTGCGGGCGTCGGGATGGCCAGGCAGGTGTAGCCTGCGAACATGACGATGATGCCGGCCACGACCATCTTGCCGAATCCGAACTTGTCGGCCAGCAGGCCGCCCAGGATGGGGAGGAAATACACAAACGCCAGGAAGCCGGCGAAGATGTTGGACGTCACAGCCGAACTGAAGCCGAACTTTGCCTGCAAGAACAGGGTGAAGATGGCCAGCATGGTGTAGTAGCCGAACCGTTCGCCCGTGTTGGCCAGCGCCAACGCGTAGAGGCCTTTAGGTTGATTTTCGAACATAAGGTTTAAGATTTAGTGAATGAATAAAAAAAATTCTGTTTCTGCAAATATAGGCAAATTCCTTTATCCACCGCATGTTTGGCCGGTATTATCCCCCGAAAACGCCGGGTCCGCCCGGTTCAGAACAGCAGACAGGTCTGTGCCCGACTTTCGCGGATGAGGTCGTTCGGATCCAGTTTGAGTTGGAGTCCCCTCACGCCTGCGCTGACGAAGATGTGGGAGAAGTCGAGGCAGGTCTGGTGGATGAACGTGGGGAAGTGTTTCTTCATGCCCAGGGGCGAGCAGCCTCCTCGGATGTAACCCGTCAGAGGCAGGAGGTCCCGCATAGGGATGAGGTCGCACTTCTTGTTGCCCGACACCTTGGCGGCCGCCTTGAGGTCCACCTCGTGTTCGCCGGGCAGCACACACACGAAGTATCCGGTCTTGTCGCCGTGCAGCACGAGGGTCTTGAACACCTGTTCGATGTTCTCGCCCAGGCTGGCGGCCACGTGTATGGCGCTCAGATCGTTTTCGTCCACCTCGTAGGGAATCAGTTCGTAGGGCACTTTGGCCTTGTCGAGCAGGCGTGCCACGTTGGTCTTGGCTATTTTCATGTCTTTTTCTGTTTTCATTCGTTCGTGATAGGTCGGCCTTCCAGTTCGGCTTTCAGGTAGCGGGCGGTGTGGCTTTGCGGGCAGGCGGCCACCTGTTCGGGTGTGCCGACGGCCACTACGCATCCTCCTCCCCTTCCGCCTTCAGGTCCCATGTCGACGAGGTAGTCGGCCATCCGGATCACGTCGAGGTTGTGTTCGATGACGATGACCGTGTTTCCCTTGTCCACCAATCGGTTCAACACCTTGAGCAGCACGCGTATGTCTTCGAAGTGGAGTCCGGTGGTAGGTTCGTCGAGGATGTAGAGCGTCTTGCCCGTATCGCGTTTGGCCAGTTCGGTGGCCAGTTTGACACGCTGGCTTTCGCCACCCGAGAGCGTAGTGGACGATTGTCCCAGTTTGATGTATCCCAGCCCGACGTCCTGCAGCGTGCGCAGTTTGTGTCCCAGTTGGGGTACGTTCTCAAAGAACTCCACGGCCTGATTGATGGTCATGTCGAGCACGTCGGCGATGGACTTTCCTTTGTATTTCACCTCCAGTGTCTCGCGGTTGTATCGTTTGCCCTGGCATACCTCGCAGGGGACGTACACGTCGGGCAGGAAGTTCATTTCGATGGTCTTGTAGCCGTTTCCTCCGCAGGCTTCGCATCGTCCGCCTGCCACGTTGAACGAGAACCGTCCGGGTTTGTATCCCCGGATTTTTGCTTCCGGCAGACCGACGAAGAGGCTTCGGATGTCGGCGAAAAGTCCGGTGTAGGTGGCGGGGTTGGAGCGGGGCGTCCGTCCGAGGGGCGACTGATCCACACTGACCACCTTGTCGACGTATTCCAGTCCTTCGATGCGGTCGTAAGGCAGCGGGTCGGCCAGCGAGCGGTAGAAGTGTTGCGACAGGATGGGTTGCAGCGTGTCGTTGATGAGGGTGGACTTGCCGCTGCCCGACACACCCGTCACGCCGATGAGGCATCCGAGGGGGAAGTCCACGTCGACGTTCTTTAGGTTGTTTCCTCTTGCCCCACGCAGACCGAGCACGTGTCCGTTTCCCGTGCGCCGGTGCTCGGGCAGGCTGATGGCGCGCACGCCGTTCAGGTAGTCGGCCGTCAGGGTGGAGGCCTTCAACATTTCGGCAGGCGTTCCGGCAAAAACCACCTCACCTCCCAGCCTTCCGGCCTTCGGTCCCATGTCGACCACGTAGTCGGCGGCCAGCATCATGTCCTTGTCGTGCTCGACCACCACCACCGTGTTTCCGTTGTCGCGCAACTGCTGAAGCGAGCGGATGAGACGTTGGTTGTCGCGCTGATGGAGGCCGATGCTGGGTTCGTCGAGGATGTAGAGCACATTGACCAGTTGCGAGCCTATCTGGGTAGCCAGCCGGATGCGCTGACTTTCACCGCCCGAGAGCGACATGGAGGTGCGGTCCAGCGAGAGGTAGTCCAGTCCGACGTCGAGCAAGAAGCGCAGGCGTGCCTTGATTTCTTTCAGGATTTCAGCCGCTATCTGCCGTTGCTTGTCTGTCAGGTATTGGTCCACGTGCGCCATCCAGTCGTAAAGTTCAGCAATGTCCATCGTGGAGAGTTCGTAGATGTTTCGGTCGTGCAGGCGGTAGTGGAGAGCCTCCTTCCCGAGGCGCGCGCCTCCACATTCGGGACATACGGCGGTCCGGGCAAACTGGTCGGCCCATTTCTGCGCCGTGGCCGACGCGTCTTTTTCCTGCATCATCTGGATGTATTTCACCAGTCCTTCATACGTAGTGAAGTAGTCGGAATTGGTGTGCAACACGGAAGCCTTCAGCCGGATGCGTTCGTCCGATCCGTGCAGGATTTCGTCGACGAGTTCGTCGGGCAATTGGTCCACAGGTGTCTTCAAGTCGGCCCCGTAGCGTTCCATCAGGGCTTCTATCTGCCAAAATATCAACTGGTTCTTGTATTTTCCAAGCGGGGCGATGGCGCCCTCATAGACCGAGAGCGAGCGGTCAGGGATGACCTTGTCGATGTCGATTTGGTTGATGTATCCCAGCCCTTTGCACCGAGGGCAGGCGCCCTGGGGCGAGTTGAACGAGAAGTTGTGCGGAGCAGGTTCGCGGTAAGCCAGTCCGCTGACGGGGCACATGAGGCGCCGGCTGTAATACCGCACCTGCTGTGTGTCGGTGTCGCACACCAGCATGAGGCCGTCGCCCTGCGCCATGGCCGTCTCCACGCTCTGCCTCATCCGTTTCACCTCTTTGTCGGGCTCGACCCTGAGTTTGTCCACCACCACCTCCACGTCGTGGTTGCGGTATCGGTCGAGACGCATGCCGGGTGTCACTTCGCGCACCTCACCGTCCACCCTCACGTAGAGGTATCCCTTCTTGCGCACCTGTTCGAAAAGCTCCTTGTAGTGTCCTTTGCGTCCTCGTACGAGGGGGGCGAGCAGCATCACCTTCCGTCCGGCATATTGTCGGCACACGAGGTCGATGATTTGCTCGTCGGTGTAGCGCACCATCTTTTCGCCGGAGATATAGGAATAGGCATCGGCAGCCCGTGCGAAAAGGAGGCGCAGGTAGTCGTAGATTTCGGTGGTGGTGCCTACGGTGGAGCGCGGATTCTTGTTGGTGGTTTTCTGTTCGATGGCGATGACGGGGCTCAGCCCGCTGATTTCGTCCACGTCGGGACGCTCCATGTTTCCGAGGAAGTTTCGGGCGTAAGCCGAAAAAGTTTCGATGTAGCGCCGCTGTCCTTCGGCGAAGAGCGTGTCGAAGGCGAGCGACGATTTTCCGCTGCCGCTCAGCCCGGTGACGACGGTCAGCGCATGGCGCGGGATGCTGACGTCGATGTTTTTCAGGTTGTGTACGCGCGCGCCGTACACCTCTATGTATTCTCTGTCTTCCTTCATGCGAAAAAGTTCCGTTTCGTTGTTCGGGGCCATTCCCTCCCCTCCTTTTTTATTCGTCTGTGCCTCCGGTGGAGGTCCCGGCGGTGTATCCGCGCAGCAGGGTGATGTCGCCCTTGTGCTTGTACTTGATGCCGTCCGAGCCTTCCGCCTCCACCACGATGAAGTAGACACCGTCCTTCACGGGCTTTCCGTGATAGGTTCCGTCCCACCCCTCGTCGATGCGGTCCAGCCCCCAGCGGTGCAGTTGTTGCCCCCAGCGGTTGTAAATGTGTGCCTCGAAGCGTACCAGCGAACGGTAACTGACGCGAAACACGTCGTTGATGCCGTCGTCGTTGGGCGAAAAGGCGTTGGGCACCTTCAGCATCGACTCGCTCACCTGGATGGTGTAGGCCTCTGTTTCGTCGGGTACCTCGCGCCCGTCGGCATAAACGTAGGTGGCCTGCAGACGGATGTAGTAGGTGCCCGATTCGTTCAGGTCGAACGCAGTGTCGTCGTCGAAGCGGGTCAGTTCGTACGAGTCAAACGTGGCCGAGCGCGACACGTTCCATTCGCTGCGCCAGGTCATGCCCTCGGGCCCCTCCACATGGGCTTCGCAGACGATGCGCATCGGTGCAGCCCCCACGAAGGGTACGCCTGCCTCCAGCGTGTCGGCCGGTTCGGGTCTCTGTCCGTTTTCCTCCACGCAGTACACCTTGGGGCGAAGTCGTCCGTACGCCTCCTCTTGCGTCTGTGCAGCACCGGCAGCCCCAAGCAGAAGGCCCAGCGCCACCCCCATCCATCCGTGCAACTTTGTATTCATCTGTTCTCTCTCCTGATTTTTGCGTGCGAAGATAGTAAAAATGATGAAGAAACACGAAGTGGCAAAGAAGATAGGGTAGGAAAATCCGCCGATTGTCGAGACGAATGACTATCTTCGCGCCGTTTTTTTCAATTTTATTCATTTTATCAACCAAACAAAGAGAAGTATGTTATTGCAAGTAACTGATTCATTGAAGGTGGCCGGCGACAAACTGGCCGGCCTTCCCGACAGCGTGGACAAGCTGTCGTTCCTGGTCGAGAACCTTATCGGCTTTGCCGTGTCGGCCGGAAGCCACATTCTGACGGCAGCCGTCGTGTTCGTGGTGGGCAAACTCATCGTCAACGCACTGAACCGCCTGGTGGCCCGCATCCTCGAGAAGCGGAAGGTCGACCAGAGCGTACAGAGCTTCCTGAAGAGCCTGACCAACATTCTGCTGACCGTCGTGCTGATTATCTCCGTAGTAGGCGCGCTGGGCATCAACACCACCTCGTTCGCCGCCCTGCTGGCCTCGGCCGGTGTGGCTGTCGGCATGGCCCTCTCGGGCAATCTGCAGAACTTTGCGGGCGGACTCATCATCCTGCTCTTCAAGCCCTACAAGGTGGGCGACCTCATCGAAAGTCAGGGCGTGATTGGCGTGGTGAAGGAAATCCAGATTCTGCACACCATTCTGACAACGGCCGACAACAAGGTCATCTACATCCCCAACGGCTCGCTGAGTAGCGGCGTGGTAGTGAACTACAGCCATCAGGACACGCGGCGGGTGGACTGGACCATCGGCGTGGAGTATGGCTCGGACTATGCGAAGGTCGAGCAGACGGTACGCGAAATCTTGGCCTCCGACGCCCGCATCCTGCAAACGCCCGAGCCTTTCGTGGCACTGAGTGCGCTGGCCGACAGCAGTGTCAACCTCACCATCCGTGCGTGGGTGCGCAGCGCGGACTACTGGAATGTATTCTTCGACACCAACCGCCGTATCTACCAGGTGTTTGGCGAGCGCGGCATCAACTTCCCCTTCCCGCAACTCACCGTCCACCAGGCATAAGCCCCCGTATCAACCGAAACCGGCCCGGACTCGTTCGGCTTCCCCCCGTCAAAAAAAAGGCAGGAGGACACTCCGAAACAGTCCGGGCCGGTCTGTTGTATCGCCGCGTCTGCCGAGGCGACAGGTTTTTTTTATTGATGCTGTTCGCGCAGCAGGTCGTTCACGGTCTTAACGGGGTTGAACGTGCCGAGGGGCACTTCGACGAACACCGTGCTCCAGTCGCTCATGGCTCCGTTCCAAAGGCCGGGCAACTCGAGCGCCTTCAGGTCTTTTCCGTTCTTCGACTTGAAGGAGATGAAGCCCGTGGCCTTGTCGACGTATTTCGTCAGGTCGAACTTACGGCCCTGGTAGTCGCGCACGGCGCACACGAGGTCTACGGGGTTGAAGTGCGTGCCCTTTTCGAACATGGCCTTCTTCTCGGGGTCTTTCATGTCGATCTGCGAACTTTCCAGGATTTGAAGCGAGATGGTCCCGTCGGGGTTATAGGCCCGGAACGGTCCGCCGCCCGGTTCGCCCACGTTCTTCACCATTCCGCACACGCGCATGGGTCGGTTCAGTTTCCGTTTCAGATAGAGCACCAGGTCGGCATCTTCAAGTTGCGCTATTTCGGGGTTCACACAGAAGAGTTTCTTTTCTACGAAAGCCTTCACCTCGTCCAGTTGTTCGGGGGTGTACTGTCCGCCGTCGAGCAGACGCAGATAACCGAAGGCCTGTGCCTGGAGGCTGACCAGCACACCGGCGATGAGTTTCTTGTATTCCACGGTCTCGTCCTTCAGTCGGTCGGGCACCACGTTGTCGATGTTCTTGATGAACACCACATCGGCATCGAGGTCGTTGAGGTTCTCAATCAGTGCGCCGTGTCCGCCTGGGCGGAACAACAGTTTGCCTTTCTCGTCGCGGAAGGGGGTGTTGTCCATGGCGGCGGCCAGGGTATCGGTGCTGGGCTTCTGTTCGGAGAAGGAGACGTGATACTTCACCCCGAGTTTCTGTGCATAGGCCTCGGCCTTTTCGGCCACGAGCGCTTCGAACAGCGCACGGTGTTCGGTCGATACGGTGAAGTGAACGTTCACCTCGCCAGACTTTCCGGCTGCATAGAGGGCGCCCTCCACCAGGTGTTCTTCGAGGGGCGTGCGTGCACCGTCGGCATAGCGGTGGAACTTGAGCAGGCCTTTCGGCAACGAGCCATAGTTCAGTCCGGCCGATTCGAGCAGGGCGGCCACGACGGCCTTGAAGTTTTTGGCTTCCACCAGTTCGTCGATACCTTTTCCGGCCGTGCGGCGGCAGGCCTCGTCGAGGTCGGCAAAGAAGGCAAAGTCATGGATGCGGTCGAAGAATTTCTTTTCGAAGTCGGTGGTCGGTTCGTCATAATCAGCCCCGAGAAATTCGAACAGGTTCTTGAACATGCGGCTGGCAGCACCGGAGGCCGGCACGAACTTCACGATTTTCTTGTCGCCGTCGAGGTAGGCATCCCAGGCGGCCAGGTAGTTTTTCTGCTCGTCGGCCGTAGGCACCACAATTCCGTTTTCCATCGAGGCGGCGCCGTCGAGGCGGAGGAAGGGGAAGCCCTTCTCAAAGCAAGCCAGTTGTTCGTTGATTTGCGCTTCCGTGATGCCTTTCTTGGCAAGCAGTTCTTGATCTTGTTGTGTGAACATCGTATGAAATTTTAAATGGTTATTGAGTGATGTATTTTTTCTTAAACCCAAATCGGTCATTCGCGTTATGATGATAACAACTTCTATTTTTGAGAAGATGTGTTCTCGTTTTGAGGGCGCAATGGGGCTCCATTGTAACCGAGAAGCGGGAAGACAGATGCCAAAAAGAAAGTTTGTTTGCGCATAAAGGGCCTAATGACCGTTTTGGGTTAAATCATGCCCAAAAATACAAAAACTTATTTAGCGCAAGCAACAAAACCAATAAAAAAACATACTTTTACCCCCGAACAAATAACAGAACGAGATGGAAACGAATTTTTTCACGGACGACGAACGTATCGAATTAGTGTTTCTCTACAGGCAGCTGACCCGTTCGGTGTCTGATGTGATCGGTGCGCCCGAGGTGCGCCGCTTGCGCGAGTTGCTCGGCCGGGCCGCCGAAGCCGGCCTCCTGTCCCGCGACAATTTCGGTACGAACCCCGTGCTGCGCGACATGCAGACGGCCCTCATCGTCTCCACCGAGATGGGGATGAAGCGGGCTTCGTTGCTGGGCATCCTCCTCCACGACATCGTCACGCATGGCCTCCTCACCACTGACCAGGTACAGGCCGAATTCGGCGAAGACGTGGCCGGCATCATCCGCGGCCTGGTGCGTACGGCCGAGCTCTACGCCAAGAGCCCGACTGTGGAGTCGGAGAACTTCCGCAGCCTGCTGCTTTCGTTTGCCGAGGACATGCGCGTGGTGCTCATCATGATTGCCGACCGCGTGGGGCTGATGCGCCGCATAGGCCTCTCCTCCAACGAGGCCGACCGCCAACGCGTGGCAGCCGAAGCCGCCTACCTCTACGCCCCCCTGGCCCACAAACTGGGCCTCTACAAACTGAAGTCCGAACTCGAGGACCTTTCGCTCAAATACCTCCACCGCGACGTCTATTATGAAATAAAGGAGAAGTTGAACGAGACCAAGGCCTCGCGCGACCGATACATCGCCTCCTTCATCCAGCCCATCCGCGCCAAACTGGAGGAGGCCGGACTGCGCTTCTCCATCAAGGGGCGCACCAAGTCCATCCACTCCATTTGGAACAAGATGCAGAAGCAGCAATGCCCCTTCGAGGGCATCTACGACCTCTTTGCCATCCGCATCATCCTCGACTCCGACCCCGACAAAGAGAAGCAGGAATGCTGGCGGGTCTACTCGCTCGTCACCGACATGTACCAGCCCAACCCCAAACGCCTGCGCGACTGGCTTTCCATCCCGAAAAGCAACGGCTACGAGTCGCTCCACATCACCGTGCTGGGGCCCGAAGGCAAATGGGTGGAGGTGCAAATCCGCACGCGGCGCATGGACGAGATTGCCGAACGGGGTCTGGCGGCCCACTGGCGCTACAAGGGCGTCAAGGGCGAGAGCGGCCTGGACGAATGGCTCACCTCCGTGCGCGAAGCCCTCGAACATTCCGACGGCGACGACCGCGGCCTGATGGACCAGTTCCGCATGGATTTGTATGACGACGAGGTGTTCGTCTTCACCCCGCGCGGCGACCTGTTCCAACTGCGCAAAGGAGCCACCGTGCTCGATTTCGCCTTCCACATCCACACCAAACTGGGCTGCCAGTGCGTCGGGGCGAAGGTGAACGGCAAAAACGCCCCCCTGCGGGCCGTGCTCAACAGCGGCGACCAGGTGGAGGTGATGACCTCGAGCACCCAGACCCCCAAGCAGGACTGGCTGAACATCGTCACCACCTCGAAGGCCCGGACCAAAATCCGCCAGGTGCTGAAAGAGGCCGAGGCCCGGCAGGCCGCCTATGCCAAAGAGATGCTGGAACGCAAGTTCAAGAACCGCAAGCTCGACTACGACGAGGCCCTCATGATGCGCCTCATCAGCCGGCTGGGCTGCAAGACGGTGACCGAGTTCTACCAACGGCTGGCCGAGGGCACCCTCGACGGCGCACAGGTCATCGACCGCTACGTCGAGATGCAGCGACGTGCTGGCGAACCCGCGCCGGAAACCGCCGCCCGCAGCGCCGAGGCCTACAACATGCAGGCCGCCCCCGCCCCGGCCGAGCGGGCCGGCAAGGAAGACGTGCTCGTCATCGACCGCAACCTCAAGGGACTGGACTACAAGCTGGCCAAGTGTTGCAACCCCATCTACGGCGACGAGGTGTTCGGCTTCGTAGGGGCCACGGGCGGCATCAAAATCCACCGGGCCACCTGCCCCAACGCCCCGCAGCTGATGGAGCGTTTCGGCTACCGCATCCTGCGCGCACGTTGGGCGGGCAAGTCGGCCGGCTCGCAATACGCCATCACCCTGCGCGTGGTGGGCCACGACGACATCGGCATCGTCACCAACCTGACCTCCATCATCAACAAGGAAGAAGGTACCCTGCTCCGAACCATCGGCATCGACTCGGACGACGGCCTTTTCGCCGGGACGCTGACCCTGCTCGTCGGCGACACCACCCGGTTGGAGGCGCTCATCAAGAAGCTGAAGGCGGTGAAGGGTGTCAAACAAGTAACCCGTATCTGACCCCATGGCACCGTTCAGTTGGAAAAAGAGGGCCCGGAGTTTCCGCTACGCCTGGCGAGGGGTGGCCCGTTTCGTACGCACCGAGCACAACGCCTGGCTGCACCTCGCCGCAGCCACCGCAGCCGTAGGTCTGGGATGGGCCGTGGGCCTGTCGCGCCTGGAATGGGTGGCCGTGGTGGGCTGCATCGGTGTCGTGCTGGCGGCCGAGGCCATCAATACGGCCATCGAGCGGGTGGTCGACCTCGCCTCCCCGGACTTTCATCCCCTGGCAGGCGAAGCCAAGGACATCGCCGCGGGGGCCGTGCTGCTCTGTGCGGCCACGGCCGCCGTGGTGGGTTGCCTCATCTTCGTGCCGAAACTGCTGGCGACGTGGCCGTGGTGGTGAACCTGTACAGCGTGTGGCTGGTGTAGGTCTCGCCCGGACGCAACACCGTGCTGGGGAAGTTCGGCTGGTTGGGGGCGTCCTGCGGGTGCATCGTCTCCAGGCAGATGGCCGCCCGGCGCGGATAGGCGATGCCGCCCTTCCCCTTCATCTTCCCCTTCAGTCCGTTGGCCGTATAGACCTGGATGGCCGGTTCGGTGGTATACACCTCCAGCCTCCGTCCGCTCGCGGGGTCGTCCACCGAAGCCGCCAGGCGCGTGTCGTCGCCCCCGGTGCTGAGCATCCAGGTGTGGTCGTACCCTCCCGTCAGCTGCAGCTGCGGGTCGTCGTCGTCGATGTGCTCGCCGATGCGCACGGGCGTACGCAGATCCATCGGCGTCCCGTCCACAGGGCGTATCTCGCCCGTCACGCAGCGCAGGCTGTCGTAGGGAGTGAACGCATCGGCGCAGACGTAGAGCCACTGATCCTCCACCGACGCATCCATGCGCCCCGAGAGGTTGAAAAACGAGTGGTGCGAGAGGTTCAGCACGGTGGGGCGGTCGGTTTGCGCCTCATAGCGCAGGTCCAGTCCGCCGTCGGGCGTCACCGTGTAGGTCAGGCTCACGCGCAGGTTTCCCGGGAATCCGTTTTCGCCGTCGGGCGAGAGATAGGTCATCCGCACCGACTCCCGGCTCAACCGTTCGGCCTGCCAGATGCGCGAAGCGAAGCCCGGTTCGCCCCCGTGGGCGCAGTGGGTGTCTTTGTTGGCCATGAGGCGGTGTTCCACCCCGTCGAGGGTGAAGCGGGCATCGCGTATGCGCCCGATGTAGCGTCCGATGGTGGCACCGAAGTTCTGACGCACGGCCAGGTAGCGCCCGATGCTGTCGAAGGCGCACACCACGTCGGCATAACGGCCGCGGGCGTCGGGCACCCACACCGACACCACCCGTGCGCCGTAGTTGGTCACACACACCTCCATGCCGCTCTGTCCGCGGAGGATGAACAAATCGGTCCGACGGCCGTCGACCTCTGTCTGGAAATCCCTCCGGCTCAGCCCCGACCACGACTCGGCCGGCTCGCCACAAGCGGCCAGCGCCAACACCACGACCGCCACACAGGCCGCCACACCACTACGTTTGCTCCACATATTCATTTTTCGGATTAACATTTCATAATGGGGCAAATGTACGACTATTCGGCATAAATGTCGTATCTTCGCCGCCGAAAAGTTTTTCGTAAAGCAAAAGAAGCACATGAAGAAGTTACTTATGACGGTCGTGCTGACGACCTTGGGCCTGACGTATGCGACAGCCCAGAACAAGGCGGAAATCACGTTCGAGAAGACCACGCACGATTTCGGCACCTTCTCCGAGTCTGACCCGAAGCACACGTGCACCTTCTCCTTCACCAATACGGGCGACGACCTGCTGGTCATCCACCAGGCGGTGGCCTCGTGCGGATGCACCGTGCCGGCTTATACCAAAGAGCCCGTCAAGCCGGGCGAGAAGGGCGAAATCCGCGTCACCTACAACGGTGCGGGCAAGTATCCCGGACACTTCAAGAAGTCCATCACGGTGCGCACCAACGCCTCCTCGGACGTGACGCGCCTCTACATCGAGGGGACCATGACGAAGGCCGAGACTCCCTCGGCCGAGGCAGGCGCAAAAAACTGACACTGTCCCTCCCCCTCCTCCATCTTGCTCCGCCGCACGGACCCGCATGGGCCGCACGGCGGAGTATTTTTTTTGCCGATGAGCGGAATTCTCCGCCTCACATCAATTCGGTCATTCTATTGAAGAGACGACGTTGGTATCTAAGCCTTATAGGCTCTGATCTTGTTTTTCACAACGATAAACATCAAGAGCGTATGGCTTGGAAGAACGGGGGTTGAGCGGAATGATGTTGGCATGAGCCTCTACATCATGCCCGTTGCTTTCCAGTTCGGTGATGCACGAACCTGTGGCAAAGAAGTACATGGTGATGACAATGTCTATGGCAGCATTGATCTCTTGCTCTGACGCTGTAGGTGATAGTCCTGCGAACCATCGGTCGGGATGTCTTTGATGAGTCTGATGAGGTCTTTCAGCGCACGCGTCTGGCTGGCAGGGTTCTCTCCGAGTTTGCTCAGACCGGCCTGCAAGGTCTTGAAGATTCCGTCATATACAGCCTTATAGTTTGGACTGACCAGTCGGTCGAAAGAGTTGAGATCCACCGAGAGGTCTGCCACGGTAAAGGTGCTGTCGGGCAAAAAAAGAGCCCAGTACCACTTTTAGTGGAGCATACCCAGTACTGGAGTTTCGCATAGGCGGTACTGGAGTTTCGAGTATTCGGTACTACAGTGGTACTGGCCCGTGACCAGCCGGGAGACTACCTGCCTGCATTCGGGCAAGCAAATGGGTGAATCGGGACGAACAAACGAGCAGAAGAGGACACAAAAAATCATCGCTGTCCACTAAAACTTTTAATTCGTAGAAAAAAATAGGGCGGAGACCATTTGCAGGTGTCCTCCCCTTTTGATGCGATGCAAGTCCTAACACATGGCTATAACCTTACGCTTTACGTTCAGCCTTGGCTGAACGGTCGTAGAACATAGGCTCAAAGGCAAAGATGGATAACCTACTTGACCGTTCAGCCAAGGCTGAACGATAAACAACAACACCCTATTTAGCGGACCGCCGCTATGTACTACGTTGAATTCTACAGCCTGTTCAATAATCCCGAAAAAGACTGGGAAATCCTGCTCGGCAAGGTATCCGATGCTCCACCGGAGCCTTCGCTTTTCGACCGAGGAGGCTTGTAAATCAAAAATCAGGCCTGGCCACCGTGCAACCAGCAGCCGAGCCAGATATATTTGTGCTTGTCAACTTTTATCGGACAGCAATAACAAAAAATCCCCCTGCCGACGGCCCTTCATCGAGGAAGGACGCATCCGGCAGGGGGATGATTTATGCTTTCGTACGTGTGCGAAGCAGCATCAGCAGACGCGGACGCAGTCGGCCACCGCTTTGGCCCGCGTGCGCAGTTCGTCGAGGTCGCTGCCCAGGGGCGCATAACACAGGGCCACGCCCATGCGGCGGTTCAGCTTGGTGTAGGGCTTGCCAAACAGGCGGACGTAGGTGCGCTCCGACGCAAGGGCCTGCTCCAGGCCTTCGTAGCGAGGTGCCTCGGGGCTGGCGATGGGCGAGAGGATGACGGCGCTCGCCCCCATGCGCTCGAGGGCAATGGGCGGGATGGGCAGGCCCAACACGGCGCGCAAGTGGAGTTCAAACTCGTTGAGATGCTGCGTGCCGGCCAGGGTGACCATGCCCGTGTCGTGCGGGCGGGGCGAAAGTTCGGAGAAGTAGACACCGTTTTCGTGGCTCAGAAAGAACTCCACACCCCAGATGCCGGCGCCGCCGAGCGCGCGCGTCACCAGTTCGGCCATCCGCTGCGCCTCCTTCAGGTGTTCGGGCGAGATGGGCGCGGGCTGGAAACTCTCGCGGTAGTCGCCGCCCTTCTGCACATGGCCGATGGGCGGGCAGAACAGCGTGGGGCCGTCCTGCTGCGTCACGGTGAGCAGGGTTATCTCGCTATCGAAACGGATGAACTCCTCGACGATGAGTTCGTGGATGTCGCCCCGGCTGCCGCTGCACCCGTACGCCCAGGCCTGCTCCAGGTCGGCGGCCGTACGCACCAGCGACTGGCCTTTGCCCGACGACGACATCAGGGGCTTCACCACGCAGGGAAACCCGATTTGGGCAGCGGCGGCCTTCAGTTCGTCGAGCGTGCGGGCGTAGAAGTAGCGGGCCGTCTTCAGCCCCAGGTCCACGGCAGCCAGGTCGCGGATGGCGCGGCGGTTCATGGTGAAATTGACGGCACGCGCGCTGGGCACCACCTGCGTGCCTTGCTCCTCGTAGGCATAGAGGCGCTCGGTGCGGATGGCCTCAATCTCGGGGACGATGATGTCCGGGCGATGTTTCGCCACCACGCGGTCCAGTGCGTCGCCGTCGAGCATGTTGAACACTTCGCGCTCGTCGGCCACCTGCATGGCCGGAGCGTTGTCATACGAGTCGCACGCCACCACGTATTGTCCTTTGCGTTTGGCGGCGATGACGAATTCTTTTCCCAGCTCGCCAGAGCCGAGCAACAGTATCTTCTTTGTCATTGTCGGGGGTTTTTGTAGGTTTTCTTTGTTATGTGAAAAAAGTTTATCCTCGTTCGTGCGGCGAAGGTACGACCTTTTTTCGGAAATGCCATGCGCCGGGGCGGATGAATCAGTCCTCGAAGCGGTCGCCCCAGCAGGCGCGCATCTGCTGGCGGAGTTTGTCCTCGGAAGGGTTGGCGGCCGGATGCCAAAGGCGGGAAGCCTGCAGTGCGTCGGGCATGAACTGCTGGGCGACGAAGTGACCCTCGTAGTCGTGCGCATAGCGGTAGCCTTGCGCATAGCCCAGTTCCTTCATGAGCGCGGTGGGCGCGTTGCGCAGGTGCAGGGGGACGGGTTCGTTGCCTGTTTCGCGCACCAGGGCGAGGGCGTCGCCGATGGCGCGGTAGGCCGAGTTGCTCTTGGGGCTGGCGGCCAGGTAGACGGTGGCTTCGGCCAAAGGGATGCGCCCCTCGGGCCAGCCCACCTTCATGACGGCGTCGAAGCAGGCATTGGCCAGCAGCAGGGCGTTGGGGTTGGCCAGGCCGATGTCCTCGGCCGCGGAGATGACCAGCCGGCGGGCGATGAAGGCAGGGTCCTCGCCTCCCTCTATCATCCGCGCCAACCAGTAGACGGCCGCATCGGGGTCGCTGCCCCGGATGGACTTGATGAAGGCCGAAACGATGTCATAGTGCAGTTCGCCGTCGCGGTCGTAGGCGGCGGGGTTTTGCTGCAGCCGGCGCACGACACACTCGTCGGTGATGACAACGGGGTCGGACGTGTCGGCCTCGACCACCAGTTCGAGGATGTTGAGCAACTTGCGCGCGTCGCCGCCCGAATAGCGCAGCAGGGCGTCGGTCTGCTCCAGGCTGACGTGCCGCTCGCGCAGCAGGGCGTCGGTGTCCAGCGCACGCTGGAGCAGTTGCAGCAGGTCGTCCTTGCCCAACGGGCGGAGCACGTAGAGCTGGCAACGCGACAACAACGGGCGGATAACCTCGAACGAAGGGTTCTCGGTGGTGGCGCCGATGAGGGTGACGGTGCCCTTCTCGACCGCGCCCAGCAGCGAGTCTTGCTGCGACTTGCTGAAACGGTGGATTTCGTCGATGAAAAGGATGGGGCTGGACGAGGCGAAAAGGCGGCTGTTACGCGCTCGCTCGATGACCTCGCGCACGTCTTTCACGCCCGAGGTGACGGCACTGAGCGTGTAGAACGGGACGGCCAGCCGGTGGGCGATGATCTGCGCCAGGGTGGTCTTCCCCACCCCCGGAGGGCCCCAGAGGATGAACGACGGGATCCGCCCCGCCTCAATCAGCGTGCGCAACGGGGCGCCAGGCCCCACCAGGTGCGCTTGTCCTACATATTCGTCGAGCGTCTGCGGACGCATCCGTTCGGCCAAAGGTTGACTCATGGGTTGTATTCTCCTTTCTATTGTTTTGTTCTACATTCTCTTCTCCCCCCCTACCGGGCTTCTTCGACGAGCACGCGCAGCCCCTTCAGTTTCTCGCCCCGCACAAGGGCGAGCGTCTGCGCCGCACGGCTGCGGCGCACGGCCACGTAGGCCTCGCGTTCGCGCACCTCGATGGGTCCGAGGTCGTCGCGGCCCAGGCCTCCTTTCTTATAGAAGAACCCGGCCAGGTCCGCCCGGCTCAGTTTGTCGCGCCGTCCGCGCCCCACGTAGAGCATCGTCCACGGCGTCGGGCCGGGGCGAAGGGCAGCCCCGGGCAGGTCGAACACGGGAGGCTCGCCGCCGGCCAGCCATCCGGGCAGGGCCTCGTCGGCATGGCGCAGCAGGTAGGCATGTCCGTCGGCCTCCCAACGGGCCGTACGTCCGTTGCGGTGAACAAAGGCTTCTTCCGATGCAGGCAGGTGGTAGTGGACCACGTGGCCGACGGCGGGGATGTCGAGCCCCCGCGAGGCCAAGTCGGTAGATACCAACACGTGGGCGCATCCGCTGCGGAAGCGGAACAACGCCCGCTCGCGCTCGCGCTGCTCCATGCCCCCGTGGTAGACCTCGGCCTCTACGCCCTGGGCGGCCAGGAAGCCGGCCACCCGCTCGGCGGCATCGCGATAGCCCACGAACACCAGGGAGGGCCGGTAGTGCAACGCGCTCAGCAGCCGAAGCAGCGAGGCCAGTTTGTCGCGTTCGGGCGAGAGCACCTGGTGCAACGTCAGGCGGGCGCCGTCCGCCGCCGTCAAGAAACAGAGGCGGCAGGGCTCGGCCATGCCCACGAACGCCGGCACCTCCACCCCCTCGGTGGCGGACAACAGGATGCGGCGGCGCACAGCCGTCAGCAGGCCGCACACGGCCGACATCTCGTCGTGAAAGCCCAGTTCGAGGCACTTGTCGAACTCGTCGATGACGAGCGTCCGCACGGCACTGCCCGCCAACGAGCCCCGGCGCAAATGGTCGAGCACACGACCGGGCGTACCCACCACCACGACGGGCCGCGACCCCTCGAGCGCACGACGCTCGTCGGCAAAGGAATGGCCGCCATAGCACAGGCACAAGGGCAGGCCCGTCTGCATACGGCTCCACACGCCGGCCGTCTGGATGGCCAATTCGCGCGAGGGCACCAGAACGAGGCTGCACGTGCCCGCTGGGGCCTCGGCCGAGGCCACAAGCAGAGGGAGCAGGTAGGCCAGGGTCTTGCCGCTCCCGGTGGGCGAAAGCAGCAGCACGTCGGGATGGAGCGAGGCGGAAGCCAGGGCGGCCTCCTGCATGGGCGTGAGCCGCTCGACGCCCAGATGCTGCAAGGCAGCGTGGAGAAGGGGGTTGGGATGTATCATAAGGCTACAGGGATTTTTCGGATTGGAAGGCCCGGACGACACGCACGAAGGCCGGGCCATATTTTTCTTTCTTATATTGGCCGATGCCGGACACCTGGCCGAAGGCTTCGAGCGTAGTGGGGGCCGCCAGCGCCACATCGGTCAGCACCTTGTCCGACAAGACCACGTAGGCGGGCACGCCGGCCTGGCGAGCCATGTCGAGCCGCAACGCGCGAAGCCGCTCCAGCAAGGTGGAATCGGGTTGGCCGACGGAAGGCTTCGGTTCGGGGCGGGGCCGCCCTTTCGCACGGGCTGGACGGGAGGATTCGTCGCGCCGGATGGTCGCCAGCCAGGCCTGCTCGTGCCCGAAAAGCACGCGGCGTCCGCCCGGAGTGACGCACAGGCGGGCATCGTGGGCGTAGTCCACCTCCAGATAGCCCAGTTGGAGCATCTGGAGCAGGTAGTCCTGCCAATCGCGCGCAGGCACGTCACGTCCTACGCCGTAGGTGGGCAGGCGGTCGAATCCCTGAGCCCGGAGGGCCGACCCCGCAGCACCCCGGAGGATGTCGACCAGCATCGGCGCCCCCACCTGTTCGCCCGTGCGCACCAGCGCACTGAGGGCCTTCTGCACCAACACGGTGCCGTCGAACCGGAGGGGCGGACGGCGGCACACGTCGCAATGGCCGCAGTCGTGCGTGGTCTCCTCGCCGAAATAGTTCAGCAGGATGCGGCGGCGGCAAACGGAGGCCTCGGCATACTGCTGCATCCGGTGCAGTTTCTCCAGGTTGGTCTGCCGCTGTCCGCTCTCGGCGGCGAACTTGGACAGCATCACCACGTCGGCCAGCGAATAGAACAGCAGGGTGTCGGCCGGTAGGCCGTCGCGACCAGCCCGCCCCACTTCCTGGTAGAAATTTTCGATACTCTTCGGCAGGTTGTAGTGGACCACCCAGCGGACGTTGCTCTTGTCGATGCCCATGCCGAAAGCGATGGTGGCGCACACCACCTGCACCCGGTCGTAAAGGAAATCGGCCTGCGCCCGCTCGCGACGCGACGCATCGAGCCCCGCATGGTAGACGGCGGCACGGATGCCGCACCGCTCCAGCATCGCCGCCACCCGTTCGGTGCCGCTACGGCTCAGGCAGTAGACGATGCCGCTTTGGCCTGCGTGGCGGGCGATGAAGTCGGCCAGCGCACGGTTCTTCTCCTTCGTCGAAAAGCCCCGCGCCACCGTCAGGTCGAGGTTGGGACGGTCGAACGACGACACGAACCAACGGGCCTCGCGCAGGCCGAGTTGGCGCACGATGTCCTCGCGCGTGAGTTTGTCCGCCGTGGCCGTCAGCGCCACGACGGGGACGTCGGGAAACGACCGGCGCAGCACGCCCAGCCCCGCATACTCCGGACGGAAGTCGTGACCCCACTGCGAGATGCAATGGGCCTCGTCGATGGCAAAGAGCGAGATGCGCATGTCGCGAAGCAGATAGTCCAACTCGGCCAGCAGACGCTCGGGCGAAATATAGAGCAACTTCAACCGGCCCTGGCGGCACTGAAGCCGCAAAGAGGCGTTGGCCTCCTCGGTGTTCGCACTGTGGAGCGCACCCGCCGCGATGCCGCACGCACGCAGCGCCTGCACCTGGTCCTGCATCAGCGAGATGAGCGGCGACACCACCACGGCCGTGCCCTCCAGCATCAGCGCCGGCAACTGGTAGCAGACGGACTTGCCGCCGCCCGTGGGCATCAGCACGAGCGCGTCGCGGCCCGACAGCACGCAGCGCACCACCTCCTCTTGGAGGGGGCGGAACGCATCAAACCCGAAATACTTCTTCAACGTCTGCAACATGGCTTCCATTCCTGCTTTTACTTTTTTTGCAACGGACAATTTTCTTGATGTCCGCAAAAGTAGAGCAAAAAGGGCGGATACGAAAAAAATGGGGCAAATAGTTTGCATATCTCAAAACAAAGTAAGAATTTTGTACCATCTGTAAAGATGAACAAGAGAGAGCAAAACATCGAAAAAAGAACCAAAAAGAAACAATCATGAGCGAGCAGAAAAACTCCAACGAAGCATTGCCGCAGGCCGAAGAAGAAAAGGTAAAACGCCCCTACAACCTGCGCGAACGGAAAATCAAACAAGCGGCCTACCGGTCGCTCATCCGGGCCGAACTGGCCGACGAATTGTATGACAAAATCCTCCAAATCATCGTCGTACAAAAGAAATATCGCGACCCCAACTATTCCGCCAAAGCCCTGGCGCAAGAATTGAATACGAACACGCGCTACCTGTCGGCCGTGGTCAACTCGCGCTTCGGCACCAACTATTCGTGCCTGCTGAACGAATACCGCGTGAAAGACGCCATGCACCTGCTGGTGGACAAACGCTACGCACACCTCAACATCGAGGAGATCAGCGCCATGGTGGGCTTCGCCAACCGGCAGTCGTTCTACGCCGCCTTCTACAAAAACGTAGGCGAAACACCCAACGGATACCGGAAGAGAAACACCCAATCCAAATAGGTACGCGCGTACATAAATAATTAACCAGACAAACCCTTGACATGAAGAAACATTTCATCTCGGCTGCCATGGCCGCCACCCTGCTCGCCTCGTGCGGAAGCGGGACACAGACCGAAAAACCCTTCGCCTTCACCGACGAAAAATTCGCCGACCTGCAGATGCTGCGCTACCAGGTGAAGGGATTCGACGAACTGACCCTGAAACAAAAGGAACTCGTCTACTACCTCTCGCAGGCCGCACTCGAAGGACGAGACATCCTGTTCGACCAAAACGGGAAATACAACCTGCGCATCCGACGCACCCTCGAAGCCATCTACACCCATTACCAAGGCGACCGGACAGACAGCAACTTCGTCAACATGGAGACCTATCTGAAACGCGTATGGTTCTCGAACGGCATACACCACCACTACGGATGCGAGAAATTCATACCCGCATTCAGCCCCGAGTTCTTCCGCGACGCCATCCGAAGCCTGAAGCCCGAACTCCTCCCCCTCGCCGACGGACAAACACCCGACCAACTGGCCGACCTGCTCACGCCCGTCATCTTCGACCCCACCGTCATGCCCAAGCGCGTGAACCAGGCAGCCGGAGAAGACCTCGTGCTGACATCCGCCGGAAACTACTACGAAGGCGTGACACAGAAAGAGGCTGAAGACTTCTACGCCGCACTCAAAAACCCCGCCGACTCCTGCCCCGTCATGTTCGGCATGAACAGCCGCCTGGTGAAGGAAAACGGACAGGTGAAGGAACGCGTGTGGAAAATAGGCGGACTCTACTCGCCCGCCATCGAACGAATCGTGGGATGGCTGGAGAAAGCAGCCGATGTGGCCGAAGACGAGCACCAGCAACAGGTTATCCGGAAACTCATCCAGTTCTACACCGACGGAGACCTGAAAACCTTCGACGAATATTGCATCCTGTGGGTGAAAGACTTGCAACCACGCGTCGACTTCGTCAACGGATTCACCGAAAGTTATGGCGACCCGCTGGGCATGAAGGCCAGCTGGGAGTCCATCGTCAACTTCAAAGACCTCGAAGCCACCAAACGGACCGAAACCATCAGCCAAAACGCACAATGGTTTGAAGACCACTCGCCCGTAGACGCACGATTCAAGAAAACGGAAGTGAAGGGCGTGACGGCCAAAGTCATCACGGCCGCCATCCTCGGAGGAGACCTCTACCCCTCCACCGCCATCGGCATCAACCTGCCCAACTCCAACTGGATACGCAGCCACCACGGCTCGAAATCCGTCACCATCGGAAACCTCACCGATGCCTACAACCAGGCTGCACAAGGAAACGGATTCGCCGAAGAATTCGCCTACAGCCCTACCGAAATCGGCCTGATGAAGGAATACGGCGGACTGACCGGCGACCTGCACACCGACCTGCACGAATGCCTCGGACACGGCTCAGGCCAACTCCTGCCCGGAGTTGACCCCGACGCACTGAAAGCATACGGCTCGACCATCGAAGAAACACGGGCCGACCTGTTCGGACTCTACTACGTGGCCGACCCCAAGATGCGCGAACTCGGACTGACCCCCAACGACGAAGCCTTCAAGGCCGAGTACTACTCCTACATGATGAACGGACTGATGACGCAACTCGTGCGCATCGACCTGGGCAACACCGTGGAAGAAGCACACATGCGAAACCGGCAACTCATCGCACGGTGGGTGCTCGAGAAAGGCTCCGACCAACACGTAGTGGAACTGGCCGAACGCGACGGGAAAACCTACGTACGCATCAACGACTACCAAAAACTGCGCGACCTCTTCGGACAACTGCTGGCCGAAGTGCAACGCATCAAGTCGGAAGGAGACTACGAAGGCGCACGCAACCTGGTCGAGACCTACGCCGTACGCATCGACCCGAAACTGCACGCCGAAGTGCTCGAACGATACAAACGACTCGACCTTGCACCTTACAAGGGATTCATCAACCCCAAGTATGAACCCGTCGTCGATAAAGACGGACGCATCGTCGACGTAAAAGTGTCCTACGACGAAGGATATGCCGAACAAATGTTGCGTTACAGCCGAGACTACTCCGTGCTGCCCCACGTCAACTGACACATAACCCGCCGCACCCTACAGGCGGCCGAACAGGGCTGCGCCAAGCAAAGCATCGCTCGCCGGGCGCAGCCCTCTTCGTTTCCAAACCATCCCCAAAAACACCCCACCGATGACCATCCCCGAACAAATCAAGGAAATCAAGACCCAACTGCGCATGGCCATGAACGGCGCAGCCTCGCAGTCAATGCGTGAAAGCGGACTCGACTACCGGCTCAACTTCGGCGTCGAACTGCCACGGCTGAAAGCCATCGCCGCACGCTTCGACAAAAACCACGACCTTGCACAAGCCCTCTGGAAAGAAGACATCCGCGAGACCAAGATACTGGCCACCCTGCTGCAACCCGTCGAAACCTTCTACCCCGAAATAGCCGACATCTGGGCCGAAAGCATCCGGTTCGGCGAACTGGCCGAACTGGCCTGCATGAACCTCTTCCAGCACCTGCCTTACGCACCACGGAAAGCCTTCGAATGGATGGCACGCGACGAAGAGCACGTGCAGCAATGCGGATTCCTGCTGGCCACACGGCTGCTCATGAAAGGACGCGAACTCAACCCGCAAGGCACCGACGAGCTCACCGACCAGGCCCTCGCCACCATCGCATCCCACTCCGCACGCCTGCGCCGCGCAGCAGCCCTCGCCCTCAAGAAATACGCCGAACAAAACGACGCCCAGGCACGGCACGTGCGACAAGCACTCCAGCCCCTGACCGACACCGACGACGAATACGTGCGCCTCGTCGTCAGCGACATCCTCGACGACATCCGCGCATACGACGAATAAATGTCCGCTTTTCTTTCGGGTTTCACCAAAAAAAACTACCTTTGTTGGTCGTTAAAAGAGAAAGAAAACCACGATGGGAGATAAAAACGGGAAAGAAACAGCCAAAAGGCTCCTCACCGAATACCTGGAACGAAACGGGCATCGGAAGACGCCCGAACGCTACGCCATACTGGACGCCATCTACACCATCGAAGGACACTTCAGCATGGACACACTCTACGAAACCATGCTGAACCAAGCCGAATTCCGCGTCAGCAAAGCCACGCTCTACAACACCATCGGACTGCTGGCCGACGCGAACCTGGTGATGCGCCACGCATTCGGCGCATCCGCACAATACGAAAAAACCATGGGGCGGACCGCGCACCAACACCTCGTATGCACCCAATGCGGACAGGTGAGCGAACTGCACGACGAAGCCCTGCAAGAAGCCGTCGAACACACCCGTACAGGACGGTTCCAACCATCGCACTACTCCCTGTACATCTACGGGCTGTGCAGGAAATGCGCCGGGACAAAAAAGAAAAAGAAAACAAATCAATAACACTCAAATGGAAAGAAAAAACATGAAAGTAGACGTTCTTTTGGGATTGCAATGGGGAGACGAAGGCAAAGGAAAAGTAGTCGACGTACTCACCCCGAGATACGACGTGGT
Source organism: Bacteroidaceae bacterium (assembly GCA_051875715.1). GTDB lineage: Bacteria > Bacteroidota > Bacteroidia > Bacteroidales > Bacteroidaceae > DYCT01. Next base: position 35,854 of record JBJEHD010000063.1, read on the forward strand.
CGCACGCTTCCAAGGCGGGCCGAACGCCGGACACACCCTCGAATTTGAAGGACAAAAATACGTGCTCCGATCCATCCCCTCCGGAATCTTCCAAGGAGACAAAGCCAACATCATCGGAAACGGCGTCGTGCTCGATCCCGCCCTCTTTAAAGCCGAAGCCGAAGCACTCGAAGCATCCGGCCATCCGCTGAAAGAACGACTCCACATCTCGAAAAAGGCACACCTCATCCTGCCCACGCACCGCATACTCGACGCCGCCTACGAAGCAGCCAAAGGCGATGCCAAGGTAGGAACCACCGGGAAAGGAATCGGACCGACCTACACCGACAAAGTGAGCCGGAACGGCATGCGCGTAGGCGACATTCTGCACAACTTCGAAGCCAAATACGCCCAAGCAAAAGCACGGCACGAACAAATCCTCCGAAGCATGAACTACGCTTACGAACTGGACGAACTGGAAAAAGCCTGGATGGAAGGCATCGAATACCTGCGCCAATTCCACCTCGTGGACAGCGAACACGAAGTGAACAGACTCCTCGGCGAAGGGAAAAGCATCCTCTGCGAAGGTGCACAAGGAACCATGCTCGACGTCGACTTCGGATCCTACCCCTTCGTCACCTCCTCCAACACCATCTGCGCCGGAGCATGCACCGGACTCGGCGTAAGCCCCAACAAGATAGGAGAAGTATACGGCATCATGAAAGCCTACTGCACACGCGTAGGAAGCGGCCCATTCCCCACCGAACTCTTCGACGAAACCGGACAGACCATCCGAAACCTCGGACATGAGTACGGAGCCGTCACCGGACGCGAAAGACGATGCGGATGGATCGACCTCGTCGCACTCCGCTACTCCATCATGGTGAACGGAGTCACACGGCTCATCATGATGAAGAGCGACGTGCTCGACGGATTCGAAACCATCAAAGCCTGCGTGGCCTACCGAATCGGCGGAGAAGAAATCGACTACTTCCCCTATGACATCAACGAAGGCGTCGAACCCGTCTATGCCGAACTGCCCGGATGGCGCACCGACATGACCAAGATGACCAGCGAAGACGAATTCCCCGAAGAATTCAACGCCTACGTCTCCTTCCTCGAAGACCAACTGGGCGTACCCATCCACATCATCTCCGTCGGACCCGACCGCGAACAGACCATCGAACGATACACCGAAGCGGACTAAACTTCGCACCGCAAGGCCTCGACACGGCCTGCCCATACAAAAACAGAAACGCCCCTGCCGCACCAAATGGCCGCAGGGGCGTTTCCCATATCTAGTGAGGAGAGCCGTCACTCCACCGTCACACTCTTGGCCAGATTCCGAGGCTGGTCCACATCCTTGCCCTTGCACACGGCAATGTGGTAGGCCAGCAACTGCAGCGGAACGGTGGCCAGCAACGGCTCCAGGCACTCGGGCACCGGAGGCAACTCGATTACCTCGTCGGCCAGGCTGGCAATGTCCGTATCGCCCTCCGTCACCAAGGCAATGACCCGGCCGTGACGCGCCTTAATCTCCTGCACGTTGCTCAACACCTTCTCGTACATGGCATTGTGCGTGGCAATGACCACCACCGGCATCTCCGCATCGACCAGCGCGATAGGCCCGTGCTTCATCTCCGCCGCCGGATACCCCTCGGCATGGATGTACGAAATCTCCTTCAACTTCAGCGCACCTTCCAAAGCCACCGGATAAGAATAACCACGCCCGAGGTAGATGAAATTGTGCGCATACGTGAAAGTCTTAGCCAGCAAGGCAATCCGATCGTTCTGGCGCAGCACCCTTCGAATCATCTCCGGGACAGCGCAAAGCCCACGCACCACGTCGGCCCACTCCGCACGCTCCATCGTCCCCCGGCACTCTGCCAGCGCCAACGCCAACAACGTCAGCACCGCCACCTGCCCCGTGAACGCCTTCGTCGAGGCCACCCCAATCTCCGGACCTACGTGAATGTACGAACCCGTATCCGTGGCCCGCGGAATGGACGAACCCACTGCATTGCAAATGCCGTAGATGAAAGCACCCCGGCTGCGGGCCAACTCTACCGCCGCAAGCGTGTCCGCCGTCTCGCCACTCTGCGAAATGGCAATCACCACGTCGCCCGGCATCACCACCGGGTCGCTGTAGCGGAACTCGGAAGCATAAGCCACCTCCGTCGGAATGCGGCAAAAACTCTCCAGCAAATGCTTGCCAATGAGCGCAGCATGCCATGACGTGCCGCATGCCACGATGATGAAACGACCCGCCGACAACAACCGATCCCGATGGGCCGACACCGCCGACAACGACACCCTGACAGCCTCTGCATCCAACCGGCCACGCATACAGTCCTGCAAACAGTCCGGCTGGTCGAAAATCTCCTTCAACATGAAATGTGGAAAACCTCCCTTCTCCAACTGGCCCAGATTCAACTCGACACGCTGTTCGCGAGGCGTCGCAGGCACATTCTGCAAGTCCACCACCTGCAACGGCCCGTCTGCCCGGAGCACGGCTACCTCGCCGTCTTTCAAATAGACCACCCGGTCCGTATGCTCCACGATGGGCGTGGCGTCGGATGCCAGGAAGAACTCATCCTGACCGAGGCCGACCACCAACGGACTGCACCGCCGGGCCGCCACAATCTCGTCCGGACGTTCCCGGTCGACAACAGCGATGGCATACGCCCCCACCACCTCGCGCAAAGCCAGACGAACCGCCGTCAGCAAATCCGTCCGGCCAGCCTGCTGGAAATAATCAATCAACTGCACCAGCACCTCCGTGTCCGTCGTACTCGCAAACACATACCCCTTCCGGCCCAAACGTTCCTTCAGCACCGCATAATTCTCAATGATGCCATTGTGGACCAACGCCAACCGGCCCGATGACGAACAATGTGGATGCGCATTGGCCTGACAGGGCTCGCCATGCGTCGCCCAACGAGTATGCGCAATACCCACACAACCCGACAAATCCTTCTGCGACGCAAAAGCCTCCAAGTCCGCCACCTTGCCCTTCGCCTTGTACACACGCAGCGAACCGCCGGCCGACAACAAAGCCACACCTGCACTGTCATAACCTCGGTACTCCAACCGTTTCAAACCCTTGATCAAAATAGGATAAGCATCCCTGCGGCCGATATAGCCTACAATTCCACACATAATTCGTCCGTTTTCTTAAGTTAGTATGGCCGAAAGATAAGAAGCATGCATCAAAATGCAAGGAAAAGCAGGAAACAACTTCACACTTTTATTCAATACAAGCAATCAAATAATCAATCCGTAATCAATAACAAACATTTTCGTTTCACATCATCAAACATAACAAGGTATAGAAGACAAATTGTAAGCCATCCGGCAAGGAGGCCGTTTTTAAGGGAAGCAAATTCACCAAAAAGTATTTCAGCACGAAGGCATATACCTATATTTGCAAACAAAAAGCATAGTAAGTACACATTTTCAAATACAATAAGAAAGCAATCATGGTAAAAAGAGAACAAACCAACACTCCGAGGATGCCACAAGAGGCGACACGCCCTCGAACGAAAGCAACCGGCTTGTACGACGATGCCTACGAACACGACGCGTGCGGCGTAGGCATGCTGGTCAACATACACGGCAACAAGTCGCACGACCTGGTCGACGCCGCACTCAAAGTGCTCGAGAACATGCGCCACCGGGGAGCCGAAGGAGCCGACAACAAAACCGGAGACGGAGCAGGAATCATGCTCCAAATACCCCACGAATTCATCCTGCTGCAAGGAATACCCGTACCCGAAAAAGGGAAATACGGCACCGGGCTGGTCTTCCTGCCCAAAGACGAAAAACGACAGGCCGACATACTCAGCATCCTCATCGACGAAATAGAAAAAGAAGGACTTACGCTGATGCACCTGCGGAGCGTACCCACCAATCCGGACATTCTGGGGAAAGACGCACTGGAAAGCGAACCTGACATCAAACAACTGTTCGTCACCGGAGCACCCGCCGACAACACAGCCTTCGAACGACAACTGTACCTCATCCGCAAACGCATCGAACGAAGAGTGAAGGACAAAGACTTCTACGTCGTCTCACTATCCAACCGGAACATCGTCTACAAAGGCATGCTCTCCTCCATGCAACTCCGACACTACTATCCCGACCTGACAAACAGTTACTTCACCAGTGGTCTGGCCCTGGTGCACTCGCGCTTCAGCACCAACACCTTCCCCACCTGGAGCCTGGCACAACCCTTCCGCCTCCTCGCCCACAACGGCGAAATCAACACCATCCGTGGAAACAGAGCCTGGATGGAAGCACGCGAAAGCGTACTCTCCTCACCCGCCCTCGGCGACATCCGAAGCATACGGCCCATCGTGCAAGAAGGCATGAGCGACAGCGCATCGCTCGACAACGTGCTCGAGTTCCTCGTCATGTCCGGCATGAGCCTCCCACACGCCATGGCCATGCTCGTACCTGAATCCTTCAACGAGAAAAACCCCATCAGCGAAGACCTGAAAGCATTCTACGAATACCACTCCATCCTCATGGAACCCTGGGACGGACCGGCCGCACTCCTCTTCAGTGACGGACGCTACGCCGGAGGAATGCTCGACCGAAACGGACTCAGACCCGCTCGATACCTCATCACCAACAACGACATGATGGTGGTGGCAAGCGAAGTAGGCGTCATGGACTTCGAACCCGCCGACATCAAAGAAAAAGGACGGCTCCAACCTGGAAAGATACTCCTTGTCGACACCGAAAAAGGCCAAATCTACTACGACGGCGAACTGAAACGCCAACTGGCAGAAGCACTCCCCTACCGCACCTGGCTGGCCAACAATCGCATCGAACTGGACGAACTAAAAAGCGGACGGAAAGTGGAACACGGAGTAAATGACTATCCCCGGATGCTGCGCAACTTTGGATTCTCGAAGGAAGACATCCAACGCATCCTCATCCCCATGGCGACAAACGGAGCAGAACCCGTCGCCTCAATGGGAAACGACACACCGCTGGCCGTACTCAGCCAAAAGCCCCAACTGCTCTTCAACTACTTCCGGCAACAGTTCGCACAAGTCACAAACCCACCCATCGACCCTCTGAGGGAAGAACTCGTCATGAGCCTGACCGAATACATCGGCGCAGTGGGCATGAACATCCTCACCCCGAATGAGACACACTGCAAAATGGTCCGACTGGCACACCCCGTGCTCAGCAACGGACAACTAGACATTCTGTGCAACATCCGATACAAAGGATTCAAAACCATCAAACTCTCCACCTGCTACGAAGTCAAACGAGGACGGGCCGCCATGCAAGAAGCACTTTCCAGCCTCTGCAAACAAGCCGAGCAATCGGTGGGCGACGGTGTGAACTACATCGTCTTGTCCGACCGAAACGTCGACCCCGAACACGCAGCCATCCCCTCGCTGCTGGCCGTGAGCGCCGTACACCACCACCTCATCTCCGTACAGAAGCGCGTACAGACAGCACTCATCGTCGAAAGCGGCGAAATACGCGAAGTCATGCACGCCGCACTCCTGCTCGGATTCGGAGCCAGCGCCATCAACCCCTACATGGCATTCGCCATCCTGGACAACCTGGTCAAGCAAGGCGAAATCCAACTCAACTACGAAACAGCCGAGAAAAACTACATCAAAGCCATCTGCAAAGGACTCTTCAAAATCATGAGCAAAATGGGCATCAGCACCATCCGCTCCTACCGGGGTGCAAAAATCTTCGAAGCAGTAGGCTTGAGCGAAGAACTCTCCAACGCCTACTTCGGAGGATTACGCTCTACAATCGGAGGCATCCGGCTCGACGAAGTGGCACGCGACACAGCCGCCTTCCACGCCGATGCCTTTGGCCGCCACGAGGCCATCGAAAGCCCCGACACCCTGCTCGCACACAAAGGCATCTACTCCTATCGGAAAGACGGAGAAAGCCACGCATGGAACCCCGAAACCATTTCCACACTCCAACTGGCCACACGTCTGGGCTCCTACAAAAAATTCAAGGAATTCACCCGCCTCGTCGATGAAAAGGAAAGCCCGATTTTCCTGCGCGACTTCCTCGGATTCCGCCGAAATCCCATCCCGGTCGACCAAGTGGAACCCGTGGAGAACATACTCAAGCGATTCGTCACAGGCGCCATGTCGTTCGGTGCAATCAGCAAAGAAGCACACGAAGCCATGGCGCTGGCCATGAACAAGATAGGCGGACGAAGCAACACCGGAGAAGGAGGCGAAGACAGCGAACGCTTCAAAGCCGTCCACGAAGGAATCCCCCTCCGCTCGAGAATAAAACAAGTGGCTTCCGGCCGATTCGGCGTGACAACCGAATACCTGGCCAACGCCGACGAAATACAAATCAAAGTGGCCCAAGGCGCGAAACCGGGCGAAGGAGGACAGCTGCCCGGCTTCAAAGTGGACGAGGTGATTGCGAAAACCCGTCATTCCATTCCAGGCATTTCGCTCATCTCCCCACCGCCCCACCACGACATCTACAGCATCGAAGACCTGGCACAACTCATCTTCGACCTCAAGAACGTCAATCCCAAAGCACTCATCAGCGTAAAACTGGTGGCAGAAAGCGGCGTCGGCACCATCGCAGCAGGCGTAGCCAAGGCAAAAGCCGACCTCATCGTCATCAGCGGAGCCGAAGGAGGAACAGGCGCCTCGCCGGCCTCATCCATACGCTATGCCGGAATCTCACCTGAAATCGGACTGAGCGAAACACAACAGACACTCGTCCTCAACGGACTGCGCGGACAAGTGGTGCTGCAAGTGGACGGCCAACTCAAAACCGGTCGGGACGTCATCTTGATGGCCCTGCTCGGAGCAGAAGAATTCGGATTCGCTACGGCCGTCCTCATCGTACTGGGATGCGTCATGATGCGCAAATGCCATCAAAACACCTGCCCTGTGGGAGTTGCCACCCAGGACGCCAACCTGCGCCAACGCTTCCGTGGACGCTACGAATATCTCGTAAACTACTTCACATTCCTGGCACAAGAAGTACGTGAATACCTGGCCGAGATGGGATACACCCGGTTGGAAGACATCGTCGGCCACACCGAGCTCATTGTCGACCGGGCCGGACAATCCGGCACCTTCCGCTACACACATCCCAAATACAACCTACTCGACTTCTCACGGCTGCTGCACCGCATACAATCGACAGCCGCCATCCACCACGTGTCCAGCCAAATGCACGAAATAGCCCATGTGAAAGACCTCGCACTCATCGAAGCTGCACAAGAAGCCATCAAACACGGGCGCGAAGTCTCACTGGAATACGCCATCGCCAACACCGACCGCTCGGTAGGAGCCATGCTCTCCGGACAAATCGCTATGCGGTACGGTGAAACCGGACTTCCCGACCAGACTCTCAACGTGAAATTCAAAGGTTCGGCCGGGCAATCGTTCGGAGCCTTCCTGATGCACGGTGTCTGCTTCCGCCTCGAAGGAGAAGCCAACGACTACCTCGGCAAAGGACTAAGCGGAGGACTCATCTCCGTCAAGCCCCCCATCCGAAGCAACTTCGAAGCAGAGAAAAACACCATCGCAGGCAACACACTCCTCTACGGAGCCACATCCGGCGAGGTCTACATCAACGGACGGGTGGGCGAACGCTTTGCCGTACGCAACTCCGGAGCCGTGGCCGTTGTCGAAGGTGTGGGAGACCACTGCTGCGAATACATGACCGGCGGACGCGTCGTCGTCCTGGGTGAAACCGGACGAAACTTCGCAGCCGGCATGTCGGGCGGCGTGGCCTATGTGTGGAATCCCAAAGGAGACTTCGACTACTTCTGCAACATGGAAATGGTGGAACTCTCGCTCATCGAAGAGACAAGTTATCGGAAAGAACTGCACGAACTCATCCGAACCCACTACTTCTACACCGGGAGCCCGCTGGCCAAGACCATGCTCGACGACTGGGACCACTATGCCGAGCAATTCATACAGGTTGTCCCCATCGAATACAAACGGGTATTGCAAGAAGAACAAATGCGCAAACTACAACAGAAGATTGCCGACATGCAACGCGATTATTAAAAACAAGAAACCAACACTAAAAAAAAATCATCTCATGGGAGACCCCAAAGCATTTTTAACCATACACCGCCAAGAGGCCGGCTACAGACCTCTGCACGACCGAATCCGAGACTACGGAGAGGTAGAACAAACGCTCAACACCAACGAACGACGCAAGCAGGCATCACGTTGCATGGATTGCGGAGTACCCTTCTGCAACTGGGCCTGCCCCCTCGGCAACAAACAAGCCGAATGGCAAGACCTGCTTTACAAAGGGAAATGGGAGGAAGCCTACCTTACCCTTACCGCAACGTGCGACTTCCCGGAATTCACAGGCCGGATATGCCCCGCCCTCTGCGAGAAAGCCTGCGTGCTACGCCTATCGTGCGGAGAAGCCGTGACCTGCCGGGAAAACGAAGCAGCCATCATCGAAGCAGCCTGGCGAGAAGGATACATCAAGCCATTGCCCATCCGGCGGAACGGATTCCGAGTAGCTGTCGTAGGAAGCGGCCCCTCCGGGCTGGCCGTAGCCAACCAACTCAATCACATGGGCTATGAAGTGACAGTGTTCGAACGAAACGAAGCAGCCGGAGGCCTGTTGCGCTACGGCATACCCAACTTCAAACTCCTCAAAGCCGTCATCGACCGGCGCATCAACCTCATGGAGGCCGAAGGAGTGACCTTCTGCTACCAGTCCGCCATCGCCCCGGATGCCTACACACAAAGCCCGGAAGGACACATCTCCTTCCCTGCCCACCCCGACCAAGGAACGTTCCACGCCCTATGCTACTGCACCGGATCCGAAACTCCCCGAGACCTCTCCATTCCCGGACGCGAACTCAAAGGAATCCATTTCGCCTTGGAAATGCTTGCACAACAAAACCGCATCCTGGCAGGCGTCTCCTTCAGCAAAGACCAACTCGTCAACGCCAAGGGAAAGAAAGTGCTGGTCATTGGCGGCGGAGATACGGGTTCGGACTGCATCGGCACAAGCCACAGACAAGGAGCCACCGAAGTGACTCAGATTGAAATCATGCCCCAACCTCCCGTAGACGAAAATCCGGCCACCCCCTGGCCCGCTTATCCCCAGATACTCAAAACCACCAGCAGCCACGAAGAAGGATGTACACGCCGGTGGAATCTGGCCAGCAACCGCTTCATCGGGAAAAACGGGCGCGTCAGCGGTGTCGAGGTAGAAGAAGTGGAATGGCTTCCTTCTCCTGATGGAGGAAGGCCGGTCATGCGTCCCACCGGGAAAACAGAAATCATCGAAGCCGACCTCGTTCTGCTCACCATGGGTTTCCTTCGTCCCGAACCCCTGCAACTCCCCGCTGGTGTATTTGCTGCAGGAGACGCCGTTAGTGGAGCAAGTCTCGTAGTACGCGCCATGGCCTCCGGACGTAAAACCGCCCAGGACATCGACCGCTACCTCCGAGAAAAAAGATGAGCCTCACCCCGGTCCTGCATCCTGCCATCCATCCGAACATGGGTAAGCCATTCAGGTCTGGGAACCAACGATATCCGCATCGATGCAATCTGAATCATCCACAAGACTGTGTCAAAATACGAAATCTTGGCATAGTCTTGTAGGTGGTTTCGAAATGGCCGATATGCAAGATGTCATCTGCTCCTTATTCATCAGAGAACAGCAAAAGCATAAAAAAACCGAAGAAAAACAGGTCAAATGTTTGGTGGTTCAAAATAAACCCGTATCTTTGCACCGCAATCGAGAGATAAGCAATACATGCCGAAATGGCTCAGTTGGTAGAGCAATTCATTCGTAATGAATAGGTCCCCGGTTCGAGTCCGGGTTTCGGCTCACAAGCGAAGCGATAATCACAAAGGTTATCGCTTCGCTTTTTTCATATCCCCCCGTTTTGGAGTCAGCCGATTTGGGGGCTCAGTAGAAAATTCGGGTCAGCGGATTTTCCCGGTTGGCGGGGAAGATGTGGGTCAGCGGATTTTCCCGGTTGGCGGGGAAGATGTCGGAGTATAGTGTTACCT
>JBJEHD010000064.1:0-10323 GCA_051875715.1 Bacteroidaceae bacterium
AGGTACGAACTTTATCCATTGCACCAAGCATCCGGGCTCCTTTTTTTATCCGTTTCTTGCAGGTTTTGTGCAAAAGGCTGTGTTACAATTGATTAGTTATAAAGATAATTTCAGCATGAAAGAATTGGTATCAGAAGTTTCTCCTTATTATATATAATTCGCGCGTATGACATTTGCGCCCATGAAAGAGAACACCTTTTCCGACCCGGCTCCTCTTGTTTTGTCTGTGCGCCGCATTAGTCATTTTGGCGTCATTCGTAAATTGTGGCAACGATTCGGCGCGCCCCACCACGGTTTCGAAACTCACAGAGGTAGATGCCCTGCCAAGTATCAAGGTTCAACCGGCCACCCTTAACATCTTGTTTCGGGCGATGCAATCCGATGCGCCCGTTTCCCGGCTCCGTTGCTCCTTTGGCTCGCGTCGAGGTCACATCAAGGTTACCGCAAAAGCAAAAATAGCGAATGCATGCGAAAAGGCCAAGGCTCCCGGACGGAATGTTTCAAAGGGGAAAGGCCCGGAGAGAAAACCTCACGTCACTTTCACAGTGAGGTAAAATCAGTCATAGTCACAGCCATTCCACGCTTAGTCAATTCGAGCATATCCACCATTTGCATTGAAACTACCATTTGAACTTGAACAGTACCGCATTATTTTATATGTTTGCACATAGAACTATTCAAAAAAAGTTTGTTTATGAAATGTAGAACGCTGCTTGCTGCCATGCTGTTGACCAGTCTGGGAGCATGCGTCAATCCCAAAACCGAAAACAACATGAATGAAAACAACAATGCACTCGAAGTGATGAAAACGCGCAGGGCCATCCGGGCCTATCAAGACCGTATGCCGGAAAAGGCTCTGATAGAACAGGTTCTGGAGGCCGGAACCTATGCCCCCACCGGCATGAATCGCCAGTCACCCATTATCGTTGCCATAACCAACCGGACCGTACGCGACCGCCTTTCGTCCATGAACGCCGCCATCATGGGAAGCGATTCCGATCCGTTTTACGGAGCCCCCGTCGTGCTGGTTGTCTTGGCCGACAAACAATTTCCGACCTATCAGTATGACGGTTCGTTGGTGATGGGGAATCTAATGAACGCCGCCCATGCCGTAGGCTTAGGTAGTTGCTGGATACATCGAGCCAAAGAGGTGTTTGCCTCACCCGAAGGTAAAGCCTTGCTGCAAGAATGGGGCATCGAAGGCGACTACGAAGGCATCGGTCACTGCATCTTGGGCTACCGGGCCCAAGAAGTGCCGAAGGCACGTCCTCGGAAGGCTGACTATATCCGCTGGGTGGAATGATCTCGATTCCGTCGTCCAAATGCGAAACACATGAAAACCTTTTGATATGCTGAAAAACTCTTTATTGGCCGGACTCCTGATAGGATGGACGGCCGCTTCGGTTTATGCCCAGGATTCCCCCGTCCGCACAGCCAAACAGGATACACTCCGACACGGACTTCATGAAAACCTCATAGACAAAGTCACCAAGGAGCGGATGAACAAAGGACTGGTCATCCATCCGCTTGACGCCTTGAGCGGACAAGCTGCAGGCGTGAACGTAGGTTCATCGACCACCAACCCACTCGCCATGTTGAGCAGTGTTCGTGTGAGAGGAACCACCTCGCTGACCGGAGGAAACGACCCGCTGGTCATCATCGACGGCGTATCGTCCGACCTGGCCACACTCAGCAGCATCTACCCGGGCGACATCGAAAGCTTCAGCATTCTCAAGAATGCTTCTGAGACAGCCCTCTACGGTTCAAGAGGAGCCTCGGGTGTCATCGTAGTCACCACTCAAAAAGGGAAGAACAACCGCTTCCACATCTCCTACGATGCAAACGTGGCAGTGCAAGACGTATACAAGACACTGCACATGCTCGACGCCAAAGACTACCTCGGTACAGCAAGCCGCCTCGGTCTCCCTGTTAAAGATGGTGGAGATGACGTGGACTACCAACGTGCCATCACCCGCACTGGATGGGTGCAAAACCATCACCTTGCCTTCAGCGGAGGAACAACACAATCAAACTACCGGGCGTCTATCGGATTCATGGACGACAAAGCCGTGGTACGTACCAACGGATACCAAAATCTCGTGGCCAAAGTCGACCTACGGCAACATGCCTTTGACAACCACCTCACCGTCGACATGGGCGTATTCGGCTCGTCGCAAAAAAGCCACGACTTGTTCGACACCCAGAAGTTGTTTTACTCGGCCGCAGCCATGAACCCGACCCTATCCTCCGGGCAAAACGCATCTGGAGGGTGGAACCGCAACGCCGATGCCTCGCAGATAGACCCTCCAATGGCTCTGCTGAACATGAAGAACGACATGAAACAACTGCAGTTCAACGCACACCTACAACTCACCATACGCCTGCTGAAGAATCTTGACCTGAAAGCATTCGGTTCTTACTCCTACTCCTCGCAAGAGAATGCCCAATTCTGCCCCACCTGGGTATGGGCGCAAGGGCAAGCCTACCGAGGCGAGCGGAAAAGCGAGAGTCTGTTGGGAAACATCGCAGCCGACTATCGCTACCAACATGGCATACACCGCCTCGATGCCACAGTTTTAGGCGAATACCAAAAAGAACGGGTACAAGGCTTCTGGACCCTTGTCAAAGGTTTCACATCCAATGAATTCGGCTATAACAATCTTGGAGCCGGATCCATACGTCCGCAAGGAGGTACAGGAAGTAGCTACGAGGCTCCGTCATTGGCTTCCGTCATGGGAAGTGTCAACTACACGCTCTCCGACCGATACAAACTAAGCATCAGCGGACGCGGCGATGGAAGTTCCATGGTAGGCAAAGGACACAAATGGGGGTTTTTCCCATCCGTCTCGGCCGAATGGGACCTAAAGCGCGAAGCATTCCTGCGCAACAAGGCCCATCTGAGCAGCCTGCGCCTGCGTACCGGGTACGGATTGGCCGGAAACCTCGGCGGCATCTCTTCGTACTACACGCTGCCCTTGATGGAACCAAACAGCGCCGTTCCGGCTTTCGGCTCGCCCATCGTCACGATGGCCTACATGCGCAACATCAATCCAGACTTGACTTGGGAAACCCGTAGCACCTTCAACATCGGAGCCACCTGCGGGCTTCTGTCCGACCGCGCGGTGCTGACCGCCGAATACTACTACTCGAAAACCACCAACATGTTGTACCTATACGACGTGCCTGTCCCTCCCTTCACCTACAACAAAATGCTGGCCAACATCGGCAGCATGAGCAACAGCGGTGTGGAAATAGGTCTCAGCCTCACTCCCATCCGTCGCAAAGACATGGACCTGAACATCAACATCAACCTGACCTACCAGCGAAACAAACTCATCTCGTTGAGTGGAAATCTGCAAGGACACGAGCTTAATGCTCCCGACTATGTAAGCATTGGCCAACTGAACGGAGCAGGTTTCCACGGCGGGAACAACAACATTGTCTATCAAATGGTGGGCCAACCTCTGGGCGTGTTCTATCTGCCCCACTGCACTGGACTGGAGCAGAACGACGACGGAACCTACCATTACCGTATTGAAGACCGGAACCACGATGGGAAAGGCGACACCGACGACCGCTACATAGCCGGGCAGGCCACTCCGAAACTGACACTTGGTTCGAACTTCTCGTTCCGATATAAAAATATCGACATCGCCCTGCAAGTGAACGGAGCCTTCGGACACAAAATCTACAACGGCACATCGCTTACCTATATGAACATGGGCGGTTTCCCCACCTACAATGTCATGGAGCAAGCCCCCAAGCAAAACATCAACGACCAAGTCGCCACCGACTACTGGCTTGAAAAAGGGAATTACGTCAACTTCGACTACCTGACTATAGGCTGGAACGTCCCCCTGCGTTCACGCTACGTGTCGGACTTGCGCCTCTCCTGCAGCATCAACAACCTGGGCGCCATCACCGGCTACAGCGGTCTGAGTCCGATGATAAACAGTTATGTGGTCGACAGCACTTTGGGCATCGACGACAAACGCAGTTACCCCATCCACCGGTCATACGCCATCGGGGTCAGCATCCAATTCTAATCCTTAATCGTCTTATCATGCAACGAAATACCCTACTCACCCTCATCGGCACGGCAGTCCTGCCCCTCGCCACTACCGCATGTCTCGATGAAAAGCCGCTTTCGCAACTCACCGAAGAGCAGGCTATGGAAAACGCCAAAAGTATCTACTACAACACGGTAGCCAACCTCTATAACTATATAGGTGGAAGTGCAGACAGTCAAGGCCTGCAAGGCACCTACCGGGGAGTCTACGATTTCAACACGTTCACCACCGACGAGGCCATGCTGCCCACTCGGGGAGCCGACTGGTATGACGGAGGATTCTGGCAAAACCTATACCTACACACCTGGCCCGAATATGACGAAGCACTTTACAACACATGGCTCTACCTCTACAAAGTGGTCGGTCTATGCAATCAATCGCTCGAGAACCTGTACAAATACGCAGGCACTCATCTTTCCGAACAAGAAACCCTCCAATACACAGCCGAGGTACGGGCCATCCGGGCCATGTTTTACTTTTACCTACTCGACATGTTCGGACGCGTTCCGCTACAAGTAGACACCTCCAAAACACTGGCCAAGCAAGCAGAACGAAGCACGGTCTTCCGTTTTGTCTTTGACGAACTGCAAAATGCCATCCCCCACCTTTCCAACCAGATGAGCCAGCACGAAGGATATGCCTACGGAAAGATGACCCAAGGGGTAGCCTATTTCCTACTGGCCAAATTGGCTTTGAATGCGGAAATCTATGCCGACGACAACTGGACAGACGCCCTGCATCCAGACGGTAAGACCATCCTGTTCGAGGTTGACGGGCGATCATTAAACGCCTGGGAAACCACATTAGCTTATTGCACCAAATTAGACGAGATGGGCTACCGGCTTGAAGAGGACTACGGATACAATTTCAGCATCCATAACGAAGAATCAACCGAGAACATCTTCACCATCCCGATGGACAAGACCCTCTACACCAACGTATTTAGGAATCTGCTTCGGTCTCGTCATTATCAGCATGGGAGCGCACTGGGTTGCTACGCCGAAAACGGGGCATGCGCCACAGTCTCGACAGTGCGTGCCTATGGCTACAATACCCCTCAAGAAGACACACGCTGGGAAAGGAACTTCGAGAGCGGACCGGTCGTCGTAGACGGCAAGGCAATCCTCCTCGAAAATGGAGCACCCCTGGTCTACTCGCCTTTGGAAGTATCCATCGACTTATCTGGCAGCCCATACGAAAAAACAGGCGGAGCACGCATGAAAAAATATGAAACCGACCGCAGTGCATATAACGACGGCACATTGCAAAGCAACGACATCGTGCTGTTCCGTTATGCCGATGCGTTATTGATGGCGGCAGAAGCGAAAACGAGAAACGGGCAGGACGGAGCAGCCGAGTTGAACCAAGTGCGAGAACGCGTAGGCATGGCACCACGCGAAGCCACACTGGACAACATCCTGGAAGAAAGATTATTGGAATTGATGTGGGAGGGATGGCGCCGACAAGACCTCGTCCGGTTCGGACGGTTTGGCCAAGCATACGACCAACGCCCGCAACTGAAAGACGAACAAACCGGATACACCACCGTATTTCCCATTCCGGCAGCCGCCCATCAGCTCAACCGCCAGTTAAAGCAGAATCCAGGCTACAAAAACAACTGACAAAGCAGAAATCGAACAGATACGAAGCGAAAAAAGGGGCGGTGTGTCATAATGGCCCATCTGCGGCGTTGCTATCGGCATTCGGCCTTGGTCGTGTACGCCAGTACACTCCCTTCGACCTCAGCCTCAGCGCCTTGCATCTCGACCATTCTGACGCACCTTTGAGGCTGTGCCAAAATTGGAAGTTTTGACACAGACTCTCCAAAGTCTTTCTGGATGCCGATGTCGGCGTCGCAGGCCGGCCGTTACGACACGGCTTTCCTGTTCTTGGTTTTCGTCAGCAAGCCTTGAAACTCATGTCCAGGCCTTTGACCGAATGTGTCAACGCACCGACAGAGATATAGTCGACACCGCATTCCGCATAGTCGCGCAACGTGTCGAACGTGATACCTCCCGAAGATTCCGTCTCGAATCGGCCACCAATCATCTCAACTGCCTTGCGCGTATCGGCCGGCGTGAAGTTATCAAGCATGATACGGTCTACGCCTCCCAAATCGAGCACCTGCTGCAATTCGTCGAAGTTGCGTACCTCAATTTCAATCTTCAGGTTCTTTCCTTTGGCCTTGCAGTACTCTTTGGCTCTCGTGATGGCCTGTTCGATGCCACCGGCAAAATCCACGTGGTTGTCTTTGAGCAAAATCATGTCGAAAAGGCCAATGCGGTGATTCACTCCCCCTCCGATTTTCACAGCCATCTTCTCCAACATGCGCAGGCCCGGCGTCGTCTTTCGCGTGTCGAGCACCCGCGTCCGCGTGCCTTTCAGGCGTTCTACGTAGCGATGTGTCATCGTAGCGATGCCGCTCATGCGCTGCATTACGTTCAGCATCAGCCGTTCAGTCTGCAACAACGACTGTACCTTGCCTTCTACCACCATGGCCACATCGCCGGGTTTCACAGGCGTTCCGTCGCCCATCAGCACCTCGACCTTCATGGTCGGGTCGAATCGGTGGAAAATTTCCTTAGCTATCTCCACTCCCGCCAGGATTCCCTCTTCCTTGATGAGCAGTTTGGACTTGCCCATGGCATCGGCCGGAATGCAGGAAAGCGTGGTGTGGTCGCCGTCGCCGATGTCCTCGGCAAAGGCCAGGTCGATCAAGCGGTCGACCAGTTCGGTTACTTGCATATTCATGTTCAGTCTTATTAAAGTTCGTGGGAGCAAAGATAATGCAAGCCGAAAGCAAAAGGAAATAAGCTCGCTTATTTTTTACCAAGGCACAACCTATCTTATCAAAAAATAGTGCAAACCGAGTGAAAAGCCATCGAGCCCAGGTTTGAATCTCTGAATTTCTATTCCCGAGGGCCGTCTGTCTACGGAATTTCGTTACATTTGCCCGAAAAACAATTTCCTCATGAAAATATGCCTGCTTGTTGTCGGACGAACCGTGGAAAAATATTTCGTCACAGCCATTGAAGAGTACGTAGAGCGTACACGCCACTACATACCTTTCGAGATGGAAGTCATCCCCGAACTGAAAAACACCAAGAGCCTCAGCGAACCACAACAAAAGGAGCGTGAAGCCGACCTGCTGCTGCGGGCCTTTCAGCCGGGCGACTTCATTGTCTTGTTGGACGAACACGGCAAGGAGTTCCGTTCCACCGAGTTTGCCATGTGGATAGACAAAAAGATGCAGCAAGTGCCACGCCGCCTTGTGTTCGTCATCGGCGGTCCCTATGGATTTGCTCCCCGCGTGTACGAAGCCGCATCGGACAAGATTTCACTCTCGCGCATGACTTTTTCGCATCAGATGGTGCGCCTCATCTTCGTCGAGCAACTGTATCGGGCCATGAGCATCCTGAACGGAAGCCCCTACCACCACGAATGACACAGGCCCTTGCCGAAACGTTCAGTCGACCGGGCAGAAGGTGACGGCCTGGCCTCCTCCTGCTGCCATCCAGACCGACAAAGTGTCGGATGCAGACACCATCCGCTCCCGGATCTCGTAGGCCGTCGGATTGGTCTGCCAATGCGTTTCCGGCGCATCGGCATAGACAACGGCCCGGTATGCCCTCCCCTTGGGAAGGAAATCCAACGGGACATCGACCTGACGTGGTTCCGCATTGGTGGCCGCGCCCAAGAAGAGACGGTCCTTGGCCGCCCGCACCACGACCACATATTCGCCCGGCTCGCCAGACAAGGCACGCGACCAGTCGCAGTCGGGATTGAAATCGCGGAAGAACTGGAAGGCCGGGTGCCCCTCGTAGTTTTCTATCAGGTCGGCCGCCATCTGTAGCGGCGAATAGAGGATGACCCAGCATGCCAATTGTTTGGCCAGCGTGGTGTTGACACGACAATCCTTACTGTCCTTCATGTTCCACTGTTTCCGATTCGGATGGTTCTTCACTCGATCATACAAAATGTCGAAGATGCCCGGCGTATAGTCCATCGGACCGGCCAGCAAGCGTGTGAAAGGCAACATCACGTGATGTTCGGGCGGATTCCCTTCGCTCCACGCGTTCCATTCCATTCCCCGTCCCCCTTCGCGTGTCATCATGTTGGGGTACGTCCGGCGTATGCCCGTATCCTTGATGGGTTCGTGCACATCCAACGTCATCTGTCGGCTGGCCGCCTCTTCCACCACTTTCCGATAGTGACGCACGGCATATTGTCCGTGATGTGAATGTCCGTTCGGAAAGCCGCCGGCATATCCTGTCTTCACACACCGCACGCCTCGTTCGGCATACCAATCGTACGCTTGCTGCAACTGACGTTCGTAATTGGGCACATTGCCTCCGGTTTCGTGATGGCCAATCAGTTCCACACCTTTCTCCCGGGCATATCGGGCAATCTCGTCCAGGTCGAAATCGGCATATGGACGAGTGTAGTCGAATTCTTGCGTACCTCCCCATTGTTCCCAGCCTTCGTTCCAGCCTTCAGCCAGCACCGCCTGAATGTTGTTTCGGGCTGCAAAATCAATGTAACGCTTCATCTGTTCCGTTGTAGCGCCGTGGCGGTCGTCCATCGACCATCCCTCCAGTCCCAGGTGCATGCCCCACCAGATGCCGACATATTTCATCGGTTTTATCCACGAGGTCTGCCGAAGGACGCAAGGTTCGTTCAGGTTCAATATCAACGACGAATTGACGAGGCCGACAGCCTGACGAGCCACTTGCAAGGTCCGCCAGGGCGAACGGAAGCGTCCGCCTTCGACCCGGCATTTCACGCCGTCGGGCCAGGAGGCCAGCGTGCTTTTCAGGCAACGTCCTTCCAAGGCCGTCAGCGTCATCTCCGGAAAATCGGTCAAGGCAGCCTCGTGCAAACTGGCGTACAATCCTCCACAGCGGAAAGTCAAGGGTGTGTTGGCCGTCGTCAGGCTGTCGACAGGCATGGTTCGATAGAGCATCTCATAGGTTTCCGCACTGGCCGGAATCGACCACGAGAGGCCCGGCCGCGCCAGCCGAAATTCCGTCCGTTCGTCGGTCAGCAACAGGCTGTCGGCCCGAGGTACTTCGTACTCGTAGCGAAAACCAACTCCGTCGTCGAAGACACGGAAGTGGAGCGTCAAGTGCACTTGTTCCTGATTCTCCAGATGCACCACCAAACCACGGTAATGGTTACGAACCGTTTTATTCTCTCCCCAAGGCTGATGCCACGTCTCGTCGGAATAGGTTGCGTCGGCATGCAACACTTGAAAACCGGACGACAAGTTCCTCCCCCCTTTTTCGGTAAAGCCCAAGACTGACGGTGCCACCAGCATCGTGTCGTCCACTTCTATCGCATAAGCAGGGACGCCGTTCTCTTGCAGCATGACACATACATGGATATGCCCGTCGGGCGAATACGTATGCAACGTATGTTCCGGCATACAAGCCATCAAAAAGGGGAAAACAAGCCCCAACAACCTCTCATAGTATCTCATAGCAACCACACTTTTTAAGTGAACAAGACAAAGATAATGCAAATTGAGCGAATTTGTCAAGCCTTTCATGCGTGTTTTGCCGGGATGTGAGAATGGTTTGTACGACAAACGAAAAGGCTACGGAACCGTCGGCGTTTCGTCAAACGTCACCTGGCCTACGTGTTCGCCAATAAAGATGCGAGCCATATCGCCCGTCTTGTACCAGCGTGGTTTATCCGGCATCCGGTCGCTGATGGCCCGTCCGTTGATACACAGGTTCTCAAAACGTATGTTCTTCACACAACGTTCCTCATCATAACCGGACAAGACGGATATTTCCTCTCCGTCCCCCTCATACCGGACATCCTTCAGCAACACATCCTCTATGCCGCGTCCTGGGGCCCGGCAATACTTCCGATTGTAGAATATACGCAGATTAAACCCAAATCGGTCGTTAGCGTTATGATGATAACAACTTCTATTTTTTTGAGCAGATGTGTTTTCGTTTTGAGGGCGCAATGGGACTCCATTGTAACCGAAAAACGGGAAGACAGATGCCAAAAAGAAAGTTCGTTTGCGCAGGGGCGGCCTAATGACCGTTTTGGGTTATACGTTTCATTACTTTCCACAACCGGATGTTTACGATATATAACATACGGATGAGACACCGCATCCACTCATACAGGCCAGTCGGGATTCTGCTTGCGATTCGTACCAGCCAGTCGGATCCAAGGCGAAACTGGGCTCAGTAGCTATTCAGTGTGGATAGGCGTAAAGTTTAGCAATGCGAAAGAG
>JBJEHD010000065.1:0-10111 GCA_051875715.1 Bacteroidaceae bacterium
AAGTAAACTCGTAAATAAACAAATAATCTGTGAAGTAAAATCAGTCATAGTCAATCTGTATCCGACAGGCATTTTTAAGCCCCGGCATCTTTCGACATGAGCATACTCGCATGAGGCTGCACGAGTATGCACAAGCGGCTGCGAGCATACTCACAAACGGCTGCGTGAGTATGCAGTTGTGCGGCTGCGCCCTGAATATACTCGAATTTATCTTCTATACTAAATTAAAAACTCATAAATCCATCATTTCATCCATTATAAATGATAAAAACAAGGAAATGGAGGATTTTATCATTTATAGATGACAAAAACGGGCAGGATGCCGGATTCCGCTCAGAACTTCCACACCAACTGGGCATCGACGGCCGACTGGCGAGGACGGTCGGGAAGCGTAGGAGTCTCTTTGTACACCGTCTGGCCCAAGCGAAGAATAGCCGTCAGATGCCTGTTGATATGGCTGTTGATAAACAACGAAGCCCGCAGACCTTTGCCGTAGTAGGAGGCAAAGGAGTAGGTGTAGAGAAGGCCTCGTTCATAAGTAGTTAAGCGAGAATCGTAGTCGGTGGTATCGAACAAAGAGATATGAACAGCCAGTTGAAAAGGACGATGTTGAAAACGATAAGAAAGTTGCTGGGTCAGCATCCCTCCACGGCTCCAGGAGGCGTGAGGCGAACGGCAGAACACCGCATCGACCGTGGTGCGGACAGTCCACGCGTCGGGCAGTTCGTAGGCCAACTGGCAACGCACCTTGTGGCGCACCGCCTGATGCACTTCGCCGGAGTGGACAGCGCAGTTCCGCCCCTTCTCTTTATACTGATAGCGCAACAGCAGACGGAGGTTCCGCCGGACGGAATAGGTGGCCTGACACAGGGCTTCGAATCCTTCGGACGGACGGTCGACCCCGTAGCGCAACCAGGGGAAGCGGAAGAAATCGACCGAAGCCGTCAGCCTCAGCCGGCGAAACGGACTGGCCTCCACCCCGGCGTAACACCCCGTCTCGTTTCTCACCTGCCCTCCCTCGCTGAGCGAATGACTCAGCCAGGCCACGTAGTTCTTGGCATAGTAGCGATGGGCCAGAACCAACCGCCACCCTTCAGCCGGCGAGAAACGAAGCACATGAAGCGAAGCCACACCCCCACCCCGGCTCGCGGCCACCTCGCCGCACAACTGCCACCGGCGTATGCGCCACCGGTAGTCGGCACTGCCCACGAAGAAATGCCGACCCTGCGGATAGTGCCAGCGATAGGGAGAGGGAGAAGTTACCAACAGGCGGTTGAAAACTTGATAAACACCTGTCAATCCACACTCGAAGGTAGTGGTACGGTAGCGCAGATGAGTTCCAACCACCTGAACATCAGCCTTTCGTCGTTTTTCAAAATCGGAAGCAGTACGATGGATACCATCGGTTTTCAACGAGGTTATGAACCCGTTTTCAACATGTGCGTCTTGTCGCTGAAAGGAATAGAACGCACTGAGCGAGAACCGCTGCCAGGCGAACGTGCCGGCCAGACCACGCAAGAAACCGCTTTCGGCCGTGGAAGCATGTGGACGGATGCCCCCGGCCCCATTCCCGATGGTGGCAAGCGACGAAGTCTTGCCCAGGCCGAACGTCTGGTTGACGGCCAATCCCAAGCCGAATCCGGCCCGATAGTCGCCTACGAGCAGGGTGCGCAAGGGGCCGCAATCGTTCAACTGGAAATGGAAGGAATAGAAGTCGTAGCCCTGCCGGTTGGCACGCCCGAAAAAGGGTTCTCCGGCATCCTGATCGGCCATGAGGCCCAGGCCGAATTTGCCCGAAGCATCGAATCGATAGCGCAACGAATGGGACACCGCACTGCCCTGCCAAGCGTCGGCATCGGCCGGAGCACGGAGGGGAACACCCACACGGGTGGACAGTTCGTGCCTGCCACGTGCGAACCGGGTCTTCAACTGGGGTGCGGCCTCCGATGCCTTCGGGCCTACGCAGACGAAGGGAAGCAGGAGGTCGATGGTCTGGCGGTCCATCGCATCGACCAACTGCAGTTCGTAAATGGTCTGCATACCCTGCACGGCATAGACGTAGAGCAAGATTTTCGCTATCTGTTCGTCGCTCAAGAAAGGAAGCCGGCGCAGCTGTTCGCGGGTGGCGGTGTTGAGGTTGATGGGATGCTGACGAAGGTCGGACAACTCTTCGCCCAATACACGCCACAAATCATCGGACTCGGCATTGGAGGCGGCTGCCATCTGCTCAAGCAACTCTTCGGCATCGGAGTCGACAAGCGGAACAGCGCACAGGCCTTTAACAGGCATCCATACTGATGTACTGACAATTAACAACAAAATGAACACCTTGTTCATAACTGCATACTCCCCCTATCTATTCAGTAGTGGAACGACAAACCGCACGAAGTGCTGAAGCCCAACACGGGATGGCGGGTGCAGGCTATGTCGAGCGAGAAGGCGGAAAGATGCACTCCTACTCCAACACTTGGCACAAAAGGCTTTGCCTGCATACCCAGACGTACACACAAAGCCTCCAACGGTTGATATTCCATCCCCACCCTGCCTACAAAAGGCTGCGAGAAATCTTTCTCCACCTGACCCGTCAGCCGGAAAGAAGAAGTCACCCGATAATCCATCCCTACCGTCAGCACCATCGGAAGGCGGATGCGACGTCCACCGGCCTGATAGGACGAAGCAACCGGATTGAACGCCCCGACCGTTATCAACAGGTTTTGAACAGGCTGTGTGGAAATAAACACGTCGGCTGTGAAAACGGACTTGTTCGACTCGACTCCGGCCTGGTGGATGCAGAAATAGTCGGCACGCACGCCCAAAGAGACGTACGGCGAAAGAGCCCGATAGACATGGAGGGCGCACATCGTCTCGCTGTAAGCCCGAAATCCGTAGCGAGACACCACCCCGCCCACCGGCAGCAGGCGGTTGGAGAAATTGACCATACCGGCGTAGGTGGACATCTCTTTCACCCCGTAACGATTGAGATACTGCAATGTGGCACAACGACTTTCGTCGGGTACAAACACATAGAGCGACGGATTGGCCCAGGGAGACGTGGCCACCGCACAACCGCCCATGCCGGCACTGCGGGCATCGACCAACAGACTGCCCACAAACCCAAAGCAGACTTCGGCCTTGAGCAAAAACCATACGGACAGAAATAGCAACCGACGGATGTGTCTCATCGTGAGGAAAAAACTGTTAACAACGGAACGAAACTACTTAAAATATCCATAAGGAGCAACCTTTGCCCGAAGAAATCGGCACAGAAAACGAAACGGAATGTACGGAAACGCGTATTTTTGCCTGTATGAAACGAAGCGGGACCATGGCAATCATCGGGCTGGCGTGCATGCTGGCAGCAGGGCACACACACGCACAAGACCGGACAAGCATCGGCGGCGTACTGCTGCCGGTATGCGTCTACAAGGGCGACACCATCCCCTGCGTCCAACTGCGTAACACCTACGTGTTTCCCGAACTCCGCTTCCAAAGCCGAAAAGAACAGCAGGCGTACTACCGGTTGGTGCGCAACGTGAAGAAGACGCTGCCCATCGCCCGCCTCATCAACCGGACCATCCTGGAGACCTACGAATACCTGGAGACACTGCCTACAAAGAAAGAAAAGGACAAACACCTGAAGCGGGTGGAGAAAGGACTGAAGGAACAATATACACCGATGATGAAGAAACTCACCTTCTCGCAAGGCAAACTGTTGATAAAACTGGTGGACCGGGAATGCAACCAATCCTCCTACGAAATCATCAAAGCCTTCATGGGCCCCTTCAAAGCCGGATTTTACCAGACATTTGCCGCCTTGTTCGGGGCAAGCCTGAAAAAGGAATACAACCCGCAGGACGACGACAAACTGGTGGAACGCATCATCCTGCTGGTGGAAAACGGACAGTTATAAGAGGGTATCAAAATCGCGTATTCGGACAAAGCCTCTTGAAGAAATCCCAAATGACGATGCCGGCCGTCACGGACACGTTGAGCGAATGCTTGGTGCCGAACTGAGGGATTTCGATAGACCCGTCGCAACAGTCCACCACCTCCTGCCCCACTCCTTTCACCTCGTTGCCCAACACCACAGCATAGCGGCCTTCGGGCAAAACAAGGCTGTCCAGCATCCGGCTGCCCTCCACCTGCTCGATGGCCAGCACGGTGTAGCCCTTGGCCTTCAGTTCGCCGACCGCATCCAGCGTCGACGCATAGTAGGTCCAATCGACGGTGAGTTCCGCCCCCAAAGCCGTCTTGTGCATTTCGGCACTGGGAGGTACGGCTGTTATTCCACACAGACAGATACGTTCCACCCGAAAGGCATCAGCCGTCCTAAATACCGACCCAATGTTGTGCAGACTGCGAACATTGTCGAGCACAACGACCAGAGGCAGTTTCTCTGCCTCCTTGAATTCTTCTACGCTGATACGGTTCAGCTCAGTTATCTTCAGTTTTCTCATTCTTCTTCTATTTGCAACAAAGATACAAAAAAAAACTGAGAAAGAGAGAAAAATGGTGAAGGAACGTTGAGACAAAGCATTTTAGCGAACTTAGCGGAGATTTCGGTAAAGCCACTGAATGCCATAAAAAAGCCATTTGAAGCAAGAGTTACGTTACTATCCCGTTACTCTTTCTTTCGGAAGAACAGCCTGTCATGAATGATGGCATACAGATTGACAGACATTGGATTACGGCATCTTAGATGCGCAAATTTAGGGATTATTCCGGTGCCGAGAACATGAAAGACCGAAAAAAATGATGCGTGGATGCGATTGCACTGATGTGCCGCGATTTGCTTACAGCCTTCCGACTCTGCATGAACTAATTTTGCAACCAAGAAAAAATGTAGAGTATGAGCAGAAGCACATTCAGAGTATTGTTCTACCTCAAGCGCAATGCGCCGAAGAAGAACGGAATGATTCCCGTGATGTGTCGTGTCACGGTGAACGGCAAGGTCTCACAGTTCAGCAGCAAGCTGGATGTGGAGGAAAAAATGTGGAACGTGGAAACCGGACGGTTGTCCGGACGCAGCCTCGCAGCACAGGAGGGAAACCGCATGCTTGACAAAATACGTGTCGGCATCAACAAGGCATATCAGGAAGTATGCGATACAGACGGTTATGTCACGGCAGAGAAAGTACGCAACGCCTATCTTGGCTTGGGGCAGAATCACAAGACCCTGCTTGCCGTGTTCAAGCAACACAATGAGGACTATGCCAAAATGGTAGGAAAAATGAAAAGCGAGCGCAGCTATTGGAAATATTGCACTGTATATAACCACTTATCGGAATTCATCAGACAACGCTACAAGATGAGCGACATTGCCCTGCGCGAGCTTACACCGGCATTCATTACGGATTTTGAGCTGTTCCTCCGCACGGAAAAGAACCATTGCACCAACACCGTATGGTCGTACATGATGCCTTTCCGCAGCGTCATCTATACCGCCATCAACAACGGCTGGTTACCACGTGACCCCTTCTATGCCTACCACATCACCAAAGAGGAAACGAAACGCGGATTTCTGACAAAAGAGGAAATAACCCAACTTATCAACGGTACATTCAAGAAGAAAAGTTACGAAGTGATACGTGATCTTTTCATCTTCTGCACGTTCACCGGATTGAGCTGGACTGATATGTACAACCTCACGGAAGAAAACCTGCAAACCTCCTTTGACGGGCATTTGTGGATAAAGACCAACCGTCAGAAAACAGGTGTGGAATCCAACATCCGCCTGTTGGACGTACCGAAACATATCATAGAAAAGTATAGCGGCATGGCAGAGGACGGACGGCTTTTGCCTGTCCCCTGTTATCCTCATTGCCGATACGGCATCAAGGTCGTTGCCAAACAATGCGGCATTACGAAAAACGTCACTTGGCACCAAAGTCGCCACAGTTATGCGACTACCATCTGCCTCTCCAACGGTGTACCGATAGAAACCCTGTCAAAGATGATGGGCCATACCAGCATACGCAGTACCCAAATCTATGCCAAAATTACTGCGGAGAAGGTGAGCAACGACATGGAACGCCTCTCCAAGCAGATAGAGTCAATGGAACAGTTCATTTGTCAAACAATATAACCTGCACAACCATGAGAAGAATCATCAAGACAGACGAGAACGGGAATATTCATATTACGGGTAATTCCCGGAAAGATATATGGATGACAGCGTGGGAAATTGCCGAACTTTTCAATGTAACCGTTGCGTCCATACAGAAAGAGATAAGAACCTTGCGTAAGTCCGGCATACTTACGGATTACGAAGTGTGCAAGTACATCCGCATGGAGAACGGCTACTCTGCGGACATTTTCAACCTCGACATCATTATCGCCGTGGCATATAGAGTGAATACCTTTTATACCCATGCCTTCCGCAAATGGTTGAGAGAAAAAGCCGTTTCGGGAAACGAACAGGAACACAAATCCATATTTATATTGTTTGATAAAAGCCGACTTTGTTGAGAATCGTATAGATAAAGAAAATGCGGGCGGACAATCTCCAAATAAGGAATGTCCGTCCGCATTTTCCATTTCTAAGTCTTCCGATAAGTCAGTCCTCCGCACTGCGGTAGTTTATTTCCAAGAGCCGTTGTATATCATACTCCCGATAAAGAGCCTTGCCACCAAGAAGAATGAACGGCAGCGTCCTATTATTCCGCATTTTCTGCAAGGTGCGACGACTAACCTTCAATGTTTCTGCCACTTCCTTGTCTGTCAGATAGCGGTCACCGTTCAGTGACGGGCTATACTCCCGCATGAAACGGCTGATTTTTCTGTGGCTCTCCTTTAAGGAGAGATGAACATCTGCCAACAAGCCTTGTTCCAGTGTGAGCACCTCTTGTTTCATAATGTAACCTCCCGCTTTTCGGAAATAAGACATTCCACATCTTCCGTTCTGTAATAGAACTTTTTGCCTACTTGTGAACAAGCAATAAGCCTTTTGTCGCGCATCCCTTGCAGTGTTCTCGAGCTGATATGCAGCAGGCGGCATACTTCCTCCCCGTCCATCCACTTTTTCAAACGCCGTTCATTTTTCTGCGAACAAAGGCGGTTTACCTTTTCTGCCAATGACGAAACTTCTGCCATGAACGACTCGAACGCTTTTCTTTCAATGATTACTATTTCCATTATGTTTCATTTTTGAATTGTCCGCAACAAAGTTAGCCCGCAATAAACAGAAAACGCTCACTTTCAACATAAGTGGCAGCATTTGGAATTATAGCATACGCCAAGCGGAGCCAAACTTAAAGAAATCTTCTATGAGTCATATATGAGTCATAAGCCCGCTCTTTTTCTTCCCTGTAATTTTGCGGCATAAACTAAAAAACAGTATCAAACATGAACGTGATAATGATGGAAAAATCCGACTTCGACAGACTGGTCGGACGGATTGAGGAGATAGCGGAACATATCTGCAAAAGCGAGAAAGAGAAATCCTCTGACCGGACAGACCGCTGGCTTTCCGGTACGGAAGCGATGGACATTCTCGGAGTAAGCCCGCGTACCCTGCAACGTTATCGGAGTACCGGACGGATTCCGTTCTCCAAAATAGGGAAAAGATGCCGTTACCGCCTCTCGGATGTAGAACGGGCTTTAGATAAGTACAGGATTAACGACAAGGAAGAAAGTCCCGACGAATTGCACAGGCAATACCTTATCCGTACAGGAAAAATGCCGGAAGTATCAAAGGAGACGTAAGGTATGGACACACAAGGAATAGAAAAATGGTTTGGCTCCATCATGGAACGGCTTGACAAGCAAGAGCAACTCCTTGAAGAAATTCGGCAACACCAACGGATGAATCCGCAGATTGAAGAAAATGCAGATAATAAAAAATGGTTCAACGGAGAAAGACTTTACGACAATCAAGATCTCTGCATGATGCTTCAGGTCAGCAAGCGGTCGCTGCAACGTTACCGCAGTATCGGCATCCTGCCTTACCTGATGCTTCGGCAGAAGACCTATTACAAGGAGTCCGATGTGGAGAAGTTCCTTTCGGAACATCTGGACGAGTTCAACAAAGATCAGATAGCGGTATATAAAGCCCGCATCAGATAACAAACAATGTTTCACAATTAAAAGTCAATCAAATGGCAAAGAAAAAAAACGAAAAGGACGTGCTGATAGTCCGTGACGAGAAGACGGGCGAGATCAGCGTGGTAGCCGGGCTGGATGCCGACGGCTCTCCCAAGCGTACCCCCGCGAAAGCGGAGAACGCGCAGAGTTTCCTGCAATTCGACCGCCACGGCGACGTGCTGGACAACTTCTTCAAAAACTTCTTCCGGCAGTGCAAGGAACCCAGCCGCTTCGGTTTCTACCGTGTCGCGGCAGACCAAGCCGACAAACTGATGGAGGTGATGAAAGACCTGCTGAAAGACCCCGAAGCCAACAAGGAACTGCTCGCGCCCCACAAGGTGGATACTTCCGGCTACGAAAAGCAGGTAAAGGAAGAACAGACCGCCGGAAAGACGGAGCAAAAGCAGGAAGAGCAACCCAAAGAAACCCAAAAACAGGAAGAAATGGAAAAGAAACAGGAACAGAATCAGGAAAGCCCGCAACAGGCGCAGGGCAGACGTGGCTACCAACCCATTGACGAGAGCAAAATCAACTGGCAGGAGCTGGAAGAGAAATGGGGCGTGAAACGTGACGACCTTGAAAAGTCCGGCGACCTTCAGAAGATGCTCAACTACGGCAAGTCCGATTTGGTGAAAGTGTCGCCTAAGTTCGGCGGCGAGGCTTTTGAGCTGGATGCCCGTCTTTCCTTCAAGAAGGACGGTGAAGGCAATGTCAGCCTCGTGCCGCACTTCATCCGAAAAGAGCAGAAACTCGACGAGTACAAGGAACACAAGTTTTCGGACGAAGACCGTAAGAACCTGCGCGAAACGGGCAACCTCGGCAGGGTCGTGGACATCGTGGACAGGGAAACGGGTGAAATCATCCCCTCGTTCATCAGCATAGACCGCAAGACGAATGAGATCACGGATATTCCGGCAAACAAGGTGCGCATACCGGAGCGCATCGGAAAGACGGAAATCACCAAGCAGGAACAGGATATGTTGCGTGCCGGGCTGCCCGTGCGCGACAAGCTCATAGAACGCAACGACGGCAGGAAGTTCGTCACCACACTTCAAGTGAACGTCGAGCAGCGAGGCGTGGAGTTCGTGCCGGGAACCGGCAGGTCGCCCCGTACCGCCCAGACGCAGGAAGCCAAGAATAATCCCACACAGGGACAGGCGCAGGGCATGGAAAACTCCGCAGCCCCACAGAAAGAGCAACGCCGCAACACGTGGACGAACGCCGACGGCAGCATCCGCCCCATCAGCAAATGGAGCGGCGTGAACTTCACCGACCAGCAGAAAGCCGATTACGCGGCAGGCAAAGCCATCAAACTGGAGAACGTGACCGACAAGCAAGGCTTCCACGCCACGATGTACATCAAGTTCAACCCGGAGAAGGGACGTCCGTACCGCTACGACACCAATCCTGACAACGCACAGAAGGTAGCCCCCTCCAACGAGAGCCGCACGCAGGTGGCGGTAAACAGCGAAGGCAAGACCAACGAGGCGACCAAGAACCTGAAAGAGCCGTTGCAGAAGGGACAGACCGCTCCGAAGGACGACAAGCAGCAACAGCAGCAGGAGAAACCACAGAAGAAAAACAATAAGGGCATGAAGATGTAATCTCCCGTGTCCGCCACTAAATCCAAAGTAACAATTCATAAAAAAAGTAATCAGCATGAAGACAATCATTGCAGAAAAGCCATCCGTGGCACGTGAAATCGCCCGCATCGTAGGCGCGACAAAAAGAGAGGAAGGATATTTCGAGGGAGGCGGCTACGCCGTGACATGGGCATTCGGACACCTCGTCCAGCTTGCCATGCCCGACGGCTATGGCATACGCGGCTTTGTCCGCGACAACCTGCCAGTCATCCCCGAAACCTTTACGCTCATTCCCCGTCAGGAAAAGACAGAGAAAGGCTACAAGTCCGACAGCGGCGTGGTCGCGCAGATTACGACCATCAGCCGCCTGTTCAACGGCAGCGAACAGATTATCGTGGCGACCGATGCCGGACGCGAAGGTGAGCTTATCTTCCGATACCTCTACC
>JBJEHD010000066.1:0-9921 GCA_051875715.1 Bacteroidaceae bacterium
ATAAATCCGCAACTCCTTCATTCTAATCTGATACTCAATCAGATATAAGTTTTTTTGATTATCCGCAGCAAAGATAGTGCAAGCCGAGAGCAAAAAAGACAGCTTGCTTCCTTTTTTAGCCGAGGCACAGCCTATTTTATCAAAAGATAGCAAGAAAACCTTGGCGGAATTTATTAACTGAAATCGTCCGTTCAGAAAGACTTGACGAGTAGAACACTCAAGTTTTACAAATGACTGATTTGAGTTAAACAACCTGTGGAAAACCTGTGAAAACATGGTGGAAAGAAAAATAAAAAAAAGAGTTGCATTTCTCCCATAAACGTGCATACACCCGGCTTTGTGAACTCTCCAAATCCTGCAAGGCAAAGTTTGCAGTCCGGTTTCAACATCTTTTTCCGCTTATTTACGCTTGCGGATAGCAGAAAGTTTCTAACTTTGCAGACTATCAACAGGTGTGGGAAAGATGGTGTACTATGGCGGATAACCTATTCTTTGTCAGCCAATAAAGTTTTCAAATACTTGTTGATAAACCCTTGATAACTCCAACATGAGGACTCATAACCCAAATTAGCAAACAGAGGGCCGGTTTTTTTCCAACAGTATAAACCGGCTATCATCATCAGCATATGTTTTTTTATTTTTTAAAGAGAAAAGGAATAAGAATATGATGAATCGAGAGGAATGGTTGAAAAAGGGGTATGCCGACGAGGCGGTAGATCCGTCGGTCGACCTGAAAGCGGAAATAAACCGGCTGCGGAAGGAAAAGAATGCGGTCATCCTGGCGCACTACTATCAGAGGGGCGAGTTGCAGGACATCGCAGACTTCGTAGGCGACAGCCTGGCCTTGGCACAATGGGCTGCCAAGACCACGGCCGACATCCTGGTGCTGTGTGGAGTCCACTTCATGGGCGAAACGGCCAAGGTGCTTTGCCCGGACAAGAAAGTGCTGGTGCCCGACCTGAACGCGGGATGTTCGCTGGCCGACAGTTGTCCGGCCGACAAGTTTGCCCGGTTCGTGAAGGAGCACCCCGACCACACGGTGATTTCGTACGTCAACACGACGGCTGCCGTGAAGGCTGTGACGGACGTGGTGGTGACATCGACCAACGCACGCCAGATAGTGGAGAGTTTTGCTCCTGACGAGAAAATCATCTTCGGACCGGACCGCAACCTGGGCAGCTACATCAATGCCGTGACGAACCGCAATATGTTGTTGTGGGATGGTGCCTGCCATGTGCACGAACAATTCTCGGTGGAAAAAATCGTGGCCTTGAAGAAGGAATATCCCGACGCCCTGGTGCTGGCACATCCCGAATGCAAGGGGGCGGTGCTGAAAGTGGCCGACGTGGTAGGGTCGACGGCTGCGCTGTTGAAGCAGGCTGTCCGTTCGGACAAGCAGGTGTTCATCGTTGCCACCGAGTCGGGCATCATCCACGAGATGCGCAAACAATGCCCCCAAAAGACCTTTATACCGGCTCCTCCGAACGACAGCACGTGCGCCTGCAACGAATGCAACTTCATGCGCCTGAATACGCTCCAGAAGCTCTATAATTGCTTGAAATACGAGTTCCCCGAGATACAGGTGGACGAGGCAGTTGCCAAGGAGGCCGTGAAACCCATTCAGCGCATGCTGGAGATATCGGAAAAATTAGGCTTGTAAACAGAAAGCATACGTACAGAATAAAGCAGCCCTCGCTCCTATAATCAAAATAGGGAAGCGGGGGCTGCTTTTTAAACCCAAATCGGTCATTAGCGTTATAAGGTGTTGCAACGCGATTGCAATGGTGTTGCAACGGCATTGCAATTGGCTTGCAACAACCGTTGTTCAAACGGCTTTCAACTCATTCCGACGCGTGTACACGTGAAGGCCGATGCGTGTACACGTGAAAGCCGATGCGTGTACACGTGAGGGCTGATGCGTGTACAGGCGCAGACGAAGGTGCGTCGGCACCCCATTTCCGTTCATCGGATGACGGCTATCTTGGTAGCCACGCCTTCCTTTCCGCTTTCGTTGGTGGCCAGCACCAGGTAGATGCCTGAGGCGACACGGCGGCCGCTGGCATCGCAGCCGTTCCACGTGAATTGGCCTCCTTTGCTGACGCCGGAGTGGACAAGGCGGCCGCTGGCGTCGACAATCTTCACCTGGCTGTCGCGCATCAGCCCGACAATGGCGATACGGCCGTCGTAGTAGGACGGAACCGGGTTGGGGTAGGCATAGACTTGTTCGTCGACAAAACGGTCGGTTCCGCTGGTGGCGTCGCTTCGGTAGGAAACGAGTCCTTTGTCGGTCCCAATCCATACTTCGCCGGTGGTGGGGTCGATAGCGACGGACTCGATGTTGTCCGAGATAAGCGGACTGTTCTCGGTGGTGAAATGGTGAATGGTCTCCATGCCGTCGGCACTGATAAGGTAGATGCCGCTTCCTTCAGTCCCAATCCATTTGCGGTTGTCGCCGTCGATGGCGATGACTTTGATGCTTTCGTGTTCCAGCAGGTAGTCGCCCAGGTTGGTGCCGTCGTTGCGCGGCACGATGATGCGCGTGCAGGTGTTCGACTCGAAGATGCGGGAAGGGTTGGTGAAGACGAGCGGACCCTTGTCCGTTCCCACCCAGATGGTTCCATCGAGGTCTTCCACCACGGTATAGACGAAGATGGGGACGATTTTCTCGCCGTTTTGGTCGACAAAGGCTTGCCAGTACACCGACTGGTCGTCGGATGTGTTGTCCAGGGTGTTGTTGGCATTGAAGCAGAACACGCCCACGGCGTTGGTGCCGCGTTTGGAGCACGTCCACAACCAACCTCGCTGGTCGAAGATGATGTCGCCCGGAGTGGCGATTTGCGAGAAACTGCTGTGCGAGAAGCTGCGCCATTGGCCGTCGGGCTGCATGACGTGCAGCGTATGTTCTACTTGGGCGCAGTTGACCCACAGGTTGTTGTACGCATCGAAGGCGACGCCGCTGGTCCGGATGAAGTTGTCTTGTCCGCTTTGTCCGGGAAAGATGCTTTCAAGCGAACTGTTGCCATACCGATGGAGTTTCACGAACTTTCCGTTCTGGTATTCGTAGACTCCTTCGCCCGACGAACTGGCAAAGATGTGTTCGGAATCACGCGGGTCCACCGCCACCTTGTTGATGTCGTAATAGGAAAGGCCGGTCAGGTCGCTCACGGATTCGTCGTAGTGGCTCCAGGTGTTGTCTTTGTACTCCATGATGGTGGCCTGCCGGAAATAGCGGTCGCCCCAGATGCCTCCGCCGGCAATGAGCAGCCGGTCGGCAAAGGTCATGTAGTAATCCCAGTTGTGCAGCGGCGAGTCGGGCAGGAGGTTGCCCGTGATGTTTTTCAGCGTCGCGTCTGCTTCGTTCAGGCGGTATCCGTTCAGTCCGTATTCGTCGTTGCCTGCCCAGTAGACGCCGTCGTGGTAGGTCATGTAGTCGGTCCATTCGGTGCTGACGGTGATGTGTTGGGCAAACGAGTCGAAGATGTGTGCCTTGTCCACCTCGCCAAGAATCAGTTTGTCCTCGGTCTGGGCCACATAGCGATGGGCGAACACGTAGAAAAGGTCGAAATCCTGCGTTTCGTAGTTGGGGATGTAGACTCCGCCGTCGGACGTGATGCCCACGAGGCGGTGGTCAAAATAAAGCAGGTCGGCAAACACGTTCTCCTTGTACAGGGTCCAGTTCTTCTTGTCCAGCAGGTTGTCGGTGATTTTTCCCTGATAGATGCCTTCGGGGGTGGCCAAGTAGAAAGTCTGGTCGTGAAGGACACAGGCGTTGACCTTTTTGCCCAGGATGTAGGAATTGGCAATCTCCTGCTTTTTCACGTTCACTACCACCAGTCCGAAGTTGGTGGACAGGTAGGCATAGTCTCCTTGCACGCGGATGTGGTTCACCGTTTTGTCCTCGTACATGCTTTTGTTCATCAGGTCGGGGATGTTGACGGTTTCTTTGTCGTCGACAAGCAGGTCGATGTTCGAGTTGTCGTAGACGATGACCAGCGTGCGAAGCGATTCGGCATAGGCGATGTCTTTGATGTAGACATCGTTGAGCAGGTAGGTCTTGTCGTAGGTCTGCAGGCTGGTGTCGTCTTGGTCGTATGAGTAGAGCGAGTTGTTGCTCAGCACGTAGACCAGACGTCCGGCTGGGGCTGTTTTGCAGGCATCGTGGTAGGCCATGTAGATGGCCCAGTCGCCAATGGCGGCCTGGACGGGTTTCGCCAGCAGGCTTGCCAGCAGGAGTAGGAGAGAGGCGTATTTTCTCATGAATGCGAATTCAAAAATTGACAAAGTTTGTCGATGGCGATGGCTCGGTGGCTGATGCGGTTTTTGATGTCGTCGCCCAGTTCGGCAAAGGTCTGGTCGTAGCCGTCGGGCCGGAAGATGGGGTCGTAGCCAAAGCCTCCTTCACCGTGTTTCCGATGGGTGATGACACCGTTGATGATGCCTTCGAACTGGTATTCTTTTCCGTCGAGCATGAGGCTGATGACCGTGCGGAAGCGGGCTTTCCGGTTGGTTTCCCCGTCCAACTGGTGCAACACCTTTTGCATGTTGTCTTCCGAGTTCTTGCTCTCGCCGGCATAGCGGGCCGAACAGACGCCGGGTGCTCCGTCCAGGGCTTCTATCTCCAAGCCGGAATCGTCGGCAAAACAATCTACGTGGTAGTGTTCGAAGACGTAGTGCGCTTTTATCGAGGCGTTGCCTTCGATGGTCTCGGCCGTTTCGGGGATGTCGGTGTGGCAACCCAGGTCGCTCAGGTTCTGGACGAGGATTTTGCCGTTCAGGATGGCGGCGACTTCAGCCGTTTTGTGCGGATTATGGGTGGCAAATACGAGTTCCATTGTCTTTTTTGCTTTCTATCTATAACGGAGAAAAGGGGTGTTTTCTTTTCCGGTACGGACGGATTATTTCACTTTTATTTGGTCGAAGCCTTCGCCGTAGACACCGATGACGGAACTTTGCGAGATGAAGGCTTTCGGGTCGATGTCCTTCACCAAACGGAAGATGTTGACCGACTGGCTCTTCTTGGCCAGGACAACGATGACCTTCACCGGCTCTTTGCTGTACCATCCGGTGCCGTCGAGCAGGGTGACGCCCCGGTGCAGGTCTTGCGAGATGTGTTCGGCAATCTGTTCGTATTGCTTGCTGAAGATGATGAACTGCACGGACTGGCGGGCACTGTTCACGATGAAGTCGATGACGAAACTGATGACCGCCAGGGTGGCAAATCCGAAGACGACGCGCCGCCAATCGTTGAAGATGAAGTAGCACGACGAGATGATGACGATGTCGCAATACAGGATCATGCGTCCCATGGTCACGTCGCGATATTTGTTGACCACGGCGGCAATGATGTCCGTTCCGCCCGTGCTGCCGTTGTTGGCAAACACGATGCCGAGTCCGATGCCGCAAAGGGTGGCCCCCATCACGCAGGCCATGAAGTCCTGTCCCGGTCCGATGATTTGCATCAGATGGCCGCTGTCGTCCTTCATCATCTCTTGAAACATCCACAAAAAGAAGGTGAGGGCGAAGATGGCGTAGGTGGTCTTGAGGCTGAAGCGTGGCCCCAGAATCTTGATGGCACCCGTCAGCAGGAGGGCGTTGATGATGAAATAACTGGTTTGGATGGGCGTCCCCGTGGCATAATAGATGATGGCGGAGATACCGGTCACGCCGCCCGTGGTGATTTGGTAGGGCAGCAAGAATGCTGCCCATCCCAAGGAATAACTAATCAGTCCCAGTGTGATGAAGAGATAGTCTTTCGATTCTCTCAACAACAAGGTTTTGAAAGGTATGTTCATGTATTACAATACTACGTTAACGATTTTTTTCGGAACGATGATGACCTTCTTCGGCGTGCGTCCCTCCATCCATTTCTGCGACTCTTCGTGGCCCAGTACGGTGGACTGGATGCTGTCGTTGTCGGCATCGGCGGCAAAGTCGAGCGTGAAGCGGGCTTTCCCGTTGAACGAGATGGTGTAGCGGACGCTGTCTTCGCGCAGGTATTCCTCGTTGCATTCCGGCCACTTGGCGTCGCACACGCTGCCTTCGCCTCCGAGCGTTTCCCACAATTCTTCGCCGATATGCGGGGCAAAGGGAGCCAGCAAGACAACCAACGGCTTCAGCACCTCTTTTTTGCTGCACTTCAGGGCGGTCAGTTCGTTCACACATATCATGAAGGCACTCACGGAGGTGTTGTACGAGAAGGCCTCGATGTCCGCCGTCACCTTTTTGATGAGTTTGTGGATGGATTTCAGTTCGTCCTTCGTCGGTTCGTTGTCGTTCACCAGGAATTCGTCCTTACGGCTGTAGAACAGGTTCCACAGTTTCTTGATGAAACGGTGTACGCCGTCGATGCCGTTGGTGTCCCAGGGTTTCGACTGTTCGACGGGTCCGAGGAACATCTCGTACATACGCAGCGTGTCGGCTCCGTATTTTTCGACAATCATGTCGGGGTTGACCACGTTGTACATCGATTTACTCATTTTCTCCACGGCCCATCCGCACACGTATTTTCCGTCTTCGAGGATGAAGGTGGCGTCGTTATATTCGGGACGCCATTGTTTGAAGGCCTCCACATCGAGGATGTCGGCCGAGACGATGTTCACGTCCACGTGGATGGGTGTGGTGTCGTAGTCCTTCTTCAGCCCGGCCGAGACGAAGGTGTTGGTGTCTTTGATGCGGTAGACGAAATTGCTTCGTCCCTGTATCATACCTTGGTTCACCAGTTTGCGGAAGGGTTCGTCTTGAGTGCTTACACCCAGGTCGAACAGGAACTTGTTCCAGAAACGGGCGTAGATGAGGTGTCCGGTGGCATGTTCGGTACCGCCCACGTAGAGGTCGACGTTCTGCCAATAGCGGTCGGCTTTTTCCGACACCAGTGCATCGTTGTTGTGCGGGTCCATGTAGCGCAGGTAGTAGGCGCTCGATCCGGCAAAGCCAGGCATGGTGTTCAGTTCGATGGGGAACACGGTTTTTCCGTCAATGAGGTTATTGTCAACCACCTCTTTCTTCTCCGTGTCCCAAGCCCAGCGGGTGGCATTTCCCAAGGGAGGTTCTCCTGTTTCGGTGGGCAGGAATTTTTTCACTTCGGGCAATTGGAGCGGCAGGGCTTCGAGCGGCATCATATAAGGCATTCCGTCCTTGTAATATACCGGGAAGGGTTCGC
Organism: Bacteroidaceae bacterium; assembly: GCA_051875715.1. Classification (GTDB taxonomy): domain Bacteria; phylum Bacteroidota; class Bacteroidia; order Bacteroidales; family Bacteroidaceae; genus DYCT01. Next base: position 7,160 of record JBJEHD010000066.1, read on the forward strand.
CCCAATAACGTTGGCGGCTGAAGATGGCGTCGCGCAGGCGGTAGTTCACCTTGACGCGTCCCAGACCTTTTTCGTGGATGTAGGCTTTGGTCTTGGCGATGGCCTCCTTCACACTCAAGCCGTTCAGCACCAGTCCGCCGTCGGTCTCATGTCCGGGACGGGGCGAGTTGGTCATGATGCCTTCCTTGGCGTCGAAACTGCTCTCGCTCACGTCGCATCCTTCAATCAGCGGACGGATTTCCAGGCCGAAATGTTTGGCAAAGGCGTAGTCGCGACTGTCGTGTGCCGGAACGGCCATGATGGCCCCCGTTCCGTAGCCGGCCAGTACGTAGTCGCTAATCCATACGGGGATGTCTTCGCCCGTGAGCGGGTTGACGGCATAGCTGCCCGAGAAGACACCGCTCACGCTTCGGTCGGCGATGCGCTCGCGTTCGGTCCGTTTGCGTGTCCGTTCCAGATAAGCATCCACTTCGGCCTTCTGGGCGGGGGTGGTAAGTTGGGCTACCAGTTCGCTCTCGGGGGCCAATACCATGAAGGTTACGCCGAACACGGTGTCGGCCCGTGTGGTGAAGATGGTGAACTCCTGATCCGAATCCTTCACCTTGAACTGCAGTTCGGCTCCTTCCGAACGTCCAATCCAGTTGCGTTGGGTCTCTTTCAGCGAGTCGGTCCAGTCGATGGTCTCCAGTCCGTCGAGCAAGCGTCCAGCATAGGCCGATACGCGCAGACACCACTGGCGCATCACCTTCTGTACCACCGGATATCCGCCTCGTTCGCTCACACCGTCCACTACTTCGTCGTTGGCCAGCACGGTGCCCAGTTGGGGACACCAGTTCACCATCGTGTTTCCCAAATAGGCGATTCGGTAGTTCATCAAGGTTTCCTGTTGCTGTTTTTCCGTCATGGATTTCCATTCGTCGGCACTGAATGTCATTTCTTCGCCACAAGCAGCGTGTATGCCTTGTGTACCGTTTGCCTCGAATGCTTCCACCAGTTTGCCGATGGGCATGGCCTTGTTCAGTTCGCAGTCGTAATAACTTCCGAACATCTGCTGGAAGGCCCATTGTGTCCATTTATAATAGGAAGGATCGCAAGTGCGCACCTCCCGGCTCCAGTCGAATGAGAAACCTATTTTGTCCAATTGCTCGCGATAGCGATTGATGTTGTTCACCGTTGTAACGGCAGGGTGTTGCCCAGTTTGAATGGCATATTGTTCGGCAGGCAAGCCGTATGCGTCGTATCCCATGGGGTTGAGTACGTTGTATCCCTGCAGACGTTTGTAGCGGGCATAGATGTCCGAAGCAATGTAGCCGAGCGGATGGCCCACATGCAATCCGGCTCCCGAGGGGTAGGGGAACATGTTCAGCACATAGAACTTCTTGCGCGTCTCGTCCTCCGTCACCTGGTAGATGTGCTGTTCGGCCCATCTTTGGTGCCATTTCTTCTCGATGTCCCTAAAGTTGTATTCCATAACGGTAGTCTTTATGAGGTTTTGTTTTTATGAGTTGTTTTTCCTATTTTCCTATCTGAATGTCAGGGCGCAAAGATAGCGAAATTAAACCATTTCAAGCAAGCCAGTTGTTTTTTCTCTCGGCTTGCATTATCTTGCGTCCGCAAAAAAAGAAAAAACACCATGTCTGTCATTCATATTGATTCGCTCGCCCATCCGGGTGTCGAAATATTTGCCCGCTTGACCGAGGCTCAACTACGAAACCGGTTGGAGGCAGAAGCAGGATTGTTCATCGCCGAAAGTCCGAAGGTGATTCGCGTTGCACTGGATGCCGGTTACGAGCCCGTGGCTTTGCTGTGCGAGGAGAAACATCTGACAGGGGATGCGGCCGACGTGGTGGAAAGATGCGGGCACGTACCCGTCTATACAGGCAGCCGCGAGGTGTTGGCACGGCTGACGGGCTATGTGCTGACGCGCGGTGTGTTGTGCGCCATGCGCCGGCCGCAACCGAAAACGGTCGAAGAAGTATGCCGTGGAGCTGAAAGGGTGGTGGTGATAGACGGCGTGGTGGATACGACAAACATCGGTGCCATCTTTCGTTCGGCAGCCGCCTTGGGCATCGATGCCGTGCTGCTGACACCTACGTCCTGCGACCCGTTCAACCGCCGGGCGGTTCGTGTGTCCATGGGAAGCACGTTTCTCTTGCCCTGGACGTGGGTGGAGCGGGCGGACGTGCTTCGCCCCTTGGGTTTCAGCATCGCAGCCATGGCACTGACCGACCGTTCTATTCCCCTCGACTCGCCTGAACTTCGCAAGGTGCAGAAACTGGCCATCGTGATGGGGACGGAGGGTGACGGGCTTTCGCACGAAGCCATCGAGGGTGCGGACTATGTGGTGCGCATCCCGATGTCGCACGGCGTGGATTCGCTGAATGTAGCGGCCGCAGCGGCTGTGGCTTTTTGGGAACTGAGGAATCCCGGAAAATAGGTTGGATTCCTTGGAATGGCGATTACAACACAATACTGCGTGGACGATAGTCACTGTAGAACCGACCGTAGAATTCAACGTAGTGCATCCGTGGTGTCCTGACCATACAGCGGCTGTCCGCTAAATAAGGCATTGTCGTTTATCGTTCAGCCTTGGCTGAACGGTCAAGTAGGTTATCTTACTTTGCCTTTGAGCCTATATTCTACGACCGTTCAGCCAAGGCTGAACGCAAAGTGTGAGGTTATTGCCATGTATTGGAACTTGTATCGCATTGACTATGACTGATTTTACTTCACAGATTATTTGTTTATTTACGAGTTTACTT
>JBJEHD010000067.1:0-1903 GCA_051875715.1 Bacteroidaceae bacterium
TGAAATGCTTTGCGAGATTTCAGGAAGTCTCAAACAGAGCGTTAGTAAACGCCTTCATTATGTCTGGACTACTTTTCCCACCCAATGCCCGCTTCATGTAGTATTATCAATAAAGACTCCACCACACTCAGCACGGCGTAGGCTGCCTCGCCAGATGTCGTGAAAGAACTCGTCTAACTGTGACAATTGTGTAAGAGGCTAATAGTCCAAATGCAAAAGTATAAAGAATTAGCAAAAACAAAGAGGGAAACAAAATGTTTTTCACAAAAACCTTGATTTATATTGAAATCAGCCACAAAAACGACATTATTTATCCCGAAATGAATACTTACAATAATCAAATGAGAGTCTTATAACTGTTACCTGCCATTCTCTAAATCAATGGCAATAGTACATCTCCTACTTTTACATGCTCCTTCTGTTCAACTATTACGTTTTTCATAAGGCACTTAAATTTGGTTATTGATTCGTTACAGATTCTACGGATTCCGGTGCTGCGCCATTCGTCCCATTAAGGGTCTGTTTATAGGCTTGCGTATAGGACGATGACACTAGGGAGGAACAAACAATCTGCAACAAAATTTCACTTCCCTTCTCAATTCCCCCCAATCTCCCACCCATCCCCGTCTACCCCCTTCCACGAAGCCCCACCTGACACCGCCAGCGGAAGAAGGAGAGTTATTCTTCTCCCCCGTCCATGCGGAAAGCCGACAAATTATGCGTAATTTTGCCGCATCCAGCTCATATCTTATTTTAATAGGAGAATAACATGAAATACCTTGAAGTGAACTTCACCATCCATCCGTGCACGGAGACGGCGGGCGACATTCTCGCCGCCCTGCTGGCCGATATCGGATTCGATAGTTTTGTAGAAACAGAAAACGGCCGGAAGGCCTATATTCCACAGAACATTTTCGACGAGGCTGCGCTGCAATCCGTCGTAGCCGACTTTCCCCTCCCGGACACAACCCTCACCTATACGGTAGAACCGATGGAGGATAAAGATTGGAACGAGGAGTGGGAGAAGAATTTCTTCCAGCCCATCGTCATCGGCAACCGCTGCGTCATCCACAGCACCTTCCACAAAGATGTCCCCCACGCCGACTACGACATCGTCATCAACCCCCAGATGGCTTTCGGCACGGGACACCACCAGACCACCAGCCTCATCCTGGGCGAACTGCTGGAGGCCGACCTGCAAGGCAAATCCGTGCTCGACATGGGTTGCGGCACCTCCATTCTGGCTATCCTGGCCTCCATGCGCGGAGCAAACCCCGTCACGGCCATCGACATCGACGACTGGTGCGTGGAGAACTCGCGCGACAACATCCGCCTCAACGGGTTGGACAACATACAGGTGGAACTGGGCTGCGCCGACTCGCTGCAAGGCCGAGAACCGTTCGACGTCGTCATCGCCAACATCAACCGAAACATCCTTCTGGCCGACATGGCGGCCTACACAGGCGTCATGCACCCGGGCTCTGTGCTCTACATCAGCGGTTTCTACGTAGACGACATCCCCGTACTCCGCGCCAAAGCGGAAGAATTGAGGCTTCAGATGGTACATTTCCACGAGAAAGACAACTGGGCCGACGTGATGTTCCGGATGGCTTAGCCGGACGTTCAAATACACGCATAAAAAAGCCCTCCGATACACTTGGCATCGGAGGGCTTTTTTATGCTTCGTCTCTAACGGAGATTATCCGTTTACCTGAGCCATGTGAGCAATCAGGTCGAGTACCTTGTTCGAGTAACCGATTTCGTTGTCGTACCAGGAAACAACCTTTACGAACGTGTCGGTCAAAGCGATACCGGCTTTAGCGTCGAAGATAGAAGTCAGCGTGCAGCCCAGGAAGTCAGAAGAAACCACTGCATCTTCCGTGTAACCCAGTACACCCTTCAA
>JBJEHD010000068.1:0-9553 GCA_051875715.1 Bacteroidaceae bacterium
TGCCAAAAAGAAAGTTCGTTTGCGCATAAAGGCCTAATGACCGTTTTGGGTTTATTTACCATTCCGACACACCTTTGAGACCGAGGGAATTGGGGACGTGTGCTGAACATCTGTCAATGAGGAAGAAGCCCGCCCCGCCATTTCGTGTAAAAACCGGGGCATTTCGTACAGCGGAGGACAAAAGATTTGGTGGGGAGAGGAGAAGTGCATAGATTTGTCACATCGAAAAGAAAACGATACGCAAGTCTCTAACCAAAAAAAAGGAATATGGATAAGAACAAAAAACAGCAGTTGAAGGAAGGCGCTGCCACAGGCAGTTCCAGCTTCGTAGGTGCCGCCGCCGGTGTCGCTCTCGGTTCGCTCGTCATGCCCGACGAGGCCGCCGCTCAAGAGGTACAACCCACTCACACCCCCACCACCTCCGCCCAACCCGGAACACCGGTGCAGCCGGAGGAACCGGTTCAGCCCACCCAGGTCGTCACTCCCGATAAGCCCGACATGCCGACGCAGCCGGACAACCAAATCGAGGTGCTCCACTACGAGACCGTGAACAACCCGGACGGAAGCCAGGCCGACGTGGCCGTGGTCAGCGTGGGCGGCGAGACGGCCGTGGTGGTGGACATCGATCAGGACGGAACGGCCGACGTGCTGGCCGCCGACCTCAACCACAACAACCAACTGGAGGAGAACGAGATTGTCGACCTCTCGGAAAACCCCATCCCGATGCAGCCCCTGGCCGAAGCCGCCGGTGCAGGCATGGCGCAGCCGGAGCCCGACGCTCCCCTGCTGGCCGACAACGGACCAGCCCCCGATTACGTGAACAATGCCAACGTAGGCGACTACATGGCTTAATCCCCCCTACCGCTATGAGACTCTCCTTACTAATCAGCGCGGGGCTGCTCGCAGCCACATCCGCCTTCGCCCACGACTTCACCGCCGAGGTGGACGGACAGACACTCTGCTTCGACATCGTGAACAAGAAAGCCCGCACGGCCAAGGTGACCTACCGCGGCAGCATCGCCGACGCCGCACCTGCCGACGCGAAGGGCGTGGTACGCATCCCGGCGCGGGTGAAGCATGGCAACGCCACCTACACCGTGACCGCCATCGGCCCGAAAGCCTTTGCCAACGCCACCGAACTGACCGGCATCGTGATGCCGCAGGGCATCGAGTCGGTCGGCGACTTCGCCTTTGAGGGATGCACCCGTCTGGGGCAGGTGGTCTTCCCCGGTAACCCGGTCAAAATGGGGCAGGGCGTGTTCTTCCGCTGCACCGCCATCCGCGATGTCAGTCTCGGCAGCGACTGGACCACCGCCGACCTGGCCATGTTCCGCTGGAGCGACAGCCTGAGCACCCTCGCGCTGCCGGCCAAACTGGAACAGGTGAAGAACCTGAAGAAGCTGAAGGTGCTGACGCAGGTGAACGTCGACCCCAACAACACCCACTTCGCCGGCATCGACGGCTCGCTCTACAACCACGACGGGACGGTGCTCTACGGCGTACCCCGCAGCAAGACAGGCAGACTGCAGGTGAAGGAAGGGACGAAGCACATCACGGCTGGTGCCGTGGCCGACTGCGCCGGGCTCACCTCCATCGACCTGCCGGCCAGCCTGGAGACCCTGCCGATGCGCGAACTGGCGGCCCTCGACGGCCTGCAGACGCTGGTGTTCCGCGCCGAACAACCGCTGACCACGGGCTACCGTGACGGCAAAGGGATGCTGGTGCTCCAGGTGGCCAACCCGGAAGTGCTGCTGGTGGTGCCAGCCAAGAGTAAGAAGGCCTACCAGGAAGCCCTCGCCACCGAACCGGGCGAGTACACCCCCGACACCCAATCGGGCAGCCTCGTTTTCACCCTGTCAGCCGCCCAACTGCCCGCCACGAAGCGCATCAAGGGCGTGAAAAGTTTCACCCAATACGAATAAATCCGCTATGAACAGACTCATCCTACTGGCCTTCGTCGGCCTCGCCTCGCTCGGCGGCCTCCGCGCGAACGCCCAGAACAAGCCGGAGAAAACCGACTCCATCGCCACCGCCATCCGCATCAAGTCCCTGCAGCAGCAGAAGCAGCAACTGCGCACCCAGATTGCCGAGGCCGACAAGCAGCGCAACCGGCACATCGAAGGCGTTTCGGCCGCCCGCCTCGAACAAATCAACGACCGGCAAGACTCCATCTGCCTCGACCTGCGCTCGCAGTTGGTGACCGTCGAACTGGAACTGCAGGAAATCCAGCCCAACCCCGTGAATGCCGTCGTGGCACAGCAATACAACGCATTCATGCAGCAACATCAGGAGCAGGCGTCGCCTGCTGCTCCCCAAAAGAAGTAATCACCCCATTAACAATATCCATTATGAAAAACGAAGATACCATCCTGAAGTCCCCGGAAAGCACGAACGAAGAGACACTGTTGCAAACCGAAGAAACCCAACTGGACAACACCGCAACCCGGCCCGCCAGCCCGGCCGCCGAGGCAGCGCCGAACCGCCCCACATGGGTGAAGATGGCCGGAAGCGCCGGAACAGGCCTGCTGCTGGGGGCCGCCTCCACCTTGCTGGTCAGCGCGACCCCTTCCGACCCGGAGGAAATGGCCGAGGTCACCGGTCAGCACACCTCTGACCATACCCCCGATCCCACTCCTGCCGCCACCGCCATCGAAAGCGTGCCCGTGGCCACTGGTGTCACCGACGAGATGTCGTTCAGCGAGGCCTTTGCCGCCGCACGTCACGAGGTAGGGCCGGGCGGTGCTTTCGAGTGGCACGGCAACGTCTACGGCACCTACTATGCCGAGGAATGGAACGCCATGAGCGAGGCACAGCAGAACGACTTCTATAGCCACGTGACGCTCACCCCCGATGCCCAGCCGGGCACGACCGAGACGGCCGAGGTGGTCGGTGTGCAGACACAGCCGGTTGCCCAGACAGAGCCGTCCGTCCAGACAGAGCCGGTTGCCCAGACGGAGCCGGTTTCGGCCGAGGTGGAAGTGCTGGGCGTGACCCACGATGCCGAGACGGGTGCCAACGTGGTGAACCTCACCGTGGACGGGCATAACGCCATCCTCGTCGACATCGACAACGACCACCAGATTGATGCCATGGCCATCGACCTGAACAACGACGGCCAGGTGAGCGACAGCGAGATTGTCAACGTCTCCGACCAGGGACTTACCATCGAACAGTTTGGCGGAGTGGGCAGCCCCACCGGCAACATGTATGCTTCCAACGAACCGTTGCCCGATTATGTGAACAACGCAAACATGGACAACTATAATGCGTAAGGGAACTTTCCTCTTTTGGCTGCTCTTGTGCTTTGCGCTGGCAGCCGGATGTCCCGCAGAGGCCAAGACCTACTTGGTCTCTGTGGGCATCGCCGATTACCCGGGCACGGATCACGATCTGAGGCTGCCCGCCAATGACGCGAAGACCATCGCGTGGCTCTATTCGAAGAACACGAACGTGGAGTACAAGCAACTGCTCGACCGGTCGGCCACGAAGGAGGCCATCGTCAAAGCCATACGGACGCTCTTTGCCAAGGCCTCGGCCGGCGACATCGTGGTGTTCTTCTTCAGCGGACACGGCTATCCGGGCGGCTTCTGCGCCTACGATGCCAACCTCACCTATGCCGAGATACGCAAGGCCATGGCCGGCAGCCAAAGCAAGAACAAGATGATCTTCGCCGACGCCTGCTTCTCGGGCAAGTTGCGCGAGGGGAAAACGTCGGCCTCCGCCACGAGCGCGACGAAGAAGGCCAACGTGATGCTCTTCCTCTCGTCGCGCAGCAACGAGACCTCGATTGAGCGGCGCGACATGGAGAACGGCTTCTTCACCACCTACCTGCAAAAGGGCCTGCGCGGCAACGCCGACGCCAACCGCGACCGTACCATTACGGCGCGGGAGTTGTTCGACTTCGTCAGCAAGGGCGTGGTATCGCTGTCGGGAGGACGACAGCATCCGGTGATGTGGGGCAAATTCAGCGACCACATGCCGGTCATGAAATGGTAAAAACAAACGTAACAGAACAAAACGATGAACGAAATCATACAGATACAATGCCCCAGCGACGGGGCCATCCTGTCGATAAAGAATCAGGCCGGACTGGAGGGCAAGAACGTGACGTGCCCCGTCTGCAAGCAGTCGCGACCCTTCACCCAGTACAAACGATACGTGCCCAAAACGGAAGAGCACACCCAATACCCCGGCTCGCACGGGCAGGGAGGCAAGGAGGAGACCGAGGTGTCGATGCCGAACCTGAGCCTGGGCCGGCTGACGGTGGTCGGCACGGGCGCACGCTACCAACTGCGCCCCGGACGAAACGTGGTGGGGCGCAAGGCCGCGAGTTCGGAAGCCGACTTCCAGATTGATACCGGCGAGAACCGGCGCATGAGCCGTTCGCAGGTGGTCATCGAGGTGGTCAAAGTGCCGGGAAAAGGCTTCGTTCACCAGGTGCGGCTGTTCAAGGAACGCTGCAACGCCACCTACGTGAACCACACCCGGCTGGAGGACGGCGACTGCATCGTCCTGCATCACAGCGACCTGCTGCGGTTGCCCGATGCCGATGTGAAATTCGAGATACCCGACGGGGAGGATACGGACTTTTAAACCATGCGACCTATGAAATACAACCTATCAGCATTCAGCATTTGGGAATACGGACAGCGCAAGGATGCCGCCGGCCTTCCGCATCAGGAGGACAGCCTGTTTCCCGCCGCCGGCGAACTCAAGGACACCGACCGGCTGTTCATCGTCTGCGACGGCATGGGCGGACACGATGCGGGCGAGGTGGCCAGCGCCACCGTCTGCGAGGCCATGGCACAGGCTGTGGCCGAGAAGGTAGCCGAGCCGGAGGGAGACTTCTCCGACGAGGTCTTCCGCTATGCCCTGGACAAGGCCTATGAGGCCCTGGATGCCCGCGACACCGGGGCCGTGAAGAAGATGGGCACCACGCTGACCTTCCTGAAACTGCACAACGGCGGGGCCACCATCGCCCACATGGGCGACAGCCGTGTCTATCACATCCGGCCGGGGAAGGACGCGGAATCCACCGCCATCCTGCACGTCACCCGCGACCACTCCCTGCTCAACAGCCTGCTGGACATCGGCGAACTGACCGAGGAGGACATCCCTCACTTCCAGCAGAAGAACGTCATCACACGGGCCATGCAGCCCCATACGGAACCCCGCTGCAAGGCCGAACTCTACCACACGGCCGACATCCGTCCGGGCGACTACTTCTACCTCTGCACCGACGGCATGCTGGAGAACACCTCCGACGACCACCTCCGCTTTATCTTCTCCGACGCCATCCCGGAGGCAGAGAAAAAGGACACGCTGATCAAGGTGACCCACGAGAACCGCGACAACCATTCGGCCATCGTGGTGCACATCCTGGGGGTGGAGGAAGCGGCGGACGCACCGACTGGGGAGGCTGCGCACCAGCCCGTCATGGGCATTGTCGACGACGCGTCGGATGAAGAGCAGAACGCACAGACGGAGAAACCGACGACAGCGACAAAGGAGGAAACGAAGCCGGCGCAGCCGGCAGAGATAATCAAGGACCCTTCCGTACGGCCCAGGCACAAGCGTCGTTGGCTCGGCATGCTGGTTGTCCTGATGGTGCTGACGGCCCTGATGGCTGCCTTCTGGCTGGGCCTGAAGCGGTTCGCCCACGGACAGCAAGAGGAGACCCCGACAGAGACCCAAACAGAAACAACCGTCCGGGAGACGGCCTAACACACAAGAAAAGGACTATGCAACTCAAGCAAGGAACCCTCCTGCAAGGAGGGAAATACAGAATCGAAACGATGCTGGGTCAGGGCGGCTTCGGCATCACCTATCTGGCCGAGCAGGTGATGCTCGGGCGCAAGGTGGCCATCAAGGAGTTCTTCTTCCGCGACTACTGCGAACGAGCGGAAGACAGCACCACCGTCACGCTCGGCACGCAGTCGAGCCGGGAAACCGTGGAACGCTTTCTTCAGAAGTTTCTGAAGGAAGCAAGGACCATCTCCAGCCTGCACCATCCCGGCATCATCCAGATTCACGACATCTTCGCGGAGAACAACACGGCCTACTACGTGATGGAATACATCGAGGGGCGGTCGCTGGCCGACCGGGTCAAGGCGCAAGGGCCTTTGAGCGAATTGGAGGCGGTGTCGGTGGTGAGGCAGGCGGCCCAGGCGTTGGCCTACATCCATGCACACCATATCAACCACCTCGACATCAAGCCGGGCAACCTCATGGTGCGCGATGCAGACGCGGCTGTCGTGCTGATTGATTTCGGCGTGTCCAAGCAGTACGATGCCGAAACCAACGAGGGCACATCCACTACGCCTGTCGGCATCAGCCACGGCTATTCTCCGTTGGAGCAGTACCAGCGGAAGGGCGTAAGTTCCTTCTCGCCGGAGTCCGACATCTATGCGCTGGGTGCCACGCTCTTCAAACTGCTGACCGGCACGACTCCGCCCGAAGCCGTCGATGTGGCTCAAGAGGGCCTGCCGCCCAAGCCCGCACAAATCTCGGTGGCGACATGGGCCGCCGTGGAGGCCGCCATGCAGCCCCTGCGCAAGAACCGCCCGCAGACGGTGGAGGCGTGGCTGGCGTTGCTCTCGGCAGCAGAGCAAAAGGAAGAAGTCGTAGCAGCGAAACCGACCGAAGAAACCATCCTCCCGGAGGAAGTGGTTATGCCGCCGCAACCGACACCGGAACACAGGGTTAAAGTTGATGAGTTCAACCCGGAGGAAGTGGTTATGCCGCCGCAGCCAATCACCAAGCCCGTATCGCGCCGCAAATTTCTGTATGCCTCGCTTGTTATATTGAGTGCATTGGTAGTTGGCTTCGTCAAGATAGTTGCACCGAAGCCGGAACCTGAATCAGCGCCTGAACCAATGCCTGAACCCACGCCTGTGAATTTGACACAAACCGGCACCATCAACGGCTACGGTTACGTCGACCTCGGCCTTTCGGTGAAGTGGGCGACCACGAACGTGGGCGCGTCCTCTCCTTCAGACTACGGCGATTACTTTGCCTGGGGCGAGACGAGCACCAAGTCGGAGTACACCGAGGCGAACAGCCGCACCTACAAGACGAACATGGGCGATATTGCCGGCAACGCCGCGTACGATGCTGCTCGTGCCAACTGGGGCGGCACATGGCGATTGCCCACCAAGGCGGAGTGCGAGAAGTTGGTGAACCAATGCACCTGGACGTGGACCACGCAGGACGGCCACAACGGCTACCTCGTGACAGGGAAAAACGGGAATTCCATCTTCCTTCCGGCTGCGGGCTCCCGCTATGGTACGTCGCGCGACTACGTTGGAGAGTACGGCCACTTTTGGAGTTCTACGCCTCGCGAAAGCAATTCAGAGGACGCCTATATCCTCTACTTCGATTCCTCCTCCTACGTGAATTGGAGCTACCGCTTCTACGGGCGTTCCGTTCGCCCTGTTTCAGAATGATTGTGCAAACGAGAGCAGCGCATGAAATGCTTTCAATGCGATGCTGAGTGCAGCCAATCATCGCCGAAGGCAATAAAAGCGAAGCGCATTCGATTTATTTAATTATTTAATTTATTTTCCCGGGGCATACAGAAGCCCCGGGAACCACAACTCGCCGAAGGCGAGTCGATACGCAAAAATATGAACATCAAAGGAGATACATTGCCTCTGGGAGCCGTGCTGCACGGCAAGTCCTACAGTTACCGCATCGAGCAGGTGCTGGGTCAGGGCAGTTTTGGCATCACCTACTTGGCATCCGTCAAGATGCAAGGCGCGCTGGGCAGCATCGATGCACAGGTGAAGGTGGCCGTCAAGGAGTTCTTCATGAAGGAAATCAACGGCCGCGAGGGCACGACGGTGACGAGCGGCAGCAAGGGCGGCCTGTTTGCCGACTATCGGAAGAAGTTCGTGCGCGAAGCCACGAACCTGTCCCGGCTCCGGCATCCGCACATCATCCAAGTGTTGGAATGCTTCGAAGAGAACAACACGGTCTACTATGCCATGGAATACCTTGACGGTGGCAGTCTCGACGACCTCATCGCCCGTCGGCACGGCCTGCCCGAGGCGGAGGCCCTCGGGTATGTCCGCCAGGTGGCCGATGCCCTGGCCTATATGCACGCCCACAACGTGCTGCACCTCGACCTGAAGCCGGGGAACGTCATGCTGCACCAGGGCAAGGCCGTGCTGATAGACTTCGGACTCAGCAAGCAATACGACGAAGACGGCAATCCCGATTCGAGCACCACCGTGGGCGGCGGCACGCCGGGCTATGCCCCCATCGAGCAGGCGAACTATCGCGATGGCAAGGGCTTCCCCGTGACGATGGACATCTACGCCCTGGGCGGCACCCTGTACAAGATGCTGACGGGCCAGCGTCCGCCCGAGGCGAGCGAGGTGCTCAACGAAGGCCTGCCGCCCAAGCCCGCACAAATCTCGGCTACGACGTGGGCGGCCGTAGAAGCCGCCATGCAGCCCCTGCGCAAGAACCGGCCGCAGACGGTGGAGGCATGGATGGCACTGCTCCCGGCAGCAGGACAAGAGGAAGAAGCCGTGGCAGCGAAACCGACCGAAGACACCATCCTTCCGGAGGAAGTGGTTATGCCGCCGCAACCGGCATCAAGACCAGAACCACACCCCCAACCAGCACCCACACCAAGACTGGAACCGAAGCCGCAGTCCATCCACAAGCCCGTGTCGCGCCGCAAATTTCTGTATGCTTTACCTGTCATACTGATTGCGTTGGTGGTTGGCTTCGTCAAGATAGTTGCACCGAAGCCGGAGCCTGAACCAACGCCGGTGAAGTTGACACAAACCGGCACCATCAACGGCTACGGCTACGTCGACCTCGGCCTTTCGGTGAAGTGGGCGACCACGAACGTGGGCGCGTCCTCTCCCTCGGACTACGGCTACTATTTCGCCTGGGGCGAGACAAGCCCCAAGTCGGAATACACCGAGGCGAACAGCCGCACCTACGGGAAGAATATGGGCGACATCGCCGGCAACGCCGCGTATGATGCCGCCCGGGCCCAGTGGGGCAGCCCTTGGCGGTTGCCAACCAAGGCGGAGTGCAAAGAACTGCTAGACCAGTGCACCTGGACTTGGACCACGACGCAGGACGGCCACAACGGCTACCTTGTCAAAGGGAAGAACGGGAACTCCATCTTTCTTCCGGCTGCGGGCGACCGCTATGGTTCGTCGCTCGACGTCGTTGGAGAGCTCGGCTACTATTGGAGTTCTTCGCCTTACGGGATCAATACGGAGGACGCCTACGGCCTCTGCTTCGGTTCCTCCTACCCCAACGTGGATTGGAACGACCGCGACAACGGCCGTTCCGTTCGCCCTGTGTCCGAATAAGCACGCCGTGCGGGCACGTACGTCCCCTAAACGATGCGAGTACTCACAAAGGGCTTTGCCCGTGCGCACCACCGCGAGGCAGCGCAGACTGACCGATGACGCTGCAACCATACACGGTGGCAGACAAACTAAACCCAAAACGGTCATTAGGCCTTTATGTGCAAACGAACTTTCTTTTTGGCATCTGTGTTCCCGTTTCTCGGTTACAATGGAGC
>JBJEHD010000069.1:0-9537 GCA_051875715.1 Bacteroidaceae bacterium
AACCCACCTTCACCTGAAGGATGCTGCCCTGCTGGATATTCTCAATGCGTATGTCATCGAAGACGACATCCTTGACCAGATTATTGTCGCCACAGTTGATGGCAAGACATCCCTGATAGTCCAGTTGGGGTTCCGACTGGCAAAGGATGTCGATGTTCCTATAGGTCAGTCCTACGATACTGTCCATACGTTCCGCGTCACCATGGATGCCGATGAAAATGGGGTGCGCCACGTCGGCCCAGAGCGTAGAGTTGGTCATGCTCACATCGTTCACGCTGCCACTGAATCCCTTGCGCGTGGCATAGGCAGTGGTACAATCGTCGCTGTTGCGGCAGAAAACGCGGTCGTAGTTCACATGGCTCGAAGCAAACACATTCAGCCCGTCGCCCCATCCGGGATGGGATATGCTGTGTACGTTCCGCAGGGTCACCTTCTCACTGCCCCCTATGGGACAGGTGCAGAGCGTCAGTCCCTCGATGCGTACGTTGGTGCTGCGATGCACGTGCGCCCCCTCATACCCATTGATAGGACGGCATATTCCCCGTCCGACGACACTGACTTCCGTCTGATCCTCGATGGCGAGCGTTCCCTCGATGTAGGCTCCGGGCGCCAGATAAACCGTAGTGTACGAGGGTATCCGGACCAGACCCGCCGAAGAGGCATCTGCCATGTTTGTCTTTTCCCTTTGCTTCATGGGCATGAGGTCCTGCAGATGGCCGAGTTGCGCTTTCCCATAGAATCCCGGGGCTACATACACGAAGTTTCGTTGCTGTTGTTTAGCCTCTTTCGAAACCTCTTTCGGGCTGGGGACGGGAGCATCGGTAAACAGCAGGAGGTTATTGGTAATGTCTCCATCAAACTCCACGCTGACATGTTCTGGATGGATGAGCCTGAACATGGTGGCGGAGTCGTTCAGCACGTCAGTCTGGATGCCCTTGGAGTCGGGACGTACCTTGACCGTCTTGTATTTCCTGTTTTTGCAGATTACCTTGACAGCCACCTCGCCAGTGAAATCAAAGAAGGCGTATGAGATTTCGCTCACACGATGCCTGCCATCCCCTACGGGCGCATTGACTTTGGCCATGTAAGTGTCAAGTCGCTGCCACTGTCCCGTCCCATCTGCTTTTACGTAGACGTCATAGTCATGCTTGAGAGGAGCCCCCTCGGGTGCCACATATGCAAACACCTGATTCCGGGTGTCATGCTGGACCGTCTTGTTGGCTTGTGCAGAGGCGGCTACCGGTACGGGGAAACCGCAGACTGCCCGTATGCCCCAGCATACTGCCGCAAGCAACAAAAAAGGCTTGATGGTGGGCATTACCGTTTTCATCAGGGCTTTTAACCCCCTGTCGTTTGTCTTTTCAGGATTATTCATGATGTTTTCGTATTATATGTAACGTAAGTTCGAATACACACAAGTCGTTGACAATGCATTCATCGGCAAAACTCTTCGTAACTTTGTCTGGGCAAAAAAGACAATGGAACTACAGAACTCCGCCATGACGACCGAGGACAATATTACGGAAAATTTCGATTTTTGCAAAGTTTGTTGAAATCAGGCGGTGTCTCGGAAACGCCCTTGATTCTTCAAACAATAGACAGTTTCGTTTATTCCAAGGGATTTTCATCGAACTCACGCCAAACAAGCAGCCGTAGATTACAGATTGTAACCTGTCGGTTTCCTCCTGCAAAAAAGTTTCCGTATTTCCGTTTTTGCTTGCTTTTCTCCACAAGAATTGTGTTATCTTTGCCGCGAAATGGAAAAACGGATTCAAATATGAACACGGTGCAAGGCAATAGCATGTATGATGAGATTGCCTTCCGGGCTTTCTTCTTTCTTCCTTTTCCTTTCTGCTCCCCCCTCTCTCTCTTATTCCTTTTAATTCCCCTCTTCATTTATGGAACCATTGAAACATGAATGCGGCGTAGCCATGATACGTCTGCTCAAGCCGTTGGAGTACTACCAACAAAAGTACGGCACCTGGATGTATGGCCTCAACAAGTTGTACCTGCTGATGGAGAAGCAGCACAACCGAGGCCAGGAAGGAGCCGGTCTGGCCTGTGTGAAACTGCAAGCCAATCCAGGCGAAGAATACATGTTTCGCGAACGGGCGCTGGGAGCCGGCGCCATCACCGAGATATTCGGCACCGTGGGCAAGCACTTCAAGGACCTCACCTCCGAGCAACTGGCCGATGCCGACTATGCCAAGCGTTGCCTGCCCTTTGCCGGCGAGGTGTACATGGGCCACCTGCGCTACAGCACCACCGGCCGCAGCGGCCTTTCGTACGTACACCCCTTCCTGCGCCGCAACAACTGGCGGGCGAAGAACCTGGCCCTGTGCGGCAACTTCAACCTGACCAACGTCGACGAAATCTTCGCCCACATCACCGCCGACGGACAACATCCCCGCGCCTACGCCGACACCTACATCCTGCTGGAACAGGTGGGACACCGCCTCGACCGCGAAGTGGAACGGCTCTACCAGCAATACGAAGCCGAAGGCCTGCGCGGAATGGACATCACCCATGCCATCGAAGACCACATCGACCTGAGCCGGGTGCTGCGCAAAGCCAGCCCCGAATGGGACGGCGGCTACGTCATCTGCGGCATGACGGGCAGCGGCGAGTCGTTCGCCGTGCGCGACCCCTGGGGCATCCGCCCCGCCTTCTGGTACATGGACGACGAAGTGGCCGTCGTGGCCTCCGAGCGGCCGGTCATCCAGACCGCCTTCAACGTCCCCATCTCCACCATCCACGAACTGCAGCCCGGGCAGGCCATCCTCCTGAACAAGGCAGGACGGATGCAACTGGCCACCATCAACCGGCCGAAATCCCTGCGCCCCTGCTCGTTCGAACGCATCTACTTCAGCCGAGGCAGCGACGCCGACATCTACCGCGAACGCAAACAGCTGGGCAAACAACTGGTGGGCCCCATCCTGAAAGCCGTCAACTACGACGTACGCCATACGGTGTTCTCCTTCATCCCCAACACGGCCGAAACGGCCTTCTACGGGATGCTCGAGGGCTTCGACAACTACCTCAACCAGGTCAAGGTGCACGACATCGAGGCCCTGGGCCACAACCCCAGCCACGAAGAACTGGAACGCATCCTCTCCTGGCGCATCCGCAGCGAGAAGGTGGCCATCAAAGACATCAAGCTGCGCACCTTCATCACCGAAGGAAACAGCCGCGACGACCTCGCCGCACACGTCTACGACATCACCTACGGCAGCATCGTGCCCTACGAGGACAACCTGGTCATCATCGACGACAGCATCGTGCGGGGCACGACCCTCCGGCAAAGCATCATCGGCATCCTCGACCGGCTCAACCCGCGCAAGATTGTCATCGTCAGTTCGTCGCCCCAGGTCCGCTACCCCGACTACTACGGCATCGACATGGCCCGCATGAGCGAGTTCATCGCCTTCAAGGCAGCCATCGAACTGCTGAAGGAACGCGACATGCGCGACATCATCGCCGCCGCCTACCGCAAGGCGAAAGCCCAGGAAGGACTGCCCAAAGAGCAGATGAAGAACTACGTGAAGGAAATCTACGCACCCTTCACCGACGAGGAAATCTCCGCCAAGATGGCCGAGATGCTCACGCCGAAAGGCACACGCGCCCAAGTGGAAATCGTGTTCCAGACGCTCGACGGCCTGCACCAAGCCTGCCCGAACCATCCGGGCGACTGGTACTTCTCGGGCGACTACCCCACCCCGGGCGGCCTGAAACTGCTCAACAAGGCCTTCATCGACTACATCGAACAAGTGTACCAGTTCTGAGCGCATCATCACCCCGAGAACAGATAGCAACGCAATACGTATCACCCCTAATAAACCCTCACTGTCATGAGAAACGTGACCTTACTCCTCGACGACGGAAGTCGTTTCCAGGGCCAATCGTTCGGCTACGAACAGCCGGCCAGCGGCGAGGTGGTGTTCAACACCGCCATGACCGGATACCCCGAGAGCCTCACCGACCCCTCGTATGCCGGCCAGATGCTCGTACTCACCTATCCCCTGGTGGGCAATTACGGCGTACCCCCGTTCACCTTCGAACCGAACGGCCTGCCCACCTTCATGGAAAGCGAAAAGATACACGCCCGTGCCCTCATCGTGGCCGACTATTCCCCGGCCTTCAGCCATTGGAATGCCGTCGAAAGCCTGGCTTCGTGGCTGCAGCGCGAACATATACCGGGCATTACCGGCATCGACACCCGTGCACTGACCAAGAAACTGCGCGAACACGGCGTCATGACCGGACGCCTCGTATTTGAAGGCGATGCCGACCCAAACGAGAATGCCCGCTACGGCGGTATCAACTTTGTCGACCTCGTCAGCTGCAAGCAAATCATCGTCTACGCCGGCGAACAAAGCCGCACGCTTGCGACCGACACGTCGGCCGACGCACTCAACCAGGCCGTGGCCGACCTGCGTCCCACCCCCTCCACGCCGCGCGTGGTGCTGGTGGACTGCGGCGTAAAGGCCAACATCCTGCGCTGCCTGCTGCGCCGCGGCGTAGAAGTGGTACGCGTGCCCTGGAACTACGACTTCAACGCTCTGGAGTTCGACGGCCTCTTCATCAGCAACGGGCCGGGCGACCCCGACACCTGCGAAGCCGCCGTAGCCAACCTGCGCCGCGCCATGCAGAACCCCGCCCTCCCCATTTTTGGCATCTGCATGGGCAACCAGTTGCTGGCCAAGGCGGGCGGCGCCAGTGTCTACAAGTTGAAATACGGCCACCGCAGCCACAACCAACCCGTACGCCAGGAAGGCACCGACCGCTGCTTCATCACCAGCCAGAACCACGGCTATGCAGTGGACAGCCGCACCCTGGGCCCCGGATGGGAACCCCTCTTCACGAACCTCAACGACGGGTCGAACGAGGGCATACGCCACCGGGACAACCCCTGGTTCTCGGCCCAGTTCCACCCCGAAGCCGCGTCCGGCCCCACCGACACCGAGTTCCTCTTCGACGAGTTTGTCCACCTGCTGGGCTGACCTCCGCACCTACATCCACCCCAAAAGAACAACAACAATGAAAGACGAAACCATACAGAAAGTCCTCCTGCTGGGCTCCGGAGCCCTGAAGATAGGCGAAGCAGGCGAGTTCGACTACTCCGGCTCGCAAGCCCTCAAGGCCCTGCGCGAAGAAGGCATCGAAAGCATCCTCATCAACCCCAACATCGCCACGGTGCAGACCTCCGAAGGCGTGGCCGACCGGGTCTACTTCCTGCCCGTCACCCCCTACTTCGTCGAGAAAGTCATCGCGAAGGAACGGCCCCAGGGCATCCTGCTGGCCTTCGGCGGACAGACCGCGCTGAACTGCGGCGTCGAACTCTACCGCTCGGGCGTGCTCGAACGCTACGGCGTACAAGTGCTCGGCACCCCCGTACAGGCCATCATGGACACCGAAGACCGCGAACTCTTCGTACGCAAACTCGACCAAATCGACGTGAAGACCATCCGGAGCGAAGCCGTGGAAAACATCGAAGCCGCACGCGAGGCCGCCGCACGCCTGGGCTACCCCGTCATCATCCGCGCCGCCTACGCCCTGGGCGGACTGGGGTCGGGCTTCTGCGACAACGAAGAACAACTCAACGCCCTGGCCGAGAAAGCCTTCTCCTTCTCGCCGCAAGTGCTGGTCGAGAAAAGCCTCAAGGGCTGGAAGGAAGTGGAATACGAGGTCGTACGCGACCGCTTCGACAACTGCATCACCGTGTGCAACATGGAGAACTTCGACCCGTTGGGAATCCACACCGGCGAAAGCATCGTCATCGCCCCCTCGCAGACCCTGTCGAACACCGACTACCATAAACTGCGCGAACTGGCCATCCGCATCGTACGCCACATCGGCATCGTCGGCGAGTGCAACGTACAGTATGCCTACGACCCCGACAGCGAAGACTACCGCGTCATCGAGGTGAACGCCCGCCTGAGCCGCTCGTCGGCCCTGGCCTCCAAGGCCACAGGCTATCCGCTCGCCTTCGTGGCCGCCAAACTGGGACTGGGCTACGGCTTGTTCGACCTGCCCAACTCCGTCACCCGCACCACGGGCGCCTTCTTCGAGCCTGCTCTGGACTACGTGGTCTGCAAAATCCCCCGCTGGGACCTGGGCAAGTTCCACGGCGTCGACCGCGAACTGGGCAGTTCGATGAAATCGGTAGGCGAAGTCATGGCCATCGGACGCACCTTCGAAGAAGCCATCCAGAAAGGATTGCGCATGATCGGACAAGGCATGCACGGCTTCGTCGACAACAAAGAACTCGTCATCCCCGACATCGACCGCGCCCTGCGCGAGCCGACGGACAAGCGCATCTTCGTCATTTCGAAAGCCCTGCGTGCCGGCTACACCGTCGACCAGATACACCAACTCACCCGCATCGACCGCTGGTTCCTCTGCAAGTTGCAAGGCATCATGCACACCGACAACGCCCTGCGCGCCTGCACCGACGGAAAGGTCGATGCCGCCCTGCTCCGCCGAGCCAAGGAACAAGGATTCTCCGACTTCCAGATAGCCCGTGCCCTGGGCCTCGACACCCAGATGGACACCGAACAGGCATCCATGCACGTCCGCCGCATGCGCAAAGCGCTCGGCATCACCCCCGTGGTCAAGCAAATCGACACCCTGGCGGCCGAATATCCCGCACAGACCAACTACCTCTATCTCACCTATCAGGGCACCGAGAACGACGTGGACTACACGGGCGACCACCGTTCCATCATCGTGCTGGGCTCGGGAGCCTACCGCATCGGCTCGTCGGTCGAATTCGACTGGTGCGGCGTACAAGCCCTCGGCACCATCCGGCGTGAGGGATGGCGCAGCGTCATGATCAACTACAACCCCGAAACCGTGTCCACCGACTACGACCTGTGCGACCGCCTCTATTTCGACGAACTCACCTTCGAGCGCGTCATGGACATCATCGAACTGGAGCAGCCGCACGGTGTCATCGTATCCACCGGCGGACAAATCCCGAACAACCTGGCCCTGCGCCTCGACGCCCAGCAGGTACGAATCCTGGGCACCTCGGCCCAAAGCATCGACAACGCCGAAGACCGCGACAAGTTCTCCGCCATGCTCGACCGCATCGGAGTCGACCAGCCCGAGTGGAGCGCCCTCACCTCGATGGAGGACATCGACCGCTTCGTCGGTCGCGTAGGATTCCCCGTGCTTGTCCGGCCCAGCTACGTGCTCAGCGGTGCCGCCATGAACGTCTGCTCCAACGCCGAAGAACTCGAACGCTTCCTCCGCCTGGCCGCCGACGTGAGCCAAAAACATCCCGTCGTTGTCAGCCGCTTCATCGAACATGCCAAGGAGGTGGAGATGGACGCCGTGGCCGACCGGGGCGAAATCATCGCCTACGCCATCAGCGAGCACATCGAATTCGCCGGTGTCCACTCGGGCGACGCCACCATCCAGTTCCCGCCGCAGAAGCTCTACGTCGAGACCGTGCGCCGCATCAAGAACATCTCGCGCCGCATCGCCAAGGAACTCTGCATCTCCGGCCCATTCAACATCCAATACCTGGCCAAGGACAACGACATCAAAGTCATCGAGTGCAACCTTCGCGCCAGCCGCTCCTTCCCCTTCGTCAGCAAGGTGCTGAAGATAAACTTCATCGAGTTGGCCACAAAAATCATGTTGGGATTGCCCGTCGAGAAACCCAGCAAGAACCTCTTCGAACTGGACTACGTGGGCATCAAGGCCAGCCAGTTCTCGTTCAACCGGTTGCAGAAGGCCGACCCGGTGCTCGGTGTCGACATGGCCAGCACAGGCGAAGTAGGCTGTCTGGGCGACGACACCTCGTGCGCCATACTCAAGGCCATGTTGTCCGTAGGCCACCGCATCCCGCAACGCGGCATCCTGCTCTCCACCGGAGGCGTGAAACAGAAAGCGGCCATGATGGATGCCGCCCGCCTGCTACGCCAGAAGGGCTACACCCTGTATGCCACCGGAGGTACGCACAAGGCCCTGGCCGAGTGCGGCATCGAAAGCACCCGAGTATACTGGCCGAGCGAAAACGGCACGCCCGCCGCACTCCAGTTGCTGCACGACCGCGAAGTAGACATGGTGGTGAACATCCCGAAGGACCTCACTGCCGGCGAACTCGACAACGGCTATAAGATACGCCGGGCCGCCATCGACCTCAACATCCCGCTCATCACCAACGCCCGTCTGGCCAGCGCATTCATCCATGCGTTCTGCACCATGAGCGTCGACGACCTCGCTATCAAGAGTTGGGACGAATACAAGTAGCCCCTGCATTCAGCAGCAGTTCGTACAGCTGGCGGTGCTTCAACGCGATGGCGTCCAGCACCAGGCCGCATACCCACAACAACAGGGCGGCGGCCCCCAGCACGACAGCCACAATGAGCGTGGGGAAGCGCGGCACCAGCCCCGTCTGCCAATATTCCATCGCGACGGGGACGAACAAAGCCGCGGCCAGCAGGCCGGTCAGCACTGCCAGCCAACCGAAGAAGGCCAACGGCCGATAGTCGCGAAAAAGGCGGAACACCGTCCGCAACACACGGCATCCGTCGGCGAGCGTGTTCAGTTTGGACACGCTCCCGGCCGGCCGGTCGCGGTAGGTCACGGGGATTTCCTCCAGCAGGAAATTCTTGTCGAGTGCGTGTACCGTCATCTCCGTTTCAATCTCGAACCCCTTCGAAAGTACGGGGAAATGCTTCACAAACAACCGGCTGAAGGCCCGGTATCCCGTCATGATGTCCTTCACATGGCTGTGGAACATCCAGTTGATGAGCGCCCTCACCAGTCGGTTTCCCACCCCATGCATGGGGCGTTTGTTCTCGTCGAAATACGTAGAGGAAAGGCGGTCGCCAATCACCATGTCCGCACCCCGTTCCAGCACGATGCGGCACATGTCTCGCGCGTGCTCGGCCGGATAAGTGTCGTCTCCGTCCACCATCAGGTAGCAGTCGGCCTCGACCTCGCGAAACATCGTCCGGATGACATTCCCCTTTCCCTGCCTCCGTTCGTACCTCACCACGGCGCCGGCCCGTTCGGCCTCCTGGACAGTGTTGTCGGTCGAGTTGTTGTCATACACGTAAATGGTGGCTTCGGGCAAGGCCGTCCGGAAGTCGGCCACCACTTTGGCTATCGTGCTTCCCTCGTTGTAGCAGGGTATCAGCACGGCAATGTTCTTGGCAGGTTGCGTCATCGTCGCATTCGTTTTTCAGTTACGAAATGATTTTTTCGGGGTAAAGATAGCCTTTTCCTTCCATGCTCATCGCAGCCATCCTCATTTTTTTCGGGAAAGTTTTGGCCATCCCAATCGGAGTGCTTACCTTTGCACCCACGTTTCGGGGCGTAGCGCAGTCCGGTTAGCGCACCTGCTTTGGGAGCAGGGGGTCGCGAGTTCGAATCTCGCCGCCCCGACATCATAGAAAAGGAGTTGAATATCAATCATAACGTGATTATATTCAACTCCTTTTTCTATACGACAACTGATGATAGATGAAGGGTCAGTGGAAATTCAGTGGGGATAAGCATAAATCTTAGCAAGTCTGTAGAGGA
>JBJEHD010000070.1:0-1837 GCA_051875715.1 Bacteroidaceae bacterium
AACGTACATTAGACACACAGCTGAGTCTATTCTGAATTCATCGAACTCACGTTAACATAAATCCATCAGTGAAAGTAGACCATCCAGTTGTTTGGGTGATAGTAGAATAGAACTCATACACTTCTCTTTTTCTTTTTTACCCATAGATTTAACATTTTCAATGAATTGGAATACATCATCGGCCAATAGAATCTTATTTCGTAGATTTTCCTGCTCCTTTTGTGCGTCTTCTAATTGCTTTAATTTGTTTTGTAATTCATTTCTAAGTAGTGCATCCTTTTTCTCGTAGTTTTCCAGTATTTCCTTTTGACCTTTTATGATTATCTCTTGATTTTGTATTTCTGCCATTTGTTGCTGCAACTTTGATCTTACCTCAATAATTTGTTTCTGCTGGATTTGAATAATATGTTCCTTTTGTTTATTGTGTTTAACATGGACCACGTATAAAATGAATAATAAGATTGTCAATCCTGTTAGCAGGCATAAAAAAGTGGTCGTGCGTTTTTGCTTTTCTGCCTTTAGGCGCATGTTCTCATTCTCCACCCGAGAATAGTCGTATTTCTTCTGCAGTTCCATCAAGGCTTGTTCTTTTTCTTTTTTCTCTATAGAGTCCTTGTAGGAGGAATAACACTTCATGTATTGCAAGGCTTGTTGATAATGTCCCAGCCCTTCTTCAATTTGGGCTTTCTCGTATTGGTAATGTGCCCGGGAATAGATATCGTTTCTGTGGCGTTGGTCTACGTACACTGCTGCTGAATCATACATGCCCAATTGGGCCAGTATATCCCCTTTGATGTCTAAGCGGATTTCCTTGTTCGTATCCGTAGCAGTTGTGTGCTCTAATGCTTTCTGGATGTAGTATAACGCATCTTCGTATTGCATGTCCATTTTCAGAGCCAGACTCAGGCGATGATATAGCAATGCCAGCATTCTCGGATTTTTCTTTTCCGATAAAAGGATGGTTTCTTGCAACAATTTGATGGCTTGTGTATAATCCCTTGTATACATATGGCCCAGTGCTATCTCGGTCATGGTGTAGATGGCGTCGACCGTGTCTGAACGAAGCCAGTCATAGCGTAAGGCACACTGTAGTTTTTTTATGCTTTCCTCGTAAGGATATTGGTCGCGCAGCAGCATCCCCCAATAATAATAGAGCAGACTTGGCAGTTTATAGTTCTTCGTCCCTTCCAATGCTGTGGCGGTTTGCTGAAAGAAGGACAAGGATTGTTTCTTCTCGTGTAAATCCATGTAAGTGCGCCCCGCGTAGAAGCAACTCCAGGCTTTTCGGAGGGAATCGGAGGAATGGGCATAATAGTCCACGGCGATGCGGATGAGGGAGTCGTTGTCCGTGGGCTGGTATGTTTTGAAACGTGCTTGGGTGAGGAGCAGGGCGTAGCGGGCTTGGTGCTCTCCCCGCAGATGGCGGGCCGGTGCGTATTGTTCCAGCACCTGGCGTGCACTGTCCGGGTTGGTGCCCATCAAGGCCTCGGCCTGACGGAGCATCGCGCCTCCGCGCCGGTCGTGGGCGTACCACGCCCCTGCGGCCGCCAGCAGTGCCAGCAGCACGCAGATCCCTATGGTCGTCAGTTTCCTCATCTTCGCATTATCTGATAGAGCAATCCTCCTTGTGGTTTCGGATGTTGGCGGCGAAGATAGCCTTTTCCTGCCAAAGGTGCAACATGCCGGGGCACTCGGTTTCGCTCTTTCGCTGCCGGCCATGCGCCACTGCGCGGCCTGCTGCGGGAAAACCGATGCGGGACGGACGGAACGGATGGGGAAAACGAGGCACAGTAGCAAAAAGGTGTGGGTATAAATAAAAAATGTTACCTTTGCAGTT
>JBJEHD010000071.1:0-41926 GCA_051875715.1 Bacteroidaceae bacterium
AATTTTCGCTGATCACCAAATTTCTAAGTACTTATAATTCGTCGAACTCACGTTACATTAATTAATTATAGGCAAGTATCCGTTCTAAGGGTGCTTGCCTTTATTTGTTTTTCACACGATATAAGATTGCATTGCTGCAAATGCCACAAGGCTATCTGCCTTAGCAACATCATGATTCCACAAGTACCGATTCCCGACAGTTTTACTGTTATCGGGTCAGAATATGTCATAAAGGGATTGTGTGAGAAATGTAGAAATAAAGACAAGTATTAAATAGAAAGGACACGGCATCGACCACGTTTCACGCCGTGTGCAATACGCTCAATTGCAACCCTACGGTACAGTAGAAACAGCCGACATTACCCTCCGTCAGCGTAATAACATCCTCTGTTTCTCCGTCGGCGTGCTGTTCTAAACCGGAATGCCGTATTCGTGTTTCACCTCGTCCATCACGAATGTGCTCTCGATCGAGCCCAGCGCGTCGATGCCGCCCAGCACGTTCAAGATGAACTCCTGGTAGTATTTCATGTGGGGTGCATGGATCTTCAGCAGATAATCGTAACTACCGGAGATGTTGTAGCACTCCGTCACCTCGGGTATGCCTTGTACGATGCGGGCGAACTCGGCCGCGATGTCGCGGTTCAGCCTCCGCAGTTTCACACTACAAAACACCACGAATCCTTGATTCAGTTTCTCGGCGTCGAGCACGGCGATGTACTTCCGGATGTAGCCTTCGCGCTCCAGACGTTTCAATCGTTCGAACACGGGCGTGGCCGACAGGCTCACCCTGCCCGCCAGTTCTTTCGTGGTGAGGCGTGCGTTCTGTTGCAGCGTGCGTAGAATCTGCAGGTCCACCTTGTCCAGTAATTCTTCTTTCATGATTTCCTCCCTCTTTTGCCTTCTTCATTTCAAACCGACCGTATCCAGGCCTCTGCTCCGGCCGCCCCAACGCCCTCTGCCCTTCAACTGTTCAGCAGATGCAAGGTGTGGCAGGCCACCAAGGCGGCAGTCTCGGTGCGCAGACGGGAACGTCCCAACGACACCGGTTGGAATCCAAGGCCGACGGCCTCTTCCACCTCCTCGGGACTGAAATCCCCCTCCGGCCCAATCATCACCAGGGCCCGTTCGCCCGGACGGACTACATCGCGCAGCAGCGGTTTTTCGCCTTCGTAACAATGGGCGATGAACTTCTGTCCTTCGAAGTCCTGGCGGATGAAACGTCCGAAGTCCGTCATCTCGTCGAGCAACGGCATCGTCGCCTTGAGCGACTGCTTCATGGCCGACACGACGATGCGTTCGATGCGTTCCATCTTCAACACACGCCGTTCGGAGAAACGGCAGTTCAAGAAGGACAGTTCGTTCAGGCCGATTTCGGTGGCCTTCTCGGCAAACCATTCCGTGCGGTCCATGTTTTTGGTAGGAGCCATGGCGATGTGCAGATAGCCCCGCCAGGCTTGCTCTTGCGGTTTCGTCTCCAGCAGGCGCACGGTGCATCGTTTGCCTGCCACCGTGTCGATTTCGGCGCGATAGAACGCGCCTTTCCCGTCGGTGAGGCAGATTTCGTCGCCCTGTCCCAATCGGAGCACACGCAGGCAGTGGCCTGCTTCTTCCTCGGGTAGTTCGGGACACGTCAGTATGTCGGGGGTGTAGAATACGTGCATGGATGATGTGGTTTATAAGGTCATGACCGAATCGTCCGGATTGACTCCGCTCTCACGACGTCGGCGCAATTCTTGATTCAATTGGTCGGCCAGTTCATAGTTCTCCTCGCCCACCGCCTTGTCCAAAGCAGCCTGCAAGGCATCCTGGTCCAGCAACGTCACGGGCAGGGCCACGGTCTGTGGGTCGTTCGCCTGCTCGGCCTCCAGCAGCACCTCGTCGATTCGGATAGGGGCTTTCAGCCGGAGGGCCAGTGCGACGGCATCGGACGTGCGTGCATCGATGCGCAATCGTTCGCCGTAGTTGTTCCAGACCAAGTAGGCGAAGAACACGCCTCTTACCGCCCCGTAGATGAGCACTTCTTCCAGGACGAGCCCTGCCGCACGGCAGGTGTCGGCAAAGGTGTCGTACGCCAAGGGGCGCGGCGGCCTCACCTGCTTCAACTCCAATGCGATGGCCTGCGCCTCAGTCCGGCCGACGGCCAGCGTCAGCCGCCGCGTTCCGTCCGTTTCGCCAAGCACCAGGGCGTAAGCGTGCGTACGGCCGATTCCGGCCGACAACGCCTTCACCTCCAGTTCTACCTTCTTCTCCATCGTTCGCTCTACGATTTTTTTTGTCACAATCAGGCCGTCCTCCCCATCAGGGTCAAGCAACCTCCTTTCGGAGATTTCCATCCGACTCCGTGCGAAACATCAGCACGAACGCCACGGCCACCACCAAAGCATAGGCGGCAAAGACGTACCAGGCTGTCTGCCACTGGCTCACTTGTGGGCCGCTATTGCCGCTCATGTCCACCAGGCGGTTGATGACAGCCTGCGCGCTCAGCGTGCCGATGGTGGAGCCCACGCCGTTGGTCATGATGACGAACACCCCCTGCGCGCTGCTGCGGATGGAAAGATCGGTTTCACGGTCGACAAAGAGCGAACCGGAGACGTTGAAGAAATCGAAGGCCACCCCGTAGACAATCATCGAGAGGATCAGCATCCAGACCCCGCTACCCGGATTGCCCGCACCGAAGAGGCCGAAGCGAAGCACCCAGGCCAGCATCGAAATCAGCATCACACGCTTGATGCCGAATCGGCGCAAAGCAAAGGGGATGAGCAGAATGCAGAGTGTCTCCGATATTTGCGACAGCGAAATCAGGATGTTGGCATGCTGAACGCCGAACGTATCGGCATACTCGGGCACCTCGGCAAAACTGCTGATATAGGGATTGGCAAAGCCGTTGGTTATCTGCAACGACACGCCCAACAGGGCCGAGAAGATGAAGAACAACGCCATACGCTTCTGCCGGAACAGCGTGAAGGCACGCAGCCCCAACGCATCAACCAGCGAAGCCGAGCCCTTGCCTGCCGATGTGGGGCAAGCGGGCAACGTCAGCGCATACACGGCCAGCACCGCCCCGATGAGAGCACAAGCAAAGAACTGGCCATAATTGTCTTGAAGGCCCAGCAGGTCGATCGCCCACATGGAGCAGATGAATCCGATGGTACCGAAGATGCGGATGGGCGGGAAATGCTTGATGGTGTCGAGCCCGTTCTGATCGAGCGCAGTATACGCCACCGAGTTGGAGAGGCCCAACGTGGGCATATAGAACGCCACGCTCAGCGAATAGAGCGTGAACATCGTGGCAAACTGGGGGGCCGCACTCGTCATGCCGTAATAACCCGCAGAGGCCATAAAGAGCGCGGCCAGCAGGTGGCACAGGCTCAGCATCTTCTGGGCAGGCACCCATCGGTCTGCCACGATGCCCATGAGGGCCGGCATGAACAGCGACACGATGCCTTGCATCGCATAGAACAGCCCAATCCGCGTCCCCATGCCGATGCTGAACAAATAACTCCCCATCGAGGTGAGGTAGGCTCCCCACACAGCAAACTGCAGGAAGTTCATTCCGATTAACCGAATCTTCATATTCATATATTCTTTCTTTTTTATTGTTGTCAGGTTGGTGCATTCTCACCCGCCGCACGGACGAATGGCATCGGCCTACAGCGCGTCGGGACGGCGACAAATGTAGCCATTTTTTCTGAAAACGCACCCTCCACGTGCGCCATATTCCCACGTATTTTCTGTATCTTCGCCCCCGAAAACGTAAAAACACAATCCAGAAACATTTCTTATGATGCATACCCCCTTCATTCTTCCTCCCCTGCTGTTGGCAGCATCCATCGGCATCGTGGTGCTGCTGGCGGTGCAGTTGGTCTATCTCTTCCTCGTCTATGCCCGTGTGGCACGCCATGCCGATGCATCGAACCGTGAGAACCCAATCCCCTCGGACGCCTGTCCTCCCCTATCCGTTGTTATCAGTGCGCACGAAGCCGAGGCCGACCTGGCCGAATGCCTTCCCGCCGTGCTCGAACAGGACTATCCCTCCTACGAAGTCATCGTGGTGAACGATGCAGCCGATGCCGCCACCGACGACCTCCTCACCCGTCTGGAGGCGCGCTATCCGCACCTCTACCACACCTTCACACCTCCCTCGTCGCGCTACATCAGCCGCAAGAAGTTGG
The DNA here is from genome assembly GCA_051875715.1 of Bacteroidaceae bacterium. Lineage (GTDB taxonomy): Bacteria > Bacteroidota > Bacteroidia > Bacteroidales > Bacteroidaceae > DYCT01. The sequence goes on from JBJEHD010000071.1 coordinate 4,173, forward strand.
CGCTGACCGTAGGCATCAAGGCCAGCCGCCACGATTGGTTGGTCCTGACCGAGGCCGACTGCCGTCCGGCCAGCCGCCAATGGCTGCGAACGATGGCCCGCCACTTCACGCCCGAGACCGACATCGTGCTGGGTTACAGCCGCTACATGCCCTCGCAAGGTTGGTTTGCCCGGTTGACATCGTTCCTGCACCTGTTCCTCTCCATACGCTATTTGGGAATGGCCCTGATTGGTCGCCCCTATATGGGGTTGGGCTACAACCTGGCCTATCGTAAAACGTTGTTTTTCGCCCACAAGGGTTTTTCATCCCACCTGAACTTGTTGGCAGGAGACGATGACTTGTTCGTCCACCTGGCCTCCACACGCACCAATACACGCGTAGAAGCCTCAACGGACGGTTTGGTGGAACGCAAGCGACCTTCATCACATCGCATATGGCGTGCCGAGCAGTTGAGCCGCGCCTTCACGGCCCGTTTGTCGACCTGCGGTGCGCGCCGTATGCTGGGGTTGGAGACCACCACTCGGTTGCTATTCCTGTCCGGCAGCGTGGCCGTAGCAGTCTACAGCCTGTGCATCGGTGCTTGGCCAATAGCCATCGTCAGCCTGCTGTTGGTGTGCATCCGCTTCGCCTGTCAGGCATGGGTGTTCCGCCGCACAGCCGTCGCCCTGTCCGAACGGCCCTTCTGTCTTTCCCTCTTGTTGTGGGACTGGATTCAGCCCCTCAGTTCTGCCTGCTGCCGCCTGGCCTTCCTGTTCCACCGCAAACGCGAATTCCTGCGTCGGTAAACCGACTCGTAAGACCGTTTTTCCGAGAACATCAGGAACACCGTTGCAGACCCCAGTACCGCGGTCCATGTCTTCTAAGTGGTACTGCAGTACCGCCTACGCGGTACTGCAGTTTCGAGTACGTGCAACTGCAGTGGTACTGGCTTGCGACTGACCAAGAGAGTACGAGGCAATTTACACGAAGGTATCATCCCCTCCACGAACAAGCAGGACGACGTATCATAGCGGACAAAAAAAAGAAATACCCCTGCCACAGGCAACTGCAGCAAGGGTATTTCTTCTGAGATGGGGTGTTGTCACACCCTTTTCCGCTTACATCTAATAGTTGTACTTTTTGCTAAGTCTAAACGTGACAGGTACCGTATAACGCACACGCACCGTATGACCGCGCTGATAACCAGGTTCCCAGTTCGGCATGGAAAGGACGACCCGAAGGGCCTCCAGGTCAAGACTGGGATGGAACGGACGAAGGACCTCTGCATCAGAGACGGAACCGTCTTTGTTGATTATAAAGGTCACAAGCACACGTCCTTCGATTTTCTGCTTGACCGCATCGGCCGGATAACGGATGTTATCTCTCAGATACTGAAGACAAGCCGACATACCGCCCGGATACTCGGGCATCTTTTCGGCCACCTTCAACACGGGTTCCTTCTGCTCTTCGCCCTTTTCCTGTACATTTTTCTGAGTCTGGGCAGCAGCCGGCATGGCCGACGCAGCCATCACCAAGCAGACCAAAAGAGTCCGCACGGATTTGAATAACGAGGTTTTCATTGTTTGAAACGATTTAACCCAAAACGATCATTAGGCCGTTATGCGCAAACGAACTTTCTTTTTGGCATCTGTGTTCCCGTTTCTCGGTTACAATGGAGCCCCATTGCGCCCTCAAAACGAGAACGCATCTTCTCAAAAATAGAAGTTGTTATCATCATAACGCTAATGACCGATTTGGGTTTAAGTGGATTCTTACACAAAAACCGATGCAGGAGCACGGCCCCACGCATCGGTCTTTCTCATATCTTACGCTGTGGCGCTTATACCAAGAAGGTGGCTACCAATGCCAAGATGGCATAGAACTCCGGCAAAGCGGCGTAAATCATGGTGTTGGTCTGCACGTCGTGGCCTTGGGCCATACCCGTGATACCATTGGCGCAAAGCTGGCCCTGACGGATGGCGGAGAAAAGGAATACCAAACCTACGCACACACCCAGACCAAACATCTTCAAGCCGTTCTCAGCCGTAACGGCACCGGCCGTCATGAAGGCTACGAAGCCATACAGACCCTGCGAAGCGGGCATGGCCGAAAGAATCATGTAACCTGCCGAACGGGAGGGGTCCTTCTTCAGCGCACCTTCGGCCGCGTTACCAGCGATGGTGGTGCCATAGCAACTTCCGATACCTGCAAGGGCGAGCATCAAGCCCAAGCCCAGATAACCTAATAAGAGATTGAAATCCATAATGTTTTTTGTTTTTAGATTGTTGTTTAATAATTGATTTGTCTATAAATAAAGTTTGGTTACTCAGTCGGTTTCCGGCGTGAGGCAAAGGGTCTGTAAGCCTCGCCGCGGCCGTCGTAACCAGAGTTCTTGAAATACTCCACAAAGGTCAAACGGATGGAGTGGACATAACCGCTCAAGCACGACAGAGCAATGTTGAGCGCATGACCCGCCACAAAGATGAGACCGAAGCACAACCATCCGGGGATGCCGAACAAGAAATCGCCCATCGAGTCCTTCAGTTGAAGGCCGAGGCTGTTGAACACACCTCCCAGCATACCGCCAGCCAACCCCAATGCGTAGAGACGCAGATAGGAAAGCAGGTCGCCCATGAGTCCGGTGGCCATGTTGTACGTATCCCAAAGGCCCGCGCCGACATTGACAAAGACGTTTCGGCGGGGATTGTTGAGCAGATAGATGCCTACGGCGGACACGCTGCCGATGCCGATGAGGAGAGTGCGGGCCATGGAAGCGTCCAACACCTCCAGATAAGCCAGCGTGCACACCGACACCGAACCGCCCACCAGCAACCACCATCCCCATGCGGAGAGGGAGTTACGGAAACCATAGCGTACGGTGGAACAGATGGCCTTGACGGTCATGGCAAAGCAGATGTGGAACATTCCGACCACAAGAGCCAGGACCATGGTCTTGTCGTAACCCAGGCTGGCGCTTTTGCCGGTCAGCATGAGCGACTGCAACCACTGAGGCAGTTCGAGCGTAGTCAGGTTGACACCGAAGAAGGTGCCCAACAACGCGCCCATCAGCGTAGTGGCCGCACCGAGCGTGATGAGCAGGTTCATCATGCCGGCCATGGAAGCAGACATTTTGCGTTTCAGCACCCAGCCCAAAGCCACCAACAGGAGACCGTAGCCAGCGTCGCCCACACAGAGGCCGAAGAAGACGGCATAGAAAGGCGCCAACAGGGGCGTGGGGTCGAACTCGGCATAATCGGGCATGCCATACATGCGCGTCAGCACCTCGAAAAGGCGTGTCACCCGGTTGTTTTGCAACTGGATGGGGGCGTTCTCTTCGGGCAAGGCGGGACGAAGTTCGTAATATACACCGGCTTCGGCCAGCAACTGGCGCACGTCAGCCTCGCGACGGGTGGGCACCCAGCCTTCGAGCCCGACAACGGATCCTTCGGCCATGCGCAGGCCACCCAATTGGTCGGCTTCGAGAAGGTCGATATCGGCCCCCAGGTCGTCCAATGCGGCTTCGACTACAGAGAGATGGGCTGCACAGAAGCGGGCCTGGACCTCTTCGGTCTGGCGGATGGAATCCTGCACACGGGCTTGCTCGGCCCGAAGGTCCGACAAACTGCGTCCCGGCAGACGAACGGGTTCGGCATCGGCCAGTTCGACCGGCCCGTGCGTCAAGGTGACGAAATAGCACTGACCACCCTGCTGACTGATGCGGACAGCATTGTACGCATCGGTCCAAGCCTCATCAAAAGCCTTGTCGGCACAGCAAAAGAACTGCATCTGCAGGCCGTTCTGCGCCAACCGTTCGACCGAGGCGGGAGAGAAATCCCCCCAAGGAGCCAGGGCATCGACGTCCTTGGCCAAAGCGGGCAGGCGCGAAGCAAGTTGCTGCAAGTCGCGACAGATTTCGTCGTACCTGCGGCCTACTGCAGCGGCATCGGTCAATTCAGGAGTGCCGGGTTCGTCCACACCGGCGGCAGCCTTCTTCATTTCGGCCAGCAACTGCTGCCAGGCCCGACGCGTCTGCAGGATTTCCTGCAAATGTTCGTCCATCTCCGCATCCGAACGCTTCACCACATGAACCACGCCCAGGCGGTAAAGCCGTTTGAGGAGGGCTTCATACTCCTTGTGATAGACAAGGACGGAGAGTTTACTCATTTTTGCAATCATGCCTCGGCCTCCTTTCTTTTTTCTTGAATCGATTTCAGAATCTTTTGCGACGACTTGGAGAGGTTCTCCTCGTCCTCCATGAACCGTTTTATCTTACGCAGCGCGTCTTGATAGCCCGGTATCTGCACCTTCTCGAAGAGGTTGACCTTCTGTGTCGTCTTCTTGCGGGCGTGTTCAAGCAGGCCAAGTTTGGCCAGGGTGAACTCGCGCTCGACGGCCGTCCGGGCCAAACCTTTGAGGATGTGCAAGCCGTCGGCATACCACTTGGGGCAGCCGAAGAGGCTGAAGGGGCGCGTCTCGAAGTCCACTCCGTGGAGCATGGGCACGCGCACGCCGGCTATCTTCTTGACACCGAGGCTGACGTCGGCCACCCGGATGAGCGAGGGGTCGAACTCGTTCCACAAGGCAAACATGGCCTCGTAGGCTTGAATCTGCCGCTCCAACTGCTCCTCGAGTGCACGGGCTTCCTCCTTACAGCGCTTCACCTCCATGCGCAGGGCACTCTCCTTGTTCTTGATGATGGGGAGGGTACGCACCCGCACCTTGAGTTGCTTCTCGAGCTGCTGGAGCGAGGTTTTGTTGTATTGAAATTTTATAGCCACGTCTTGATGGATTTAGCAGATTAATTCTTCGGCCAATATTCTTCGACCAGTTCTTTCTTGATGTTCACCTCTTCGGGGCGGAAATATGTGCCAAAGAGACGCCAAGCCACGTCGAGCATCTCGGTGGTGTCGAGGTTGACGTCGATGGCCAGCAACTGGTCGGCATAGTCCTTGGCGAAGGCGAGTGTACGTTCGTCGTAGTCGGTCAGGTCGAAACCGTTCTCCATCTTGGTCTTAGCGTTGGAGGCATCGGCGTAGAGGCGCACAGCGGCGTTCATCACCTGTGGATGGTCGCGACGGGTCTTCTTGCCATTGACCAACTGCTTCAGACGCGACAACGAACGGAAGGGGTCGACGATGACCTTGCCGATGTCGCTGTCGCGACGGAGGAAGAGCTGACCTTCGGTGATGTAACCGGTGTTGTCAGGCACGGCATGGGTGATGTCGCCACCCGACAAGGTGGTCACGGCGATGATGGTGATGGAACCACCGGCCGGGAACTGTACGGCCTTCTCGTAGATCTTGGCCAAATCAGAATAGAGCGAACCGGGCATAGAGTCCTTCGACGGAATCTGGTCCATACGGTTCGACACGATGGCCAACGCGTCGGCATACGAGGTCATATCGGTGAGGAGCACCAGTACCTTCTGGTTCTTTTCCACAGCGAAATACTCGGCGGCGGTCAGGGCCATGTCCGGGATAAGCAGACGTTCGACGGGCGGATTCTCGGTCGTATTGACAAAGCTGACGATGCGGTCGAGCGCACCGGCGTTGGAGAACACGTTCTTGAAGTAAAGGTAGTCATCGTTGGTCATACCCATGGCGCCCAGAATGATTTTGTCGGTCTGTGCGCGCAGGGCCACACTGGCCATGACCTGGTTGAACGGCTGGTCGGGGTCGGCAAAGAACGGAATCTTCTGTCCGGACACGAGGGTGTTGTTCAAGTCGATGCCGGCGATACCGGTGGCAATCAGTTCAGACGGCTGCTTGCGGCGCACGGGGTTGACCGACGGGCCGCCGATTTCCACTTCCGTCCCTTCCACTTCGGGGCCACCGTCGATGGGCTGGCCGAGGGCGTTGAAGAAACGTCCGGCCAATTGGTCGCCCACCTTCAGCGTAGGCGCTTTGCCCAAGAATACGACCTCGGCATTGGTGGGGATGCCTTCGGTTCCTTCAAACACCTGCAGGGTGACCTCGTCGCCCGCAATCTTCACCACCTGGGCCAACTTGCCGTCGACCGTGGCCAATTCGTCATACCCCACCCCGGTGGCTTTCAGCGCACACGTGGCCTTGGTAATCTGGTTTATCTTCGTATATATTTTCTGAAAAGCTTTTGTTGCCATTGCTGTTTCTCTCTTGTGAGGTGAATAAATCTACTTGGAGGCGACGCATTTTTCGGCCAGCATCTCCTGCAGTTCTTTCTTGTATTGTTCGTAGGCTTCGGACTTGTAGGCCGAATAGTTCATCTGCTTGCATACGTTGATGACCTTCTTGAAGAAGTCCATCACCTCGACGAAGCCGGCGAACTCGAAGTCGGTGTGGCAGATGTCGATGACCATGTTCAGGATTTCTTCCTGACGTTCCATCGGAGTGACAGCATCGATTTCGTCGAAAGCGTCCTGCTGCAGTACCACGAAGTCGATGAGTTCGGACTTCCAGAAGGTGATGTGGTATTCGACAGGCACACCGTCGTCGCCCAAGATGTTGATTTGCTCTGCAATCTCCTTACCACGCAGCAGACGGGTCTTCACCTCGTTCACCTTCTTCAGCCATTCGCCGTTGATGCGCTGGCTGATGTACGCCTCAAACTCCGGATATTCGATGTATTTCGAGTAGGAGTCGATGGGGTTGACGGCAGGATAACGTTTGCGGTCGGCACGTTCCTGCTCGAGCGCATAGAAGCAACGGGCCACCTTCTTGGTGTTTTCCGTCACAGGCTCTTTCAGGTTACCGCCGGCAGGCGATACGGTACCGATGAAGGTGATGGATCCGGTCTGGCCATTGTCGAGCACGACATAGCCGGCACGGCCGTAGAAGTTGGAGATGATGGACGAAAGGTCCATCGGGAAGGCATCGGGACCAGGCAGTTCCTCCATACGGTTGGACATCTCGCGCAAGGCCTGTGCCCAACGCGATGTAGAGTCGGCCATGAGCAACACCTTGAGGCCCATGGAGCGATAATACTCGGCCAACGTCATGGCTGTATAGACCGACGCCTCGCGGGCAGCCACAGGCATGTTGGAGGTATTGGCGATGATGATGGTACGTTCCATCAACTTGCGGCCGGTATGCGGGTCGACCAGTTCGGGGAATTCGGTGAAGATTTCCACAACCTCGTTGGCACGCTCGCCACACGCGGCGATGATGACGATGTCGGCCTCGGCCTGCTTGGAGATGGCGTGCTGCAACACCGTCTTGCCCGTACCGAACGGGCCGGGGATGAAGCCCGTACCACCCTCCACAATGGGGTTGACCGTATCGATGACACGTACGCCCGTCTCAAGCAATTTGAAAGGACGCGGTTTCTCGCGATAGTTGGTCATGGCCTTCTTGACAGGCCAACGCTGGATCATGTTCACTTCGATGTCGCGGCCGTCCTTGTCGGTCAGCACAGCCACCGTCTGTTCGATGGTATAGTCGCCCTCGGGTGCTACCGTCTTGACCGTACACTCGCCTTCAAGCGTGAAGGGAGCCATGATTTTCAGTGGCTGGAAGTTTTCATCCACCTGGCCCAGCCAGGCCGAAGCCTTCACTCTGTCGCCCGGTTTGGCCAAGGGAACAAAATGCCATTTCTTTTCCTTGTCGAGCGGATAGGTGTATTGTCCGCGGCGCAAGAACACACCTTCCATCTTATCCAGGTCGTTCTGCAAACCATCGTAGTTGCGCGAGAGCATACCCGGGCCGAGTGTCACCTCGAGCATGTGCCCGGTAAATTCAGCTTCGGCACCCACCTTCAGTCCACGCGTGCTCTCGAACACTTGCACGTAGACGTAGATGCCTACCACTTTGATTACCTCAGCCATCAACTTGTCTCCACCGGTGTGGATGTAGCAAATCTCGTTTTGCGACACCGGTCCGTCGACGATGAGGGTCACCATGTTGGCGATAACGCCATTAACAGTTCCTTTTGTTGCCATGTATGTCAGTTTTGTTTATTTTCGAAATTCAGAGGGTATCTGCACCTCGTTTTTCAAGGTGCCTATCAGGCTGCGGAAGAGGGCGCTTCCCTTCTCCTTGTCGAGCGTAATCCAACGCTCAATCAGGTCGAGGCGGAGCAAGAATACGAATACACGTTCGATGGTGAAATAGTCGTAAACAGTGGCATCTTCCATCCAGGCCCACTTGAGCAGGTCGGTGCGTTTCTCGCGCTCCACCAGTTCGTCGGTTTCGCTGATGCGCAGCAATTGGTCGAAACAATCCAACCGGTCGGCCAGGCCGAAATCGCGTGCAGCCGACGTACGGATGGCATCGGCCACCTCGCCTTCACCCACCACGTAGGGTGCAACCTCCCACTTGTACTTGCGGGCCGTAAGCGCCGCCAACACATTGTTGAGGTTGAGGTTGAACTCGAACCAGTCATGCACGAAACGGTTGCCGCAGTCCATCGCATAGGCATAATAACCCGAGGCAAGCACATCGGCCGGGAAACGCATCTCGGACGAACCAGACAAATAGGCCGCCGTGAAGTCTATCATATAGGAGGGGAAACCCTTCGGACGATGTTCGCCCTCCTTGACCGTCGTAATCAGGTCGAGCAACTGTTCGGCCGAATAAGAGCCGAGCGGTTGGATGGAGGCCTCGCGGTCGGCCAGGAGCGTCAGCAGGTTGGCGTTGTCGTAGCGCAAGTAGAACAAGTCCACCAGCCTGCGGTCCGCTGCCGACAATTCCGGATAGATTTCCGTCTTGAAGGTGGCCACCGTGTAACTCAACTTGCCGTCCTCCAGCGAGAGGTCGGGCAAGCCGGCTATCAGGCAATAGTATTTACTCATGAGACGACCGGGGTTTTAGAAAAGCATTTTCACCAACTGCGGACGAAGGAAGGCCTTGAAATAGTTTTCGAACTCTTCCTCGCCGAAGTTCACTTTGTAAGAGCCATCGGCCGGCGAAATGGAGAACAAAGCCTTGAGGCCGTTCACCTGTTCGATTTTTACACCCTTGTCCAACAGACCTTTGGCCTGGGCAGCGAAGAATTTCGTCAGCGAAGCGGCATCGGCCGTCGAGATGACAACAGGTTCGTCGGCAGACCAACGGGCGGCCATGTCCACGATGAAGCGGTTGAGGAAATCCTTGTCAGCAGTGAAGCCCTTGACGCAAGCCGACACCGTCTCGGCAGTCAGCAACGAAGCGACTTCCGTCTTCAGTGCATCGACCGACTGGCGGGCGAACAGTTTCAACTCCGAACGAGTGTTCTCGTCCAACTCGGCAGCCGCCTTGCGGGCGTCGGCCAACAATGCATCGGCCTGACGGCGGGCGTCGGCCACCAGCTGCTGGGCCTCTTCTTGAGCTTTTTCGATGAGTTCGCGGGCCTTTTCATTGCCTTTCTCCACTCCCTCCTGATAAATCTTATCAGTCAGCTCTTGAATCTTGTTTTCCATATACACGGATATTTTTTAAAGGTTTATAGTATTGTTTTCTTTTCGTTCGTACGATAAAGCATACAAAGGAAGCATAGGCCTTCCCAAAGTTTGGCCAAATGTACGCATTTCCCGTGAATAAAAAAGAAACCTCGTCTGAAAATTCGATTATTTATGCAATTCCTCCCGAGGGGTGCACCCACATTGTTTCGCTTCCGTTATCTTTGCACCCACGAAACCACTAAAACCTTTTCCGAAAAAAAATGAACCATCCTTCCCTTCCCCTTGTGGCCCTGGCCTTTGCCGCCGGCCTCCCCTGCATCCTGCAAGCCCAGAACAAGGCATACCTCACCCAAGTATTGGAATACTGTCCCGCACCCGGACAGTTCGTTCATGAACTGCCGGTCTACGAAGAAGGCGATACGGCCGAGCGCATGGCACAAAAATGCCTGGACAACCTCTATAACGAAAACCTGGTCAGCCTGGGTGGATATGGCGGATACATGACCGTCCGTTTCGACCACTCTGTTGTCAACGTACCAGGGCAGAAAGACCTGCTCATCTTGGGCAACGCCAACCGATACGGCACAAGCGCCGAACCAGGCATCGTATTGGTGGCAATAGACACGAACGCCAACGGACTGCCCGATGACACCTGGTATGAGTTGGCAGGCTCGGAATACGCCAACCCGGGCACCCTGCATAACTACGAGATTACCTACACCCGACCCGACAGTCCGGACCAAGACGTCGTTTGGACCGACAACCAAGGCGGACAAGGCGTAGTGAAGTACATGGGGAGTGCCTACGGACACGCCCATGCGCACTTCCCGAAATGGATAGACCAGCAGACGCTGACCTTCCGTGGCAGCCGACTGCCGGACAACGGGACCTGGGACGAAAGCACAGGCATGTGGGTGATGCGTCCGTGGGACTATGGCTACGTGGACAACCAATGGACCGACGAAGGATGCCAATTCGACCTGGATTGGGCCGTCGACGACGACGGGAAACCTGCAAATCTGCCCTATATCGACTTTGTACGCATCTACACGGCCGTCAACCAGCAGGTGGCAGCCGGCGTAGGGGAACTATCGACCGAAGTGGCCGACGTACAAGACCTGCATCCCGAAGCCGCAGCCTCAATAGGCCGTCAGACAGACAGCGCACCGGCACTCGCCTTGCAAGGACGAACGCTCGACGTACGCTGTCCCGCTCCCACCGAGGTATACATCTATCGGACAGACGGACAATCCGTCGCCCATTGGCGTCATCCGGGTGGATACGAGCAAACCGCTTTGACACTGAAGCCGGGATGCTATGTGGCCGAGGCAGCCGGACAACGCATCAAGTTGATGATACGATAAACATCGAGGGATCGGAACTCATAGTCCGAGGGGCAGTCCCACCCAACGCCAGACTACGAGCAAAGCCGTCCATGCCAAGCCAGCGGCCAGCGTACAGCGGAACGTAAGCCGAAGCCAACAGAGATACCCGGCATCGGGACGGTAAGACAACAAGAGAGTCAGGACGAAAGGCAGGTAGAACGAAAAAGGCGTAAGCGCATTGGTCAGACTGTCGCCAATGCGGTAAGCACACTGCACCCAGTCCGGCGAAAGTCCTCCGGCAGACAACAACGGAACAAAGACCGGGGCCAGCAAAGCCCACTTTGCCGTACTCGACACCAAAAAGCAATTGAGCAACGCCGATACGCCGACCACGCACAACAGGCCACCCACCCCATCGGCTGCGGCAGGAACCAGGCCGGACAACCCGACCACCACCCACTGGTCGAGCCGGGAATAGGACAGGCAAGCAAAAAACTGGGCTGCAAAAAAAACGATGACCACATAGGCGGGAAGCAGACCGAGCGCATGGGAAAGGCCGGCCACGACATCTCGCTCGGAGCGATAACGGCCTAAAGCAAATGCATAGACAACCGACATCAGTCCTAACGCCGCCGACATCAAAAACAAAGCCCCCGAAATGAAAGGCGAGCGCATCATACCGCCCGTGACACCCCGCAAAATCCCCCAAGGCGAAAACGTGGCCACCGCCACCACCACGATGAAGAAAAGGCCTACTCCAGCCGCCGCCATCCAAGCACGCCACTCCCTGCGCGAAAGAGGTTTTTCCAACTCGGCCGGCACGGACGATTCGAAAGGTTTCATCCGAGCCCCCAAACGGATAATGCAGCCAGACAACACCACGGCCAACACGACGACCGAAGCACCCATGAAAAGAAGATTGGACAACGCTCCGACCGGAACTGCCGAAACCCCAGCTGCCGACACGGCTTCCTGTGTGATACGAGCCAACAAGGGGTCGGCCGTACTGAGAAAAAGATTGGCACTATAGCCGCATGCCACCGACACAAACCCGGCAACCAGCCCAGCCACCGGATGGAGGCCCACCGCCCGAAACCACCACGCAGCCAAAGGCAGCAGAAGTACATAGCCGGCATCGCCCACCACGTTGGACAACAAGCCAGCCACGACCACACCCCACACAGCCCGGCGAACACCCCGCCGCCCACCGGACCAACGGCGCAAGGTGGCAGCCAGAAATCCGCTATGAACGGCCAATCCTACGCCCAGCAAGGCAATCAGCACCATACCGAGCGGAGCGAACCCCGTGACGTTGGACACCACATGACGCAGCCACCATCGGAGGCCTTCGGCACTAATCAGGCTCTGCACAGGCAACGGCTCGCCACCCGACGGAAGTTCGACAGACAGGCCATATACATCGCCCATCCACGAAGCCAACACCACCGCCACGGTCAACAAAGCGTACAGTGCAGCCGGATGCACCGATTTGCGCTTACTCTTCATCAGCCTCCAGTTTATCCAAATCAAGAATGTGCAGTTGCAAAGCCCGAACCACCAAACGGGTAGCATTGATGCCTACCCGTTCGCTCTCGGCAAACAAACGGTTGATCAGGTCTGCCTGCCGCTTCTCAAGCGACTTCACGCCGAACGGCATGCCTTTCAGCCCGGCAATCATCTCCTTGGTATAGCCCAAGGCCAGATGGCGCAAGAAACGCTCGTCATACTCGTCGATGTCATACCCCACCACGGCTTCCTGCCGATTGGACTCGGCCAACACAGACCGACGGAAACGGGCCACGATCTTTTCCAGTATTGGATAGTTGAACACCAAACGTTTGCCCTCCATCACGGCCTGCACGTCGACCTGTGTGAGCAATTCTCCTGTCTTGAGGATGATACCGTCGGCACCGGCATCGAGTACATCGACCCACAACTTCTCATTGGTCACCTCGCCCGTGAAGATAAGCACTTTGACGGACGGATGCGAGTTCCGCAACCGACGGCAAATTTCCACCCCAATCGTAGTAGAGCCGCCTAATCCCAGGTCGAGCAGGACCAAATGGGGGACTTCTTTCTCCATCAACGTCCAAAACTCGGCCTCGTTCATGGCAGTACCGATTACTTCGGCTTCGGGTATCTCGTGACGAAAGATTTCTTCCGTGCCTTTCAGTTCCAACTTGACATCCTCCACGAGGATAACTTTGAATGATTCCATATCGTTCTTGTTTTCTGATTTGTTTCGTTATTAATTTTCCACCGGACGGCCCATGGACCGCAAAAGGGTGAAGCACACACAAAAACCACCTCCGGCGCTGGCCTTCGCCTCGATGCGACACCCTCGACGACCACCATACTCGTCGTGGTCGCGGATGATTTGCTTGGCTATCAGATAGGCAGTGCCAGTCATCCGTCCGTCAGCCGACGGACGCATCCACTCACGCTGAGGATAGAACAAATGCTGCAGTTGTTCGTCTGTATAGATGCAACGGCTGTCTTCCCACTCAAAACGAACAAACGCTCCATCCGGACGGATGCTGAGCCTCACATCGCCCTTCATCCCGACCAACAATGCCTCATCTGCCAAAGTTTCGAGCAAGAAATGCAGTTCTATACGGTCGGCCGACACATGTATGCCCGGTTCCGACACTTCGGCCTGCCAATGCAGCTGAACCGATTGCCGGCGCATGGCCCGATCTATGTATCGCCCTATGTGCGCCACCGCTTTGTCGACCGACACAGAGGTGCGTCGGAACATGACCTCCGACAACTGGCGCGACGCACACGAACTAAGCAAGGTATAGACATCGGAATAATAAGAAATCAGTTCGCGCATGGTCTGTACCTGAGTCGACTCATCGGCCGGCGAATCTGTCCGCCCCAGACGGTCGGCAATCTGACGAATCCGATTGGGATAATAGACAGTCTCGTGCTTCAAGGCCGAGAAACAATTGTCAAGCACCAGGTTCTGCACGTGCAACTGACCATCCTCGTAAGCAGCCCGGCGAAGTTCATCTTCCGCCCATTCGATGTCGCGCAACTTTGCCGCAGGATTCACCAGAGCGTTCAGTACCACCAAAGCCAACTGACGGGCCAGCAAATCGGTCAGCAAACGGTCGGTTTCGCAAATATCCTCCTCATGCCTCGTCCAAGCCAGCACACCCACACAACCAGTCTCGCCGTCTACACCCGTCAGCAGTGGAGAAAGATAGGCATGCCCCTCGTCGGCCAACGACGACTGCTGCGCGTGGAAGCAAGCCTCCAACCTGTCTTGCCACAAGTCGGCATCGGACGCTTCGAGGGTCGACACCACGCACAGCCGGCGATGGTCGACATCCGTGGCCGCGAGCCACAGTCCGTCCAACGACAGCAACTCTCCAAAGGATTCGCGGCACGCATCGAGCAGTCTGCGCAACACCTCCTCGGCCGATATTGTTTCATCCGGCCCATCCGCCGAAACGGCACACAAAGCCAGGCGGTCGGCATCAAGCAACTGTTCCAGTCGGCGACGGCCTGCCGTGCGACGGCCTACAAAGAAAACGGCATAACCCACAGCCATCGCTCCCAAGAGCAAGGCACACACGAAGAAACCGGCTTGTTTGTGGCTCGTGGCCTGTTGCAACCGGCGACAATAGGCCTCCAACGAAGTGTCTTCGCTCACCAGTTTGTAGAGCGTCGCATACGCTTCATTGTTATATATATATGCGTCCCAATCTTTCAAGGCCAAAAAAGCCACGGCCGCCTCGTTTCGGACATCCAACAAGACATGGTAATCGGACGCGAACCCTTCCTGCCACCACATTGCCTCGACAGCGGTGCCTGTCCCATACAACTGCAACGTGTCGGTTCGACCGGTCAGCAAGCGGCGATGTACGTTCAGGCAATGCAAAACCGAATCGGCATACTCCACGGCCTGCGTATGGCACCCCTCTACGTTCGCTTCATACACCCGGTCGGCATAGGACGCTGCCGTGTCAAGCCAGCGGTCGGCTACGCTGTCGGTCGGGACCGGCGCCGGATATCCGGATGGGACTGATATGCGGGCCGTACACGAAACGGCACAGAGCCCCACTATCAACCAACCAAAAGTTTTCCAAATGCCCTTGGGCAAACGGAAGAAGAAACGGCTGCCCTCACCGAGTCGGCTCTCGATGCCAAACAGACAGACAGCGAACTGAGGATTGGTCTTCCGGTATTTCTCGATAATTCCTTTGCAATTCATCAAGCCGAACCCTGAGCCTTTTGCCTTTCGCAACGATGCATCGTCGGTTCCATCCAGGCCGATGCGAGACGAATCATAGACCTTCTCTTCCAAGATACAACGAATATCGGATTCGGACAGGCCACGCCCGTTATCCTCGACCGACACTTCTACATACGCTTCCTCTTCGCGGGCATAAAGGCGGATGCGACCGCCCTCCGGCGTGTACTTCCGGGCATTCTCGGTCAGCGTGTTAATCATGAACAACGTCAAGGCCTTGTCCGCCTTCACCACGGCCCGTGTCGGTTCGACTTCCAGCGTCTGCCGCCGGGCTTCGAAAGTCCTGCGACGTTTCGCCACCACCTCCATCAACTCGTCCAATGGGAAATTCTCCACCAGAAGGCTAAGCGTCCCTTGCTTCAACTGAATCCACTGGGCCAGGATGTCGTTATACTCCTGAATACGCTCGGCCAATTCACGGATGTACTGGTATTTTGCCGCACGTACTTCCCGATTAGAGGCATAACGAGCCTGCTGCAGGCGTGTCACCTCGCCCATCATACGGTCGATAAACGGTTTAACTCCTTCTACCAGACTCAAGCAGGCTTTCTTCTCGACATTGCGACGTTTGTTTTCTTCTACATGTTGCTCGTTGACGTAGCGTTGTTTCTCCACCTGCCGTTCACGGTCGTGGAGCAGAAGCATCGCCTGCCCATTCTCCAGCACCCAAGCCATGACCGGAGCCACCAGTTGCACCACCGCACGCCGTTCCTTCGTCCACGGCCGGGCGGAAACAAGCCTCAGCACGCCCACAGCCGGACGTCCTTCGACCACGACCAAAGGGAACGAGGCTGCATAGCCGGGATTTTTCTTTTCCACGTTCTCCTCCGGCCGGTTGTCCACCACTTCTATCTGCAACCAAACCACCTCCAACCACTGCTGCATGAAGGGACGGATGCGATCTTCCACCATACGGGCTACGTTGTCAGCATCGGACACACCGGCTGGAAAAGGAACTACCACTTTCCGGCAAAGGTCCAGCAACGCCCGAAGCCGTATCGCCTCTTCCCGACTGCGCCGACGCCAAAAGCGGGATAGCAGCCCCATGGTCAGGCAAACCAGCCCGACGGCACCGACCACCAAGAGAATCAACCAGTTCAACTGAACTGCCTCACGGCGCAACGTCTGATAGCGGCTTTCCAGTTCTCTGTCCTGACGGATGTTATAGAGTATATCCAGATAGCAATTCCGATGATAATCCGACGCATCTTTCCGGCCCAGTCCTGCATAGGCCACGCTCAGCTGCTCGTGGATGCGTGCTACGGCTTCGTATGCCACCCTGGCCGTGTCTGAAGGGACAGACAGCGAATCGGACTCCAACACCCCACGGCCATCCAATGCACACAAAGCCACATCCAGCGTGTCGACAGCCTCGGCATAACGTCCGTTGCGGTTCAGCCACATGGCCAGCGTGCGCAAGGCTTCTGCCGTTTGATAGGCATCGCCATGACGGCGGAACAGTTCTGCCGAACAGACAGCCAACCGATAGGGCTGCAACGAGTCCGTGCCACATTCTTCGACAAGGCGCATCCGTCGGTCGGCTGGCAACAAGTCCGCCGCCGGAGAGACCAACAATTCCGACAGATAGCGCAGGCAATAAGCCTCCAACCAACGATAACCCCCTGCCCGACTCTGACGGACGCCCCAATAAAGCCAATCGAAACATCCTGCCGTCCGTGCCCGCAGGCTGTCAGAGGACATCAATCCCATACCGCCACAAAAAATCATCCGTCTGAGATTTTGCACCGTATCGGCCGACGACCATTCGGACATGTCTTCCAGGAACTCTACCGCCTGCGGGTGCTGCTGCACCCCATACGCATACAAAGCCGATACGGCGTAAAATTCAGAAAAGGCAAAGTACAAGCGGTGTTTCTCGTGCGGCTCGGTAAAGACGGTGATATCCTCGAGCAGGCGTCGCATCCGCCGAAGCGCACGATGACGCGCATCGTAATAGTCTTTGTTTCGAGCCGTTCGCTGGCAGATCTTCATCCGGCCCACATCGGCGATGAAGCGTTCCAATTCGTTGGACGTCAAACGGCCCGCCTGATCTATCCACTGTTCGGCCTGCGCATACTCCGATCGCATAAAAGCGCAAAAGCCCAAATGGTTGGCAGCCTCGGCCCGCCCGGTGTGGTAATGTGCCGCCCGCGCATAAGCCTGTTCGGCCAACCGGCCCGCCTCGTACGCATCGCGGTAGTAGGCCGCATAGGACAAACGGTTCAGCGAATCTACCACAGCCATCTCGGCCGACGGAGCCGTTCCCCCGCATCCCGACGCCAGCAAAACCAGCGACCATATACTTATTATATATAGAACCACCCGACGAGTCATGACGATTACGTTTGGGGGCAAATATACAAAAAATGTGCTTGCCCCAAGAAGAGCAAACACATTTCCCATCGGAGGTGCTCAAGGCCGCATCCGCACCTGTGTACGCGAGTACTCGCAAGCGGCCACATGAGTACTCGCAAGCGGCTACGTGAGTACTCACTGACTGACGACCGCTTGAGTTAATAATTCAATACCTTCTCGACCCGTACAACACGTCCTTTTACCACCCGGACCAGATAGTATCCGCGAGGAAGGGCCTCGTTTCGAACCTCGACGCCATCGGCTGTGAACACTTGGAAGCGGTCGTAATCGCCTTCCACACGGATGCGTCCGTCCTCAATTCCGAACCGAACAGGCAGCACGTCAATCGTCCGTATGGCATCGGAGGCCTTGCGCTTCACCTCCGTCTGCGCGGCATTGACGATACGGCCGCTCGCTACGTCGAGGATCATGGCTACAATCGTCAGCCGGCCCTTGTCCATCACCTTGGCCGACTGGAAAGCGGTTTCGTCCAGCGTGTACTGATACGTGTAAGTCGCCCCTTGCTCCACCTCGGTGGGGATGCTGTTCAGCGTGCCGGAATATGACTTGAAGATGAGCCGGGCCACGTGTTCGTAGTACATCTGTTCGGCGGGGATGACGGGAGGCAGATCCTCGAATCCACCCATCGGCTCGCCGGCCGACTCGTCCGAACTTTGTTTGCTGTAAGCATTCTGCTGGGCATAACCGTTCAGGGTGCTGTGCACACTGTCTTCCACCAACACGAAGGCCACCCGGAGGTCGACGTTCGACGATGCATAGCCGAAGGTGGTCGACGTATTGATTTGGATGCCGGCTTCCGTCTCATCAACAAAAGAAGCCTCCACCTCGATTCCTACATTCGCAGTCAGGCTCTGTGTCTGGAAAGCCCCTTCCACATAAGCCGGCTCCACTGCAAGCATGCTGTAATCCCGATTGAACACACACCCGGGAATGCCGTCGCGAAAGAACGTCCTCTCCAGTTGCGAATACGACGACGTTTTCATCGGATCGTCAAAATGGCATACAATAGGGATGACATCGTCCGGGTGGTTGGCCATCAACTCGCGCAAAGCAGCTATGCCAGACACACAATACTTGCACCAAGTTCCCGTGCCTTCTTCCACCACGATGCGGCGCGGAAACGTTGTCTCATTTCCATCCGCTCTCACTTCCGACGAGCAAACCATTGTCAAGCCCGTCAGCAAGCAGGCCCACAAGAGGCCATACCCGCCATTGCTACGTTTTTTCATTTTCCTTGCAATTACATTTTATTACGCAGCAAAAATAGGCACTTCTGCCAACAACCACAACAAAGCACGATATACATTTCGCACTACATTTCCCCATATCCCAGCAAAAAGCATTGCCGGCCGTCAAAATTCAAAGGGGCACACCCTCGTCTGCGTCTGTACACGCATCGACCTTCACGTGTACACGCATCGGGCTTCACGTGTACACGCATCAGCCTTCACGTGCGCACGCATTTAAACGGCTTTTAAAGGGCTTTCAAAGGGCTTTCAAAAACGGATATACGGCTGTTCAAAAAACAGGAATTGTCATTAACGCCAATGGCCATTTGGGGATAAACAAAAAGGGGCGGAGAAGCCGCAGCCCCGGTTTCGGGCCAACGAACTTCTCCGTCCCATATAAAAAGACCGGAAACAGCGTACCACTTATCAGCGGACGCTCACCTTATAAATATGCTCGTTCATGCGTACGACATAGACGCCCGGTTCGCAAGCGATGGCCGTCTCACCCGACACAACCACCGAGGCTACCGTCTTGCCATCGGCCGTGTAGACCACGACAGGCTGTTCGTCAGCCGTGCGAATGCGGATGCAACGAACCTCGCCCATTACGGACAAACCGGCTTCCAGATGCTGAATGGAATTGCCCGGCTCGACAAGCAGCGGCGAGCAAGCTGCGCTTTCACCGAAGTTATAGACAACCGACACCTGATAAGCATACGTTTCAGTCAGCGACACATTGCGGTCGGTGTAAGTAGGTTCGGTCAAAAGCGATTCGTTCAGTCTGACTCCATCGCGGTAGACGTTATAGCCCAGTACCTCCAGGTCGTACTTGGCCGGGATGTATGTAATGT
The DNA here is from genome assembly GCA_051875715.1 of Bacteroidaceae bacterium. Classification (GTDB taxonomy): domain Bacteria; phylum Bacteroidota; class Bacteroidia; order Bacteroidales; family Bacteroidaceae; genus DYCT01. Next base: position 23,549 of record JBJEHD010000071.1, read on the forward strand.
CGTCAACCATGACGCCCGTTTGGAATTGAGCCTTGTAGTGGATAGCAAAGTAGCGAGCATCGGCCGGCAAAGCGACCTTCACTTCCACCCATTCGTCGGAAGCCACTCCCGAACGCAACGACTTAAACTGGCCGGGATCCTGCGTCGTGGTGGAGTACATCACTTCGTATTTCTCGTCCGTATCACAGTGAATGCGACGAATCCAGAAACTAATCTCCGATCCGCCGGACACCTGCGGCGAGATAAGCCAGTCGTCGTTTGTCGGGTCGGGCGATTCCCAATCCGGATAGTAGTTGGCATACCAGCAAATGAAAGCCTGTTCGCCCGTACGGGGGAACATCAAAGGCCAATCCTGCTCGGTTACTCCGTTCAGATAGCCGGGAGCCCACACCATCCAGGCCTGATCGACCGTCTTGTTCGGATAATCGGGCATGTCGAAGAATCCGCCGCTACCCAGCTGGTCGCCATCATACGAAATCCAGTCGCCGAAACCTTCGATGGCGAACGGCTCGTATTCTTCCGCCCCATCCGTCACAGGCTGTTTGCCGTCAGGGAGCACCGGCACGTTCCAGGTAAGAACGACACCCTCGCCATTGTACTTGCCGGCAAGGCCCTTTGCGGTGGGATACCACGGTGCGTCGACGCTCAGTTCGATCACCGACGAATGGTTGTTATCGACATTGCCGTCTGCGGCATAATCCAGTTTCACTTCCACCGGGACGGTACGTCCGGCATAAGCAGCCGTCACAGGCAGACGCAATTCTATATCTTTGATTTCGCCCGGTTTCAAATCGGAGCCGGCCTGTGTTTTCACCACCTGGCCATCTACGCAGAACTGGATGTTATAACCGGCAGCCGTTTCCGAACCCCGGTTGAAATAACGGAGCGTATAGACCGCCTCGTCACCCACCTGTGCGGTTTTCGGGCCCTGGAATGCACCTACAGCGATGTCCTTGTCCGCCTGTTCTTCGATGTGGATGTTGTCGATGTAGAAACTCATCCAAGCGTTGTCTGTCATGCCTCGCAATGCCAGTTTCACGCACGGAGCCTCCTTGTAGTCGGCCAACGAAACACGGTGTTCCACCCACCCGGCCTTGGTGTTGCTCACCGTATAGTCCGGACTGATGGCCTGGAATGCACCGCCGTCGACAGAGATTTCAATGCGGCATTTAGTAGCGCCGCCGTCGACAATCGCATCTTCCGACTTGGCATCGATGTGATACATGAAGAAGCTGAACGACGGATTCTCCGTTCCCTTCAATGTGAACACGGGAGTCTTCAGCCGGCTGTCCGTATAATCGCTCCAGCCTTCGCTCTTGAATTTCACGAAGCCATTATCTCCGTCCTGCGGATAGCCTCCTTCATTGTCGGACTTGATGCAGGTGAAGCCGTAGTCGCCATAGACGGCCTGCGTGGTCCAGGGCTGGATGTTGAACTGTCCGCCGGGGAAAGACTCGGCAGCGGGTATCGGATAAGGTGTACCGGCCACGACATAGACCAGCATGGCCTCGCTGCGGACGTCGTCCACCTCGGCTGTCACGCCGTAGTAGAAGCCATCTTGGCGGCCGGCCAACTCCTGTTCTACCTGATAGTCCGTATATTTCAATTCCTTCAGGCCTGTAGCCAAGCGAGCGAGGCTGCTCTTGTCCTTTCCTCTCCAAACCGAGTAGGAAATGCGCGAAATATCGAAGTAGCCGTTGCTGACACCCTTCGTCGGGGCTTCCCAAGAAAGATGAACGTGCATATTCCCATCGATGGCGATACCCGACATGTTTTTCACCGTTTCCGGCGTGTCGAATCCGGCCCATACGGCACGTTTAGCCGAGAAACCTTCTTCGCCGTTCAGCAAAGCCACCACACGATAGTTGTTGACGCCGTTGGCGGGCGCGTTGTCCGAGAAGCTGACCGTCTGTCCGGCCGTCACCTCCGAGTCGTTAATAACAACATCTTCACGATAGGTCTTTACGTGGAACGAGCCTTCTATGGGCTGTCCGTTGATGAGCACTGTCGGTGCCGTGTAGGAGATATCGACACGTTTCACGCCCTGGCCGGCTGCTTCGACACGCAGATTCTGAACCGAGTCGGGCAAGGCGGTCGACATGCCGGCCATCATGCCTATCTCGTGCAAATTCATATAGTATCCTTCTGTTCCGGAGAAAGCGTAGAATCCCACGTAATAGTTGGCATCGCGATCAACACGAACAGTCTTATAATAGGTGCCTTCCCAAATGTCATCCAAGTTCTTATGCTCGGCCACGACAATCGTATGGTCCTTCGGATCGGTGGACGTACCGACCGTCACACGCAGGTTGCACGGCGCGCCCGTATTGAGCGTATAGGCCAGCGTATACAGGTTCTTGGCATCGAGATGGATGGCAGGTGTCATCAGCCAGTCGTTTCCAAGATGCTTGCCGTCGGCACAATGCTGCATCAAGCCCTCATCGCTTTTCCAGAACCAAGCATTGGTCTTCTGGGCAGCATCCCAGTCGTTGTCCAAGTCAAGGTAGGTATACAATTGCTGGCAGAGTTCGCCGTCGTCAAAATTGTCATAGAAAGGAAGTTCGTAGGCACCTACCGAGAGGACGGCATTGGAAACGCCCGTTCCGCCTTCCACTCCTTGGCTGATAGAGGTCACGCGGTAGGTATAAAGTGCCGTAGCCGAAGGCAACATTTCCGAGAAAGAAGTCTCGCCTACGCCCGTAGTCTTCACTACGACACCGTCTGCCGTGCCGGCACAACGCGTCACCTTATAAGAAATAGCCGATCCATCGAAGTGGCCGCCATTGTCGCCATCCTGCGGAGCTTCCCACGTCACGGTTGCACGACCATTCTGTACGTTCAGTTGCACGTTTCTCGGCGCGCCGGCCCGGTCTTCACCGACGTAGACGGTCAAACTGTTCTTCACGCTACTGCCCTTCTCATTCGAGGCAACAGCATACAACGTATACAGTCCGGCCGCATCGAAGGTGTATTCCATAGACACGGTTTCACCTGCCTGAGCCGGTTTCTGCATCAGCACCTCGTCTCCGCTCTTGACAACGACATTGACATAGCCCGCCAAAGCCTCACCATTATACGTCTTCGTAGGAGCCGTGCACGAAAGTGTTCCGGTCAATCCACCTTCCACATGGGGTGTGAAGTGGAAATCTGTCACTGCGGCCGGTGCATCGTTGGCAACAGCAGCCGGTTTCACCCACAGACCCACCAACTGCTCGCCATCCGGCATGTCGTCAATCTTATATGCCTTGCCGGTCTGCGTATTCACTTCATACAAAGCCGCCTCGTCGTCGTTCGTAAAAGCCCAGTAGAGTTTGCCCGTATAGGGGTCGAACGCCATCGACTGTGCATATTTCGGACTTTTTCCCGTATCACCCACACGCGTTACGGCGCCCGTCCGTTTGTCAATGCGAACCAAATAGCCTTCGTCTGAGATGGCAAACAACTCCCCTTTGGGCGATGCTGCCAATGTTAAAAACGAACTGCTAAGTGCGCACAACTTGGTAAACGAAGCGTCGCCATTCATTGTCGACAGATTAAAGCCGACACCGCCTTCACCATACGTAATGGCATATACCTTGCCGTCAGTGCGGTCGTACGTCATAGCCGACGAATAAGGCACATTCGTGTAATTGCCCTCGGGTTCGAGCATCAACAAATACTCGCCCGTAGAGACGTCGTAGACAAGACACTCAATCAAGATGGTCCAATCCGCACTCACACGATAGGAATAGAACTTTCCGTTGGCATATACCGCCATCGGAGACGAAAGGTCGCCATCGGCAAAAGCCAAGTCGAACCGGATGCCTTTGGAAGCCGTCAGCGAATAGACACCGAAAGGAGCATAACTCGAAGTCCACGTATCGGCATAAAGCACATTGCCGAAGAGTTGCGTGCCATCGCCTACCGATTTGGTATAACGGGGCGAAACATCTGACAATCCCGGCATACGGAAAGGCGTATCGCACACAAGATGTGACTTTCGTGCAGGTTTGGCGGTCGGCCATTGCATCTCAGGATTAGGCTTCCCCGGCCTTCCCTGCGACGTCGGAATCTTCACCTGAGCCTGAACCAGCAAAGCGGCCATCCCCAGGAAAAGCGTAATCAGTCCTTTTCTCATAACTTTTCTCTTTTTAATTTGATGATTGGTTTCTCGTTCTTTCAGTTTTTAAATTCTTTTAGGAACGGAGCAAATATAACTTTATCCGTGCATTCCGACAAACGAAGAAGAAAAGCTTTTTCTGTCAAACAATGAGCGGACGGGCAATTCTTGTCTTAAAGCAACTCTACCCGCGCCCCTTTCAGTCGAAACAGAACAGCGAGCACCCGCACCCAGCAAGCAGAAACGCACACTCGTGAAGAAAACGAGAAAACTAAGCGGCAGGAAACCCCTTAATTGAAAAAGAATTCCTACTTTTGCATTCCAATAGCGTAAAAACAAAAACACCATGACTGAAAACAACGTTTCGGAAACAACGGAGAAAAAAGGCCTGAACTTCATCGAGGCCGCCGTGGAAAAAGATTTGAAAGAAGGAAAGAACGGAGGACGCGTACAAACCCGCTTCCCGCCTGAGCCGAACGGATACCTCCACATCGGGCATGCAAAAGCCATCTGCCTCGATTTCGGAATAGCCGCACGTCACGGAGGTGTGTGCAACCTCCGGTTTGACGACACCAACCCCACCAAAGAAGACTTGGAGTACGTCGACGCCATCAAAGAGGACATCCAATGGCTCGGTTTCCAATGGGGAAACGAATATTATGCTTCCGACTATTTCCAGCAGTTATGGGACTTTGCCGTACGCCTCATCCGCGAAGGGAAAGCCTACATTGACGAACAAACGTCCGAGCAGATAGCCCAACAAAAGGGAACGCCCACGCAGCCGGGAACAGAGAGCCCCTATCGCAACCGCCCCATCGAAGAAAACCTCGCCCTATTTGAAAAGATGAATAGCGGCGAATTGGAAGAAGGATCGATGGTGCTGCGTGCAAAAATCGACATGGCCAACCCGAACATGCACTTCCGCGACCCTATCATCTACCGAATTGTGAAGACTCCGCACCACCGCACAGGCGATAAATGGAAAGCATACCCGATGTACGACTTTGCTCACGGACAAAGCGACTTTTTCGAAGGAGTCACCCACTCGCTCTGTACACTGGAATTCGTGGTACACCGTCCGCTTTACGACTTGTTCATCGACTGGCTGAAAGAAGACAAAGATTTGGACGACAATCGTCCGCGTCAGACGGAGTTCAACAAACTGAACCTCAGTTATACCTTGATGAGCAAGCGGAATCTGCTCACCTTGGTGAAAGAAGGTTTGGTCAACGAATGGGACGACCCTCGTATGCCGACCCTCTGCGGTTTCCGCCGTCGAGGCTACTCACCCGAGTCTATCCGAAACTTCGTCGACAAAATCGGTTATACGACCTACGATGCCCTCAATGAGTTTGAGTTGCTGGAAAGCGCCGTCCGCGAAGACCTGAATAAGCGAGCCACACGTGTGTCAGCCGTACTCGATCCTGTCAAACTCATCATCACCAACTATCCGGAAGGACAAGTGGAAGAGATGGAGGCCATCAACAACCCCGAAGACCCCAACGCAGGGAGTCACACCATCGAGTTCAGCCGCGAGCTCTGGATTGAACGCGACGACTTCATGGAAGATGCCCCGAAGAAATATTACCGCATGACACCCGGACAAGAGGTTCGACTGAAGAACGCATACATCGTCAAATGTACCGGATGCCTCAAGGACGAGGATGGGACCATCCGCGAAGTCTACTGCGAATACGACCCCAACACCAAGAGCGGCATGCCCGAAAGCAACCGGAAGGTGAAAGGAACGCTTCATTGGCTTAGTTGCGCACATTGTATACCAGCCGAAGTACGCTTGTACGACCGGCTTTGGAAAGTGGAAAACCCACGCGATGCCCTGGCCGCCATCCGCGAAGCCAAACAATGCGACGCACTCACGGGCATGAAGGAAATCATCAACCCCGACTCGCTTACCGTGCTCACCCATTGCTATGTGGAAAAATTCCTGGCAGAAGCCAAGCCGCTCGACTACCTGCAATTCCAACGAATCGGTTACTTCAACGTCGATAAAGAATCGACCCCCGAACGGTTGATTTTCAATCGTACCGTGTCGTTGAAAGACACATGGAGCAAGAAAAACAAATAAACTAACCCATTCAATCCTATGGCCTCTAACGAAAATGCCACTTTCCAAAGCCCGGAGTTTCAGCGCGTCCTTGCCCAATATGAAGCCATGCTTCGCAATGGGCAGACACGTTATTTCGACCTTGAAGACCTGCTCGACATCGCCGACTACTACGCCTGCGACAACAAGTACGACAAGGCCTTCGAAGCCGTCGAACACGCATTGACACTGCATCCTGCCGACGAAGAGGCATTGGCCCTGAAAGGTACGCTTTTGGTGGAAGACGGCAAACTGGCTGAGGCAAGAGCCTTGGTTGATTCGCTGTCTTCCAGCGAAAGTTACAGTGTGGAATTGTTGCAGGCCCTCGTCAATTTGGAAGAAGACAAAGGATTGAAGGCCAAGGCCATCCTAAAAAAGATGGAGCAGCGCTACGATGGAGACGAGATATTCTATCGAGAAGCAGCCTACCTCTATCTGGATAGGAATCTGCCGGAGGATGCCCTCCGCTGGGTGGAGAAGGCTTTGCGAATAAATCCGCACAACGCATCGCTGATGATGGACCAAGCCGAAGCATTCGCCCAGGCCGGTTCTACCAAACTGGCGGCCGAATGGTACGAACAAGCCACCGACGAAGACCCGTTCTGTGTAGATGCATGGTCCGGACTGGGCAGGGCCCGCCTGCTACAGGAACAATTGGAAGGCGCATTGGAGGCATTCGATTTTGCGTTGGCCATCGACCCAAACCATACCCAGTCTTTGATGCTGAAGGCCAGCACCTGTTTCCAAATGGAGAACTTCAAACAAGCCTCCGACCTTTGCGCAGCTTGTCTGAAGCAAGATGCCAACAATGCCTATGCGTTGTTTCTAAAAGGGATGTGCCATAAATATGCCGGTGAAGACGAACAAGCCATCGTCTTGTTCGAACAAGCCGTCAAACTGAGTTCAGAGATGGATTCGTTCCATACCGAACTTTGTCATAGCCGTGCCTTATGCTATACGGCCATCGGCCAATACGAGAAAGCCATCGAAATCCTAACGTATTTCACCAGCAAATATCCGGCAGACGCAGAGGTCGACAGTTTTATCTTGCTTGGCGAACTGCTTCTCCATCGCAACCAAAAGGGCGATGCTGAAAAAGCCTCTGTCGCATTCTGGCAGGCATTGGAAAAGAACGCTTTCGAAGAACTGGGCGATTTCGTGCGCCTCATGTTCATCTGCCACACGCACCAGAAAACGCCATTCCTGGTCAGTTTATTGGAAGACATTGTCCACCATCATCCCAACCTGCCGGAAGCACTTATCACCCTCTCTCTTGCCTACCATTGGGCCGGTGATACGAAAAAGAGCGACAAAGCATATACGCAGGCCCTACAAGCAGACCCTGGCATCAAGGCCCGGTTCGACGAACTCTCGGTTGCCTACTACCAGAACTTGACCGATATACGTCCAGACGGGACCTGCAAAAGCAAAAATGTAAATTGAATCAACAACCCTCTTTCTACACCTAAAAACGATGGAATCAGCTGATCTTATCCAATGGGTGCTCGAACACCTCAACTACGCCGTGGTCACACTCTTCATGGCCATCGAAAGTTCATTCATCCCCTTTCCCTCCGAGGTGGTGGTCCCGCCCGCAGCCTGGAAGGCCATGACCGATGGTAGCATGAGCCTGGTGGGCGTAGTCGTGTTTGCCACGCTGGGAGCCGATATAGGCGCACTTGTCAACTACGGACTGGCACGTTGGCTGGGCCGTCCGCTGATGTATCGGTTTGCCACAAGCCGTCTGGGACGGATGTGCCTGCTTACACCGGAAAAGGTGGAACACGCCGAGGCCTACTTCCGCCGTCACGGAGCCGCTTCCACATTTTTCGGACGCCTTGTGCCGGCCGTACGCCAACTCATAAGCCTTCCGGCCGGATTGTCAGGGATGCGACTCACACCTTTCCTCCTCTATACGACAATGGGAGCTGGTTTGTGGAACACTGTGCTGGCCTTGATTGGATACAGCATCTATCGCTTCACCCCTTACAAAACCCTTGACGACGTCTATCGGCTGGCCACCGCCTACAGCCACGAGATAAGCTATGCCATCTTGGCCATAGCAGTCCTCATCATCGCATTCCTTGCCTACAAAGGATGGAAACAACCCAAAAATACCTAACATCGTCATGACACAACCTAACAGAGGAACCTCCATATACATCCAAACCGTCACCCTTGCGGGCGATTTCTTTTGGCTAAACCTTGTCGTCATGGGGTTATTCCTGCTTTATTTCCCCCATCACTCGGGGATAGACATCGGTCTGCTGGAGAAATACCTGGTCATCGTCAACATGTGCTATGCCACCACGTCCTCTATCTTCCGCGTGCAATTGCACCAACGATTTACCTCGCCCGAACGCATCATCGGACGGATATCCATGTCCGTCACAATGTACATTTTGTTGTTCATAGGCATCTCGTCGCTGTTGCGCATCTACGTTCCACGCAGTTTCTTTCTGAATTGTTATCTCATCCTGCTTGTATTGTTAAGCACATGGCGCATCGGCATGCGTTTTCTGGTCAAACATTTCCGCAGCATAGGACGCAACTCCACCACGGCTGTCATCGTGGGTGGAGCAAGCAATGCCCGCGAACTATACGAAAAATTGACAGGCGACCCTTCGCTGGGTTATCGCGTGTTGGGCGTGTTCGACGACGAGCCACTGCATGATTTTCCGCCTTCAGCCAAATGGCTGGGCCATGTTTCTGCCGTGATCCCTACTTTGCGCCGAAATGCCGTCGACACGTTGTTCTGCAGCCTTCCCTCTTCCAAGGCCCATGCCATCGTACCGCTTATCAACCATTGCGAGAACAACCTCATTCATTTCTACAGTGTCCCCAACGTACGCAACTACCTGCATCGACGGATGAAACTGGAGTTGTTCGACGACATTCCCATTCTCAGTATCCGGGAGGAACCTCTGCAGTCGCCACTCAACAAATGCATCAAACGGGCTTTCGACCTGATTGTATCAACCGTCTTCCTGTGCACCGTGTATCCATTTGTCTACCTGTTCGTCGGCATTGGCATCAAACTGACCTCGCCAGGTCCGATTTACTTCAAGCAGAAACGTAGTGGAGAAGGCGGACGAATCTTCCAATGCATCAAGTTCCGCTCCATGCGTGTGAACGATATGGCCGACACCATGCAAGCGACTTCCAACGACCCACGGAAGACACGCTTCGGCGAATTTCTCCGCCATTCGAACATAGACGAGTTGCCTCAGTTCATCAACGTATGGAAAGGTGAAATGTCTCTCGTAGGCCCTCGGCCGCACATGCTGATGCATACCGAGATGTATTCGCGCCTCATCAACAAGTACATGGTGCGACACCTGGTGAAGCCTGGCATCACGGGCTGGGCACAAGTGACCGGTTTCCGAGGCGAGACCAAAGAACTCAGCCAAATGGAAGGACGGGTACGCCGAGACATCTGGTATATCGAGAATTGGTCGTTTCTGCTCGACCTGCGCATCCTCTACCTAACCGTGCGAAACATCATCAAAGGAGACAAACAAGCCTACTGATGCCTGCCTCCTCCATTAGAACGGGCATACGTCAAGGCTTCGTACCGATACGCATCCGTACCCAAAGCCAACGGGGTATCAACTTCCAGAAGAAAACCAGCCAGCGGTAGCGCCAGTCGACAACGAGAACACTGCGCTTCCGCTCCACGCCACGAACAATCTGACGAGCCACGTCGGCAGCCGACAATTGCAGGGGATACGAACTCCCTGCAATCAGATCGGTTGCCACAAAGCCGGGACGGATGTCCGTGATTTGCAATCGGACTCCACGCATCCTTGCCAACTGCTCCAGGCATTCCAAGTAATGATTCTGAAACCGTTTGGTGGCAGAATAGGCCGGAGCAGCCCCCAATCCCTTCGTGCCGGCAATCGACGAGATGCAGGCGATATGCCCTCTGCCCTGCTTCACAAACCGATGAAACGCACAATCCACCATCCGGACGAAGCCCAACGCATTGGTCGAAACGGTAAGCAATTCCTTGTCCGGCTCAAGCATCGGATTTTGCCATCCGATGCCCGAACTATGGAAATACAGGTCTATCCCTCCCATTTCGTCTATCAGGGACTCGAGCCGGGCTGTCGCTTCCGGCCTGTCAACATCAATGCAGGCTATTGCCACGATGCCTTCCACTGTCTGTTTCAATTGTTCCAGCCGCTCCATACGGCGACCCGCCACACCTACCATCCAGCCCTTTCGGACCAGTTCCAAAGCAACTTCGCGGCCGATGCCCGAGGTCGCTCCCATGACGACAGCCTTTCGCCGGCCCTCGTTTTTACTTTTCCCTTCCATCCTTGCTGATTTTATACTTTAAAAGCAGTAATTTAAAAACCACTTAATAGCCATTTTAACAGTGTTCGTTTGCCGTTCAATCCTCATTACGATGCGTGTGTACACGCGAAGAGCGATGCATTTAAACGGTGTTGCAATGCCGTTGCAACGCTGTTGCAATACTGTTGCAACGGCCTTCATACAGCCCATAAAATAATATGCACCAAGGAGGGAAACGAACGTATCTTCCGCAGTCATTTCCCTCCTTCCTACCCTTTATGGGTGGGCAATTGCTATTCGGCCGACAAGTCGGCCAAATACCACTGGTACATCCGATGCACTCCTTCTTCTATCTCAATCTGATGATGCCATCCCAACTGATGCAGTTTGGAGACGTCGGTCAGTTTGCGCATGGTACCGTCCGGTTTCGTTGCATCGAACGACAGACGTCCGTGATAGCCGATTTCGTCGACAATCAACCGGGCCAGATTCCCAATAGAAATCTCCTTGCCCGTACCAATGTTGATGTGGCAGTTTCGAACATCTCTGCACGAGGGGTCGTACGTATCGCTAAAGTCCACATGCTCCATCACGAACACGCTGGCATCGGCCATCTCCTCGCTCCACAAGAACTCGCGCAGAGGTTTGCCGGTCCCCCACAACGTCACACTCTCAGGGGTGATGCCGTATTTGGCCAGCACCTCCAGAATCTTCTCCTTCGAGGCATTCCCGTCCACGCCTTCCACAGGCCGATGGTTCAAGTCGCGGCACACAGCCTCCCAATCACCCTCATGCAGACATTTTCCCAAATGAATTTTGCGCACCATGGCCGGCAAGACGTGGCTGCGCTCCAGGTGGAAGTTATCGTTCGGTCCGTACAGATTGGTCGGCATGACGGCTATGTAATTGGTGCCATATTGCAAGTTGAAACTTTCACACATCTTCAAGCCTGCAATCTTGGCGATAGCATAGGGTTCGTTGGTGTACTCCAGCGGAGAGGTGAGCAGCACATCCTCCTTCATCGGCTGCTCGGCATCGCGGGGATAAATGCACGTACTGCCCAGGAAAAGCAGTTTCTTCACCCCATGACGAAAACTTTCGCCAATCACGTTCTGCTGTATCTGCAGGTTCTGGTAGATAAAATCGGCCCGATAGATGCTGTTGGCCATGATGCCGCCGACATGAGCGGCGGCCAGGATCACGTATTCAGGCTTCTCCTCGTCGAAGAAACGGCGAACAGCCTGCGCATCCAGCAAATCCAGTTCTTGATGCGTACGCCCAATCACCCGGGTATAGCCCTTTTGCTGCAGATTGCGAAATATGGCCGAACCCACCAGACCACGATGGCCGGCCACATAGATTTTGGCATCTTTCTCCATTTATTCCTCCATCTTTGCACGCATGTGAAGCTTCTTCACGAACTTCATGTCATGCGACACCATGATCTTCACCAATTCTTCGAACGAGGTCTTGCGAGGATTCCATCCCAGCAAGGTCTTCGCCTTGGTCGGATCGCCAAGCAGTTGTTCCACCTCGGCCGGACGGAAGTATTTCGGATCGACCTCAACAAGCACACGGCCCGTTTTCGTGTCGATGCCCTTTTCATCCACACCTTCGCCTTCCCAACGCAATTCGATACCTACCTCGCGGAACGCCAACGTAGTGAACTCGCGCACCGTGTGGTATTCGCCCGTGGCGATGACGAAGTCCTCAGGGGTTTCGTGCTGCAGGATGAGCCACATACATTCCACATAATCCTTTGCATATCCCCAGTCGCGCAACGAATTGAGGTTACCCAAATAAAGTTTATCCTGGAATCCCTGTACGATACGTGCTGCAGCCAGTGTAATCTTGCGCGTCACGAAGGTTTCGCCACGGCGCTCGCTTTCGTGGTTGAACAAGATACCATTCACCGCATACATACCGTAACTTTCACGGTAGTTCTTCGTAATCCAGAAGCCATACTGTTTAGCCACGCCATACGGCGAACGAGGATAGAACGGAGTCGTCTCTTTTTGAGGAACTTCCTGCACCAAGCCGAACAATTCGGACGTAGATGCCTGGTAGATTTTGGTTTTCTTCTCCAATCCAAGTATGCGTACCGCTTCCAGCATACGCAACGTGCCGATGGCATCAGCCTCGGCCGTATATTCCGGCACATCGAAACTTACCTTTACGTGACTCTGTGCGGCCAAATTGTATATCTCGTCAGGCTGAACCTGCTGAATGATTCGAATCAACGAACTGGAATCCGTCATGTCGCCATAATGTAGATTCACCAGACGGCTCTGCTTCATGTCGCGCACCCATTCATCCAGATATAAATGTTCAATGCGTCCCGTATTAAACGACGACGAACGACGCAAGATGCCATGCACCTCATATCCCTTTTCAATCAAAAACTCGGCCAAGAATGAGCCATCTTGTCCGGTAATACCCGAAATTAAAGCAACTTTTTTCACTTTTCTCTATTCTATGTATTGATAAAAATCTCTGTCTATTTTGTAAACTCGCGAATACGTTGTTCATCGCTCAAACGGCACACCAGCAACGAGCCGTCATGCTCAGCCACAATGTAGCCGTCCAATCCTTGCACAACGACCTTCTTTTCGCCTGGCGTATGCACGATGCAGTTCCGGCTCTCCACCATGTGCACCTGCGCTCCGATACGGACATTATGATCCTTATCATGTTCCAGCCGTTCATGCAACGAACCCCACGTGCCCAAATCACTCCATCCGAAACTGGCCGGGAACACGAAAATCTCGTCAGCCTTCTCCAAAATGGCATAATCCACCGAAATATTCTCGCAAGCAGGAAAATGCTCGTCGATTAAAGTTTGTTCGCGGTCACTGTTATAATAAGGCATAAGCGATTCGAACAGCGAGGCCAATTCCGGTTGATAGATGCGCATCGCGTTGACAATCGTACTGACATTCCAGATGAAGATGCCTGCATTCCAGAAATAATTGGGGCGGGCAATATATTTCTCAGCCAACTCGCGGTTGGGTTTTTCCTTGAATGAATCAACCCTAAACACTTCCTTGTTCGTCGTTGAAGCTACCGAAAGGTCGCCTTCGATATAGCCATAGCCGGTTTCCGGGCGAGTGGGTTTCATGCCTAACGTAAGAATGGCATCCGAGTCGGCCGTGAAGTCCAGAGCCGACCTCACCACACGCTGAAACTCGGCCACATCCATGACGATATGGTCCGACGGAGTTACCACGATGTTGGCACTGGGCTGACGATGCTTGATTTTCCAACTGACGTAGGCGATGCAAGGAGCCGTATTGCGCATGCAGGGTTCCTGCAAGATGTTGCTTTCCGGCACCTCGGGCAATTGTTCCCGCACCAAAGGCGCATAGTTTTTCGATGTGACCACCCATGTGTTCTCCGGAGGACAGATGCCGGCAAAGCGGTCGACCGTCAGTTGCAGAAGCGTACGTCCGCACCCCAACACATCAATAAACTGCTTCGGATGCTCGGGGGTACTCATCGGCCAGAACCGGCTCCCTACCCCTCCAGCCATGATGACAACATGGTTATGCTTTTCCATTTTCATTGGTTTGTCAAATTATAATTTTACTCTTCAGCGGCTTTCAACTCCTTGATGACCTTCATCAGGTATTGCCCGTATTCATTTTTCAGCATAGGACGGGCCAGTTCGGCCATCTTTTCCGGGGTAATCCATCCTTGGCGCAAAGCGATGCCTTCCAAGCAAGCCACCTTCAGCCCCTGTCGTTTCTCGATGACCTCGATGAATGTAGACGCCTCGGCCAACGAATCGTGCGTGCCAGTGTCCAACCAGGCGAATCCACGGCCAAGCAGTTGCACCTTCAATTCATTATCTTCCAAGAAACGTTGATTGACCGATGTGATTTCCAATTCACCTCGTGCCGAGGGGCGGATGGACTTGGCGACATCGACCACCTTGTTCGGATAGAAATACAAACCTACCACGGCATAGTTCGATTTCGGTTGGGTCGGTTTCTCTTCCAAGCTCAACACATTGCCTTGTTTGTCAAACTCCACCACCCCATAACGTTCCGGATCGTTCACCCAGTAACCGAACACCGTGGCTTTGCCTTCTTCTTCCGCCGTACGTACGGCATCGCGGAACATGGCCGTCAATCCATGACCGTAGAAAATATTGTCGCCCAGCACCAGGCAAGCCGAATCGTTGCCAATGAACTCTTCGCCTATCAAGAAAGCCTGCGCCAAACCATCCGGGGAGGGTTGTTCGGCATATTCGAAATGCACGCCATAATCCGATCCGTCGCCCAACAAGCGTTTGAAGGCAGGCAGGTCGTAGGGGGTTGAAATAATCAAGATTTCTCGTATACCGGCCAACATCAAAACCGAAATCGGATAATAAATCATCGGTTTGTCAAAAATAGGCAACAATTGTTTTGATACGCCTTTTGTGATAGGATACAGACGTGTTCCTGAGCCACCGGCCAATACGATACCTTTCATAATAAATTTTTTGAGTGATTTTGCAAATATAAACGTTTTGATATAAAGTCGTTGCACCAGGGCTGTTATTTTTCCCCATAACGATTGTGCGAGACCACCTTTTCCTTCGCTTTCCGGCTTTTGATGCGTTTAGGCTTCGTCGGATATCCCACCGTAATGTCCAACAGTACCCGTTTCCCGGCGGGGATGCCCAGCAGTTTCTTTATTTCCTTTTCGTCAAACCAACCCAAAATGCACGAGCCAAGTCCTTCGTCCTCTGCAGCCAACACGATGTGCGAAGCAGCAATGCCCAAATCAATCAGCGGGAAGTACTTATCCTTTATCTTGCTACCCAAGAAAGAAGTCAAGTTCATATTCTCTTCCACCAGAAGAATGTGGACAGGAGCCTGACGGGCAAATTTGTTCATGCCCAATCCGGCCGTTGCTTCCCCTACTCGGACTGCGAGTTCAGGATTGTCCACAACTACGAAATGCCATGGCTGCGCATTGCACGCCGATGGAGCCAGGCGGGCCGCCTCGATGATGCGTGCCAACTTTTCAGGCTCCACTGGACGCGAAATGTCATACGCGCGGTCGCTTTGCCGCGCCTTGACTAAAGAAAGGAAATCTTCCATCGGCTATCTCTCCTCCGTTTGCAACTGCATCATCCGGCTCAAATACTTGCCAATGATGTCAAACTCCAGATTCACAATCGAACCCACCTGCAACGTATGGAAATTGGTATGTTCGTAGGTGTAAGGGATAATGGCCACATGAAAAGTATCGTAAGTGGGATTGCAGACCGTGAGGCTCACGCCATTCACTGTCACCGAACCCTTGTCGACTGTGACATACCCCCGCTTTACCATCTCGGGGCTACTCTGATAGCGGAACGTATAATACCAACTGCCATCCGCATCATCGACAGCCACACACGTGGCCGTCTGGTCCACATGGCCCTGTACGATGTGTCCATCCAGTCTTCCGTTCATCAGCATACTACGTTCCACATTCACCTTGTCGCCTGCTTTCAGCAGTCCGATGTTGGAGCGTTCGATGGTTTCCTTCATCGCCGTCACCGTGTAAGTCCCATTCTCCAAACGAACTACGGTCAGGCAAACGCCATTGTGGGAAATGCTCTGATCAATCTTCAACTCGTCCACGAATGAACATTTCAACGTCAAATGAAGATTCTCGCGGTCTTTGACCACACGAACCACCTCTGCAAATTCTTCTACAATTCCGGAAAACATATTTCTTCTTATTATTTGATTAAGATTCCACATTTAAAAATCGAAGGCGGAAAAGCCCGCCGCTTCGTACCAAGCATAACGCCGGAAAAAATCGTTCCACTTAGGTTTTTCCGTCTGCGGCACATACATGCCCAAGCCCGAATACTTGTCCCCATCAATGGAAACAATCAGATTGCTCTCCACGTAATCGCTGTAGAGGAGCGTACGAGACAACTGCTCCAGAAACTCCTGTGGAACATCCGGCGAAGCCACATGATTCGCAAAATCCCGGCAATCAACTATCGCATACTCAAAGCCAAGTATCATCCGGTCATACTTCTGCAATTGCCGGACGTTCACCCGCTGCCAAGCCGGATAACGGGCCAGCAAGTCCTTCATGGAGGCAGCCAGCCGCTCCAACTCACCACAACGAATGACAGCAATGGTGCCCCAAGCAGGATCGGCTGAGCGATAGTAGTGTATGTACAAGCGAGCAATGGCACTTGCACTCTGTTCGACATCGTCCAAATAAAAATAAGGCATCAAGGATTCGTACGGGAAACCGGCGCCCAACACCTCGGCCACCGAAGCAATCAGATAAGATGCCGCATGGCGCAATTCGTATGCCACCTGCACATCGGCCATCAAACAGGCATCGAACATGATGTAATCGAACGGTTTTTCTGCCACTTCCTCCAACACATGAGCCATATCAACCGACTCCATCCACACATTGTTCTCCACCCCAAAAGCCCGCGTGCGCTTGTCGGCAGGCAACCAACCGGTTCCGTGCGAACTCAGAATCAGACCATAACTCTCCGAGGGGCACAAACGCATCATGTCGGATAACACCGTTTTCAACACTTCGGGCGAAGCCGAGTTTTGCATTTCATACGTCTGCAATACCTCCTCCTTGCCCACATGTCCCGCACCATCGGCCCTGTAAGACGAAATCTTTGGATTACCCTGAAGGCCATCCCAATAAACCACCAGACGGCATGGGCGGTTCGTTCTCTTCAATCCATTGCACATGTCAACCACGTTGGCCTGCATATCCGACTCCAGGTTGTTACCTGCAACCATGTACACCAGCAACGTACGACCGCTTTCTTCCCCTCTTGTTTCCTCATGCTGGCACGAGCACAGCACACAAAGAATCAGACACAAGAGCACCGTTGTCCGACACATCATATCCGACCACATTTAAAACTCCGGACGGGAGAATGAGAATTCATCTTTTCCAAGCACCTGCACAGGCGTTTCGTCCTTCTTCAAACGCAGCAACACCTTATTGAGTTCTTTCGTCAGTTTCTTGGCGTCCTGGTTGAAGTAAATCATGCACGTGCGGTTCGACAGGCCACGCTCATCCTCCAAGTAATTCTTCAACTGATAGGAGTACTGGTCTCGGCCTTGCAGAAAATGATTGGCATCCAGAACCGCGCTATCCAATTGCTGAATCTCCGTACGATAAACCACTTGCTCACTAAGCGAAATGGACAAACCGAACGCATAGACAGGTTTATCCTTCTGTTTGCGTTTGGCTTGTGCGCCACACACGCACAACATTGCCATCAAAAGAACCGCATATCTCATGTTCTTCATCTTATAATCTCCTCTTTTTTCAATAAATACGCTACAAAAGTACAAAAAAACGTGGAAGGACAATGCTTGCTCTACAGATAATCAGTCCACACTTACAATCTGGAACAAATCGAGAAGGCAATTCGAATGGAGGGAGGTTGAAAAAATGTAGATAATTCCCTATCTTTGCAACATCATTCCTCATCAATTTAAATTATGAAGAAAGTCTACATACAACCCACAATTGAAATCTTCCCCGTTGAATGCAGTCTCCCCATCACCACCTCTCCAGGAGAAACGCCAAACACGCCTGGACTCAGTACCGACTCTGATAATAACGATGGAAGAGCACCCAAGCGGCCATTTTGGAGCGAATGAGTTATTTCCAACGGGAGGCGTCAACCCCAGGATTAGTCTCGTCCACATTTTACACATTCTTATGAACCACCACCCAGCATACCCTTACGCATAGGGGGTATGACAGACAATCGTGCAACCCAGTGAGTGGAATATGAACAAGTCGCAGAAGGTACGTACCTTTGCGACATGCGGGTACAAAATGTGAGAGGCCCGGAGCGAATGCTTCCGGGCCTCTCGGGATGAAAAAA
>JBJEHD010000072.1:0-41174 GCA_051875715.1 Bacteroidaceae bacterium
CTTCTCAAAAATAGAAGTTGTTATCATCATAACGCTAATGACCGATTTGGGTTTATCCCTCCCGCATCGTCAGATGCGGACAAACAATCGGGAGGCCGTTCCCTCCCGTAAGAAACCAAGGCCAACCCCGAAGGGGCACAGGCTCGGTTGGCCTTACCTTAGACTATGAGGCCATCGGCCTCCAAGGCTTGCCAGCGCGGGCAAGATGGTAGGCGCTGAGATTGAGGACGAAGGGAGTGTACTGTCGTACACGACCGAGTTCGAATATCGAAAGCAACGACGCGGATTGCCCGTGATGACGAGCCGACTTGAGCCCCTCCACGGATGGGTTTGGGGAGGCAAGCCCCGCCTGGCAGGCGGGGTATTGGGGTGGTCGAAAAAAGTTTCTTTTTTTTTACCGCAGGCGTTTCGTTCGGGCCGGCCGCGCTTTCGGCCGAAGGTCGGTTGGGGGACATTCCGTCGGTATGGTCGGGGTGATGCGGCAGGGCGTCGGGCGAGGGGGAGGATCGGATCGCGCCTCCGCTGACGTTTTGGAGGCCGTTTGTCCGCCTTATGCCTTCTCGGGCGCGGCAATTTTCCGCCGAAGGCGGTTTTGCCAAAAGGATGCAACTCTTGACATAGAACAACGCTTTCAAGGGCGCATTAACCCAAATTTGGATTTAGTAGGATTTGAAGGCCTATCAAAATGACAGAATCGGAGGACGTGTCGGCCTCGTTTGCTACGCAGGAGAAATCAGGCGATGACGAAAAGAAAGCCTTGACAGATTGTTACTTGTCAACGTGTAAAGGAAGAAAAAATATCGAAAAATAAGCCCTTATTCCATAAATTTATTTATCTTTGCGCGGTGCACCTCGTCCAAGGGTGAAAAGTACCCTTACGGAAGGATGCCGGCGAAGCCTCGTGAGAGAGTCCGAGCCGAAAGAAAAGAGTGAAAAAGTAGAGATAACAACCGAATATCTTGTTTAATTTTTTAGATTATGAAGAGAATGACCTTAACCTCCAAACCTGTTTCTTTCATGGGAGACGCGTGGCTCGCGCTCCCGGTATCCCCTCCGTATGTCCAGATGGCCGTTGGGCTTTAGCGAAGCGCCCTCCTGCGGCTTGTAGGCAAGGGCGTAAGAATCAAACAGAACAATCAATCAAATCAAATCAAATAAATCGAAAAGCATTTATGAAGAGTTATTTACGAGTATTCCTGCTGTTCTTCTTCTTCTCTGCGCTGGCATTCGCGCAGAAGACGTCGGTGAACGGCTTGGTTACTTCCGCAGACGATGGCGAACCGATTATCGGTGCCACAGTGACGGTAAAGGGCAATACCACCATTGGTACAGTGACGGATATAGACGGTAAGTTCATGCTGAGCGTGCCGTCGGGAACGAAAGTGATTGTGGTTTCTTACGTAGGTATGAAAACCCAGGAAGTGGCCGTCAAGTCCGGTTTAATGAAAATTGTGATGCAGAGCGATGCAGAACAGTTGGACGAAGTGGTTGTGACGGGTATGCAGAAGATGGATAAACGTCTGTTTACCGGTGCCGCCACCAAGTTGGACGCTTCGAAGACGAAACTCGACGGTATGGCCGACATCAGCCGAAGCCTCGAAGGCCGTGCGGCCGGTGTGTCGGTGCAGAACGTGTCCGGTACGTTCGGTACGGCGCCGAAAATCCGCGTCCGTGGTGCCACGTCTATCTACGGTAGTTCGAAGCCGCTGTGGGTGGTCGATGGCGTCGTGATGGAGGACAATGTGGAGGTGAGTGCCGACGACCTCTCGTCCGGTAACGCTGAAACCTTGATTTCGTCCGCCATCGCCGGTTTGAACTCCGACGATATCGAGAGCATCCAGATTCTGAAAGACGGTTCCGCCACCTCTATCTATGGTGCGCGCGCCATGGCCGGTGTGGTTGTCGTAACCACCAAGAAAGGTAAGGCCGGTGCCAGCTCCATCAGCTATACGGGTGAGTTCACCATGCGTATGAAGCCGAACTACAACAACTTCAACTTGATGAATTCGCAAGACCAGATGTCGGTCTACAAGGAAATGCAACAGAAAGGTTGGCTGAACCTGGGCGAAACGATGCGTGCTTCGTCGAGCGGTGTGTACGGCAAGATGTACCAACTCATCAATACCTACGACGCCGCTTCGGGCAAGTTCTTGCTCGACAACACCGAGGCCGCCCGCAACGCCTACCTGCAGGACGCCGAGTTCCGCAACACCGACTGGTTCGACCAGTTGTTCCGCACAAACGTGTCGCATAACCACGCTGTCAGCATCCGTGGCGGTACGGACAAGGCCACGTTCTACGGTTCGTTGAGTTTGATGCACGACCCGGGATGGACGCTCTCCAGCTCGGTGAACCGCTACACGTTCAACGCCAACTCGTCGTTCAACCTCTCCAAGCGCGTGACGTTGGGCATCAAGGGTACGGGTTCGTATCGTCAGCAGAAAGCCCCGGGTACGCTGTCGCAGAGCACCGACGTGGTGAGCGGTGAGGTAAAACGCGACTTCGATATCAATCCCTACAGCTACGCCTTGAACACGTCGCGTACGCTGAGCGCGAGCGAGAAATATACGCGTAACTACTGCGAGTTCAACATCTTCGACGAGTTGAACAACAACTATATCGACCTGAACCTGACGGACGTGATGTTCCAGGGCGACTTGTCGTGGAAACCCATACAGGGATTGGAAATCAACGCCTTGGGTGCGTTGCGCTATTCGCACGCCCTGCAGGAACACCACATCATGGACGAGTCCAACCAGGCCCGTGCCTACCGCGCCGGTATCGACCCCGAGGATGCCACCATCCGCGACAGCAACCCCTTCCTGTATAAGGACCCGGACATCGCCAACGCACTGCCTGTGACGGTGTTGCCCAACGGCGGTATCTACGACCGTACGGACAACACGATGCGAAGCGTCGACTTCCGCGCCACGGCTTCGTGGAACACGCACCTGAAGGAAATCCACCTGTTCAACCTCTTCGGAGGTATGGAAACCAACTCCACCAACCGCCAGGCAACCTGGTTCCGCGGCTGGGGCTACCAGTACTCGATGGGCGGCACGCCGTCGTACGACTACAACATCTTCAAGCAAGGTCAGGAGGAGAACACGCAGTACTACTCCAACGGCTATACCTACTCGCGCAGCGTGGCCTTCTTCGCCATGGGTACGTATTCGTTCAACGGCAAGTACGTGTTCAACGGAACCATCCGTTACGAAGGAACCAACAAACTGGGCCGCAGCCGCAGCGCACGCTGGTTGCCTACGTGGAACATCTCTGCTGCATGGAACATGCACGAAGAAAACTGGTTCAAGAAGCAGAACGCTTTGAGCCACTTGACGATGAAGGCTTCTTACTCGCTGACCGCCGACCGTGGTCCGGCTTGGCTGACCAACTCCAACGCCGTCATCTCGGCAGGCAACGTATGGCGTCCGTCGGCCGACGTGGTTGAGTCCGGTCTGGGTATCGGCAGCTTGGAAAACTCCGAACTGACCTACGAAAAGAAACGTGAGTTCAACTTCGGTCTGGAAGCCGGTTTCCTCGACAACCGCATCAACTTCGTGTTCGACGTGTTCACGCGCGACAACTACGACTTGATTGGCCAGGTCAACACGATGGGTATCGGTGGTGAAGTCCGCAAGTACGCCAACGTCGCTTCGATGAAGAGCCACGGTTACGAATTCACCTTGTCGACCATCAACATCAAGAAGAAAGACTTCCAGTGGGGTACGGACTTTATCTTCTCCGATTCGCGTACGAAGATTACCGACCTGAAGGCTTCGTCGCGTGTCATCGACCTGATCACCGGTCAGTCTTCTTCTTCCTTCCGCGAAGGCTATCCGGTACGTGCCTTGTTCTCCATCCCCTTCATGGGTCTGAACGAGAACGGTTACCCGACCTTCATCAACCAGGACAACGAGTTGACGGTATCGAACATCAACTTCCAGGAATACGAGAACATCGACTACCTGAAATATGAAGGCCCGATTGACCCGCCCATCAACGGTTCGTTCGGCAACAACTTCAAGTACAAGGGCTTCGGCTTGAACGTGTTCATCACGTACTCGTTCGGCAACAAGGTCCGCCTCGACCCGGTGTTCAGTTCGTCCTACTCCGACCTGACGGCCACTCCGAAAGAGTTCCTGAACCGCTGGATGGTGCCGGGCGACGAAGATGTGACGGACGTGCCGGTCATCCTGAGCCGCCGCGAGTCCAAACAGAACACCGACTTGAAGTATGCCTACAATGCCTACAACTACTCGACGGCCCGTGTGGCCAACGGTGGATTCATCCGCATGAAGGAGATCTCCTTGACGTATGACTTCCCGAAACGTTGGACCGACGCACTGCGCATCAACAACTTGCAGCTGAAACTGCAGGCTTCCAACCTGTTCCTGATTTACTCGGACAAGGCACTGAACGGCCAGGATCCGGAGTTCTTCAACACGGGTGGTGTGGCATCGCCGCTGCCGAAGCAGTTCACCATGACAGTCAGATTTAGTTTGTAATCCGTAACCAAAGCATCAATATGAAACTGAAGAAAATATATAGTTTATTGTTCTTGTCGGTAGCGTTTGCCGCGTGCGACGACTACTTGTCCACCCTGCCGGATAACCGTACGGAACTGGACACGGCCGACAAGGTGAAGTCGCTGATGTCGTCGGCCTATTCGGTGGGCAACCCTGCCATCATCGCCGAGTTGAGCAGCGACAACTTCATTGACAACGGAAAGTCTCTGGGTTCGCTGGACCGTATGCACGACGAACTTTTTGCCTGGCAGGCTTCGACGGCCTCGCTGAGCACGAACGACTCGCCGGGCCAGTACTGGAACTACACGTACAACGCCATCGCGCACGCCAACCACGCACTGCAGGCCATCGACAAACTGGAAGAACAAGAAGGAACGTCGGACTTGCTGAAGGGTCTGCGCGTAGAGGCTCTGCTCTGCCGGGCCTATGGCCACTTCTCGCTGGCCAACCTGTTCTGCCTCCCCTACGTACACGGCGCTGCCAACGACGCACAGGGCATCCCGTACGCCACCGAGCCGGAAACCACGGTGTCGCCCGACTATCAGCGCGGCACGTTGGCCGAGACGTATGAGAAAATCAAGAAGGACATCGACGATGCGTTCGAAATCGGTGTCGGCTACCTCGACGGCGTACACACCGTGGCGAAATATCACTTCGACAGCAAGTCGGCCAACGCTCTTGCCGCCCAGTTCTATTTGTACTACGGCGATTACGAGAAGGTAATCTCGTTTGCCAACACGGTGTTGGGCACCAACCCGGTTGCGATGATGCGCGACTACACCACCATCGAACTCGACGAGGTGGAATACATCGGCAACTGGTACGTGAAGACCTCGCAGGCTTGCAACCTGATGCTGCAGGCCTACAACTCGGCTTTCTTCCGCGTTTACGGTACGCGCTACGGTCATGGCGGTACGGCATCGGCCGGCTGTCTGCGTGGCGGCGGCCCGAACTGGAGCGACTTCCCGCCCTTCTCGAAGAACTTCTACATCCGTAACATCGAGTACGGCGTCATCTTCCCGAAGCAGATTGAGTTCTTTGAATACACCGACAAGGTGGCCGGTATTGGCTTTGTACATACCGTGGTGCCGGTGTTCACGGCCGAACGCGTCCTGCTGGACCGTGCCGAGGCTTACGTGCACACGCACCAACTGGGCAAGGCCTTGGAAGACCTGGCATTGTGGACATCGACGCACAAGGTATCGGCTGCGCTGTCCGACGCGCAAATCAAGAAGTTCTATGTGGAAGGCAACCGCTATTTCTATAACAAGTTCCACTACAACGTATCGGACCTGAACGACGAAGAGAGCACCTACCTGCAGTGCGTACTCCACTTCCGTCGTTGCGAAACGGTGTACGAAGGAACCCGTTGGTCCGATCTGAAGCGCTACGGCATCAATATCTCGCACACGTTCGACAAGAAGGTGACGGAGGAACTGACGTACGACGACCCGCGTCGTGCCATCCAGATTCCGGCCGACGTAGTGGCTGCCGGCTTGCCGGGCAACCCGCGTCCGACGGCTACGGCTGCCGGTTCCGGCACGTCGACGTCTGATTTTGTATTGGTCAAATAATAAATGAAGAACAGCAATATGAAGAAATTAGTATATAGCAGTCTGCTGGCCGCCGCAGCGGTGGCCCTGACGTTCACTTCCTGCTCGGACGACGATTTCGGCCCGTCCATCTTCGACACGACGCCGAAGCAGATGTCCAAGTTCGAAAAGTGGCTGGACGAGAACTACCGCATCCCCTACAACATCGAATTCAAGTATCAGATGGAGGACATCGAGTCCGACTACGACTACAACTTGGTGCCGGCCCGGCTGGACAAGTCGATGCAAATCGCCAAAATCGCCAAGTACCTGTGGTTCGATGTGTATGACACCATGGTGCCCGACAAGGACTTCATGAAGAAATATGCGCCGCGTATTATCCACTTGATTGGCAGCCCCGCCATCAACGCTTCGTCCAACACCATGGTGCTGGGTACGGCCGAAGGCGGTCTGAAGATCACCCTCTACTGGATTAACAACCTGGACAAGACGGACATCGATGCCTTGAACGAATACTACTTCAAGACGATGCACCACGAGTTTGCCCACATCTTGCACCAGACGAAGACCTATCCGCAGGAGTTCAATTTGATTTCGGCAACCGGCTATCAGCGTGACGAATGGCAGTACAACACGGACCTCGAGGCCAACAGCGCCGGTTTCGTGTCGCCGTACGCCCGCTCGGAAAACCGCGAAGACTTCGTAGAAGTGATTGCCAACTACCTGACCAAGACCGACGAGCAATGGGAACAGATGATGACACGTGCCCGCACGACGCTCTCGAAGGTGGAAGAAGTCACCGATGAATCCGGCAAGACCATCTCGAAACTGGTGGACGACGGCATCGACGGCGAGGCTGTCATCAAACAGAAATTCGAGATTGCCAAGAACTGGCTGCGCGACGCATGGGGCATCGACATCCACGAACTGCGCAAGGAAATCATCAAACGCGAACTCGAGGTGCCGAACATCACCATCGACGATTTGTTGGAAAACGAGTAATTCATAACTAAGAATTGACAGACATGAAGAAATTAGTATATTCCCTTTTGTTGTGTGCAGGCGTGCTGACCTTGGCAAGCGCTTGCGATGACGATAACGAGAAGTTCGACTTGTCCGCTGCCGAACGCCTGAAGCAGGCACAAGACAATGCCATCAGCAGTCTGCAGTCGGCCGAAAATGGCTGGGTGATGGAGTTTTATTCCGACACCGCCAGTTCGGGCGGTTTCACGCTGCTGGCCAAGTTCGACGCACAGATGCAGGTGACGGTGGCCGGTGAGGCAGCCATTGCCGGCACGCACGAGAAAGTGACGAGCAAGTACTCCATGGCCGGCGACCGCGGCCCGGTGCTCGCATTCTCCACCTACAACCGCCTGTTCCACCTCTTTTCCGACCCGCAAGGCGACGGTGTCGGCATGCAGGGCGACTACGAGTTCATGGTGCTGAAGTCCTCGAAGGAAGAAATGATTCTGCAGGGCAAGAAGCGCAACGCCATCATCCGGATGTATCCGCTGGCCGTCGGCGAGGACTGGGATGCCTACCTGAGCAAAGTGGATGCCGTCAACGAGGCGTTCATACAGGAGTCTCCTTTCAAATGGAACCTGGTCATCAACGAAGGCACCAAACCGGAAGACACGGTGAAGGTGGCAATCGACAAATACCGTACGATGCGGTTCACGCGCACGTTCGTGCTGACGGAGGAAGACACCGACCAGCCGCAGCTGATTGGTACGTACGACACGGAGGAATCGTCTTCTTGCTACATCATCACCCCCGAGGGACTGAAGTTCTACAACCCGTTCGCACTCGGCAAACTGACGCTTGACAAGATGGAGTGGAACACGGAAAAGAAACGCATGGTAGAGGGAACGCTCAGCCTGGAAGCCATCAAGATGACCCCGCTCCAGTTGTTCTGTATCTCCGAGTCTACCTGGGTGCTGGATACGTTGGACATGTCCGACATGTTTGCCGACTATTTCTACAAGGCATCTGACGCCGTCAAGGCAGCCGGACGCTACGAGGAAGGCTACTATTTCTACATGTCGTTCGCTTATGTTTCGATGTACGAAGTGCCGGTCGTATGGTTCCCGCAAATCAGCGGTTCGAGCCCGGCCATCATGGAACTGAAGTACACCCCCAGCAAGACCGATCCGGAAGTCTTGTCGATAGCCGTGTCGAATGCCTACAACCAGGCCGGATACGATGCTTTCAGCCAAATTCCCGAGGTGGAGAAATTGCTGAAATACATGGCGAAGTCGTACCGACTGGTGGCCGATGACAACAACAACCCCACCCGCATCCGTTTCTGCAATTCGTTCGGAACCGGGAAGCACATCTTCACGTTGTATAAGTACGGGGGCAACAAGTTGTTCGAACTGGAAGAGGAAGATAAATAATAGAGAGATGTTTTATTGTTAGTATTATAACTTAACTGAATTTGATTATGAGAAAAAGTTTATTACTTGTAGCAGGACTGCTGTTGGCCGGGTTTCAGGTCTCGGCACAGCAAGTCGTAAAGGTACAAAGCATGTCGGACATTCAACCGGCTGCTTATGCAAAACTGAAAGACGCACCTCGCATGAAATTGTCGAAGGACTTGCAGCGGAATACGTTTGCGAATGTAGCCTTGGCCACGAAGGCCGGTATCACGCCGAGCGAGAATCTGTGGATGGGCTATATGACGGCCGGTTTCTTTGCGCAATTTGACGACTTGAGCATCCCCGTGACCATCACGGTGGACGAACAAACCAAGGTGGTGACGCTGGACGGTTTGCAGTTGTTCGACGGCGCCAACCTCGTAACGGGAACGTTGGTCGATGACAAGACCATCAAGATTGCTCCGCAAACGCTGATTAAGGATGCTTTCCAGACGAAGGACGGAGTGTTTGACATGTGTCTGGCTGCTGTCGGAAATGACATTATGGACATCGAACTAACCCTTGATGAGAAAACGGGTCAGTGGACCTTTAACTCTCAGACGGGTGTGCTGGTGTACTATGCAGGTTTGCCGACGGATTTTAAGGGCATTTATTATGCATATACGGAATTCACGCTCACTTGTACGACGAATCTGCCGGCTTACTACACGACCAACGACTTGTGGAACTATGCTTTCGACCAGGACGGCGAGATGAAGGCTATGCAGGCTGTGGTGTCTGACAAGGCTTCGACCATCGACTGGACGTCGTATTTGCAGTACTTCGAGGGCTATCAGATTGGCTGGTCGCTGGATGGTAGCACCATTGGCGCAGAGGGTTCCCCGTACGCCATGCCGGTAGCCAATGCCACCTATCCGATTTGCGTGGGCGTATACAACGATGTACAGACGCCGGCCTACGGCTATCCGGCAGAAGCAGGCATCACTGTAGGCGGCACGTCGTATGACGAGATGACCGACTACGGCTTCACGACCTTCCAGCCGGGATATGGCACTGCGGCTCCGTTGAACATCTGGAACGAATACCTTTATGGACAAGGCGAGCAGTACAACTCCTCTTCAAAAGCGTATACGAAAAACGTAGCCGTGATTTCGTACTACCCGAACAAGGGCAATGCCTTCTCGTTCTCTGCAATGGATTTGTATCTGATGGCAGCACAGGATGCCACTGGCGATTTGGTTGTTTCCATTATCAAGGCTACATTGTCTGACAAGGGATGGCCGCAATTTGAGGACAAAGACATCGTGGCTCAGGGTATGGCCAGCATCTCCGACCTTCAGGTGTGGAATCAGTACGAAAGCAATAAGGTGTACTTCAACTATGGTTTGCTCCCGATTGCTTCGTTCGTAGATGTACAGACGGGACAACCGCTTTCTGCAGTCGAAATGGATGGTCCGTTCGTCGTAGTAGTGGCCGGCTTCAACAACGTGAATGCAGGTTTGTTTGCTGACGCTGTGTCCGACTACTCGAAGTCCATCATCGGCGACTACGAAAGCGTATTCCTCTGGACGGAAGACAACGCGTTGTTCCGCACGGGCGCATACAAGGCTCCGGCCATCTTCTTCCGTGGTGCCGCTGTGGGCAATGCTGTCGGTATCCAGTCGGTAGTTTCCGGACAGAACGGCAACATCAAGGTGATGAGCGACGGCGAAAGCTTCAACGTGGTTTATCCGGAAGGCATGAACTCGGTAGAAGTCATCAACGTAGCAGGCCAGACGGTGGCCAACTACAGCCTCGAAGGCACGTCTGCTTCCATCTCCGCTGCCGGCTTGAACAACGGCATGTACATGCTGAAGTTCAACGACGGAACGACGGTGAAGGTAGTAAAGTAACAGACTGACCCCATCATACGAAAAAAGGCATCCGAAAGGGTGCCTTTTTTTTGTCGCTGCGCGTCCGGCGCAAGGTTCGTCCAAATGGATGGGAAAATGGAGGATATGTCCGCTCGCTTACAAATTTGCACTTTCATTTTGATTTTTATTGCCGAAGGTTGTTGTGGCTTACGATACTTTTTATCATATTTGCGGATGGGAAAACTGTATTTCTGTTTCATAATGACAGAATGAACGCCTCTCCTTGAAAAGTGACCTTAACAAATAGAACTATATGGAACCGATACGCAATTTTAATCAGCTGACTGCCCATTTGCAGACCTTGAAACAGCGGAAACGCATCGCTGTGGTCTGTGCCAACGACGAAAATACCGAATATGCCATCAACCGGGCCTTGGAGGAAGGCATCGCCTCGTTCCTGATGATTGGCGACGTGTCCATCCTGGACAAGTATCCTTCGCTGAAGAAATACCCGGAACATGTGTCGTATCTCGACATCAAGGATCCGGACGAGGCGGCACGCGAAGCGGTGCGTATCGTGCGCGAGGGCGGAGCGGACATCCTCATGAAGGGAATCATCAATACCGATAACCTGCTGCACGCCATTCTGGACAAGGAAAAAGGCTTGTTGCCCAAAGGGAAGGTGCTGACGCACCTGGCCGTGATGCAAATCCCGACGTACGACAAACTGCTCTTCTTCTCGGATGCGGCCGTCATCCCACGTCCGACCCTGCAGCAACGCATCGAGATGATTTGGTATGCCATCCGGGCTTGCCATCATTTCGGCATCGAGCAGCCGCGCATCTCCCTTATCCATTGCACCGAGAAGGTCAGTGCCAAGTTTCCGCATTCGCTGGACTACGTGAACATCGTCGAACTGGCCGAGGCGGGCGAGTTCGGCAACACCATCATCGACGGTCCGCTCGACGTGAAGACTTCGTGCGAAAAGACCAGCGGCAACATCAAGGGCATCGTGTCGCCCATCAACGGCGAGGCCGATGTGCTGATTTTCCCGAACATCGAGTCGGGAAATGCCTTCTACAAGGCGGTATCGCTCTTCTCGCACGCCGACATGGCCGGCCTGCTACAAGGGCCCATCTGTCCGGTGGTGCTCCCCTCGCGCAGCGACTCGGGTCTGTCGAAATACTACAGCATCGCCATGGCTTGCCTGACGAGCAATTAACTTCATCGAGAACAACCCTAAATCGTTATAGACTATGAGAATTCTTGCCATCAATCCCGGCTCGACCTCGACAAAGATTGCCGTCTTTGAGGACGAGAACCCGATTTTCCATCGCACTCTGCGCCATTCGGCTGCCGAACTGGCACAATACGCGTCGGTGGAGGAACAGTATGAGTTTCGGAAATCGCTGATTGTGGATGCGCTCCGCGATGAGAACATCCCCTTGGACTTTCGGGTCATCATGGGACGCGGAGGCCTGCTGAAACCGATGCCGGGCGGCGTGTTCGAGGTGAACGAACAGATGCGTCGCGAGATTCTGGACGCACCGCGCAAGCATGCCTGCAACATGGGCGGCCTCATTGCGGCCGAACTGGCGGAAAGCATTCCGGGATGCCGGGCCTTCATCGCCGATGCCGGCGTGACCGACGAACTGGACGAGGTGGCACGTGTGACGGGGTGTCCGTTGGTGCCCAAAATCACCATCTTCCACGCCCTCAACCAAAAGGCCATCGCCCGAAAGTATGCGGCTTCGGTGGGCAAACGCTACGAGGACTTGAACCTGATTGTGGCACACCTGGGCGGAGGAATCTCGGTCGGGGCGCATCGGAAGGGCCGGGTGGTCGACGTGAACAACGCACTCGACGGCAGTGGACCGTTCTCGCCGGAACGCTCGGGTACGATGCAGGCGGGCGAACTGGTGAACCTCTGCTTCAGCGGGAAATATACGAAAAAGGAGGTTGTCGCCATGATTTTCGGCAAAGGCGGACTGATGGCCCACTTCGGCTCGAACGATGCCAAAGCTTTGGGCGACGAGGCCCGACAGGGAAACAAACAGGTGGCCCTGGTCATCGAAGCCATGCTATACAATGTAGGGAAGGAGATTGGTGCGCTGGCGGCTGCCTTGCGCGGCGAGGTCGACGCCATCCTGTTGACAGGCGGCATGGCTTACGACAAGGAATGGATGGACACCATCGAACGCCAGGTGCGTTTTCTGGCCCCTGTCTTCGTCTATCCGGGCGAGGATGAACTGGAGGCCCTGGCACTGAGCGGACTGCGTGTGATGCGCGGCGAACAGGAAATTCAGGAATACGTGTAAGTACCCTATACACATACAGAGAGAGGGGCGTGTCGGTTGACACGCCCCTCTCTCTGTATTAAAGGCTTCTCAAACCTTGATTATTTCACAATTGCGCTGATGTCGTACTTAGCGAACTCGAGGTCGTTGGCAGCACGCTTAGCCAAAGAAGCATCCTTCTTCACAGCGCTTGCCAAGCTGTTCGTAACCATCGTGCTGTTGTTCGTACGAGCACCCAGAACGGCCGTCAGGTAGTCCGTGTAAGCATCGGGGTTAGCGATGCTGGACAGCGTGTTCTTAGCCTTGTTGTAGTCCTTAGCCAGGATTTGAGCCAAAGCGGCGCTGTTCGACTTCGTGTCGCCGAAAGCGTTGACGGCTCTTTCGTACTGGCCCTGTGCTACGTAGAGGTTGCCCAGTGCTTCGTTGGTTTCCTTCACGCCGGAAGCCTTGCCCAGGTATGCTTCAGCAGCAGCCTTGTCGCCCTTGGCCAAAGCAATCAAACCGAGGTTCGTGTTCACTTCGGGAGCCGATGCGTTCAGGCTGGCAGCCTTCTTGGCATACGATTCAGCCTTGTCGATGTTGCCATTGCGGAAGGCGATTTCGGCGAGGTTGTTGTAAGCGCGGTAGTCGTTGGGGAACTTCTCAACGGTAGCGTTGTAGATTCTTTCTCTGAGGGCGTTGTCGTTCGTCAGCGTGCCGGCGTAGAGCAGTTCTTCTACGTTCAGCTGCTTCGGATCGGAAGCAACGAGTGCCATGATTTCTTCGTCGGACTTGCCAATCAGATCGTAGTTCAACGTCAAACGAGAACGACGGAGTTGCGGCAGGATTTCGTCAGCCAACGTCTTGTAAACGGAAGAGATGTTCTTGATTTCGTTCTCTCTCTGTTCGGGATCCTGATACATGGACAATACGCGCAGGATGAGTTCCTTGTCCTGGATGTTCGACTTGGCAACCAGTTCCTGGAAGCCTTCCCAGTCCTGAGCCGTGTACTTCGTGTCAACCGTAGCGTCTACTTTGCTCTTCTTCAGGGCCTTCTTCATGTAGTCGGCCGTGTTGCTTTCACGCTTTTCAGCCAAACCGGTGTTCAACTTCACACCACCATCGGGAGAAGCATAAGCCGAAATCTCGATGTTGTTGATCTTCTTGCCCTTCTGGTCAGCGTAAACGTCGGATACCGTCTGGTTGAATTCCTTCAAACCTTCGGACTTCAGTTCGCTGGCGCGGAGGTTGGCCTGCTGAATCAAGAACATGATGTTGGCTTCCTTAGCCTGCTTGATGATGCGCTGGAAAGCATCCTGAGAGTCGGCCGGGTTAGCGCTGCCGATAGTCAGGTTCACCAGTTCGGACGTAGAGATGACACCGTCGGCAATCTTGATAGCCGGGATAGTCACGTTCTTCTTGCCGAACGTAGCATCGAATTCCAACCACAATTCAGATTTGGCCATTTCGGGAACATAGGTGAAGGAGGTCTTCATCGTGATGTTGCCACCCATTTTGTAGGAGATAGTCTGGTCGTTTCCTTCCACTTTCTCGCCTTGGTACGTGAACACGTCGCCCTTGGCTTCGCCGCCGTTCCACTTCAATACCGGAGTAACCTTGATGATACCGTTCTTTTTCAAGAACTTCTCGGGGAAAGTACCATTGATCGTTACGGGAACTTTACCTCCAACTGCCTCCAATACCTGCGGAGTCGTTGTGAAGTACTCAGGTTTCAATTCAGGTTTACCGCAAGATGCAAAAGCGATAACCAACGCCATAAGTAATGGCAGATGTAACTTCTTGATCATTGTTTGTTGTTAATTAATTGTTTGGAAATTGATAATTCTCTTTAATAAGGTTTATGGCCTATTGTTCAAAGTGCAAAGATAGGATTTAATCTGATATGCACCTATCGGCAAACATAAAAAATGATAAAAAGCGTGCCTGCAAGGCTCTTTTCTTCGCTTTTTCCCTGCATAAAACCGTCCTGCTTTTTACTTCTTCCGATTGGGAAGGTCTAATAGACAGAAAACCTCCTCGGACGGTGTGGCCGGCAGGGGAGGCGAACGGAACAATGAATGTAAAAAGTATTTTAGATGAGAAAGAGAAAAGGAATAATCAGATTGGCAGCAATGGCTTTGATGTTTCTCTTAGCCTGCGAAACGGCCGGCGCACAATGCGGACGCCGGCATCGGCCTGGACGGGCGGTGGTCGTGGTGTCGAGGCCGGATGGTTTATTTGATGCGTCGCCCGGCGGCAAGGCCGTAAATCCGGGCCGGCGTGACCAAACGAAAAGAGGTTGCCAATCATGTGATTGACAACCTCTTTCTGGTACCCAGACCCGGGGTCGAACCGGGATGGAAGTGAATCCACTGGTGTTTGAGACCAGCGCGTCTACCGATTCCGCCATCTGGGCGCTTTGATTCCTCAAATGCGGTGCAAAGATACGGATTCTTTTGGAAACGGCAAGACTTTCTCCAAAAAAAGCAGAAAAAATATAATTATCGCAGACCCGCTGCCTTTTTCTCGGGAAAAGGTGTAACTTAGCGGTACATTTAAAATGCGAACGACCATGAACACCAATCACAACTATTGCCTTATCATGTGTGGCGGCATTGGAAGCCGTTTCTGGCCTGTAAGCCGGCAACGCCTTCCGAAACAATTCCTCGATTTCTTCGGGACGGGGGAGACGTTGTTGCAGCAAACTTTTCGGAGATTTCGCAAGATTGTTCCGGTGGAACACATCTATGTGGTTTCGAATGTGCAGTATCGCGAACTGGTGAAACAACAACTGCCGGAACTTTCGGACGGACAAATTTTGTTGGAACCGAGCAGACGAAACACGGCTCCCTGCATCACATGGGCTTGTTGCCACATTCAGGCGGTCGATCCGGAGGCCACCATCGTGGTGACGCCTGCCGACCATCTGATTTTGAAAGAGGAGGAATTTTTGGATTCGGTTCGAAAAAGTCTGGCATTTGCAGCCGAGAATCCGTTGCTGGTGACGTTGGGCATCCGACCCAGCCGG
Organism: Bacteroidaceae bacterium; assembly: GCA_051875715.1. Taxonomy (GTDB): domain Bacteria; phylum Bacteroidota; class Bacteroidia; order Bacteroidales; family Bacteroidaceae; genus DYCT01. Next base: position 15,618 of record JBJEHD010000072.1, read on the forward strand.
GTGGAAACTCGCTACGGTTATGTGCAGGTGGACGAAGAACGGAAGGGCGACTTCTTCCGCGTGAAGACGTTCACGGAAAAACCGGAGTACGACTTGGCCAAAGTGTTTGTGGAAAGCGGAGAGTTCTATTGGAACTCCGGCCTCTTTGTATGGAAAATAGAAACATTCATGGAGGCGGTGAAACGGTGGCTGCCGGAATTGTATGCCAAACTGGCTCCGGGTGTCGGTTTGTTTGGCACGGATGCGGAAACTGATTTCATTGCCGAAAACTTTCCTTCGTTCCCCAATGTGTCCATTGACCTGGGCGTCATGGAACGGGCCGACAATACCTATATGTTGATAGGTGATTTCGGCTGGGCCGACCTGGGTACGTGGAGCACGTTGTATGATGCGTATCCGAAAGACAGGGACGAGAACGTGGTCGTGGAAGGGCGTTCGATGCTTTACAACAGCCATGGGAACATTGTGGCCCTGCCGAAGGACAAACTGGCTGTGGTGCAGGGCCTGGACGGATACCTGATTGCGGAAAACGACAAGGTCCTGTTGATTTGCAAACGGGACGAGGAGAACGATATCCGGAAATTCGTGAACGATGTCCAGATCAAACTGGGCGAGGATTACGTGTGACGCATCAGGACCGCAGGGAAGAGGGCGTTAGCGACGCAAGAGCCTGCGGCTGAAATATCGGACTGGATACCATACGGCCATCAGACCAACAAGCAGTACGGTGGCGGCGATGAGAACGACATCGGCCGCATGGACGCTTACGGGGTAGGCGTCGATGATGAAATGACCGTCGGCGCTGCCTAAGGTGATGAATCCGAATCGCTGTTGGAGGAAACAGAGCAACAAACCTGTGCCAACCCCCAACACGGCCCCCAATGCGGAAATAAGGAAGCCTTCGCATAGGAAGATGCGGACGATGAGGCGGTCGGAGGCTCCGAGGCTGCGGAGCGTCCCGACATCGGCTTGCTTGTCCAATATCAGCATGGACATGCTGCCTACGAGATTGAACGAAGCGATAAGCAGAATGAAGGTCAAAAAAAGATAGGAGATGAACTTCTCAATCTTCATCACACGAAAGACATCGGCTTGTTGTTCGTATCGGTCGCTCACCTGAAAACGGGGACCGAGCAGGTCCTGGATGCGTTGCCGGGCCTGCTTGATGGAGACACCGGGTTTTAGCCGGAGTTCGATGGCGCTTGCCTCGGTGGTATAGCCAAACAGACGTCGGGCGAAATCAAGTGACGTGAGCACGTAGTTGGCGTCGTATTTCTGTTGGCTGACGGCGAAGATGACGCCGGGTGAGAACAGTTGCCCGGAACGTAGCGAGGCGGTCGGGTTGGATAACTGGATGCGGGCACCCCGGCGGGGAGCATAGGCTTGAATCGGTTCGACCGGCTGAATGCCGCTTCCAAGCAAGGTCATCAATTCGGCTCCTAAAATGCCATAGTCGGCCACCTCGTCGTGCAGAATGAAGTCCCCTTCTCCGTAGAGGACGCTATCGATGGCGGCCAATTGCTCGAAATTGTCCTGCACGCCTTTGACGATGCCCATCACTTGCTGATTCTTGTATTTCAGCAGAGCGTAGTCTTCCAGCGTGACGCAGAACACGTCTATCTCGGGTTGTTGCTGAAGAAGGCGTATGCGGCTGTCGGAAGTGTCGAACGTTTTCCCGTCCAGCGTAGTAATCTTTAGTTCTGGGTCGAAAACCGTGAAAAGGTCGGCCACCATGTCCTGAAAACCATTGATGACCGAGAGCGTGCATACCAAGGCCATGGTGGCCAAGGAAATGCCGCATACCGAAACGCCGGAAATAAGGTTGATGGCGTTGTGTGATTTCTTGGAGAACAGGTATCTCCGGGCTATGTAGAACGGGACGTTCAAGGGAGACTACTTCAGCAGTTGGTCGATTTTGTCGATATAGTCAAGCGAGTCGTCCACGAAGAATTTCAGTTCGGGGATGATGCGCAACTGGTGACGCACGCGTGTGCCGAGTTCATAACGGATGGACTTCATGTTGCCATTGATGTTTTGGACAATCTCTTCGCTGCGCGTCGAGGGGAATACGCTGAGGTAGACCCGGGCGATGCTCATGTCGGGGCTGATGCGTACAACGCTGACGGATACGAGCACACCGTTCATGGCTTTGGTTTGTAAAAGGAAGATTTCGCTCAGTTCTTTCTGAATGAGGCGGGCAATCTTGTTCTGTCTGGTTGTCTCCATATAGATAACTTGGGTTTTTATGTTTTTTTTCTAATAATGGTCAGACCGTCGCGCATGGGCAGGATGACTTTCTCTACGCGGGTGTCTTGTGCTACGAAATCGTTGAAGCGCATGATGCCTCGTGTCTGCGTATCGCTTTCGCGGGGCGTTTCAAGCACGTGGCCGTCCCACAAGGTGTTGTCGGCCAGGATGTAGCCTTCTGGTTGCAGATGTCTCAGAACCATCTCGTAGTAGTCGAGGTAGTGACGCTTGTCGCCGTCGATGAAGGCCAGGTCGAAGGTGATACCCAGACCCGGTACCAATTGGAGCGCATCTCCGATGTAGAATTTGATTTTGTCCGCATAGGGGGAATTCTCCAGCCAGGGGCGGGTGAAATCTTCTTGCTCATCGTTGATTTCAAATGTGTGCAACATGGCTCCTTGCTCAAGGCCTTCGGCCAGGCATAAGGCCGAATAGCCGCTGTAGGTTCCGATTTCCAGCACCTGCTTCGGTCGGAGCATCCGGACGAACATCTTGAGCATGCGCCCTTGCAAGTGGCCGGAGGCCATGCGAGGGCGTAGCAGTTTGACGTGGGTGTCGCGATAGAGGGCTTTCAGATAATCGCTCTCCTCGTCGATGTGGGTCAAGATGTATTCGTCGATGGACGTCGTTTCTTCCATGTGCGAATCAGAGATATCGGTTGCTGTTGGGCAACACGCATTCGTCGGCGTATTTCAGTACGTCGCCCACCAGATTGATTTCAAGGAAGGAGGTCTGGGTACCGGCTTTTCCGCTGCTGAGGTAGGCCACCATGTCGTTTTCGGTCAGCACACCGTCCTTGATAAGTTTGCGCAAGGCGGCGAAATAGTATTCCTGTCCGTTGGCCAGTTCCGGCATGTAAATGGCCTCGACGCCATAGGACAAGGCCAACTGGCGCATCGTCTTTTCCTTGTAACAGATGGCCAGGACTGGGTATTTGCCACGGTAGGCGGCCAAGTTGCGTGCCGTTCTTCCGCTAAAACTATCTGTGATGATGGCACGAATCATGAGTTGGTTCGTCGCTTTTACGGCTTGCTTTGCGAGGAAGGCGGTGACGTCCGAACTATTCTCTTCGGAAGGGATGCGGATGTCGTTTTCCGCCAGTTTGTCCTTCTCAGCCTGTGCGGCGATTTTGGTCATGGTCTGCACGGCTTCCAGCGGATATTTCCCATAGGCGGTTTCTCCACTCAGCATCAAAGCATCGGTGCGGTAATAGATGGCATTGGCGATGTCGGTGACTTCGGCGCGTGTGGGGCGCGGGTTGTTGATCATCGTGTGTAGCATCTGGGTGGCGACGATGACGGGCTTCTTGGCAAGCACGCATTTGCGGATAAGCATGCGCTGGATGCCGGGGATTCGTTCCTGGGGCACTTCGATACCGAGGTCGCCGCGTGCCACCATAATGCCATCGGCTACTTCCAGAATCTCGTCGATGTTGTCAACTCCTTCTTGGTTCTCAATCTTGGCGATGATGCGGATGTCGCTTCCGCGGGCGTCGAGCAGGGCGCGGATGTCCATGACGTCTTGCTTGTTGCGGACGAAGGAGTGTGCGATGAAGTCGATGTCGTTGTCGATGCCGAACTCGATGTTTCTGCGGTCCTTTTCTGTCAGGGAGGGCAGGTTGATGCGTACGCCCGGCACGTTCACGCTCTTACGGTTGCCCAGCGTGGCGTCGTTCATCACCTCGCACAAGAGGCTTTCTTCTCCTTCTTTAGCCACGACCTTCAGGTCGAGGTCGCCATCGTCAATCAGCACGTCGCAGCCTACGGCGAGGTCGCGTACGAAATGAGGATAGGTGACGGCAATGCATTCGCGTGTCGTCTCCCGGTTCGGATCTCCTACGATTCGCAGGGTGTCTCCTATTTTGTAGGGAATGGGCTCTCCGTCTTTCAAAGCCGTGGTGCGTACTTCCGGGCCTTTGGTGTCCATCAGGATGGCGATTCGGTTGGATACAGTGCGCACATTGGCAATCAGCCGTTCAAAGCCTTCCCGATTGGCATGTGCCGTGTTCATGCGCACGACGTTCATCCCTGCTTCGAACAAGTCTCTGATAAAATCCACATCACAACGTTGGTCCGAGATGGAGGCAACGATTTTTGTCTTTTTGAGCATCATAATCCTAAAACCTTTCTTTATATGTTATTCTACGTTGTTTCCTGTCAGCAATGCTTCGACGGCCAGACGGTAGGAATGCAGGCCGAAGCCGCAGATGACACCTTTACAAGCGGACGAAATCATCGACACGTGGCGGAAGGGTTCCCGGGCATGGATATTGGAAATATGGACCTCGATGACCGGGGCGGTAACCGCCCGAATGGCGTCCTGCAATGCGATGGAGGTGTGAGTGTAGGCCCCGGCGTTCAGGATGATTCCGTCGGCATCGAACCCCACCTCGTGTATCTTGTCGATGAGGAAACCTTCGACGTTCGACTGGTAGTAGGCGAATTCAATCTCCGGATAGGCGGTGTGCAACGTATCGAGATAGGTCTCGAAAGGAGTGCCGCCGTAGATGGAAGGTTCTCGTTTGCCAAGCAGGTTGATGTTGGGTCCGTTGATGATTTGTATCTTCATGCCTTTGCTTTTCTTGGGGTTTACATATCTTTGCAAGAACATTCATTCAAGATGCAAAGGTATAAAAAGAAAATGGAAATCTCCGATAAAAAGAAAAAGAAGGATACACTAATTCGCAAGTATACACAATACTTGCAGTTGGAACGGGGACTGTCGCCCAATACGGTGGAGGCGTATTTGACGGACTTGGACAAGTTGCTGGCGTATCTTGCGCTTGAGGACGTGGAGATAGAGGACGTCACCCAGGAGTGCTTGCGCGGTTTTGCGGCCGGACTGCACGACATTGGCATTCATGCCCGCTCGCAGGCTCGTATCTTGTCGGGGATCAAGTCGTTCTTCCGCTTCCTGTTGCTGGAGGATTACTTGCCGTCCGATCCGTCGGAACTGTTGGAGACTCCCAATCTGGGCTTTCACCTGCCGGAGGTGCTGACGGTGGAGGAGATAGACCGGATAATTGGATGTATTGACTTGAGCACGAAGGAGGGACAACGCAATCGGGCCATTTTGGAGACATTGTATAGTTGCGGTCTCCGGGTGTCGGAACTGACGCATCTGAAATTGTCGGAATTGTATTTGGAGGATGGATTCATCCAGGTGGAGGGGAAGCGAAGCAAGCAACGATTGGTTCCCATCTCGCCTCGCGCCATTCGGGAGATTTCGTTGTACCTGCAAGACCGCAACCAACTGACGATACAGAAAGGATATGAGGATTATCTCTTCCTGACCAAACGGGGAAAGAACATCTCGCGTATCATGGTTTTCCATATCATCAAGGTATTGGCCGAGGAAGCCGGCATTACAAAGAACATCAGTCCGCATACGTTCCGACATTCGTTTGCGACGCACCTGCTAGAAGGGGGAGCCAACTTGAGGGCCATTCAGTGTATGTTGGGTCATGAGTCAATCGGGACGACTGAGATCTATACGCACATCGACCGAAACCGTCTTCGCAGCGAAATCATTGAACACCATCCGCGTAACATCCGATTCCGAGAGGGTAAGGTCCAGACCTTCGACGGGGAGAAATAAAAAAGCCAGTGCGACAAGCCGATTCTTGTACGGCTTGTCGCACTGGCTACAAAGTCCTTCTAGGATCTATCAATATTCCTCCTCGTTGAAGAAGAAGTCTTCCTTGCTGGGATAGTCGGGCCAAATATCTTCGATGCTTTCGTATATTTCGCCTTCGTCTTCCATTTCTTGCAGGTTCTCAATAACTTCCAACGGTGCGCCTGAACGCATGGCGTAGTCGATTAATTCGTCTTTGGTTGCTGGCCAAGGTGCGTCTTCCAATTTGGATGCCAGCTCTAATGTCCAATACATAGTCTCTTTGTATTTAAGTGTTAATACTCTGCTTTTATATTTTCCGCAAAAGTAAAACAAATAATATCACTTGCAACGTTTCGTCCAAAATATTTCGTCCTGTCCTGCACAAAGGTTCATTTTCCGGGAAAGGACAAACAGGTAGTCGGACAGCCGATTGACATAGGCCGGTACGAGTGGGTCTATCGGTGTCGTTTCGGCCAGTTCCAGAATGGTTCGCTCGGCTCGTCGGCAGACGGTGCGGCAGATGTGGCAGACGGCGGCACCACGTGTTCCGCCGGGTAAGACGAAGTTCCGAAGAGGTTCCAACGAGGCATCCACGCGGTCGATGGCTTCCTCGAGGGCGGCAATGTCCGCTGCAGCCAACTGGCTGGCGGGATGAAGTTCGGTCTGGCTTGTGTCGGTGGCTAGCGATGATCCTACAACGAACAATTGATTCTGAATGTCAAGCAGGAATGCGCTCTCCTCTGGCATGGATTCGTCCAGGTAAGTGAGCAGCAGGCCGAGGTGTGCGCTGAGTTCGTCGATGGTGCCGTAGGCTTGCAGGCGGGGATGCGTCTTGGACACACGCGTGCCTCCCACCAGACTGGTCTTTCCTTGGTCGCCTCTACGTGTGTAGATTGTGCTTTTCTTCATGTCGAAAGGTTTTGGTTTCGGTGGTAAAGATAATGCAAGCCAAACGCAAATGAAAATATGCTTGCCAAATTCTTCTACCTTGTCGGGGTGTCAGAAGTTGATGAGGTAGTGCTGCTTGTACATGTTGTGGTCGAAGAACAGCAGGCCGAGGTCGTAGAGGTCGAACGAGATGCCGGTACGGGAGTCTTGCTTCAGTTTGTTCCACCATGCCAGCATGGCATTGCTGTTGTGGATGCCTTCGATTACAAACAGAGAGTCTGCGTTGGTGTGGGGCAGCAGTTGTTCCATCCATGCCGGTTGCGGCGTCCCGCTGTTGAAATGCACCATTCCTACCTGGCCTACCTGGGGATGCTTTGCGAGGAATGCCGAGAGCAGGCTGCCGACTTCGCCCGTCTGATGTTGGATGTTGGGGTGGCTTTGGAACATGCCTTGTGTGGTTTGGTCGGTGGAGTCCAAGGTGAGCAACGGCTTGCTTGCGCATCCGCTGGCCAGATAGCAGGCCGACAATCCGCTGTTTGTTCCGAGTTCCAGGATGTGTCCGGGTTGTACGTAGTTGGCCAGACGGAGCAACAGTCGGTCCACCCGGACCGGGTTTGTCAGTTCGCGAAGGGGGTGAATCTTGTGCCTCAATTCGCTCAGTGGCCGATAGGCATAGTAAGGCCATCGTTCGTAGAATACCCGGGTGATGAGGTTGAAGGCAAATGGGGAGTGAACCCCGTAGCCTCGGCGGTAGCGGATGCGCGAGCACCACACGAGTGCGCGTAGAAGGGGGTTGGTGCGTCTCATGTCGTCAGCGCGTTTCTTCCAGCGAAAGATGCCGGACGTTGATTTCTCCTCCGAGGAAGATGGAGGCCGAGTCCGAGAATTTGCGTTCGGATTCGGTGGTCAGGAAGTGGCAGGTGCCTTGCCGGGTAAGACGTGCGTCCATTTCCGGATGCCGCCGGAGGTAGTCGCGCAGGCTCTCCGCTACGTATTCGCCTTGCGAGACGATGCGGATATGTGCCGGCATGTATGTCCGGATTTTAGGCAGGAGAAGAGGGTAATGTGTGCAACCGAGGATGACGGTGTCTATCTCCGGATCTTTGGCAAGCAGGAGGTCAATGTATTTTCGTACGAAATAGTCTGCTCCGTCGGCATCGGCTTCTTTGTTTTCAACCAAGGGAACCCACAACGGACAGGCTTGCCCGCTCACATGGATGTCGGGGTACAATTTGTTCAGTTCCAGTGGGTAGGACTCGGAGTCGATGGTGCCGCTTGTGGCCAGGATGCCGATGTGGCGTGTCCGGGTGAGTTGTCCGATGGCTTCGACGGTGGGGCGAATCACGCCCAACACGCGGCGGGTGGGGTCCCAGGTAGGCAGGTCGTTCATTTGGATGCTGCGCAGGGCTTTGGCCGAAGCGGTGTTGCAGGCCAGGATGACCAGGTGGCAACCCATACCGAACAACCGGGCTACAGCTTGCCGGGTGAAATCGTAGACAATCTCGAATGAGCGGTTCCCGTATGGGGTGCGTGCATTGTCGCCCAGATAGAGGTAGTCGTATTGCGGCAGGGTGCGGCGTATTTGCTGCAGAATGGTCAGTCCGCCGTATCCGGAGTCGAATACGCCGATGGGGCCTGGCGAGGAGGAAAGAGGATGGGACATGGGTGTTGTTGCGGCAGTGTGTGGGGTGGATGAATCAACAGGGGGTTGTGCGATGCTTTGTTTGCTTCGACACAACCCCCTGCCTGTGATGGCCTGTACAGGTTTATTTAATGCCTAATTTGGCTTTCAAGGCAGCCGTCACGTCTGTGCTCAACTGGCTGTTTACGTAAGGGATGGAGGTCCGTCCCAGGTCGAAAATGTAGACATAACCACCTTCTTCACCTACGGCTTTCAATGCGTTTTCCACTTTGGTGAAGATGGGAGCCGTCATCTCCTGTTGTGCTTTCTGCAGGTTTTCCTGTACTTCCTGTTGGAATTGCTGGCCTCTTTCCATCAAGTCCTGCAACTCCTTCTGGCGGCGTTCGGCGATGTTTTTCGGAAGCGAATCCTGTTGCTGGATATACTCCGTGTATTTCCGGTTGAACTCGTCTTCGGCGCGTCTGATTTCATCGGTGTATTTCTTTTCCAGGTCCTTCAGGTCGGCGATGGCCTTTTCGTATTCAGGCATGATTTGGATGACTTCGATGGTGTTAACGTGACCAAACTTCAGCGTTTGTGCCATGGCACCCATGGGGAGGATGCACAGAATCAGCAGGGCGATTTTCTTAATCATAGTCTTATTGTTTATTTGATACATATTCGTTGGTATACAATTGGCGTGCAAATGTATGAAATTAATTTGAATATCCTAACTTAATCAGCACATCATTGCTGATATCTATCTTGGGAGAGGCATAGACGATGCTGGCGGCCGAGGCTCTGTCCCAAACGACGGAGTAGCCTTTGGTGTCGGCGATGTCCTTCACTGCGTTGTAGATTTCGTCTTGGATGGGCTTCATGAGGCTTTCGCGTTTTTTGTAGAGTTCGCCTTCCGGACCGAAATATTTGCGCTTCAGTTCGCCGGCGGCTTTCTCCTTGGCTACGATTTCCTCTTCTTTCTTGGTCTTTTGTTCTTCCGACAGGAAGACGGCTTCCGACTGGTAGTTCTTGTAGAGCGTCTGTGCTTCTTGAGCCAGTGCGTCCACTTCGGCCTGCCAGCGTTTCGAGACCTGGTTCAGTTGTTCGTTGGCCCGTTCGTAGGCAGGGATGTTCTTCAGTATGTATTCCATGTCCACCAGGGCGAATTTCTGTGCATTTGCTGCCAGGCTGAATGCGCACAGCAGCGATAACATCCATATCTTTTTCATAGGCGATGTATATTGGTTGTTTAAAACTCTTGTCCGAGGATGAAGTGGAAGTGGCTTCCGCCGCTGCTCTTGCTTCCCCATACTTTGTCAAATCCGTATGCCCAGTCGATACCCATCATTCCGACCATCGGGAGGAAGATGCGTACGCCCAGACCGGCCGACCGTTTCATGTCGAAGGGGTTGAAGTTCTTCACCTGGCTCCAGGCGTTACCGCCTTCCAGGAATCCCAGCACGTAGATGCTGGTGGAGTTTTCCAACATCAGCGGATACCGCAATTCGAGTGTAAGGCGCGAATAGGCGTAGCTTTGTCCGCTGTAGTACGATGTGCTGCTTCCGTAACTCAGCGAGCCGTTCTCGTAGCCGCGTAGGCCGATGGTTTCGGTGGCATAGCCGGAGGAGTAGCCGGTCATACCGTCGCCGCCCACTTCGAATGTTTCGAAGGGTGAGCGTTTATGCTTGTTGTAGTGGCCTACCATGCCGAACTCTACGCGGGTCATGAGCACGGGGCATTTCTTTCCACCGGTGAAGGCCGTGTAGGTACGGGCTTTGAATTTCCATTTGTGGTATTCCACCCATTTGTGCATCTTGTTGATGTCGTCTTGGTTGGTCAGGTCGTACTTCGAGTAGTCGATGCCGTCGAAGAGCGAGTAGGGCGGTGTCAACTGGGCCGACAGCATGAAGTCGGATCCCCGGCGGGGATAGATTTGGTTGTCGGTCGAGTTTCGTGCCAGCGTCAGGTTGAGGCTGAAGTTGTTGCATTTGCCGTTCGTCACGGGGAAGTAGCGCCAGTTCTTGAGCACGTAACGTTGGTACGACAGTTCGGTGGAGAGCGTAAAATAGTCATCGGGCCACTTCAGGCGTTTTCCCCATCCGAGCGACAAGCCGTACAGTTTGACCGATTTGTCCGGGTCGAGGAAGTTCTCGTAGTTGCTGTAGCCGTAGTTGTAGCCTCCGTATCCGTTGTAGAGGTAGTTGTAACTGTTCAGGTAGGCGCTGTTGTAGTAGCGGTCGCTCACGTCGGTCTGGTAGGAGAAGAAGCCGGTCAGCGAGAAGGAGTTGGGGCGTTTGCCGCCAAACCAGGGGTCGAAGAACGAGATGCTGTACGACTGGTAGTAGCGTCCGTTCGTTTGTCCGCTGATGGTCAAGGTCTGCCCGTCGCCTTGCGGCAGGATTCCGCGGTAGTTGTCGCCTTTGTGGAACAGGTTGGCCACGGAGAAGTTGGTGAACTTCAAACTCAGTTTTCCGATGATGCCGGTCTGTCCCCATCCGGCCGAGAACTCAATCTGGTCGTTGGCCTTCGATTCCAGGATGTAGTCGATGTCCACCGTACCGTTTTCCGGGTTCGGTTCCACTTTGGGGTTGATGGTCTCCGGGTTGAAGTGCCCCATCTGGGCTATTTCGCGGTAGGAGCGTTCCAAGGCGTCTTTGCTGAAGAGGTCGCCCGGCCGCGTGCGGAGTTCACGTCGCACCACGTTCTCGTAGAGTCGGTCGTTGCCGGTGATTTTCACCCGGTTGATGGTGGCCTGCGGTCCTTCTACGATGCGCATCTCCAGGTCGATGGAGTCGTTTTCGATGTTCACCTCCACGGGGTCGAGGTGGTAGAACACGTATCCGTTGTTGTAGTAGAGGTTTCCGATGGCGTCTTCATCGCTCGAGAGCCGTTCGTTCAGCAACTTCTGGTTGTAGATGTCGCCTTGTTTCATGCGGAGGTAGTAGTCCAGTTCCTCGGATGGGTAGAGCGTGTTTCCCACCCACGTCACGTTGCGCAGGAAGTACTGGTCGCCTTCTTCCACGCGGATGTAGATGTCGACGGTCTTTTCGTCGTACATGCTGACACTGTCCTCCACGATGCGTGCGTCCCGGTAGCCCAGTTCGTTGTATTTCTCGATGAGGTGTTGCTTGTCCTCTTCGTATTTCTCGTTGATGAATTTCTTGGCTTTGAACCAGTTGACCACTTTCAGCCGTTCGTTGGTTTTCTTCATCGCGCGTTTCAGTTTGTTGTCGCTGATGATGGTGTTTCCGTCGATGGTGATGCGGTGTACCTTGATTTTCTCTTTTTTGTCGATGTGGATGTCCACGATGACTTGGTTGTCGGCCGATATGTCGTCGCGCTGTACGATGTCCACTTCGGCGTTTTTGAAGCCTTTGTCATCGAAGAATCGTTTGATGAGGATTTTGGCGCGGTCCACCAGGTTCGGAGTGATCTGGTTTCCCTTTACCAGTCCGAGGCGTGCTTCCAGGTCTTCCCGTTCCGATTTTTTGATGCCGTGGTAGTTGATTTGCGCGATGCGCGGCCGTTGTGTCAAGGCGATTTTGAGGTAGATTTTCCCTTGCTCTATCTTGGTGGCGGAGATGCTCACGTTGGAGAAAAGCCCGTGCTTCCAGTAGCGTTTGATGGCTTGGGTGATTTCCTCTCCGGGGACGGTAATGGTTTGTCCGACCGAAAGGCCCGACAGTCCGATAAGCACATAGTCCTCATAGTTCTTCACGCCGGTCACCTCGATGCCTCCGATTTCGTATTTCTTGGGGGTGGCCGAGTAGAGGATGACGGGTGTGTCTGCGGTGGCCTCTTCTTGCGCCAGGGCGGGGCATGCGAAGCCGAGCAAGGCGGTCAGCGTGAGGCAGAAGACAGAGATTCGATGCTGCATGGTCTTGAAAGATATTAAGATAGTTGTTCGCTGGTTTTGCCGAAGCGGCGTTCCCTTGCTTGATAGTCACAGATGGCTTCGCGGAGTTCTTCTTCGCGGAAATCGGGCCAGAAGGTGTCGCAGAAGTACAGTTCCGAATAGGCGCACTGCCACAGCAGGTAGTTGCTCAGGCGAAGTTCGCCTCCGGTGCGGATGAGCAGGTCGGGGTCGGGCATGTAGCTGGTGGCCAGGTGCTGGTCGATGGTCTTGTCGGAGATGTCTTGCGGCAGCAGCAGTCCCTGCTTCACCTTTTCCGCAATCTGTCGGGTCGCCTCGGTCAGTTCCCATTTCGACGAGTAGCTCAGTGCCAGCGTCATGCACATGCCGGTGTTGGCCGAGGTTCGTTCGATGCATTGCTGCAGTCGTTTGATGACCTCTGCGGGCAGTTTCTCCATTTCGCCGATGACGCGGAAACTGATGTTGTTCTTCATGAAGGTCTCCTCTTCGATTTGTTCGATGAGCAGGGTCATGAGGGCGGCCACCTCGTCGGCCGGCCGATTCCAGTTTTCGGTCGAGAAGGTGTACAGTGTCAGGTAGCCGATGCCCATCCGGGCGGCTTCTTCGGCGATGACGTGTACGGTTTCTGCGCCGGCCTGGTGTCCGAAACTTCGTTCGCGTCCTTGCTGTTTGGCCCAGCGTCCGTTCCCGTCCATGATGATGGCCACGTGCCGGGGTATCCTGTTCGGGTCTATTTGTCTGTTTTTCTGCATAGATAGCCTCTTTCCCTATGGTTACATTTCCGGATTGCAACTCTTGCACTTCTTGAAGAAGTCGTATGTGATAAAGACGGTGATGAATGAGTAGGTGTCCTTGTTCTTCAGACCGCTTCCTTTTATCTGATACGGGTCGTTGAGTTGCAGACCCTCTTTATTTGTCACATCCAGTTGGTCGGACAGGCTGAAGCGCATGGTCCATTCCATGCCCACGTTGACCCGTCGTCCCGCTTTGTATTTCATGCCGACCCCGAGGGGGAAGTTGAGCGTGAACACTCCCTCGGCCGGAGCTGGGGCGAAGGTGAAGCCGAGTCCTCCCACCACGTAGGGCGTGAATCGTCGGTTCCCTTTGTAGCGTTCTGCCCACGAATACCCCCAGAAGTTGTATTCGAACTGTGCCCCCAGGTCGTAGACAGCCCGTTTGAAGCCGACTTGTCCGCCTTGCGGGAAGGCGGTGCCGGCGTTTTTCGTGTTTCCGGCTATGCGGCCGGCTGCCAGGTCGGCTTTTACGGCCATGTGCGGGTTGAAGTTGTATCTCCACACGATGCCTCCTGCCGGTCCTGTCTGTTTGAACGGCTTGGAGAAGTTGGCATCGCCCATGTAGAACGAGCCTCCTGCCATGCCGCCTATCTCCATCTTGTATGTTTCGTCCTGGGCGTTCGTGGAGGCGATGGAGGCCGCCATGAAAAGCCCTGCCAAGAGCGTTGTCCGAATCGATGTCCTGTGTGGTGCCATGCTGTTCGTCTTACCTATTTATATAGAAACGCTCGTTTGGTTCGAAAATTGTCTTTCCCTTCGCCGATTACTGTTGTTCGTACGCCCATCGGTTCAGGCGTCCCTTCCATATCGCGCGTCCGTCGGCCGGGATAATCCACAGGTTGTGTTCCTCGTCTGCGACGGAGGCGAAGGGGATGTCTTTCCCTTTCAGTTCGTCGGGGAACGCCATACCTCGTTCCACCGGTTTCCACACCAGTCCTTCGTTCTCCGAACGGAAGAACCCGTCGAAGGCGGTCCGTTCGTCCGTACCTTGTCGTCCTTTCCCCCCGAAGGCGTAGAGCACGCCCTGCTGTTCCGTCAGGGTCAGGTTCTCCAGGCGTGGGCAGTTATAGAGGCGTCGTTCGGTCACGTAAGGCATCCAGGCGGAATAGGGCGTGAACACCCAGATGGTGGTTGAGTCGGTCAGTGCGGGCTCGTCGCCCGTCAAGATGGTTTTGCCCGAGGGCATCTGGACCGTTTGCAGCCCTTTTGTGGGCAGGTTGGTCGGGATGGTCCAGTCGGCCTTGTCGTCCCATGCCAGGACGTTGTCGTGACAGACGATTGTTTTTCCTTTTCCTTGGCTGATGGCTTGCATTCCTTGCAAGGTCGGGGCTATCAGTGCTTCGGCCTGCAACCCGGTGGCGAGCCAGTTCAGTCCGTCGGTCGAGGTGTATAGTTCGCCCCCGGCCAGGATGAGCAGCCGGCCGAAGGCGGTGCGTATCGAACCCGGGTCGGCCGCTCCGGCCAGTCCTTCCAGCGTTTTTGCTTCGGTCCATGTGCGGGCGTCGGTGCTGCTGGTCATCCACGTCTGGGCGCCGTTCTGTCCGAACACGTAGGTGCGTCCGTCCAGCCGTATGGCCTTGATGGCCTGTCCCATCTGGTCGGCGGGGTAGTTGACTCCGTCGATGCGATTCCATATCAGCGAGTCCGGATCGGTCAGGTGTACGTTGAGGCGTACCTCGTATAGTTTGGTGGCCATGCCGTTTTCTGCATAGGTGGTCAGCGTGAGCGGCCGGCTGAAGTCCAGCGAGTCGGCCGATTGCCACACGCACACGGAGTCTTGCCCGGCACTTCCTGTCCTGTTGTAGCGGATGCTGGTGGCGCCGCCCGATATGCTGGCCACGACGTGGGTCACATCGGTATGGTAGGGCAGCGAGTCCGGGTTGGAGATGGTGCCTTTCAATTGGTCGATGCGGAAGGCATACCGGCTTCCGTCAACGGTGAAGGTCGTCGTGTCGTTTCCTTCAATCCAGACGGTCTTGATGCTGCCGATTGAAAAGGCGGTGATGGAGGCATCGTCGCTGTAGGAGTATTGCGTGTCGTCGTCCAGGCAGGAAGCGAACAGGGCGGTCAGCGCCAGCCATCCTGTCAGTAGAGACCCTATCTTTTTCTTCATAGAAAACATCTAATTCCTTGGTTTAAGGTGCAAAAATAGGAACTATTTTGGCTGGAAAGGACAATTCGGACAAGTTTTATATAAAATTATAGGTTCCATGGCGGTGTAAAAGTCGGTGTTTGTGTGCCCGGTTTCCCTTCCGGCCCAAAATAGGCTGGGCAAACGGGTGCTCCAATCGAATAAATGTGTACATTTGCCCCGATAAAGCAGGCTGTTGCCTTTTGGGACGTTTTGTCCGGCGTCATCCGGATGCCCGGCCTGCCGTTTGTTTTATTTGACGAAATAGTGCGCGATATGAATTCCATCCCGACCCTGACAAAGAACCTCATCATTGTCAATGTCCTTTTGTTTTTGGGCAGCGTGGTGGCCGAGCGTTACGGCCTCTCGCTCGATACGTACCTGGGCCTTCATTTCCTGTTGTCCGACCATTTCAATGCCGCCCAGTTGTTCACCTACCAGTTCATGCATGGAGGCTTCGAACATTTGTTTTTCAACATGTTCGCCCTCTTCATGTTCGGCCGTGTGCTGGAGCAGGTGTGGGGTCCGCGTCGCTTCTTGTTCTATTACGTGGCTTGCGGCATCGGGGCGGGGCTGGTGCAGGAGGCTGTCTCCGGTTTGCATTACTACCTGCTCCAGTCCGGTATGGACGACCAGATGGTGGCCGTCGTCATGTCCCAGGGCAGCGAGGCACTGAGCCAGCACATGAACTTCACCAACCCCGAGATGGCGAACCTCAACCTGGTGCTCAATTCCACCACGGTGGGTGCTTCGGGAGCCATCTACGGCATCCTGCTGGCATTTGGTATGCTTTTCCCCAACAGCCAACTGTACATTTTCCCCATCCCGGCACCCATTCGGGCCAAGTATTTCGTCATCGGCTATGCTGTGCTCGAGTTGGTGTTGGGCCTGAGCAACAATGTGGGCGACCATGTGGCCCATTTCGCCCATTTGGGCGGTATGTTGTTCGGCTGGTTGATTCTTGTTTATTGGAAAAAGAAAACGAACCATGATGGCTACTCTTCTTTCTGACCTGCGTGCGCAGTTTCGCCGGGGCGACATCTGCCTGCGCTACATCTATGTGAACGTCGGCGTGTTCGTGTTCACCTCGTTGTTGGGCGTTCTTCTGCTGCTGTTCAATCGGAGCGCGGCCGGCGTGCTCCAGTGGTTCGAGTTGCCGGCCTCGTTGTGGCGGCTGTTGCATCAGCCCTGGAGCCTGTTCACCTACATGTTCGTTCATGCCGGTCTGCTCCATGTGCTGTTCAATATGCTGTGGCTCTATTGGTTCGGCGGATTGTTCCTGCAGTTTTTCTCGGCCCGTCATTTCCGTGGACTCTATTGGCTGGGCGGCCTGGGTGGCGGCTTGCTCTACATGGCGGCCTACCACGTCTTCCCCTATTTCCAGCCGGCGTTGTCCACCTCCATGCTGGTGGGGGCTTCGGCCTCCGTGCTGGCTGTCGGGGTGGCCACGGCCTTCCGGGCTCCGGACTATCGCATCCACTTGATGTTCGTCGGTCCTGTCCGGCTCAAGTACATGGCATTCTTCCTGGTGCTGACCGATTTGCTGCTCGTCACGGGTGGCAACGGCGGTGGCCATATCGCCCACTTGGGCGGTGCGCTGGCCGGGTGGTGGTTCGCCTCGTCGTTGTCCAAGGGACGCGATGTCACCCGTTGGATAAACGGGACGATGGATACCTTTGCCTCCCTGTTCTCCGGCGACTTGTTCCGCCGGCGGCGTTCGAAGCCGAAGATGCGTGTGCATTTTGGCGACCGCATGTCCGACTACGAATACAATGCACGCAAGAAGGCGCAGGCCGACGAGATAGACCGCATTCTGGACAAGTTGCGCAAGTCCGGCTACGACAGCCTTTCGTCCGACGAGAAGAAACGCCTGTTCGAGGCGGGAAAGAAATAACCGGAGGCAAACTGACGGCAGACCGATGATATCGCTTGGAACGACCATACGCAGATTTTTCGAGGTGGCGGGTGCCCTGGTGGCCCTGCTGATGCTGATGTGTGCCTACAGTCCGCTGCTCGACCCGGAGCAGCATCCCGTGCTGGCCTGTGCCGGCATGGCCTTTCCGGTCTTTGCGTTTCTCAACGGTGTTTTCCTGTTCCTGTGGCTGTTGTTGCGTTGGCGGTCGGCCTGGGTGGCCCTGCTTTCGTTCGCCTTGTGCTATGGCTCGTTGCGCGACTGCCTGCCCCTGCACCTCTCGCAGCCCGAACCGCCCGAGGGCAGCATCCGGCTGCTGTCGTTCAATACGATGGCTTTTGGCGACGGCCAGCCTCATAAAAAAGGCAAACCCAACACGGCTTTGGACTATCTGGCCAAGAGCGATGCCGACATCCTTTGCCTGCAAGAGTACATCGCCGGGCGAGACAAGTACCACCTGCAACACCGCGATGTGGAACGGGCCCTCCGGGACTATCCCTACCGACGTTACCTGCAGGTGGGCACCAACGACAACGGCCTCGGCATCTATTCCCGTTTCCCCATCCTGTCGCAGCGCAAGCTGCCCTACAAAAGCCTCTACAATGGTTCGGCCATGTACGAACTGAACGTGTGTGGCGATACGCTGGTCATCATCAACAACCATTTGGAGTCGAACAAACTCACGTTGGAGGACAAACAGCTGTATCGGCAGATGCTCCAATCGCCCGAGAAGGAGAACGTGGAGCAGGGGGCGCGGTTGCTGGTCGGCCGCCTGTCGGAAGCCATGGCCATCCGGGCTCGTCAGACCCGCCTCATCGGCCATCTGGTGGACTCGTTGCTGGAACGCGGCCGTCGGGTCGTCGTCTGTGGCGACTGCAACGACACCCCGGTCTCTTTCACCCATCGCCGGCTGACCCGCCGCCTCCACAGCGCGTTCGTGCAGGCAGGCAACGGGCTCGGCGTGTCGTACAACCAAAACGGCTTTTACTTCCGCATCGACCACATCCTGCTCAGTCCCGGCCTGCGAGCCTACGACTGCCGTGTCGACCGCAGCATCCGCGTGTCCGATCACTATCCCATTGTGTGCCACATTGCGTGGGAGGGGCTTTGCAACCATCCGTCAAAATCCAAACCTTAATAGTTATCTTATGAGAATCATTCAGCAATTATTCACCGGAGCCGTCTGCTTGATGGCTTGTTCTTGTTCAACGAAGATGGAAAATAATCCGTTCCTTGTTCCTTCGGACGCACCGTATGGTGCGCCCCGCTTCGACCTCATCCGGTTGGAGCATTACGAACCGGCCGTGCTCGAAGGCATCAGCCGGCAAAACCAGGCCATCGAGGCTATTGTGCAGAACCCCGAGACCCCCGATTTCGACAACACCATTGCGGCGCTCGACGCCAGTGGCGACCTGCTCAGCCAGGTGTCGCTTGTGCTTTTTAATATGGCCGATGCCGAGACGTCCGACGAACTCACCGACCTTTCGCTCCGTCTGGCCCCCATGCTGGCCGAACACTCGGACAACATCTACCTCAATCCCCGTTTGTTCGAACGGGTGGAAGCCGTCCATCGGTCGGCACAGGCCGATTCGCTTACGACCGAGCAACGCCGCTTGCTTGACAAACACTACAAGGCCTTTGTGCGCTCGGGGGCCGGTCTGCCTGCCGACAAACAGGACCGCTTGCGCCAGATCAACCAGGAACTTTCCACGCTGACCCTCCAGTTCAGCAACCACGTGTTGGCCGAGAACAACACCTTCCAGTTGCTGGTCGACGACGCCTCGCGTCTGGAAGGCGCTCCTTCGTGGGTGCTGGCCGCCGCTGCCGACGAGGCCCGTCAGGCCGGACACGAAGGGCAGTGGATGTTCACCCTCCGCAGTTCCAGTTTCTTGCCCGCCATGCAGTATGTGCCGGACCGCGACGTGCGTCGGCAGTTGTACGAGGCCTACACCAACCGGTGCAACCACGGAGGTGAGACCGACAACAAGGAACTTCTGGCCCAAATCATCCGTTTGCGGTTGGAGAAGGCCCGCCTGCTGGGCTACGACCACTATGCCGACTTCGTGCTGAGCGAGAACATGGCCCACGACGCCCGCACCGTGAACACCTTCTTGGCCGGATTGTGGGACTATGCGCTGCCCAAGGCCAAAGCCGAAGCGGCCGAGTTGCAGGGACTGCTGCAGGCCGAACAGCCCGGTGCCACTTTCGAGGCCTGGGACTGGTGGTACTATGCCGAGAAGTTGCGCCAGCGTCGCTATGCCGTCAATGAGGACGAACTGAAACCTTATTTCCGCCTCGAAAACGTGCGCGACGGTGCCTTTGCCGTGGCTCAGCGGCTGTATGGCATCACACTGACGCCTGTCGATGGCGTGCCCGTCTATCATCCCGACGTGCAGGTGTTCGAGGTGAAAGATGCCGATGGTTCCTTCCTGGCCTTGTTCTACACCGACTACTTCCCCCGTCCGGGCAAGCGCGGCGGTGCCTGGATGAGCAACTACCGCGAGCAGAGCGAAGGCGTGCGCCCGTTCATCTGCAACGTGGCCAGCTTCACCAAGCCGACGGCCGACCTGCCCTCTTTGCTCACGCTCGACGAGGTTGAGACCACCTTCCACGAGTTCGGCCATGCCTTGCACGGCATCCTGACGCAGTGCCGCTACGTCGGCACGTCGGGCACCAACGTGGCCCGCGACTTTGTCGAACTGCCTTCGCAGTTGTTCGAGCACTGGGCCACCGAGCCTGACGTCCTCCGCCTCTACGCCCGCCACTACCAGACCGGCGAAGTCATCCCCGACTCGCTCATTCGCAAGATCCAAGCGCAGGGCACCTTCAATCAGGGCTTCATGACCACCGAACTGCTGGCCGCCGCCATCCTCGACATGGACCTGCATCAGGTGACCGATGCGGCCGACCTCGACGTGGCTGCCTTCGAACGCCGGGAGGTGGAGCGTCTCGGTCTGATACCGCAGATAGCCCCGCGCTACCGTCTCACCTATTTCAACCACATCATGGGTGGCTACGAGGCCGGCTATTACAGCTACCTGTGGGCCAACGTGCTCGATGCCGACGCCTACGAGGCTTTCCGCGAGAGAGGCATCTTCGACGAGGCTACGGCCACCTCGCTCCGCCGCAACATTCTCGAACGTGGTAACAGCGAAGACCCGATGGTGCTCTACCGGCGCTTCCGGGGGGCCGACCCGCGTCCCGAGCCCATGCTCGTCAACCGTGGATTGCGCTGAGACTGATTTTTGTAAAAATAGAAGTCGGCTTCGTCAGAAATAGAACGGCCGATTTGGGCTAAACGGACATCGAAAAGAGGATTCTCTCCCATCCAAGGGGGAGCGTCCTCTTTTTTTTTACATAAAAAGCGGCCGGGCCACTGCCATATTCTGAAAAAACGCTATATTTGCGGCCTTTAGAGTGCATTAGGTACGGAAATTAATTCATAAGTAACATAAAATTCATAAGTAAAATGCAAAACAAAGGATTTGTTAGAGTTTTTGCGATACTGCTCACGCTGGTGTGCGTATTCTACCTCTCCTTCTCTTTCGTGACGCGCTATCACATGGGCAAGGCAGAGGCGGATCCGCAAGGAACGAACCACTACCTCGACTCGGTGATGAACGAGAAGGTGTGGTTGGGCAGTTATACGCTCAAGCAGTGCCGTGAAATGGAGATTGGTTTGGGTCTGGACCTCAAGGGAGGTATGAACGTCATCCTCGAGGTGTCCGTGCCCGATGTGGTAAAGGCTTTGGCCGACCACAAACAGGACGAAGCCTTCCAGAAGGCTGTGGCCGAAGCAGCACGTCTGCAGGAGACCAGCCAGGACGATTTCGTGACCCTCTTCATCAACGCCTACCATCAGTATGCACCGGGTTCCAGCCTGGCCGAATTGTTCGCCACGCAGCAGTTGAAGGACAGAATCAAGCAGAACACCTCCGACAAGGAAGTGGAAAGCGTGCTGCGCGAAGAAGTGAAGGCCGCTGTCGAGAACTCCTACAACGTACTCCGTACCCGTATCGACCGCTTCGGTGTGGTTCAGCCCAACATCCAGAGCCTGGAGGACAAAATGGGCCGCATCATGGTCGAACTGCCGGGCATCAAAGAGCCCGAACGTGTGCGCAAGTTGCTTCAGGGTTCGGCCAACCTCGAATTCTGGGAGACTTACACGGCACAGGAGGTTGTTCCCTTCCTGAACAATGCCGACAGCAAACTGCGTACGCTGCTGGCCGACGCTCAGCCTGCTGAGGAGGCCGTAGCCGAACCGGCTGCCGAAGAAGTGGCTCCGGCCAATGCTGCCGACAGCCTTGCCGCCGCCCTCAAGGGTGAGACCGAAAGCGCGAACAACGAAGCCATGTTGGCCCAGGCCAAGAAGGAACACCCGTTGGCCGTGCTGCTTCAGTTCAACACCAGCGGCCAGGGTGCCGTAGCCGGTTATGCACACTACAAAGATACGGCCGAAATCAACCGCTACCTCTCGATGAAGGAAGTGGCCGAAGTACTCCCGAAGGACCTCCGTCTGAAGTGGGGCGTAAAGGCTGCCGAATTCGACAAGAAAGCCCAATACTTCGAATTGTTCGCCATCAAGTCTACCGAACGTAACGGCAAGGCTCCTTTGGAAGGCGACGTCATCACTTCGGCCCGCGACGACTACGACCAGTACGGCAAGCCGTCTGTCAGCATGTCGATGAACACCGAAGGCTCGCGCAAATGGGCATTGCTCACGAAGCAGAACGTAGGCCGTGCCATTGCCATCGTCCTCGACGGCTATGTGTACTCCGCCCCGAACGTCAATGGTGAGATTACCGGCGGAAATTCGCAAATCACCGGCAACTTCACGCCCGAAGAAGCCAAGGACTTGGCCAACGTGCTTAAGTCCGGTAAGATGCCCGCTCCGGCCCGCATCGTTCAGGAAGACATCGTCGGCCCGTCGCTCGGTCAGGCTTCCATCAATCAGGGCATCATGTCGTTCATCGTGGCTTTGGTGCTGCTGATGATTTACATGTGCGCCATCTACGGTTTCATCCCGGGCATGATTGCCAACGGAGCCCTCATCGTCAACTTCTTCTTCACGCTGGGTATCCTGACGTCGTTCCAGGCTGCACTGACCATGTCCGGTATCGCCGGTATGGTGCTTTCGCTGGGTATGGCTGTCGATGCCAACGTGTTGATCTACGAACGTACGAAGGAAGAACTCCGTGCCGGCAAGAATCTGAAGAAAGCCTTGGCCGACGGTTATTCCAACGCCTTCTCGGCCATCTTCGACTCGAACTTGACCTCTATCATCACCGGTATCATCTTGTTCAACTTCGGTACGGGCCCCATCCGCGGATTTGCCACCACGCTCATCATCGGTATCCTCTGCTCGTTCTTCACGGCAGTGTTCCTCACCCGTCTGGTGTACGAACGTGCCATGAGCCGCGACAAGTGGTTGAACCTCACGTTCACCACCTCGTTGTCGAAGAAGATGATGATGAACACGCATTTCGACTTCATGGGCTTCAGCTCGAAGAGTTTCACCATCTGGGGTGTGGCCATCCTCATCTGCTGCGCTTCCTTCGGGCTGCGCGGCTTGAGCCAGAGCATCGACTTCACGGGTGGACGCAACTTCGTGGTTCAGTTCGAACAGCAGGTTGAGCCCGAGCAGGCCGAGAAACTGATTCAAGAAAAGATTGGCGCACTCACCGACGAGAAAGTCTCCGTGTCCGCCATCGCCTTGGGTACCGACGGCCGCACCATCCGTATCAGCACCAACTACCGCATCAACGAGAACTCCGAGACGGTTGACTCCGAAATCGAAGCCTTCTTGTTCGACGCCCTGCAGCCGATGCTGACGCAGAACATCGACCTGGCTACCTTCATCGACCGCGACAACTACAAAGGCGGCAGCATCATCAGTTCTCAGAAGGTAGGTCCGAGCATTGCCGACGACATCAAGTATTCGGCCATCTGGTCCGTACTCTTGTCGCTCGTGGCCATCGGCCTCTACATCCTGCTTCGTTTCCGCAACATCGCCTACAGCATCGGTTCGGTAGTGGCCCTGACGGCCGACACCGTGCTCATCATCGGTGCTTACTCGTTGTTCTGGGGCATCCTGCCGTTCTCGCTCGAAATCGACCAGACCTTCATCGGTGCCATCCTGACGGCTATTGGTTACTCCATCAACGATAAGGTGGTCATCTTCGACCGCGTACGCGAGTTCTTCGGCCTCTATCCGAAGCGCAACCGTCGTCAGTTGTTCAACGATTCGCTCAACACCACGTTGGCCCGTACCATCAACACTTCTGTCAGCACGTTGATTGTGTTGCTGTGCATCTTCATCCTGGGTGGCGACTCTATCCGCAGCTTCGCCTTCGCCATGATTCTGGGTGTCATCTTCGGTACGTTGTCGTCGTTGTTCATCGCTTCGCCCATCGCTTACCGCTTCATCCACAAGAAGGGTAAGAACGAACCGGTTGAGGCTGTAGAAGCAAAATAAGGTTGTTTACCTGTTCAGCCAAAAAAAGAGCGGTTCCGTGTGGACCGCTCTTTTTTTTAGCCTCAAACCGATTGCTCGTCTGCGGCCGCTTGCGGCCGGGCATCCGAGAGGGGGGTGGGAGGCAAGATGGTGCGGAGAGAGGCGAAAATGCGGTTCTCCCGGGCTGGTGGCCTATGCGTGAGGCTTTTTTTCGCCGGGTGCTGGGGTGTCCGTAGTGAGATCGGCGGGGGCGTACAGGTCGGCGGCCTGACGCAGCATGTTGGCCATGTGGCGGACTACGAAACGAGGGCTGAGCACCTGTAGGCCGGGACCGTAACTCATCAGTACGGAATAGAGCTCGAAGTTGACGACGACGCGGATGCTGAACGTGTAGCAACCGTCCTCCTCCCGCTCGACCTTTTGCGTGTGGTGCAGGGGTTTGGTGAGGATGTATTTGCCCTGTTCGCACGTGGCCCGGAAACGGATGAGGTAGGCCCTGTCGTGCAGGTTTTTGCTCACGCCGATGACGTCGTCGAAGAAGTGTTCGGGGTCGAACTCCGGATTCTCCTGGTAGGGGATGCCGATTGGCTCGACGGAGAGGATGCGGTCCAGCGGAAGGTTGTAGAGTTTCATGTCCTTGGTCTGCGACCCGTAGAGGAACCAACGGTTGCGAAACTCCTTGAGCAGGTGGGGAAAGAGGTCGAGCGTTGTGGCCTGCCTGGCGTTGAACGACTGATACTGGATGTGCAACGCCTGGCGGTGGGCGATGTGGTTGTAGAGCGGGTTGAGCAGGTGCAATCCCTTCAGGTCGGGCACGCTGTCGAAGTGGACGATGGGCTTGCGTTGCTGTTTCGAGATGGCCAGTTTATCCTGTAGCCGGTTCACCACGTCGGCCATCTCGCTGAAGTGCCCGAAGTCCTCCAGCTCGCGCAGCATGTCCACGGCCTCCTGCATCGCCTCGATGTCTTTTTGCGACAGGGGCATTTGGGTGATGCTGTAGTCGGTGTCGGAGTAGCGGTAGTACTTGTGGTCGTAGACCTCGATGGGGGCGTTGTAGCCCAGTTTGTCGGAACGCATCAGTTGGATGTCGCCTTGTACGGTGCGTACGCTGACCCCTTTGTCGACGCCTTCCATTTCGTAGAGGGCGTTGCTGCAGGCCTCCACCAGGTCGTCGAGTGTCCAGCGGCGGTAGGGGTTGCGGAGGCAGTTGTCGATGGTCTTGTAGCGGATGAGGGCGTTCTTGTTGGCAGGCATATTCGGGTGGCTTTTTTAGGTGAACAATCGGCAGGGGGTGTCCCCCTTGCACAAAGATAGGCTTTTCCCTTTTCTTTGTGCCGGATGGGCCGAAGTTTTTGCCTGTTTCCGATGTTTTCAGGCCGTGGTGCGTGGCCTTCGTAGGCGGCTGTGCCGGAGAGGGTATGCGCGCGGGCCCGAGAGCATACCCTCTCGCGGTCGCGAGCGTACTCGCGCGGGCTTGGGAGGGTAGGCGACGCGGATGTGCCTGCTGTGCGGGTGAAACAAAAAAAGCGGAAACCGAATGCTCGGTCTCCGCTTCTGCGATGGATGGTCGGAATGAGGCGACTCGAACGCCCGACCCCTACGTCCCGAACGTAGTGCGCTACCAACTGCGCTACATTCCGTCCTTCGTTGTTTTGCGGATGCAAAGGTACGACATTTATCCGAATGGCAAAAGATTTTGGAAGAAAAATGCAAAAAATTTGTAGTTAACGAAAAAGCGCGTATCTTTGCAGCGTCAAATCCGCGAAGGTGCCATAGCTCAGTTGGTAGAGCAAAGGACTGAAAATCCTTGTGTCCCCGGTTCGATTCCTGGTGGCACCACTTTGCAGAGAAAGAGAAGTAGAAGACGGAAGAATCCTGGTTTCCTTGTGAGGCCGGGATTTTTTTGTGTACGTTTGGATGAGCATTGCCTAACGGGTGCAAGCGACCCGAATAAGCCGCAAATTTTGGGTCAGTGGAAATTCAGTGGGGATAAGCATAAATCTTAGCAAGTCTGTAGAGGA